>JBBQZQ010000070.1:0-18847 GCA_038207565.1 Mycobacteriales bacterium
GGTGTTCCCCGAGGGCGAAGACCCCGCCCGGCAGATGGCCGCCCTGATCAGCACCTTCGCACCGGCGCCGGTCGCACGCTGGCTACCGAAGCCGCTCGCCACCCATCCACGGCTCACGACGCTCGGCGCCGCGCTCGTCGCCATCGTGGTGGCCGGTGTCCTCGTCGTGGCACTGCGGCAGGGTGGCGAATCGACCGAGCTCACGGCCGTGGGCGAGAACTCCCTCGCGGTCATCGATCCCGGCACCGGCCACCTCCTCGGGCAGCCGGTCGGCATCGCCGCCGGGCCGACTGCGGTCGCTGATGGGTTCGGCTCGATCTGGACCACGAACACCGACTCGAACACCGTGACCCGGATCGACGCGGCGAGTCTGCACGTCGTCGACACGATCATGGTGGGGGTTGCCCCGTCGGCGATCGCCCCGGGTCCGGACTCGATGTGGGTGACCAACAGCGGGGACGGGACCGTGTCACGGATCGACCCGACGACGGGCGATGCGCGCCGCCCGATCCAGGTCGGTGTCGCACCCAGCGGCGTGGTGGTCGCACACGGTTCGGTGTGGGTCACCAACGCTGCGGACGGGACCGTGTCGCGCATCGACCCGTACGTCAACCAGGTTGTGCAGCCACCCATCGCGGTCGGGTCCGGTCCGAGCGGGATCGCCGCCGGCCGCGACATTTGGGTGGCAAACTCGGCCTCGGACACGGTGACCCAGATAGACGGCCTACGCCATGTGCCGATCGGAGCCCCGATTCGGGTGGGGTCTAACCCCAGAAGTGTGGCTGTCGTCGGCGACGGTGTCTGGGTCTCCTACAACGGCGGAAACGCGATCGCACGGATCGCGACGACCGACGCCTCCGTCGCCAACCCCGTGACGGTCGGCCAACATCCCGACCAGATCACCGCCGTGAACGGCCACCTCTGGACCACTCTGCAAGGCAGCCGGGGGATCGTCGAGATCGACCCCGCCGACGGCCGATTGATCCGCACCGTGCCCGCCGGCCCGATCCCCGGCGGCATCACCGCCGCCGCGGGAAAGCTCTGGATCACGACCACAAGCGACCCGGCGCTACATCGCGGCGGCACATTGCACCTCGTCGGCCCGGCGCACGGTATCGACCCGCTCTTCGTCAACGGTTTCATTGCCGGCTCACTGCTTGCCGGCAGCTATGACAGCCTGCTGGCGTTCCGGCATGTCAGCGGGGCCGACGGCCTGACCATCGTGCCGAATCTCGCCACCGCGATTCCCGAACCGACCGACGGTGATCGCACCTACACCTTCCGGCTTCGGGATGGCATCCGCTGGTCGACAGGAAAACCGATCACCGTCGATGACGTCAAACGCGGCATCGAGCGAGTAGCGGCAGGTCCGTACGGGTCTTTGCTCCCGGACCTGCTCGTCGGCGCGGATCACTGCGGACCGAGTCGCTGCGACATCTCCGGCATCACAGTCGACGACGCCACCCGAACCGTGACGATCAAGCTCGTCCGTCCCAGCGGCAATCTGTTGGATGTCCTTACGTATGCGATTGCGGCGCCACCCGGATTACCGCTCACCGAGCAGAAGACCCATCCGATTCCGGCGACCGGCCCGTACCAGATCGCACGCTACGTGCCCGACCGGCTCATCGTCTTCACGCGCAACCCGTTCTTCCGCGAGTGGTCGGCCGCGGCGCAGCCGGCCGGCTTCCCGGACCGCATCGAGTATCGGATGCTGCCGCCGGCCAATTCGAAGGCTGCCGTCGACGACGTGTTCGCCGCGACCGCCGATTGGGCCAATGCCCTGGACGCGTACCCGACCGTCGATGCCGCAATCCTGGATGTTTTGCGCACCCGCTTCGGCATCCGGCTCCGCGTCACACCGAGCCAAAACATGTTTGGCGTATTCCTGAATACCCGGATCGCGCCGTTCAACAACCTAAACGCACGCAGGGCGCTCGCATACGCGATCGATCGCAAAGCCGTCGCCGACAACTGGAACATCCCCGCGACCTTTACCTGCCAATTCCTTCCGCCCGACTACCCGGGCTATCGGCCGACCTGTCCGTACACGACCCACACCGCGCCCGCTTGGCAGGGGACGAATCTCGGCAAGGCGCAGCAACTCGTCAAGGCTCTGCACCCGGAACGGACGACCGTGACTGTGTGGGCGCCGGAGTTCGCGGAAGCGGGCATCCAACCCGTCGTCGCCGCGCTGAAAGCCCTGAAATTCAACGTCGTGTACACGGTTTCGCGTGATCCCGACATCTACAGCCACTACTTCCCGTACGTGCTCGACTCCCGCAACAAGGTGCAAGTGGGAATGATGGGCTGGCTTACAAACGACGCGAGCGCTGCCAACGAGTTTGCCAACTACCGCTGCGGCGCGTTCGTCGCTGCGGATGGGGGCAACTTGAATCCGGCGCAGTTCTGCGACCACGCCCTCGACCGGTTGATGGATCAGGCCGAGGCAGTTCAGGCGACCTCCCTCGCCGACGCGAACGAATTGTGGGCTCAGGTCGAGCACGACCTGCTCGCCGCGGCCCCCTGGGTCCCGCTGGTCAACACGTCATCGGTCGACGTGCTCTCGACGCGAGTGCACAACTTCAAGCGGTCTCCCGCCCTGGGGGTCCTGTTCGATCAGATGTGGATTCAGTGACCGGCTCGAATCATCGCTGGACGAGTTGGCGCGTGGGTCGGGGTTGGTGCGACCGATGCCACCAGGGCTCGTACCGTCGAGCCGCGCGACCGACGCGAGACGTGGCGACGGGTCCGAGCGGTACGCACGAGGCGGGCCTGCTCGGCGCCGCGTAGCAGGTCGCTGCGGTGCTGGCGGACCAGGGACTCCGCGACTACCGGATGCGTCATCATGGCGATCTCCTCAGGTCATCTGGGTTGCTAGCCGAAGCATCGGCCCTTGACCGCCGTGAAGCAGTCGCGCGGCCGACAGGGCAGCGGTCATCCACCCGACAGGGCCCTATCCCGTCGCACCCGGCAGGCGCGCGTCTCCCCAACGCTGCCGGGGGTCGTCCAAGCACTGGTCAAAGCGGTGCAGATGTCAACGCCGCTAGCACCGGCCGGCACGCCGAGACCCCGCAGCACTGGGCTGGGAGCAGCCATGACATCCAAACCCTCGATGCGCTGCTCGACGCTGGCGCCGACGTCGACGCGCAAGACGGGGCGATCGACAGCACCTCGTGGTCAACGCGACCACATTTCGGTCAGGTGGCGCGCTGCGCGCGGGCAGTAGAACTGTCCTCACGCACTGATCGTCGAGAGCCGCTTGAACACCGGCACGTCGTACGCCGCATGTGGGTGACGACGTCGCTCACTGCCAGCCCCAGCTTCCGGCGGCGCGGCCAGCGCCGGCGCGCACCAGTCATCGGCACGCCGCCCAGTCTGATCGATCAGCAGCAGTGCGGCTGGACCGGCTCGCGGAGCGCGAGCCAGCCCAACCTGTGGCCGTCAGAGGCTCAGTAGTGCAAACGCCTTCTCCTTCAGCGCCACCACGCTGCCGTCGACGGAGCGCAGCGCCCGGTTGATCGCTTTGTCGTGACTGGTCTTGCCGGCTACCGGCGCCGCGTGGTCGAGGTACTCGGTGATGGCCTGGTAGCCGGCCCACCGCGTGCCGCGGATGGCCGCGTTGGTGGCAGCGTCCGCGAACAGCCGATCGAGGGCCGCGCTGCGGTTGGCCGCGATGGTCTTGCTGCGACCGGTGGCGGTGTCGGTGAGCGGCTTCCAGATGTTGTCGCACGTCGTGCGGAACGCTGCCTCGGACAAAGCGGCCTGGATCATCTTCTCCGCCTCGATCTCGAACTCGGCCACGTACGTCCAGGCCAGGCCAGGAGCCTCGCGGGCTTCCTGCACCCGGCCGCCGGCGTTGGCGGTGTGCCGGATCTTGAAGCTGGACGTGGCGTTGCCCAGGGCCGCACGTTGGGTGTTCGCACACACGATCCTGGTCGGGGTGATGAGCCCGGTGATCGCGCGGTTGCCGGTGTGGTTGTTGAGCACTGCGATGTTGACGTCCAGTTCGTCCACGCCACCGACGAGCATCATGGTGGGCAGCTTCATGGTGACGAACACGTCTGCCCCGGCGCGCATCGAACCGGCGGTATCCAGGAACGCCCCGGACTCGTCGGTCATGGCCTGCAGGTAGTCCACCAGTGCCTCGTTCTGAAACGGCGTGTAGGTGTCGCCCATGATGCCGGCGTGCCCGGTGGCCAGGCCGATCACTTCCTCGACGCCGGTGACCGGATTGGTGCGCACGGTGACGAACTTCCCGCCGATCTCGATGCTGACCCGACCGGTGTCGTGGGTCAGGATGGAGTGGATCTGGCGCTTGCGGACGTCCCAGCCGCCCAGGTGGGCGAAACTCATGACGTCGTGGGCGGTGAGGCCGGCGGGGAGGACGGTGCCGAGCCGGTGCCAGGCGTCTTGGGTGTGTCCGGCGGCGAAGGCGGTGCTGCCGTCAGGGAACTGCTCGAGTTCGTGAGACATGGTGGTGATCTCCTTCTGGACATGACGAAGGCCCCGACCGAGTGGTCGAGGCCTGGGTGTGACCGGCAGGGCCGGGTCGAGCGGGTAGATGTCGGACGGGTGGGTGTCGAGCGGTTAGATCAGGTGCAGCGCTGCGTTTGGGGTGGGCTCGGGTTGCACGCTGGTGGCCCGGTGGTCCGTGCTGAGCGTCCGCAGTTCGCCGTGGGCGATGACGACGGCGCCGAGCAGTTCGAGGCCGCTGTGGCGCGCGTACTTGGTGATCGGGTCGGCCAGCAGGCTGGTGCGCACCGTCGTGTCGGTGTAGAGGACGGCGACCACGTCGGTGGCGAAGCTGCGCCGGGTGGTGGTGAACTGAACCGCCCTGGGTTCGGTAGAGACTCGGTTTGTTGGGAACCGGCCTCGTGCGAGGTTCGGGTTGAGGGTAGCTGCTGATCTTGGTCTGGTCATTGGCGAATGAGGTCATCGATGGTGATCGGATCGCCGCACGACGGGCACGGCCCGCCGGTGCCGAGGCGTTGGCAGGGGCGGTTGCAGTCCTCGCACCATTGCTGGGCGTGGTAGCGCTGCCCGCAGTCGCTGCATTCGTAGATGGTGACGTCGCGGCGAGCGACGCCGGGCTCGATGGGTGCGAGCACGACGGCGGGCTGCCTTGCTCGGTAGGCCGATTGCCGGCAGGCCTGGCCGCAGAAGCGTTGTCGCCCGGACGGGGCGAACGGTGTGCCGCAGACCGGGCAGGCGGTCATCGTCACGCTGTCGTCACGCCGCGGCGTCACGCGGTTGCCTCGGCCAGCGCTGCGTAATGGGCGGCTTCCTTCTCCGCGGGCGGGACGAGTCCGATCTCGCCGTGCAGGCGTCGGTGATTCCACCAATCCAGGTACTCGAACAGCGCGAACTCGAGCTGCTCGAGCGTGCGCCACGGCCCACGCCGGTAGATCAACTCGGCCTTGATCTGGCCTATCGTGGATTCGGCCATCGCGTTGTCATAAGAGTCGCCGCGGGACCCGACCGACCCGACGGCGCCGGCCTCGGCCAGCCGCTGCGTGTAGCGGATCGACGTGTACTGCTTAGGTTCAGGGGGTCGATGCAACACCGGCTTGTTGGAGCGAGGGTAGCTGACTGGCAAAGGCTTCTGCGGGAGTGCGCCATTGGAGTGTCTTTTTCGGCCGGGCGTTGAGGGTCGCGGTGACTGCGGCGAGCTCCTCCATGCTCCAGCGGGACAGGTCGGAAGTACTGGCGTAGCACTCACAGTGTTCTCGTTGGTCCCGCGTTGCCACGGCGAGTGCGGGTCGCAGAAGTAGACCTGCAGTCCGGTCGCGATCGTCAGCTTGACGTGATGGGCCAGTTCGGCTCCCTGGTCCCAGGTAAGCGAACGCCGTAGCTGATCGGGCAGGGCCGCGAACTGGCCGGCGATAGCGGTATTCACGGCCAGCGCGCCGTGCCCAGCCAGCGGTGGCCCGTTCTTGACCGGCGCCACGATGCCGTGGCCCTCCATGCGGGGCAGGTGCAGCAGCATCGTGTATCTGCTGGTGCGCTCCACCAGCGTGCCGATGGCCGACTTGTCCAGCCCGATGATGAGGTCCCCTTCCCAGTGCCCGGGCACTGCCCGGTCGCTCACCTCGCCCGGGCGTTGGCTGATCCGGACCTGGTCGGTCACGAAGTTCTTGCCCCGGCCCTTGCTGCGGGCCCGAGGCACGCGCAACGCCCGCCCGGTCCGCAGACACGCGGTCAGCTCACGTCGCAGCGCGCCCCGGCTCTGGACGTAGAGCGACTGGTAGATCGTCTCGTGGCTGACCCGCATCGACTTATCATCGGGGAACTCGACCCGCAGGCGATGGCTGATCTGCTCCGGGCTCCACGCGCTGCCCCAGCGGCGGTCTCGCCGACGCCCTTGTCGGCGGCCCGCCCACGACACGTTCGGCCCAGGCACTGGCCGGCCGTGGGCGTCGCGCACGGCGCCGGACAGGCGCTGCTCGACGTAGGCCCGAAGCTGCGGGTGCATGGCGAGCTTGGCCGCCTTCGGGCGCTTGGCCGCCTGCTGCGCCTTCCACTGGGCAACCCCGGCCCGGTAGCCCCGCTGCGAGGCCCGGGTCGCGGCGTTGCGCCGCAGCTCGCGCGAGATCGTAGAAGGGTCCCGCCCAACCTGACGAGCGATCTCACGCACCCCATGGCTCTGCGCCACGAGCAGCGCGATCTCCTCCCGCTCAACGAAAGACAGGTAGCGGCCAGAGGGCTCGGCCAGATTGATCGGGGGCATCCCGCCAGCGTGCCGAAACCACCTCGACGCGACCGGCATCGACACGCCCACCACAGCGGCCGCATCCTCGGTCGTGGCACCGCCAGCGATCAACCGCCAGAACGAGCGCTCGATCGCACGGGACGGCACCGGTCGCCCGGGCGAACGCATCGCCGGCCGTAACGCCCGATCCGCCGCCCACTGCCGACGACCACCTGCCGGCTGCTCGACCGCTGACTGCTCGCTCGCCTGCTTCGACGACCTTCCTCGTGACACCACGAACCACCTCCACTATCGAGGTGTTGCGACGACCACTGGAATTCGCCCTGGCTTCCGCGATCGCCGTGGTGGATAAGGCCGGTGAGATCGTCGATGCCGGCGCGTCGCCGGCCCCAGATCGCCACCTCCAACGCCTCGAGCGGCAGGTCGGTGCGCATGTGTGTGGCCAGCGCCCACCCGACGATGCGGCGGCTGAACACGTCGACCACCAAGGCGAGGTAGGCGAACCCGAGCCACGTCCTGATGTAGGTCAGGTCCACTATCCACAGCTGGTCAGGGCGCTCGGCGTGGAAGTTGCGGTCCACCAAATCCGCCGGCCGCGCAGCGGCCTCGTCGGTCACGGTGGTCCGCTTGAACGCGCCGCGCCGCACGCCCTTCAACCCGAGTTCGCGCATCAGCCGGGCGGTCTGGTCCCGGCCGATCACGATCTGCTTGTCCCGGCGCAGCGCGCGCTGCATCTTCACCGCGCCGTAGACCTCGTAGTTGGCCTTGTTGACCTCCACGATCGCGGCTTTCAGTTCCTCGTCACGCACCGCGCGCGGCGACGGCGCGCGGGTCTTGGCGGCGTAGTACGTCGCGGGGGCGATCGCCATGTCCTGCTCGCACAGGACCCGGCAGATCGACTCGACCCCCCAGCGACGTCCACCGTCGGTGCGGTCCTTGTTCTCCTCGATGAAGCTCACGAGAACCGCTGTGGCCGGTCGAGCTCGGCCCCGAAGAAAGCCGCGGCCGCTTTGAGGATCTCGTTGTCGCGACGCAACTCGGCCACCTCACGCTTGAGCCGCTTGATCTCCGCCGCCTCCTCAGAGGTGAGGCCCGCGCGCTGGCCGCCGTCGACCTCGGCCTGGCGGACCCACTTGCGCAACGTCTCAGCCGAGACGCCGATCTTCTCTGCGACCGATACTATCGCCGGCCACTGCGTCGGATAGTCGCACTGGCCCTCCAAGACCATCCGCACCGCCCGGGCCTTCTGCTCCGGGCTGAGCCTGCTGGGACGTGACATGTGCTCCATCCTCACGGATTGGAGCCTCTACGAAACCCAGGGCGATTCAAAGCTCGTTAGGAAGCAGAAGAACTTCGGTGGCACATCGACGGCGTCCCAGGGCTCACCGCATCAAGCCTGCTTGGCGCGACCCGGGTGCGTGTCTGGTCAGATCGTTAGCTCGCTCGGGGCGGGGCGCAACCTTGCCCGGTTCATGCGGTCCAGAGCGTGACGAGGCGGGTCGGGCACCGGTTTTCGGGGGCTATCGCCCCATACTGCCGAGCGTGTTAGTGGCGGGAGATGATCAGTCTTGAAAGTCACCGACACCTACCACCGATCCGCCCGGTCCGCGACCGCCCAGGAGCCACGCAAACAGCCAAGGACATCGCAACCGAATTACGGCTAGGGTTCGGCTCGAACTGACCATCGAGGAGACCTTGTGGACGCGAACGAAATCCAGGCTCGGTTGGCCCCAATCGATCTGTTTCAAGGACTGTCCAAGCGTGCCCTTAAGCAGCTAGTCAGATCGGGGCGGCAGACCGAACACCCGGACGGACATGAGGTAATCACCGAAGGCGCCGGCGCGATCGGCTTCCACTTGATCGTCGCAGGTACGGCACGCGTCACCAGTGGTGGGTCGGTGCGTAGGGAGCTGGGCACCGGCGACTATTTCGGCGAAATTAGTGTGATCGACGGACAACCGCGGACTGCAAGTGTGGAGGCGGTGGGTTCCCTGCGCACGTTCGTCATCTACCCCCACGTTTTCAACAGTCTGCTAGACGACAATCCAGTTTTCGCTCGCCGGGTGTTGTTATTGATGTGCAAGCGTTTGCGTGAGGCCTATCGGCACGCCGCCCAGTAGTCGCGCCGGCAAGTTCGTCTAGCGCTGAAATCCCTGACGGCGTGTCCCAAGACTCGATTCTTCGAGGGGGATGGGATCCATGTCATCTGCGACGTCAAGAAAGTACGCGTCGGAGTTGCGTGAGCGCGCGGTCCGGATGGTGGAGTGCCGTCATGAGCACAGTTCGGAGTGGGCCACGATCGAGTCGGTGGGGGCGAAGCTCGGGATCGGCACGGCGCAGACGCTGGGACTGCCCCCGGTTCGGTTGACTCCTTACCTGTGAGGATTCGTCCTCGCTCGAAGGATCGCCACCATGCCCAAGGCATTCCCTAAAGAGTTCCGCGATGACGTAGTCGCTGTCGCCCGCAGGGGCGAGGCGCCGGTCAGCCAGATCGCAAAAGGACTTCGGCATTTCCCAGTCCTGCCTGCACCGCTGGTTGCAGCAAGCCGACGTCGAGGACGGTGTCCGGCTGGGTGTCACGTCGGCTGAGTCGGCCGAGCTGCGGGAGTTGAAGAAGCGCAACGGCTGCTGGAGCAGGAGAACGAGATCGATCCTGCGGCGGGCAGCGGCTTTCTTCGCCCGCGAGTCGCTCCCAAAATGAGGTACCCGCTGGTCCGTGACCTCGCCGCCGACGGTATCCCCGTCGCGGTGACCTGCCGGGTGCTCAAGTACAGCAAGCAGGCCTTCTACGCGTGGCGTCGGAACCCGGTCACGCAACGGGACTGGGACGACGCGCACCTGATCAACGCCGCGTATGAGATCCACGACGCAGCGCCGGAGTTCGGCTACCGGCTCGTCGCTGACGAGCTGACCGAGCACGGCATCAGCGCCGGCGAGAACCGCGTGGCTCGGCTGTGTTCGCTGCAGCAGATCTGGTCGGTGCACTCCAAGAAGCGAGGGCTGAACCGCAAGGCCGGCCCGCCGGCGCACGACGACCTGATCGGCCGCGACTTCAGCGCCGAGGCTCCGAACGTCAAATGGCTGACCGACATCACCGAGCACTGGACCGGTGAGGGCAAGCTCTACCTCTGCGCGATCAAGGACTGCCACTCCAACAAGATCGTCGGCTACGCCATCGGCGACCGGATGAAAGCCGACCTCGCGGTCCGCGCCCTGCGTAACGCGATCGCGCTGCGCAACCCCGCCAGAACCGTGGTCCACAGCGATAGGGCAGTCATTCCGGTCGCGGGCCTTCGCCAGAACGCTCGCGAACAACGGGCTGGTCGGGCTGATGGGACGCGTCGGCGCGTGCGGCGACAACGCCGCCATGGAGTCCTTCTTCGCACTGCTGCAGAAGAACGTCCTGGACCGGCAAATCTGGCGCACCGCGACGAGCTGCGCCTGGCGATCGTCACCTGGATCGAGCGGACCTACCACCGCCGACGCCGCCAGCGCGCCCTCGGCAAGCTCACGCCCATAGAATTCGAACTGCTCCAACGTCAGCTCGCAACCGCGGCCTGATGCTCCACACCCGCCGAGTCAACAGAACTCGGGGCAGTCCCGGGGGAGGGTCTATCTCGCTAACGGTGTTTCCGGCGGTGTTCATCAGTAGTCTTCGTCGGCCGGGATCGGTCGGCGAAGGTGATCGCGAACGCGTTGAGCGCTGGCTTCCACCGCATGGTCCATCGTGCCCGTCCTTGGCCGGTGGGGTCCAGAGATCGGGTGACCAGGTAGAGGCAGGGATGTTGAATGAGCAGGCACTGTTGCGTTGACGATGGTCGGGCGCGCCGGCCCGAGTTGAACGCGTCCTGGCCGAGTCAGAGGCAGTTTGCGAGTTCGTCGAACGCGACACGGACCCGATCGTGGAAGGCAACACCGGCCGTTAATTCGAAGTGGCCGCGGCGCAGGTTCTGCACGAACGCGTGCCCGGCCGAGACTGTCCGCGCGGAGGCCAGGCGTTTGAGTCCGCGCATCGGCCGCAGTCGTGCCTTGAGCCGGCCGTGATCGGCTTCCACTCGGTTGTTCGCGTCCAGCTCGGTGACATGGCGAGCGGCCGGGACGAGCTCCGCGAGCACCCGTGGGTAGACCGGTGCCCGATCGGTGGTGACCTCGACCGGCGGGGAACCGACGGACAGCGCTCGGGTGAAGAACTCGCGTGCGGCAGCCGCGTCGCGGCGGGTCGAGACCAGCACGTCGATCACCTGGCCGTGCTGATCGACGGCCCGGTACAGGTAGGTCCAGCGGCCGGCCACTTTGACGTAGGTCTCGTCCACGAACCACCTGGTACCGGACGCGTGCCGGGCCGGACGGGCGGCGTCGATGAACTCCGAGGTGAAGCTCTGCACCCACCGATAAACCGTGACGTGGTCGACCTCGATACCACGCTCGGCCACCAACTCTTCGACATCGCGGTACGACAGCCCGTAGCGCAGGTACCAGCGCACCGCGACCGCGATCACCTCGCGCGGGAACCGGTACCCGCCCGGAGCGGACGACATCGACGGCCTCGAGGTGATCATCCAAGCATTGTCCCGACCCGCAGGCTCGACCAACGCAACAATGCCACTGAACCTAATATGCCGGGCCCGCCGCGGCGGTAGTGAACTCGATCGCAGCGGCTTCACCGCGTTAGTTGCGCCGTTCGGCTTCGCGCAGTCGGGAGCACAGGACGAGCAGGAGTTGTGCCGCGAGCTTGGGCTGCTCGGTGATCAAGCTTTGCAGGGCCGACGGATGGATCATGAAGGTCTGCAACTTGCCCACCGCCTCGACACTCGATGAACGCGGCTTGCCGTCGATCACGCTGATCTCGCCGAGGTAGTCGCCGACGCCGAGCGTGCGACGCACCGCTCCGCCAGTCGTGACCCGAGCCTGGCCGGACGTGATCACGTGGAAACCCGTGGCGCCGGCACCCTCGACGATGACCTAGTGGCCGCCGATATGGTCGGTGAACCGACCGCTGGACACGACCTGGGCCAGCGTCTTCTTGCTCAGTCCGCTGAAGAGCTCGACCCCGGCCAGTTGTTGCTGTAGCTCTTTCGAGTTCATCCGGTCCCCCTGATCGCTCCGGCGATGCGTCGCTGACCTTAGCCGAACATCGAGGTCTGGGACGCTGGGCGCGTGAGTCCGGTGAGGCCATCCGCACCACGTCCAGCCGGGAGGTCTTCGCGAACCAATGGCTGCGGCAGCGCGAGGACGGCATCGCATCCCCGGACGGGACGCCCGGGACGTACACGGTCCTAAAGAACGGGACTCCGCGCTCGTCATTTCCTGCGCCGACGAGGGGTTCTGACTCGTCCAGCAGTACCGGTACACCGTCGGCAGCCGGGAGTGGGAGTTCCCGCAGGCCCGCTGGCCGGCCGGGCGCAACGGTTCACCCGAGGCCTCGCTGTCGCCGAACTCGCCGAGGAGACCAGGCTGCGTGCCCGGTCGATGACGCACCTGGGGTCCGGTACGGCCGACGCGATGGGCGGGCTCGGCGGCATCTCGCAGTTCGGTGCTGTCGCGTACGTCGTCGCTGTGCAGTCCGAGAATTCCGACCGCCAAGGGAGTGCTGAGCGTGGGTTCGGCCGGCTTCGGGGGCGCCGTTGGTGCCGACCGTCCGCAGGCCCGGCGGCGCACGTGGACTTCTCGGGCGCGACCGTCACGGTCGGCAACGAGAACGACGCGCTCTGCTACGAGACCTCGGCGGGATCGACGGGCACGCGGGTCGACCTGCAGGTTTGTATGTCGGCTGAGCATCTGACGACGCGGTCGGTTACCCGTCGGGGGAACCGACCGCGTGCACCTGTCGTATGTACGACAGGGGAGCTGTCGGCATCGTGACTGCGCGCAGCGGGTGACCCTACGATACTTCCGTCAGCTGCCTACCTAGTCAGCATTCGAGAGAGGATGAGGACATGAGCGACGAAACCAGACCCGATGCCGACACCGAGGCCGCCGAGGCTCCTGCGCATCGCCCGCGTGCGACCGACGACGACGACGTCGAGGGTCACATCGGAGCCCGCTACCGCGTAACCGGCGAGGACGACGACGTCGAGGGGCACACGGTCCGCCCGAAGGCCGCCGACGAGGACGACGACGTCGAGGGGCACACGGTCCGCCCGAAGTAACAGCTGATGGAGCGCCGCATTGCCGGGAGCAGGCTGTCCTGATCCCGGCAACGTGGCTGTCCGTCGACCGGTAGCGAGCGGAGGTCGTCGTCGATGTCCGAGTACGGCGCCTCTGACCTGCTCGGCGAATTGGCAACGTTGGCGACAGCTCTCGCCGAGACAGTCGCTCCATCGGCGCTCCTGGACGGCACTCGCTCGGTGACCGCGGTCGCGCTCATGTATTTCGCCGCGGCGGCGTGCTCGGTCGCGGTCGTGGACGACGACGCGGAAGAGTTGATCTATGTGGCAGCGTCCGGGGCCGGTGCGGACTCAGTGGCCGACGTGCGCCTGCCGATCGGACGCGGCATCGCCGGCTGGGTCGCGCAGAGCGGGCAACCGATCGCGGTCTCGGACTTGTCCGGCGACACCCGCTTCGCTCGCGACATTGCCGAATCCACGTCTTACGTCCCGACCGCGCTGCTCGTCGTCCCGATCGAGGCGGACGACCGGCTGCTCGGTGTCTTGAGCGTCCTCGATCGTGACGAGACCCGTCCCGGTGCGGCCGGTGACCTGCAGGCGGCCGCCCAGTTCGCGGACCTGGCCGCAGCCGCGATCCAGGCGACAACGGCTTTCGCCGATGCGGGCCGCGTACTGCTGCAGGCACTCGCCGAGGCAGCCGGCAGCGATGCCCCGCTGTCCGCCGTGCTCGCCGCAGTGCCGCGGACGACCCACCGCGAGCACGAACTGCACGAGTTCGCCGCCGTCCTCGCCGAGTTCTACCGAAGCGGTGCGAACGAGCGCGGGCTAGGCCTGCGCCTCCTCCGCGACGTGCTCGCATTCGTGAACCGCGACGGCGGGGGCCGGACATCAACGAATCGCTGAGACCTGCGTGGTCGGACAGCTTCGACCCGCCGCCGACCGTTCGGGATGGCGGCCCACCAGTCACCGCCGTATGGGCCTTCGCCGGATCGGACGGCGCGGGGATTTCCGTCGCCGTCATCGACAGCGGAATCGACCATGAGCACCCCGACGCCTCGGGACCGTCCACGCCTGGGGTCGCGCTGAAATGGAGTACGGACGAGCAGCGCGTCGTCTCGCTGGAGGGCCCGCACGCGGATCTCTACGGCCACGGAACGGCGTGCGCGGCCATCATTCGGAAGGCAGCGCCGGCCAGCAGCATCAGCAGCGTGCGCGTCCTCGGTTCGCGGTTATCCGGCCGGGGCGAAGTCTTCGCCGCGGGGCTGCGCTGGGCAATCGCCCATGACGCCCGGGTGGTGAACCTGTCGCTGTCCACCGGGAAGCCCGACATGTTCAGCCTCCTCCACGAGGTCGCCGACGAGGCCGCCCATGCAGGCGTGGTGCTTGTCTGCGCGATGAACAATGTCTTCTCCCCGACGTTTCCGTCGCAGTTCAGCAGCGTCATCTCGGTGGCCGCCTGCGACGGCGAGGATCCGTTCCGGCTGCTGGCCAACCCGTGTCCACCTGCCGATTTCGGCGCGCCCGGGCTCGAACTCGAAGTGGCATGGATGGACCGCGGCCGGATCGTCGCGACTGGCAACTCATTCGCCGCGCCGCATGTCACCGGACTGGTCGCGCGGCTGCTGAGCAAGCACCCCGAACTGACCCCGTACCAGGTCAAGTCCGTCCTGCGTACGGTCGCCGCCAACGTCGGGGATGACTGATGTTGCGCTCAGACGGTCGTCGCGGCTTCGCGGGTGTGCTGCGCCAACGAGACCTTCGGATCCTCCTCGGTGCCTTCTTCGTGGACGAGACGTGCTCGTGGGGCTACACCGTGGTGCTCGCCGCCTACGCCTACGAACGCACCGGTGGTACCGGCTGGATCGCGGTGATCGCTTGCACTCGCTGGATAACCGGCCTGATCGTCAGCGGCGCGGCCGGGGTGATCGCCGACCGCTACGAGCGCAGCCGGCTCGTCGCGATCTCTGGCGTCGCATGCGCCGGGGTCATGGCGGCGATGACGGTCGCCGTCGCAAGTGACGCCCCGTTGTGGATCCTTCCGGTGCTCTCCGTGCTCGACGTGGTGGTCAGCGCACCAGTCCGTCCGGCCACCGGGGCGCTGATCCCGGAGCTCGTTCCCGAGTCGCGGCTGATCGCAGCCAACAGCCTGTTCGCCGCGCTGGAGAACCTGGTCATCGTTGTCGGTCCTGCGATCGGCGGACTGTTTCTGCTCGCGGGGGCACCGGCGGTCGCGGTCGGGATCAATGCCGTCAGCTACCTTGTGGCGGCGTTGCTGTTCCTGCGCGTCCGCATCAGGTCTCGCGGTGACGCCCAGCCGGGAGAGGCACGCGTCGCCCAGTGGACCGCAGGAGTACAGGCATTGATTGGCACCCCGGCCACCTTCTTGCTGGCGCTGTTCTTGGGTCTGGCCGCGGCCGTCTACGGCGCGGCGGTCGTCGTGTACGCGCCGCTTTCGGTCCATCTCGGGACCGGCGCCGCCGGATACTCGTACCTGCTTGCCGCGTCCGCCGTTGGTGGGCTGATCGCGGCCGGCTGGGCCGAGCGATTGTCTGCGGCGATCCGACTCGCCCCGGTGATCGTCGGTGGCATCGCGCTCGCGGCGATTCCGTTCTGGCTCAGCGCCTACCTCACGAATGGTGTGGCCGGCGCCTTCATGCAGCTGCTGTCCGGCATGGGGATGGTCGCGGTGGACGTCCTGGCGGTCACGGTGCTTCAGCGCGATCTGCCGCGCGCTGTCATCGGACGCGCGCTGGCCGCTGTCGGCGCCGTGTGCCTGGCCGCGACTGTGATCGGCAATCTCGGCGCGAGTCTGGTGCTTTCCACGGCAGGGCTGACGTGGACACTGACCGCCATCGGGCTCGCGTTTCCGTTGATCGCCCTAACCGGCTTGCCGGCACTGACGCGCTGCGATCAGAATGCGGCCGCGAGCACCGAAGCGCTTCGCCCCACCGTTGCCCTTCTCGAGGAACTGGACCTCTTCGCGGGCGCGCCGCGAAGCGCACTCGAACTGCTCGCAGCCGCAGGACAGCGGCGAACAGCGCATATTGGCGACGTCTTGATCCGCCAAGGCGATGAGCCGGATGCGATCTGGTTGCTTGCGAGCGGACGACTGGGCGTCGTAGCGGACGGGGTACCGATGCCTGACGTAACCGCCCCTGGGTATGTCGGCGAAATAGGTGTGCTGCACGGGACGGCCCGCTCGGCCACGGTGACCGTGCTGGATCCTGCCGACGTCGTGCGCATCGACGCGGCCGACTTCCGTGCGACGGCAGACATGTCGTCCGCATCCCCGTCGCTGTTGTCGATGGCCGGCGAGCGCCTGGAGCGCACGCCGATCCCGGCAGCTGTAGCGGCAGCTCGACCGGTCGAGAAGGGATGAGGAGGATGTCCGCGGCAGACCACCCGGCGTCAGCTCAACCACATCTGGTCGAACAGGACGCCGAGCACAGGGGTGCGCTGGTAGTTGTGCACCCGCCCCGAGATGACGTCGACCCACGACGGAGTGACGAGCGGGATCCATGGTGCCGCGTCTACGATGCGCCGATCGACCCGAGCCCACAGGTCGTTCCCGGCCGCCGGCGACGACAGCTCAGCTCGTTCGGCCTCGCTCATGAGGTGATCGATCGACGGGTCACAGAACTCCGCCGGGTTGAGGTTGGACTCGCTCGCGCGCGTGAACGCGTCGCACCGGTACAACGAAAGGAGATTCGCCGCGCTCAGATCGCTTGCGACCCACCCGTAGAAACCTGCTTGCGCCATGTTCCGGGAGTCGGCGACGTAGCCGAAGATGGCAGTATCCGGCTTGATGACGAGGTGGGCGTCGTAGTGGAGCTCGGTCAGCGCCGCGACGACGTGGCGCAGGGCCGGAGCCAGCCGCGGCGACGAGATGACATCGACGGTCATGCCGCTCGTGTGGGACTCCTGGACGAGGCGCAATGCGGTGGCGAGGTCGGGCGCCTTCCAGGTTCCCGTGGCGTCAGCGCGCAGCGTGTAGGGGCAGTACGGGTGGTATCCCGGGGAGTTCGGCGGCAGTATCTGGCAGGTCACGGTTGCCGGCGCGAACCAGTCGTCTGCGATCGCGACGCGGTCGATGGCGTAGGCGAGCGCGCGGCGGACCCGCTCGTCGTCGAACGGTGGGACCCGCGTGTTGAGCGACAGGCCGTGGATCGTTTCGGTGGGCATGACGTGCAGCCGACCCCGGAACCGGGCTTGGAGGGCGCCGACGGTGGCTGCCCCGCGGGCATCGGCCCAGTCGGTCTGACCGGTCGCGACGTGTTCGGCAGCGTTCTTGTTGTCGCCGGTTGGGTCGATCTGCCACTGGACGCTGGCGGGGAAGCCGGCTGGCTGTGCCGGCGCCGACCACACGTGGAAGAACCGGTTTCGGGTAAGCACGACGAGCTTGCCCGGGACGTAGTTCGAGACTTGATACGGCCCGGTTGCCGCGATCGGCCGGGTCTGCGGCCCGAGTGGGGTCGCGGCAGGCACCGCGAGAGTGAGGGTGAGATCGTTGAGGAACTCGCCGCTGGGCCTGACGAGCTTGATCGTCACGGTGCCGGCGGCGGCGTCCAAGGCGATGCCCTTGATGTCGCACGTTCTTGGCCCGCAGTCGCTTGCGCCGACGATCGACTGCTGCAGCTGCGGGTCGTTCCCGGATGCGATTGCGCGTTCTATCCCGCGGCCGACGTCGGCCACCGTGAGCGGTGCGCCGGTCGACCACCGGATGCCGGGACGCAGCTGGAAGGTGTACGTGCGGCCACCGTCCGTCGGCTCGGGGATGGCGCTCGCCAGATCCGGCACGAGAACCGTCCCGTCGGCGCCGGTCGCATGGCGGAATCCGATGAGCGCGTCATAGCTGCCGTTGAGCAACCAGACTGCATTTATGTCTGCGAAATAGCTCGGGTCGACGGAGCCGACGTCCGCGCCGAGGATGCGGACCGTGCCGCCCTGATGCACCCTCGGGTTGATCGTCGTCGTCACCCACGGCCGCCCCCCCGCCGCCGCGATGCCGGCTGGGACCGCCCCGACGAAAACGGTGCGGATGACTTCGGCGGATGCGGGGTCGATCTCGACGATCGCTTCACTTCCTTGCGCCGCGACCCAGAGGCGATCCTCGACGACGGTGATCTGCGCCGGCTCGGCCCCGACGTCGGGAAGTGTCCCTCCGACCGACGTGCCGGTCGTCGCGATTCGCGCGACTGTGCCGTCGAGGTTGTTGGTGACCCAAACGCTGTCGTCGATCACCGCGATGCCTTTCGGGTCGTTGCCGACACCGATGACTTGCGTGACGGCATGGCTACCGCCGGTGGCGTTGATTTTCGAGACGGTGTTGTCGCCCGAGTTGGCCACCCAGATGTCCTGCCCGTCGCCATCGGTGCCGATGCCGCTGGGGCTTCGGCCGACCGGGATTGTCTGCACGACCGCGTTCTGGGACGGGTCGATGCGCGAGACAGTGCCGGCTGCAGTGTTTGTCACCCATACCGAGCCTGCGGCACTGACGAGGCCACCCGGAGCCCCGCCGACGGTGATGGTCTGCGTCGCGTCGGTCGTCGGATCGATCCGCGACACCGTTCCCGAGCCGCTGTTGGCCACCCATACCGAGCCGAGCCCGGTCGCGATCGCCGACGGGGCAGTGCCGACCGGGATCGTTCGGCTGACCTGGCGGGTCGACGGGTCGACTCGCGAGACACTGTTGGCGTCGGTATTCGCTGTCCATACGGAGGCGTAGCCAGCGGCCGCCGCGGTCGGTCCGGCGTCGACACCGACCTGCCCGATGAGGTGGCCGTTGCTGGGATCGACCACGCCGAGCGAGTTCTCATTCAGCGCCTTCAGCCCTGTGCTCCCGCCACCCCGCTCCAGGGCGACGACGAGTACACCAGCCACTACGAGAGCGACGAGCGCGGCGCCGAGCGTCGTGAGCCGTGGATGGGTGGCGAGCGGCTTCGGTAGCCAGCGTGCGACCGGCGCCGGTGCGAAGGTGCTGATCAGGGCGGCCATCTGCCGGGCGGGGTCTTCGCCCTCGGGGAACACC
>JBBQZQ010000071.1:0-18754 GCA_038207565.1 Mycobacteriales bacterium
GTAGACCGTCATCAGGCCCGAGAACGTAACCGTGGTGGAGAAGGTGCCCTTGGGGTCGCCGTCCTTGTTGGCCGGCGCGGAGTGGCTGAGCAGGTAGTTCTTGGCGAAGCTCAGCGCGGCGAAGCTGCGATTGGACAGCCATATCAGCATGGCGTCGTCATCGACGGAGAAGGTGACCAGCGGTTTCGCGCCGGGATGGCTATCGGCCCACGCCGCGTTGATGGCATCGATGATGGCGCCGTCGTCGACTCGTCGTAGGGCTGCGCGGTTCTCTGGTGACTGGCCGTGCTTGGCGGACAGGATGATTGTGGTGCTGCCCGCCAGCCCCCGCTATAGCCGTAGGTGGCGCGGATGGTGTCATCGATGTCCACGTGGGCGATCGCCTCGCTTGCGGCCAGCAGCAGTGTCGCCTCGGCCAAGGCGATAAGCAGGTCGGCGGCGACCGAGTCCAGCTGACGCACATGCCCAAAGGTGAACGTGCGCAGGAACGTGCCCAGCGTCGACGGCGCCCGCACCCCACCGAAGAGGCGGTCCATCCCGCCGTGGCGCAGCAGATCCATATCCTCGATCGAATCGGCGCCGGCGACCGTGCCCCCCGCCAAGCGCCGGCACCTTCCGATAGGCGGCGTTAGCGCTGCCCTCCCCGCGCGGGCTCAGCTTGTCGGCGACCAGCCCGCCCAGCCCGCACGAGTGCGCCAGCGCCAGCACCGGGACGAGCCCGGCGCGACGCCAGATTCGGGTCGTCGAAGCCTGGCTGACACAGCCGATCGAGCGTGAGAAGCTTGCATCTCGCGGATGCCCTCCTGGTTCGGTGAAATGTGACCCTCGCAAGCCACATTCTCCCTACACAGCAGGGCATTCGTCCGTTACGACAGGCAGTAAGCAGCTACTTCATCGGTCGATCCAGGCTCAGTAGCGGGCGCCGGCCACCTGGGCGCCGAGGGGGTCGAGTTCGGCGTAGTCAGCCTCGGTCAGCTCGACGTCGAGCGCGGCGACATTCTGCTCCAGCCACTTCCTCCGTTTGGTGCCCGGGATCGGCACCACGGCAACGCCGAGCCGGGTCGCCTGTCCATGCACCCAGGCGAGCGCGATCTCGGCCGCCGGGACGTCGTGGCGCGAAGCCACCGCGGCGACCGCGTCCGCGATCCGCTGGTTCGCCTCGCCAGCCTCTCCCACGAAGCGCGGGTTGCTGGCGCGGAAGTCGTTGCTGCCGAAGGCGGACAGGTCCACCGTTCCGGTGAGGAATCCGCGCCCCAGCGGTGAGAACGGCACCAGACCGACACCGAGTTCGCGGAGCGCGTCCAGCACGGTCGTCTCGGGATCGCGCGTCCACAGCGAATACTCGCTCTGCACGGCGGCGATCGGGTGGATGGCATAGGCGCGGCGCAGCAGCGTGTCGTCGACCTCGGACAAGCCGAGGTAGCGCACCTTGCCGTCGGTCACCAGCTCGGCCATGGCGCCGACGGTCTCCTCGATTTCGGCGTCCTGCGGCGGGCGGTGCAGGTAGTAGAGGTCGATGACGTCGACGCCCAGACGCAGCAACGAGTCCTCACACGCCTGCTTGACGTAGCCGGCCTTTCCCCGCAGAACACGCTCGCCCGCGGAGTTGTCGATGCCCAGCTTGGTAGCCAGCTGCACCTGGTCGCGGCGGTCGTGCAGCGCTCGGCCCACCAGCACCTCGTTGTGTCCCGCGCCGTAGGCGTTGGCGGTGTCGAGAAAGGTCACGCCCAGTTCCAGCGCGCGATGGATCGTCTCGATCGACTCGTCCCAGTTCGCCGTTCCGTAGCTCTGACTCATGCCCATGCAGCCCAGTCCCTGGGCCGAGACGGTCAGACCGCCGAGGTCGCACTCCCGCATTCCGGTTCTCCTTCGTTCTCACTTGCCCTCCGGTCCGACAGTAGGAGGCGCCGGTCGGACGGCTACCAGCGGTCCACATGCAGGACGGTGTCCAGCGGCGCGCGCGGAGCAGGGCGGAACGTGTCACCGGTGTAGTAGGCGGTCGGGATCAGCACGCCCTGCCTGATGTCGTCGGGCAGGCCGAGCAACTGCGCGACCTCGGCCTCGTAGCGCAGGTGCAGTGTGGTCCAGCTCCCTCCGAGCCCGCGGGCCCGCGCGGCGAGCAGGTAACTCCAGGCCGCCGGCAATAGCGATCCCCACAGACCCGCCTGATTGCCTGCAGGAAGCGCGTCCGCCGTGCAGCACGCGAGGACCAGCACCGGCACCTCGCCCATCCGATCGCCGAGCCACGCCGCACTGTCGCTCACGCGCTGTTGCGTCGCCTGCCGTGCCGGATCCCCGGCATAGCGCGTCGCGTTCGCCGCCCCGGCTGCGGCGTATTCGACGAAGGCCCGGCGATAGAAGTCCCCCACCGCGGCGCGGACGTCGGGGTCGACGATGACGATCCACTGCCAGCCCTGTCGGTTCGAACCGGACGGCGCCTGCAGGGCGATCTCGAGACACTCGCGCACGAGCTCCATCGGTACGGGCCGCGTCAGGTCCAGACGCCTGCGCACCGAGCGGGTGGTGGTCAGCAGCTCGTCGGGTGACAGCGGCAGGGGCGTCATGGGCGTTACTCCTCGGCTCAGCAGGGCAGGTGCGTCGAGCCTACGAAGTGCCGGCGTTCAGACGTGGCAAGAATCACGCCAGCTCCCAGATCAACAACTCACCCTTCCCCGTGACGGCGTGGTCGGCGTCCACCGTCGCGCTGTCGCCCGCTCTCAGCAGGTCTGTGCCCGACTCGAATCGGCCGCGCACGACGAGAAGATGGGCAGGCGCGACCAGCTCACGCGTCCCGACACGGTGCACGTCGAAGCGCCCACCGCCGATCGCCAGCGGCAGTTCGACGAGCCGGGTGGACGGCGTGTCGACGGGCGAGAGCAGCGCCATCTGGATCAGCCGCAGCGGCGCGGCGGAACCGTTGCCTTCAGTGTGCCGGATGCCCGAACCGGTCGACTGCAACAGCACCTCCCCGGGCGCGACGAGCAGGTCGGCGTTGTGGCACAACGTGCCCGCAGCCACCCAGCTGACGATGTCGACACCGCGGTGGGCGTGTTCGGCGAAACCTGCGCCTGGCGCCACGACGTGCTCGTCCACCGCGATCAGCGCACCGACGCCGAGGCGCGACGGGTCGTAGTGACCGCTGGAGGAGAAGCAGTGCCAGGTGTCGATACCCGGTTGCCCGATCATGAACCGTTCGGCCGCACGCAGGATCACGAACGCACCGCGTGATCCGCCGTCCAGGCCAGCAGCTCGTCCATCGCCCAGGTGTTGACGATCCGGCACGGGTCGACCCGGCACTCGATCGCACGCTCGCATCCGTTCACCTGCCAGTCGAGCTGACCCGGCGCGTGCGCATCGGTGTCGATGGAGAACAAACAACCCGCGTCGACGGCCTGGCTGAGCAACCGCTGCGGCGGGTCGAGTCGTTCCGGACGGCTGTTGATCTCGACAGCCACGCCGAACTGTGCGCAGGCGGCGAACACGAGATCGGCCTCGAACTCCGATTCAGGCCGGGTACCGCGGCCACCGGTTACCAGCCGTCCGGTGCAGTGGCCGAGAATGTCGGTGTGCGGGTTGGAGATCGCGGCGACCATGCGCGGCGTCATTTCCTTCGACGGCATGCGCAGCTTGGAGTGCACACTCGCCACCACGAGATCCAGTCGGGCCAGCACGGACGGCTGCTGATCCAACGTGCCGTCATCGATGATGTCGACCTCGATGCCGGTCAGGATCCGGAACGGCTGCGCATCACCGGAGCTGGCGTGCGCGGCGAAGTCCTCGTTCAGCGCGGCGACAACGTCCAGCTGCTTCTCCAGGCGTTCCAAAGAAAGCCCGTTCGCGACCTTGAGCCGCGGTGAATGATCGGTGAGCACGAGGTAGGCATGGCCGAGATCGCGCGCGCTCAGCGCCATCTCCTTTATCGGTGACCCGCCATCGGACCAGTCCGAGTGCGCGTGGCAGTCGCCCCGCAGCTTTTGCCGCAACGCAGCTGTCGCCGGGTCGACGGGCTCGGGCTCGGTGCGGAGCAGGCGCGCGAGGTAACCCGGTTGCTCGCCGCGTAGCGATTCGGCGATGCACGACGCGGTCTTGTCGCCGATCCCGGCGAGCTCGGTGAGCGTTCCGCCCGCCGCGCGGGTCGACAGTTCCTTGGTGCCCAGCTCGTCGGCGACCCCGGCGGCGGTGCGGAACGCCTTGACGCGGTAGGTGGGTTCGCGTGCGCGCTCGAGCAGGAAGGCGATCTGACGCAGATCGGCGACGGGGTCCCGCGGCGGCATGCCCTCACGCTAGCGAGCGGGTACGCGCAGCGTGAGATCGACGAAGCCGAGGACGCCGCGGTAGCCGCGGTAGCCGGTCGGTGCGGTAGCCGTTGGCCATCGTCCTGGGCATCCTCGCCGCGGCGGGCCGCTGAGGCTGCGGAGGTCCGCTGACGGTTGCTGCGCGATAACCTACTGACATACGGCCGAAATGCCCGGCGTCGGGGACCCGATACTGTGCGGTCTCTACAGTCGCGGCAGCCAGAACAGTGTCCGTATCGTCCTCGCCGAGCTGACCGATGGGACAGGAGGGTGGTAGGCGTGATAGCCATATTTGCGCCGGGCCAGGGCGCGCAGACGCCCGGAATGCTCTCGCCCTGGCTGGAGTTGCCGGGCGTCGACAGCCAGCTCGCCGCATTCTCCGACGCCGCGGGACTCGACCTCCTCCGGCTCGGCACCACCGCTGCGGCTGACGAGATCAAGGACACTGCCGTCACCCAGCCGCTGATCGTCGCGCTCGGGCTGGTGGTGGCTTCTCGCCTCGGGCTCGAGGCCGACAGCGAGCGCGTCGTCGCCGGCCACAGCGTCGGAGAGCTGACCGCCGCCGCGGTCTCCGGGGCGCTCACCCCGCTCGAAGCCGTCGCCTTCGCGGCGCGTCGTGGTGCCGAGATGGCAGCCGCCTGCGCAGCGACCCCGACGGGCATGTCGGCGGTGCTCGGCGGGGACCCGGACGAGGTCGTGGCCGGCATCGAGGCCGCGGGGTTGACCCCGGCGAACCGCAACGGCGCCGGCCAGATCGTCGCCGCGGGGGCCCTCGACGCGCTGGAGAAGCTCGCTGCGAACCCGCCCGCCGGCGCGCGCGTGCGACCCCTGCCCGTCGCCGGGGCGTTCCACACCCGGTACATGGCACCTGCCGAGGCTGCGCTCGGCGACTACGCCGCAACCCTCGAGGCGATCACGCCGCGTCCGGCACTGCTGTCCAACGCCGACGGTTCGCCCGTCACCACCGGCGGTGAGCTGGTGGCCCGCCTGGTGCGCCAGGTGACCCTGCCGGTTCGCTGGGACCTATGCCTGCAGGCCTGCGCCGATCTCGGGGTCTCTGCGGCGATCGAGCTCGCGCCGGCAGGCACTCTGACCGGTATCGCGAAGCGCGAGCTGTCCGGCGTCGAGTTGCTGGCCGTGAAGACCCCTGACGACATCGCACGGGCCCGCACGATGATGGACGCGCGCCCACCGAGCGGACCGGGCGAGTTCACGCCGGAGTTCCGCGTCGTCGTGACCCGTGCCGAGGGCGTGTTCACCCGCGCTGCGGAGGTCGACGAGGGCAGTACGATCGCAGCCGGCACCGAGCTGGGCACGATCCGCAACAACCGCGACGAGCACCGCATCGTGGCGGAAAAGCCCGGCGTGCTCGCAGCATGGCTGCGGCACGACGGGGACATCGTGGCGGCCGGCCTACCGGTCGCCCGGATCCAGAACGGAGCGGACTACTGATGATCGCTTCCGCCGAAGGCTCTGCCGGCAGCCGCATCCGCGGCCTCGGTCACTACCGTCCGGCCAATGTCGTCACCAACCACGACCTGATCGCGCGCGGGGTGGACACCGACGACGAGTGGGTCAAGTCGCGGGTCGGCGTCGCCGAGCGCCGGTGGGCCGATCCCGACGAAACCGTCGTCGACATGGCTGAGGCGGCGTCGAGCAAGGCGATGGCCAACGCCGGCGTGGATGCCTCCGACATCGACTTCGTCATCGTCGCCACGTGCACCATGCCCGAGCCCGTCCCGGCGGCCGCGCCGCAGCTGGCGAGCCGTCTCGGTATCCAGGCGCCCGGCGCGTACGACATCAGCTCCGGCTGCTCCGGGTTCGTCTACGGCGTCGGGGCTGCCTCGGCGGCCATCCGTACCGGCCAGGCACGCAATGTGCTGCTCGTCGGGTCGGAGCGCTTCTCCGGTTGGCTCGACCTCAACGACCGCAGCACCTGCATCATCCTTGCCGACGGCGCCGGCGCCGCCGTGATCAGTGCGTCGGACGACGTGGGCATCGGCCCGATCGTCTGGGGCAGTGACGGCACGCTGCACGACTCCATCGCGATCGACGCGGAGTCGCGGTTCTTCCGTCAGGAAGGGCAGGCCGTCTACCGATGGGCCACGTCGCAGATGGCGCCCGTGGCACTGGAAGCGTGTGAGCGCGCCGGAGTCGACCCTTCCGAGATCGCCGCGTTCGTGCCGCACCAGGCCAACCTGCGCATCATCGAGATCCTGGCCAAGCGGCTGCGCGTCCCGAACGCGGTCATTGCGCGCGACATCGTGACATCCGGCAACACCTCCGCGGCGTCGGTACCGCTCGCGCTCTCCCGCATGGTCGAGCATGGTGAGATTCCCTCAGGTGGTCCGGTGCTACTGCTGGGCTTCGGCTCGGGTCTCGCCTATGCCGCCCAGGTCGTGCTCGCTCCCTGATTTCCCACGTCCTCCCGTCCGGGTCGACGCATCACCAATCGAAAGGACAGATCCCCGTGGCTAGTGCCGAGGAGATCCGTGCAGGTCTCGCCAGCATCCTCGAAGAGGTTGCCGACGTGTCGCCGTCGGACGTGACCGACGACAAGAGCTTCGTCGATGATCTCGACGTCGACTCGCTGTCGATGGTCGAGGTGGCGATGGCCGCCGAGGAGAAGTTCGGCGTCAAGATTCCCGATGACGAGCTGCCGAAGATGAAGACCGTCGGCGACGCCGTGAAGTACATCGACTCGAACGCCTGATCTCAGCAACCTGACCGAACGAGGAGCGCAATCATGACCACACTTCGCATGGACGACATCGTCGTGACCGGTCTGGGTGCGACCACCCCCCTCGGCGGTGACGTGGCGACGTTCTGGACCGGTCTGCTCAAGGGCCAGTCCGGCGTCGTCGCGCTCACCCAGGACTGGGCCGAGGATCTGTCGGTCAAGATCGCCGCGCCGATGGCGACGGACCCGGCCACGGCGATGCCGAAGTCGCAGGCCCGGCGCCTGGACCGCAGCGAGCAGGCTGCCATCGTGGCCGCCCGCGAGGCGTGGGCCGACGCCGGATTCGAAGGCAGGGCGAGCGACGCCGGTCTCGATCCGACCCGTGTCGCTGTGGTGATCGGCACCGGCATCGGTGGCGTCACGAGCCTGCTGGCGCAGTACGACCTGATGAAGGAGAAGGGTCCGGGACGGGTCTCCCCGCTGCTGATACCGATGAACATGCCGAACGGCCCGGCGGCCTACGTCGGGCTCGAGGTCGGCGCGCAAGCCGGCGTGCACACGACGGTCAGCGCCTGCGCGTCCGGCGCCGAGGCGATCTCCTACGGGCTCGACCTGCTGCGCCTCGACCGCGCGGACGTCGTTGTCGTCGGCGGCACCGAGGCCTGCATCCATCCGCTCAACATTGCTGGCTTCGCCCAGATGCGGGCGATGTCGCGCCGCAACGACGAACCCGAGCGCGCGTCACGTCCGTGGGACAAGGGCCGTGACGGCTTCGTCCTCGGTGAGGGAGCGGGCGTGCTCGTGCTCGAGCGATCGTCGTCGGCGGCGGCCCGGGGGCGCACCCCGTATGCCGTGCTCGCGTCGGCGGCAATCACGTCGGACGCCCACGACATCGTGCAGCCCGACAAGTCCGGCCAGGTGCGTGCGCTCACGTTGTTGATCGAGCGTTCCGGGCTCTCCTTCGACGACGTCGTCTACGTCAACGCCCACGCCACGTCGACTCCGGTCGGCGACATGGGTGAGGCCGGCGCGATAGCTGAATTGTTCGGCGAGGACACCGTGGTCACCGCCACGAAGTCGATGACCGGGCACCTGCTCGGCGCAGCCGGCGCGATCGAGTCGGTAGCCACCGTGCTCTCCGTCCAGAACGACGTCGTCCCGCCGACGATCAACCTGGAGGAACCCGACGACAACCTTCACGTCGACGTGCCTCGCGAGCCTCGTGAGATGTCGGTGACCGTCGCCGTCAACGACTCGTTCGGTTTCGGCGGGCACAACGCCTCGTTGCTGTTCCGCAAGGCGTGATCGTCGTCAGCTCTTGGTGTAGCTGACGATCCCGAGGCACATCTCGTCCGATGATCCTTCGCCCCACACGACGTAGCGCGGGGGCAGCTTCGCGAGGTCCGGCAGCTTGTGGCGCAGCGACGCATCGTGCCTGCAGCTCACCCGCAGCTCGTCGCCGGGATGCACGCTGACCGGCTTCGCGAGCACGGCGGCGCGCTGGTCGTCGAAATTCCAGACGGGGACGTCGATCAGGTGCTCGACCGTGCCGCTCCGGCGGTCGAGTTCGACGTGGATCGACGTGCCGAGCAGGTGCATGTGGCCGGCGACGGCGCGGATCCAGATGGTGTCGTTCACCTGCCGGGCACAGGTCTGGGTAGGGCCGGCCTTGATGTCGGTGAGCGAGCCACCACAGAGCAACTGCAGACCGGCGACGGTCCTGCTCGCCTGGTCGCCGAAGCGACGGGCCACGTCGAACACCGAAGCGGTGCGGTCGCACAATGGCCCGGACTCCTCGGGAGGACACGGCAGCTCGACCGGCGCGGGCAGCAGCAGCGTGCGCAGCGGCTGCAGGCGCGCCCCGGGCTTCGCCATGCGCAGTGTGACATCGGTGTTGTCGACGCCGGCGCCGTTGAGCAGGTTGTAATGCATCTGCAGGATGACCCGGCTGCCGGCCGCCATCTGCTGGCCCGTGCCGGCCGCGAAGCGTTGCTCGCCGCCGGAGGTCGCCCAGGCCGCGACCCACGGCGCCGAGTCGAGCTGACCGATCACGCCGCCCTTCGAGGGCAGACCGGGACCGCCGAAGCACGACCAGCCCCGGCGCGGGTCGCTCGCGTCCTTCGCCTGTGCTGCGGCCACCTGATCGGGATCGACCCGGTAGAGGATCGCGTGGTGCACGAGGGCCGGGTTGCCGGGCCGCAGCACGACACCGGACAGGAACGAGCTGGTCGCGATCTTCGGGTCGAGCAGGAGGCAGCGATAATCGTCCGTCCCGCCGGCATCGGCCTGCGGGCGGTAACTGCCGCCGGGCATCGGCAGGTCGATCCAACGCTGGCCCGGACGCAGCGCGGCGACGGCCACTGCCGGAGCGGTCATCACCTGGTGCTGGCGCGACCCGGGCGCGGTCGGCGTGCCCGTCGAAGGCGATGAGGGCGCGGCGGTCGAAGGTGCGACGGACGAGGCGCGCGGCGGACCGGCTGCCAGTGGGTGTGCGGAGGACGTACACCCCGCTGCGAGCAGCGCGCTCAGGAGAAGTACGCCTGCCAGCAGCGGGCGCCTCAGGCGCGGCAATGTCACGGGTACATCATGACCGTTCGGTCTCCTGCAGCCAACGAGCAAGCGGGCCGGTCACTCGCCGGCGACGAGGAACCAGATGGTCTTCCCGGTCGACGCGACGTTCGTGTCGATGCCCCATTCGCTCGCGATCGCAGCGACGATCAACAGGCCTCGTCCCGACGGGGTACGCCCGTCAGGGGGGACGGGGCGACGACGGGCAGGTGGCGCGACGCGTCGCTGACCCCGACGTGGATCCCGTTCGACCGCACGCGCACGCGCAGTGTCAGCGGTGCCGCGCCGTAGCGCAGCGCGTTCGTCACGAGTTCGGAGACCAACGGCACGGCCTCGTCGACCGCCTCGCGCGCCCGGTCCGGAGCGTGAGCGGCGCCGTGGCCGGCAACCTGCTGGCGCGCGAGTGCGGGTGCGCGCAGGTCCAGCGGCGGGTCGACAACCAGAACACCGGAAGGTTCGCCGTCGCCCGCGCTCGACTGCCCGTGCACTGCAAGATCCACACCGGCTCCCTCCCTATGGTCGCCACCGAGATCTGCTCCATGGTCCCACTTGATCCTTCGCGGCATCCTTCGCGGCGTCCCGGGCGCGGCCAGGGGTGCAGTGTCGACCGGCCGGCGCCTGCCTACGATTCGGTACGTGAGCACTCGTGCGGGCATCGTCGTCACCGGAACCGAGGTGCTCACCGGTCGGGTGACCGACCGGAACGGACCGTGGCTCGCCGAACAGCTACGCCTGCTGGGGGTGGACATCGCCCAGGTCGTGATCGTGGGCGATCGCCCCGACGACGTGCGCGGCGCGCTGGCGTTCCTCGCCGGTTCCGGCCTCGACCTCATCATCACCTCGGGCGGGTTAGGCCCCACCGCCGACGATCTGACCGCGGAGATCGTCGCCTCGTTCCAAGGACGCCCGCTGGCGATGGACACTGAGCTCGAACGGCGGATCGCCGCCATCGTCGCCGAACTGAGCCGGGGGCGCGGATGGCGGATGGATCCCGCCGCGACCGCGGCCGCCACCGGCAAACAGGCTCTCGTCCCCGAGGGCGCCGCCGTGCTGGCGCCGGTCGGGACCGCCCCGGGTCTAGTGGTCCCGGTTGCCGACGGGCGCGACGGGCCACCCGTGGTGGTGCTGCCCGGCCCACCGCGCGAACTGCAGGGCATGTGGCCGGAAGTGCTAGATAACCCGACGGTGCAGGTCGCGCTGGCTGCCCGTGCCGAGCTGCGCCAGCGCACCATCCGGTTGTGGGGTACCCCGGAGTCCGAGCTCGCAGCCGCGTTGCGGGAGCACAAGGCGCAGTTCGACGGCCTTGAGATCACCACGTGCCTGCGCGACGGCGAGTTGGAGATCGTCACGCGCTACGGGCCCACGGCGCAGCCGGCCTACGACGCCCTTGAGGCGGCACTGCGCGCGTCCTTCGCGGACACCCTGTTCTCCCTGGACGGCAGGACCGTCGACGACGTCGTGGCCGAGGCACTGATCGAGCGTGGCGGGACGGTCGCGACTGCCGAATCGTGCACGGGCGGCCTGGTTGCAGCGCGCCTCACCGCCCGGCCGGGTTCCTCGGCCTACCTGCTCGCCGGTCTGGCCACCTACTCCAACGAGGCCAAGCACGCGCTGCTGGGTGTCCCGCTCGAGTTGATCGACCGGGTCGGCGCGGTGAGCGCCGAGGTGGCGGCGGCCATGGCGACCGGCGTCCGTGCCCGCATCGGTTCTGACGTCGGCCTCGGTATCACCGGCGTCGCGGGGCCGAGTGGAGGCACCGCCGACAAGCCGGTCGGCCTGGTGCACCTCTGCGTCGCGACCGCCGACAGGTTGCTGCCACGCCGGATAATGGTGCCCGGCTCGCGCGATGACGTGCGCACCCGCGCCGTCGCGGTCGCGATGCACCTGCTGCGCGAACTGCTGTGCGTCGCGCCGTGAAGCGCTCGCCTCGTAACGTCGCGCGTTAGTGGACTTCTGGCAGGGTCTGTTCCTGATGCTTGCGGGCATCGGCGCCGGACTCACCGGCAGCATCGCCGGTCTCGCGTCGCTGCTCAGTTACCCGGCCCTGCTGGCCACCGGGCTCGCGCCGGTGACCGCGAACGTCACCAACACGGTCGCGCTCGTGTTCAACGGCGTCGGCTCGGTCTCGGGATCCCGACCCGAACTGCGGGGCCAGGGCAGCCGGGTGGTGCGCCTGGGAGTGGCCGGGGTGCTGGGGGGGACGGCCGGCAGCGTGCTGCTGCTCGCCGGTCCGTCCGGGCTCTTCGAACGGATAGTTCCGTGGCTCATCGGATTCGGCTCGCTGACGATCCTGCTCACGAAGCGGCCGATCGAGCATCCGGACGCCGCGCCGTACACGGACTCGCCCCGCGTCCTGGGCGCGGTGTTCGCGATCGGCTGCTACGGCGGTTACTTCGGCGCAGCCGCCGGGGTGCTGCTGCTCGCGCTGTTCCTCGCCGCCACCTCCGAGACCCTCGCCCGGTGCACGGCGCTGAAGAATGTCGTCCTGGCACTGGCGAATGGCGTGGCGGCGCTCGTCTTCGCCGTGTTCGCTCCGGTGGACTGGATCGCCGTTGTCCCCCTCGCTGCGGGGCTGCTGATCGGCGGACGGACCGGCCCGATCGTGGTGCGTCATTCGCCGGCACCGGTCCTGCGCACGCTGATCGCCGTTGCCGGTATCGGGCTCGCGATCTACCTCGGCGTGGACGCCTACACGTGACCCGGGAGGTGCTTGAGCAGCCGGGGACTCCGCTGGGCCGCCCGGCTCACCCGACGCGGCTCACCCGACGCGGCTCACCCGACGCGGCTCAAACGACTTGGTGCAGCAGGGTGACCGGGGCGCCGTCGCCGCCCAGGCGGTACGGCTCGAGCTCGATGTCCCACGTTGTGCCGAGCAGTTCGGCCAGGCCGTGTGCGTAGTCCTCGGCAGTGCGAGCGCGATCGAGCAGGCCGCGCAGCCGCTCCTCGCCGACCACCACGTCACCGTTCACCGAGACCGCACGGCGATGGAAGCCGCGTCCCGGCACGTAGGCGAGGCGCTCACCGTCGGACACCGCCGTGCCGTCCTGGGTGATCTCGAAGACCAGCATCGGCCAGGCGCGTAGTGCCGCGGCCAGTCGAGCACCCGTGCCCACGACACCGATCCAGGACGCCTCGGCACGCAGATGCATCGGTGCCGCAGGCTGCGCGGACCATTCCAGACGCACCGGGCTGGCGAGGACGCCGGCCAGCGCCCACTCCACATGTGGAGCGATAGCGGACGGGCAGCAGTGCATGTAGACGACACCGCGGGTGGTCGGTATTGCCCGACCAGCGGTGGATCCCGTACGGGCATTCGTCATCGCACACCTCCGTTGACTCGACGGCGACGCCTTCCCCAGCGGTCCGTCCGGTCGATGGTGTGTCTGCGCCCATTGTGACTCATGGGACCCGTGTTACGCCAGCGTGATGGCGCAGCCGTCCTGATCAGTCCTGCGCGAGGGACGCCTGCTCGGCAGCGATCGTCGTGTCCTCGCCGTGCCCGGTATGCACGACCGTGTCGCCCGGCAGGGTGAACAGGCGCGCGCGGATGGAGGCGAGGATCGTCGGGTGGTCGGAGTACGACCGCCCGGTCGCGCCCGGCCCGCCCTGGAAGAGCGTGTCACCGGTGAAGACGGCGCCCAGGTCGCGAACGAGCAGGCACACCGAGCCGGGTGAATGCCCAGGCGTGTGCAGCACCGTCACCGTCGAGCCCGCGACGGTGAGTTCGTCGCCGTCGGCCAACGGCTCGTAGGACGCATCCGGGTGCGACTGGCGCCAGAGCACGTCCTCCTCCGGGTGCAGCCGGATCTGCGCCCCGCACGTTGCTGCCAGCTCGGGCGCCACGGTCACGTGGTCGTCGTGGGCATGCGTGCACACCACGGCGACCACCCGCCGGCTGCCGACGAGATCGAGGATCGGTGCTGCCGTGTGCGGTGCGTCGATCACCAGGCACTCCGCGTCGTCGCCGAGCACCCAGACATTGTTGTCCACGTCCCAGGTGCCGCCGTCGAGGCTGAAGGTTCCGGACGTCACCGCGTGATCCACACGCAGCGTCATGTCCGGTCTCGCTTCGCTGCGACCGGCCGGCCGAGCCCGATGCCAACGGTTGGCTCGCTCATGAGCCCGATGCCCATGGTTCGCTCGCTGCGCTTTCTCACAGCACCACCACCGAGCGCAGCACGTCGCCGCGTCCCATCGCCGTGAAGGCCTCCTCGACCGCGTCCAGCGCGATCGTCTCGCTGACGAACTTGTCCAGCGGCAGCCGGCCTTGCAGGTGCAGGTCGACCAGCATCGGGAAATCCCGCGAGGGCAGGCAATCGCCGTACCACGAGGACTTCAGAGCGCCGCCGCGCCCGAAGTAGTCCAGCAGTGGCAGTTCGAGCCTCAGGTCCGGGGTGGGCACGCCGACGAGGACGACCGTGCCGGCCAGGTCACGCGCGTAGAACGCCTGCTCGTAGGTCTCGGGCCGGCCGACCGCGTCGATCACGACGTCGGCGCCGAACCCGTCAGTCAGAGCCTGAATCCGCTCGACGGCGTCGGACGACCGCGAATTGATGGTGTGGGTCGCGCCGAGCCCGCGCGCCGTCTCGAGCTTCCGGTCGTCCACGTCCACCGCGATGATCTTTGCCGCGCCCGCGAGACGGGCGCCGGCGACCGCCGCGCAGCCGACGCCGCCGCAGCCGATGATCGCGACGCTGTCCCCACGTCCGACGCCACCGGTGTTGATCGCCGCCCCGATGCCGGCCATCACCCCGCAGCCCAGCAGCCCGGCGACCTCGGGCTTGACCGACGGATCGACCTTCGTGCACTGCCCGGAGTGGACGAGGGTCTTGTCCGCGAACGCGCCGATACCCAGGGCCGGGGACAGCTCCGTGCCGTCCTCGAGGGTCATCTTCTGCGTCGCGTTGCGGGTGTTGAAACACAACCAGGGTCGCCCGCGCCGGCAGGCCCGACAGTCGCCGCAGACGGCGCGCCAGTTGAGGATCACGAAGTCGCCCGGCGCCACGTCGGTGACACCGTCGCCGACTGCCTCGACCACCCCTGCGGCCTCGTGGCCGAGCAGGAACGGGAACTCGTCGTTGATGCCGCCCTCGCGGTAGTGCAGGTCGGTGTGGCAGACCCCGCAGGCCTGCACCTTCACCAACGCCTCACCCGGCCCCGGGTCGGGGACGAGGATGGTCACGAGCTGGACGGGTTCGCCCTTGGCCATGCTGACGACTCCGCGCACCTGTTGGGTCATGTGCTCGATCATGCCTGGTCGTCAGACTGGCGGTACAGGGTGTCTCCGCTGCACGGAAGCGGGTATAGGTGGACACCCAATCGATCGTCGGAGGAACGCGTGAGCGAGAACGTTGAGAGCGAGAACGTTGAGAGCGAGAACGTTGAGCAGATCGTCGTCGTGGGCGGCGGGCTCGCGGCCGCCAAGGCTGTCGAGGCACTGCGCGCCGAGGGTTTCGACGGCAGGCTGACGGTCATCGCCGGCGAGCAGGAGCTTCCCTACGAACGCCCGCCGCTATCCAAGGGGTACCTGCAGGGCGCGACGGAGTTCGAGGACGCGGTCGTGCATTCGGCGGAGTGGTACCGCGAGCACGACGTCGACCTGCGGCTCGGCGTGTGGGCGACAGGGCTCGACACCGACGCCCACGAGCTCAGCCTCAGCGACGACACGACGCTGTCCTACGCCAAGCTGCTGCTGGCGACCGGCGCGTCACCGCGCCTACTCGGCATGCCCGGCGCAGTCGCGGAGAACATCTTCTACCTGCGAACCCGCCGGGACGCGGACATTCTTCGTGAGCAGTTCGGCACCGGCAGGCACCTCGTGATCATCGGCGCCGGCTGGATCGGTCTCGAGGTCGCCGCAGCCGCCCGGCAGGCCGACACCGAGGTGACCCTCGTCGAGATGGCGGAGCTGCCGCTGCTCGGAACCCTGGGCCACGAAATGGGCAAGATGTTTCACGATCTGCATCGTGAGCACGACGTGGACCTGCGCATGGGTCTGGAGGTCGACGAGATCGTGTCTCAGGACGGCCGGGTCGCGGCGGTGCAGCTCTCGGACGGCTCCACCGTCCAGGCCACTGCGGTCCTCGGCGGCATCGGCGTCCTGCCCAATCTGGATCTGGCCATGGACGGCGGTCTTGCCGTGGGCAACGGGGTCCTCGTGGACGCGTCGCTGCAGACCAGCGACCCCGACGTCTACGCCGTCGGCGACATCGCGCTGCACGACCATCCACTATTCGGCCGGATCCGGGTCGAGCACTGGGCCACAGCACTCAAGCAGCCCGCCGCGGCCGCTGCGGCCATGCTCGGCGACGTCGTGACCTATGACGAGCTGCCGTACTTCTTCAGCGACCAGTACGACCTCGGCATGGAGTACATCGGGCACGCACCGCAGGGATCCTTCGCCCAGGTCGTCGTTCGGGGAAGCGTCGAGCGCCGCAAGTTCGTCGCGTTCTGGCTCGACGACGAGCACCGGATCATGGCCGCGATGAACGTCAACGTGTGGGACGTCATCGAGGAGATCAAGCCGCTGATCCGCGAGCGCGTCGTCGTCAACACCGACCAGCTGGCAGACGACTCCGTCCCCTACAGCGGCGTCCGGGCCGAGAAATCCTGAAGCACCGCACTCACACGAGAGCAGTCAGCACATCGCCGAGCGCGGCGTCGATTCGTAAGGTCGCCAGCTCGTCCCCGCGGGTCGGGCCCTGGTTCACGATGGCCACCGGCGTGCCCTGCGCCGCCGCGCGGCGCACGAAGCGAAAGCCCGACATCACCGTCAGCGACGACCCGAGCACGAGCAGCGAACGCGCGGTATCGACCAGCTGGAAACAGCGCTCGACCCTGTCCCGCGGGACATTCTCGCCGAAGAACACCACGTCGGGCTTGACCATGTCCCCATGGCACAGGAAGCAGCCGACCATGCGGAATCCGTCCAGCCGCTCGTCGGCGAGCTCGGCGTCGCCGTCGGGGTTGATGCGGTTCACCTCGGCGTCGAAGTCCGGGTTGGCCGCGTGCAACCGCGAGTCGATCGCCGTGCGCGACTCTCGGGCCCCGCATGTCAGACAGATCACACGGTCCAGCCCGCCGTGCAGTTCGACGACGTCAGCAGCCCCGGCCGCCTGGTGCAGGCCGTCCACGTTCTGCGTGATCACAGCACTCACGCGACCCAGCCGCTGCAGTGCCGCGACGGCGCGGTGCCCGGCGTTGGGGCGGGCTCCCGCAAGGTGCCGCCACCCCAGGTAACTGCGGGCCCAATAGCGGTGCCGGGCGCGGGGATCGCCGACAAATGCCTGGTAGGTCATGGGGGCGTGCCGACGCAGGGCGCCCGTCGGCCCCCGGTAGTCCGGGATGCCGGATTCGGTCGACAGCCCGGCCCCGCTGAGAACGGTGACACCACCCGCGTGCACCAACGAGCGCAGCTCGTCCGCGCCGACCGTGCGAGTCACCGCTTCATAGTGCCTCGGTCCGCCTGCCGGACCGCAAGCTGGCAGACTGAAAGCGCATTCCCTGTTCCTTTGGTCGAGAAGGGCCCCCGATGACTACGACGTACGAGCTCACCGACCTCGACAAGCTTGAGGCCGAAGCGGTGCACATCTTCCGCGAGGTCGCTGCCACGATCGAGAAGCCGGCGTTGCTCTTCTCCGGTGGCAAGGACTCGGTGGTGATGTTGCACGTCGCGGTGCAGGCCTTCTGGCCGGCGCCCGTCCCGTTTCCGGTCATGCACGTCGACACCGGTCACAACTTCGACGAGGTCCTTGCCTTTCGGGACTACACGGTCGAGCGGCTGGGGCTGCGCCTGATCGTGGCAAGCGTCCAGGACGACATCGACGCCGGGCGGGTGACCGAGGAAACCGGGCCGGGGGCCAGCCGCAACCGGCTGCAGACGGTGTCGCTGTTGCGCGGCATCCGGGAAAACAAATTCGGCGCGGTCTTCGGCGGCGCGCGGCGCGACGAGGAGAAGGCCCGCGCCAAGGAGCGGGTGTTCAGCTTCCGCGACGAGTTCGGCGCCTGGGACCCGCGCAACCAACGTCCGGAGCTGTGGAGCCTCTACAACGGTCGGCACAGGAAGGGCGAGAACATTCGCGTCTTCCCGTTGTCGAACTGGACCGAGCTCGACATCTGGAGCTATATCCTGCAGGAGCAGATCGCGCTGCCCTCGCTCTATTACGCACACCAGCGTGAGGTGATCGAGCGCGACGGCATGCTCCTGGCCAACGACCCGCGCTTCATCACCCGTCAAGACGGCGAGGAGCCGTTCGAGGCCAAGGTGCGGTTCCGGACCATCGGCGACGCCACCTGCACGGGCGCAGTGGAGTCCAGTGCCGATACACCGGAGCTCGTCGTCGCCGAGGTCGCCGCCGCGCGGATCACCGAGCGCGGCGCGACGCGCGCTGATGACCGGATCTCCGAGGCCGGCATGGAAGACCGCAAGAAGGAAGGGTATTTCTAGATGTCGCAGCTACTGCGTATCGCGACCGCGGGATCGGTCGACGACGGCAAGTCCACGCTGATCGGACGCCTGCTGTTCGACAGCAAGGCAATCTTCGAGGATCAACTCAGCGCGGTCGAGGTGTCCAGCGCTGCCCGCGGGCACGACGGGCCGGACCTGGCGCTGCTCACCGACGGCCTGCGCGCCGAGCGCGAGCAAGGCATCACCATCGACGTGGCCTATCGCTACTTCGCCACGCCCGAGCGCAAGTTCATCATCGCCGACACACCCGGGCACATCCAGTACACCCGCAACATGGTCACCGGGGCGTCCACCGCCGATCTCGCCGTGGTCCTGGTGGACGCCAGGAACGGGCTGACGGAGCAGAGCCGGCGGCACGCCTTCCTGGCCACCCTGCTGCGCGTCCCGCACCTCGTGGTGTGTGTGAACAAGATGGACCTCGTCGATTACGACCAGGACGTCTTCGAGGCCATCAAGGACGACTTCACCCAGTTCGCCAGCCGCCTGGACATCGGAGACCTGACCTTCGTCCCGGTGTCGGCGCTGAACGGCGACAACGTGGTCACCCGCTCGGGCAACATGCCGTGGTATGAGGGCACCGCGCTGCTGCATCACCTGGAGGAGGTGCACATCGCCTCGGACCGCAACCTGGTCGACGTGCGGTTCCCCGTGCAGTACGTCGTACGGCCCCGGTCGGACGACAACCACGACTACCGTGGATACGCCGGGCAGGTCGCGGCCGGCGTGCTCAAGGTCGGGGACGCG
>JBBQZQ010000072.1:0-18049 GCA_038207565.1 Mycobacteriales bacterium
ATCGGCTGCTATCCGGCCCATGATCGCGAGCACCGCCACCTCGTGCATAGACCGGTGCTCCCGAGCCGCCTGCTCTCGCAGCGCCTCGGTGTCTTGGGGGTTGAGCCTGACCACAAAAGCCATATCGAAATAATATCGTCAGGTCAAGGATCTTGGAAGAGGAGCGCGACGGTGACGCCCGAGCGGATCAATCTGTACGAGGACGAGCGCGGCCGAGTCCTGATCCAGGCCGATAGCGACCACGCCTGGCTGCTTGAGAGCCCGGTCGCCGGGAGCCGCTTTGATGTCGATGCTCCAGAATGGCTGGCTGGTCGATGGAGCCCGGACGATGACTACATGCGTCGGGCCTGGGAACCGCAGCGCGGCAGGTGCAGGCGGACGCTCATCGCCGTGTGGACCAGACAAGGACTGACGCTGACTACGAAGCTCCCGGGATCGACGCTGGCGGACTACGCCGATGTGGCTGCCCGCGAGGACGCCGGAGGCTGAGCAACGCCGTACGCGTGCCCGTTTAGCGCTTGCCGGGATCGATGCCGCCTTTATGGCCTGTTATGGATCGGGCCATCCATAAGCCACGGTAAGCGGGCGCTGGGCCGCTAGCCCTTCTATGTCGTGCGGCCGTCACCTGACACTCCTCGGGCGCGACCTGACACTGCCCGCCCAAGGGCTCATCTGACCCGTATCCGAACACTCGTGCGGATCGTCAGGCGAGTGCTTCCGCGTCTCGACAGAAGTTTCTCGCCCCAACGTGTCACCAATCGGCGACTTTTCGCGCCCTCTCCACGTGACGGGGTCCCCGCGCGAGGAGGCATCGAATGAACGCTTCACGATCCGGCGGTGCGTGGTGATGACGCTGCACAAGCTGTCGGCCGGGAACGGCTACACGTACCTGACCCGGCAGGTGGCCGCGAACGACGGTCCTGCGGTCGGTCACGGGAATCTCGCTGAGTACTACAGCGAGCGGGGTGAGTCCCCCGGAGTGTGGCTCGGGCGGGGTCTGGCCGACCTCCCCGACGGCCCGAGGCTCGGTGAGCGGGTGCTTGAGCAACAGATGGTCGCCCTGTTCGGTCACGGCCGGCACCCCTATGCCGCTGCTGTCGAGCAGCGGGCGGTCCTCGACGGGACCGCCGTCGCCCGCACCGAACTCGGCTTGCCGTTCAAGGTACGGGCCCGCAGCACCCCCTTCCGGCGAGACCTTGCGCAACGCATCATCGAGCACAATCACTCGCTCGGGCAGCCGGGCGCGGCGCCCGTCACCGCCGCCACCCGTGCGCGGTTGCGCACGGACTTGGGTCGTACGTGGTTCGCCCGCGACTATGACCGGCTGCCGGCCGACGCCCGTGAGCTGACCGACTTCCTGACCAGGGTCACCCGCCCCGGCCCGTCGTCGGTCGCCGGCTATGACCTGGCGTTCTCCCCCGTCAAGAGCGTGTCGGCGCTTTGGGCTCTCGCCGGGCCAGAAGTCGCCGCCCAGGTTGAAGGGGCGCATGACGCTGCGGTCCGCGATGTCGTGGGCTGGTTGGAGGACACGGCAGTGTTCACCCGCCTCGGCCGTAACGGGACCCGGCAGGTCGATGTCGGCGGGTTGCTCGCGGTCGCCTTCGTGCACCGCGACTCGCGCGCCGGCGATCCGGACCTGCACACGCATGTGGCGATCTCGAACAAGGTCTGTACGGCGGACGGACGATGGCTTGCCTTGGACGGCCGCGTTCTTCACAAGGCGGCGGTTTCCGCGTCCGAGCGCTACAACACCCGGCTCGAGGCGCAGCTGGTCGATCGCCTCGGCGTCGTTTTCGCCGACCGTCCGACCGAGCGGGGCAAGCGTCCGGTCCGCGAGATCGTGGGCTTCGAGCCGGCGTTGCTTCAGGTGTGGTCGTCTCGGCGGCGCGCAGTTAGCGAGCGGCAGGCCCTGCTGGCCGCCGACTTCTCACGCCGGCATGGTCGCCAGCCCGACGCGGGCGAGACTCACGATCTGTTCGGCCAGGCAACCATCGCGACACGTCCCGGTAAGCACGGCCCGCGATCGCTCGCCGAGCAGCGAGCCTGCTGGCGGCAGGAGGCGGCCGCTGTGCTCGGCGGCGAATCTGTCATCGACGGCATGCTGGCCCGGATCTCCGGAGGAGCCGATCGCACCCCGGTGACGGCGACGGTGAGCCTTGGCTGGTCCGAGCGCGCAGGACGCCGGGCGGTGGCCAGGGTGTCCTCGACCCGAGCTACCTGGAAGGTCCACCACCTGCGCGCCGAGGTCGAACGCCTCGCACGGGCCGACTGCATCCCGCTGGTCGATGTCGATGCGCAGGTGGACGCCGCTGTCGAGGTCGCGCTGTTGCCGGCTGTCACGATAGCTCTGGGCGCCGGGCGCGACGACATCTCCGAGCCGCTGGCACTTCGGCGCAAAGACGGCTCGAGCGTGTTCACGGTCGCCGGCGCGCAGCTGTACACCTCCCCACAGGTGCTTGAGGCCGAGCGTCGGCTGCTGGCCAGCGCGGCCCGCATGGATGGGCGGCGGGCCGCCGACGGGCTCGTCGAGCTGTCCTTCCTGGAGGCTCGCGCCGGCGGCCGGTCGCTCAACGCGCAGCAGGAACAGTTGGTACGCGATCTAGCGACCTCGGGCCGGCGCGTCCAGCTCGCCCTCGCGCCTGCCGGCACCGGCAAGACCACCGCCCTCGGCGCTCTGGCCCGCGCCTGGCGAGAGGATGGCGGGAGCGTCGTCGGACTCGCCCCGTCGGCCGCCGCCGCGGCCGAGCTGCGCACAGCATTGGGGGCCGCGACCGACACGGTGGCGAAGTTGCTGCACGGGATCGAAGCCGGGCGGCTGGCCGCAGGCATGCACGACATCGATGCACGGACGCTCGTCGTCATCGACGAGGCCGGCACGGCGGGAACCTTCGACCTGGACCGGACCGTCGCGTACGTGCTCCAGCGCGGTGGGAGCGTCCGCCTCGTCGGTGACACCCGGCAGCTCGCGGCGGTCGGCAGCGGTGGCGTGCTACGCGACATCGCCCGGGCCCAGGGCGCCGCCACGTTGGACACGCCCGTTCGGTTCCGTGATCCGGTCGAGGGCCACGCTTCGCTCGCGCTGCGCACGGGCCACCCCATCGCGCTCGGCTACTACCTCGACCACGATCGCGTCCACGCCGGAGATCGCAACACGATCATCGACACTGCCTTCGCGGCGTGGCGGGCCGACGTTGCCGCTGGGCGCGCGTCGGTGCTACTGGCCGCGACAAATGACACGGTCCGCGACCTGAACGCCCGTGCCCGCGCCGACCGCCTCGCCAACCTGTCCGCTGGAGTGGAGGTGCGGCTGCACGACGGCTCGTCGGCGAGTGCCGGCGACCTGATCGTCACGCGACGCAACGACCGCCGGCTTCCGATCACATCGACCGACTGGGTGAAGAACGGCGACCGGTGGCGGGTCGTCGCAACTGCCGATGACGGTGCGCTGCAAGCCAGGCATCTCGCATCACGGCGGATCGTTCGACTGCCGAAGGCGTACGTCGAGCAGCATGTCGAGCTCGGCTACGCGACGACGATCCACCTCGCTCAGGGCCGCACTTCCGACACCTGCCACGCGGTGTTGAGCGGGCGCGAGTCCCGAGAGGATCTCTACGTCGCGATGACCCGTGGCCGCATCGGAAATCACGTCTACGTCGACACAAGTGCGGCGGGTCCGCACGATGCCACGACCCCGGAGGCGATCCGGCCGCCGACCAGCGTGGAGGTTCTCGAACGAGTCTTGGCTCGCGGGTCGGAACGGCAGTCGGCGACGAGTCAGCATGAACTCGACGTCGACCCAGCACCTCGGCTGCGCCATGCGGCGGAGCGCTACCGCGAGGCGGTGGCCGTTGCCGGTTCGGAGAACCGCGTCGCCCCAGGCCCGTTGCCCTGGCTGCCGGGGCCGCCGCTGACCGACGACGACACGTGGGCTGACTATCTGAGCCAGCGCCACGCCCTGGTCGCGGGCCTCGCCGAGGAGATCACAGCCGACCAGCTGCCCAACGAGCAATGGGCGTCGAAGCTGCGCAGCGCAAACCCGGACGTCGCACGTGAGGTCGCGATCTGGCGGGCCGCCTCAGGGTGCCCAGGCTCCGCACCCGAGCCTTGCGGTCCGCCGGACAACGAAGCCCCGGCCTACCGGCGAGAGCTCGATGCGCGTATCCAGGACGCCATCGGAGCCATGACCCTCCCGGCCGACCGCTGGAAGGCTCTCGTCGAAGACATCGATCCCCGTATCGCAGCGGACTCGAGCTGGCCCTGGTTGGCCAGCGCGATCGAGGACGCGGCTCGTACCGGATATGACGTTGAACGCCGCCTTCCGCAGCTCATCGGTAGGGCGCAGCTGCCCGACCAGCACCCGGCGCGCGCCCTCACCTACCGACTCGCCGGCGACTGCCCCGAATCCATCGCTCGGCACCAGGCAATGCCGCCGCCCGATGCGGAAGCCGATCGTCTGACTCGCAGTCGCATCGCCGTCGACGCCGCTCGACACCAGCAACCGCCCAGTGCACCACCGAGAGGGCCGGCCCGATGAGCACCGACTGCTATCCGAACAGGAACACGACCGCTGCGTTCGCGCTGTGCCCGGACCAGCTGCTATTCACGACCTCGGAGGCAGCACGGGTGCTGCGAGTGGGGCGTACGACCGTGTACGCGCTGATCGGGTCTGGCGAGCTCAGACCAGTTCACATCGGCCGCAGCTGCCGCGTCTTGCGCGGAGAACTCGAGCGCTACGTCGCCCGGCTGGACACACCCGTATTCCCGCCGGCTCCCCCGGTCCCGATCCGCCGACACGGGCGAACACGGCCTACCAGCGATCAGGACGAGCTGTTCGAGCCAGGTCCACCGGCTCCCGATGCAGCCTGACCCGTTGCCGACTGTCGGTAGGTCAGCGCACGATCAACGAGAGCACCGACGAGAGGACGCAGGATGGCGGCAGGACGCGGCGCGGCGGGGCGCTCCACGGTCATCAAACGGCCGGACGGCCGCTGGCACGGCTACGTCTCGATGGGTATCAAGGGCGATGGCAAGCGCGATCGCCGGCACGTCTCGTCCGTCACGCGCGCCGACGTCGTACGGAAGCTCCGCGAGCTGGAGGCCAAACGGGACGCCGGATCGGTCCAGGCTGCTGGCCGCTCGATCAGCGTCGAGGACTGGTTGACCTACTGGGTCGACAACATCGCGCCCGCACGCGTCCGGGCCCGGACCCTGCAGGGCTACCGCAGCATCATCCGCATGCATCTGGTCCCGCGCATCGGCCAGCGCCGGCTGGACCAGCTCATGCCCGAGCACGTCGAGAAGGCCTACGCCGAGATGGTCGAGGGCGGCCTTTCGCCAGCCACGGTACTGCGCGTGCACCGGATGCTGCACCGCGCCTTGAAGGTCGCCCTACAGCGCGACCGCGTCGCCCGCAATGTCGCCTCGCTGGTCGAGCCGCCGATGCAGCGGCGAGCGGAAACTCCGATGCCGCTCGATGTCGACGAGGCGCGGCGGGTCATGGCGGCCGCTGAGGGGCGGCGAAACGCAGCACGCTGGACGGTCGCTCTCGCGCTCGGCCTGCGCCAGTCTGAGGCCCTGGGGTTGCAGTGGCGTGATATCAATCTCGACACCGGCCGGCTCTCAGTCCGAAGAGGACTGCACCGAGTCGACGGAAGGGGCATCGTCTTCGAAGAGCCGAAGAACGATCGCAGCCGACGGACTCTCGCGCTCCCGCGGCCGTTGACCGACGCATTGCGCAAGCACCGCGAAACACAGGACCTGGATCGGCTGGTCGCAGGCAGCGAGTGGGAAGAGTGGGACCTCGTTTTCGCTCAGGCAAACGGTCACCCGATCGACAAGCACTCCGACTACGACTATTGGTGCCAGCTACTCAAGGACGCCGGCGTCAGGCACATCCGCCTGCACGACGGCCGCCACACCGCAGCGACGCTGCTGCTGACCGCCGGTGTGCACCCGCGCGTGGTGATGGAGCTGCTCGGACACAGCCAGATGCGCACGACCACCGACATCTACAGCCACGTCATGCCGGCGCTGGCGCAGGAGGCCGCCGACCGCATGGGCGCCACCCTCTGGGGCTAGCCCCAGGGCTCGCCGACGGGGCATAGCGTCGGCCGCCGGTGCTCTCTGGACTGCTTCTCAACCGGCCGTGAGCGCCACGCCGACCGAGCACCGGCCAGCGCCACGCACGTACTGAAAGCCGATCCTTGCGGCACCGCGACGAGACGTCGACGCGGGTCACCGGGGCAACCCCGCCCAGCGACCCCGTGCCGTGCGTCCTTGCCCTTACGGTGCGCCCAGCGGCTGCTCGGCCCCGCGGCAGATGAGTCTTGACGCGCGGTAGTGACGGCTGTGTTCGCTCGACTGGTTTGATCCGAAGGATGTCAATGGCCAAGTTGTGGTCCCCGCTGGTGGCCAAGTAAAAGTCCCCACCCTTCGGGTTGATCAGCGTTTCTTCGTGGCGGTGTCTCCCTTGGCTCTGGCTTCGCGCATGCGGTAGGACTCGCCGTCGGTGATGACGGTGTTGGCGTGGTGCAGCAGCCGGTCGAGCAGGCTGACGGCGGTGGTGTGTTCGGGCAGGAACCGGCCCCAGGACTCGAAGGGCCAATGGCTGGCGATGCCCAGTGCCCGGCGTTCGTAGGCCGCGGCGACGACGCGGAACAGCAGCTGCGCGCCGGTGTCGTCCAGCGGCGCGAACCCGACCTCGTCAATCAGGATCAGATCGTTGCGGAGCAGGGTGTCGATCACTCGTCCGACGCTGTTGTCGGCGAGGCCGCGGTAGAGGGTCTCGACGAGCTCGGCGGCGGTGAAGTAGCGGACCCGGTGCCCGGCGGCCACGGCGGCGACGCCGAGGGCGACGAGCAGGTGAGACTTGCCGGTGCCGGCCGGTCCTACCAGGCAGAGGTTCTCCTTCGCGGTGATCCATTCCAGGCTGGCGAGGTAATCCAGGGTGGCCTTGTTGATCGAGGACACTGTGAGGTCGAACTCGTCGAGGGTCTTGATCACCGGGAACGCCGCGGACTTCATCCGGGTGCGGGCGTTGGAGGCGTCGCGGGCGGCGATCTCGGCCTCGACCAGGGTGCGCAGCAGCTCCTCCGGCGCCCAGCGTTGGGTCTTGGCCGTGAGGAGTAACTCCGGGGCGAGGGTGCGCATCGCGGCCAGCTTCAGCCGGCGCAGCCCGTCGACGAGGTCGGGCGCCAGGACCGGCGCAGCGCCGCTCATCGCCCACCGCCGGTGGTGGTGGCCTCGATCGCGTAGTCGGCCAGCGAGCGGACCGGGACGACGGGCAGCTCGAGTACCAGCGCATCACCGGCCGCCCTCGGCTCGGCGATCCCGGTGCCGGCGGCCAGGATCGAACGGACATCGGCGGCGCGCCAGCGACCGAAGGCAACCGCCCTACTCAGCGCTTCTCCGAACGCGGTGTCGCCGTGCGCGGCGTGCAGCTGGTTCAGCTCGGCCAGCTCGGGCCCGAGGCGGGTGTTGCCGGCCGCGGCGGCACCGGTGATGAACGCCTCCGCGACCGGCCCCAACGCGCAGAACTGTTTCTCTGCAAGGGTTCTGGGTCGGACCGCCCGCCGCGGTGCCGGACGCGGACCGCCGTAGTGATCATCGCGGACCGAGGCCCCACCGGGTGCGAGGAGGCCGTGTTCGGCGACCACCTCACCGGCGCCGGTCAGGATGATCAACGCCCGGTCAGACTCCACCCGCAGCCGCACCTGCGCACCGATCAGCCGGGTCGGGACCGAGTAGCGCGCCGAGGCGAACCGGACACAGGAGAGCCGGTCGACCTTGCGGGTCACCACCCGCCCGATGCCGACCCGAAGTGATGGCAACGGTCCGAGCAGCTCCCGCTCGACGGCCAGCCGCTCGACCGGCACCGCGCAGATCTCGCTGTGCACCGCGGCGTTCACCTCCACGCACCACGCCGCGGCGGCGGCATTAGCCGCCGACAGATCACCGAAGGCCTCGCCTGACCCGTCGATCCCGGGGATCATCAGGTCGGTCTTGGCGTAGCCGACCAGGTTCTCCACGATCCCCTTCGACTGCGGGTCGCCCGCCTCGCAGAAGTCGGGCCGGAACCCGTAGTGCGCCGCGAAGCGCACGTAGTCACCGGTCGGGACGACGACGTTGGCGACCACGCCGCCCTTCAGGCAACCCATCCGGTCAGCGAGCACCACCCCCGGGACACCACCGAGGGTCTCGAAGCACTCCGCGAGCATTGCCATCGTCGTCTCAGCGCGCTCATCGGCGGCGAAACGTACGAACCGGACCCGGCACCAGGCCAGCACCGCGCAGAACACGTGCAGCCTGCCCAGCACCCCCCAGTCGATGACCAGATGCTCACCCGGCGACCACACCGCCGGACGTCGGCCACGATGATTGTCCTTACGCCACAGGGCTTTCCGCTCCGCGACCAGGCGCCGAAAGTTCCGCGCCGACCCCACGTACCCGGCCGCCTGCGCCGCCGGCAGCAGCCGCTTGGCAGTGATCTTGCCCTTGGTCTTCTCGATCCGCTCGACCACCAGATCGACGACCGCGTTGTAGTTGTGCTCCCGCGGCGCGCGCACCGCCCTGACCTCGCCCGACTCGTGCCCGGCGATCACCCGCTTCACCGTCTTCGGTGTGGTACCGCTGATCGCAGCAGCCCCACGATAGGTGCCCACCACGCGGTAGGCCGAAATGATGTCCATACGTTCCCTCGCAGACTTCAATGGAAGCTCCCTGGGCGGCGCGGTGACTGGCAGACACCGCAACCGTCACCGCCCAGGCCTCACACTCCCGGCCAACACGACGAACGAAGAGTGGGGACTTTCACTTGGCCACCAGCGAGGACCTCGACTTGGCCACTACCGGGGACTTTTCCATGGCCACGGACAGCGTTCGAGCATCACGTCCTGGAAATCGATCGGACTCTGACCTATCGAGGCAACGTGCACGATCCGGGCCGATGACGAAAGGCGCAGGAGGGGCAAGCAGGCGCAGCGTCAGCGTGAAACCGGCCAGATGATTGACGGCGAAGCGCAGCTCGTGACCGTCCGCGCTGAGCTGCCGGTGCTCATCTCCTGGGGCGCCGAAGCCGATCCCGGCGTTGTTGACGAGCACGTCTAGGCGGCTGGTCAGCGACGGTACGGCCTCGGCCATGTCGTGGACCTGCCGGAGATCGGCGAGATCGGCGCAGATCGTGAGGGGATCGGGACACCCGTGACGGCACGAGAGCTCGCGTGCGGTCCGTTCGAGCTTGATCGGGTCACGGCCGTGCAGGATGACCTGGGCGCCGCCGGCGGCGAGGCGATCGGCCAGCGAGCGGCCCAGGCCGTCGGTGGCGCCTGTGATGAGGATCGTGCGGGCATCCCTCATCACGGTTCGCCCAGCGCGGTGGCCCGGTCGGGTGTCAACCGCAGGCTGGGCACGCCGGGCGGCTCGAAGCCGAAGACCTGGCCGTAGAAGCTGAGCTCGGCCTGCAGCGACGTTGCGATCGCATCCCGATCGCTGAACGTATGCCCCTCGTCCGGGAAGGTGAGCAGCGCGTGCGGGACTTCGCGTCGGGCGAGTTCGGCGGCGACCGCACGCGTCTGGGCCGCTGGCACGACCGGGTCGCGCAGACCCTGGAGCAGGAGCACCGGGTGGGTCACGGTAGCCATCCGGGCCAGCGGTGATCGCTGCCGATACAGTTCGCGCGCAGCTGGCCACGGCCCGATTAGCCGGTCGTGGTAGCGGGACTCGAACTCGTGGGTCCGTTCAGCCTGGTCCTCCAGATCCGCGACGCCATAGTAGGAAACTCCCGCGGCGAAGGGTTGCCCGGTTCGCGACAGCGCGGACAACGCCGTCAGACCGCCCGCGCTCATGCCGCGAATCACCAGGCCCGAGACCCGTCCGGCGGCGAGCAGCACCCGGGCGACCACAATGCAGTCATCGACGTCGACGACACCCCACCGCCCCCACAATGCGGTGCGGTGTCGGCGGCCGCGGCCACTGGATCCGGTGTAGTCGACAGCGACAACGGCCAGCCCGCGGCTGGTGAAGAAACTGACGTCGTCCTGGTAGTGCCGCGCAAAGGCCGCGGTGGGGCCGCCGTGGACGAACATCACGCCGGGAGGCGCCGCGCCGTCGGGCAGCCGCGTGATCGGAGAGGTCGGCGGGTAGAACGCGGCCGCCACTGATCGCCCGTCATCGGTCGGGATGTCCATGAGTGTCGGTGTGGGCGCCCAGGTCGTATCGGGCTGGTCGGGCTCGTCCAGAACCGTCCACTGGCCGCTTCGGGTATCGACGCGCACCACGGCCGGGCGCCGGTCCGCGGCGGCGGCGACTCCGACGAGGATGTCGCCGTCGGCGGCCAGCCACGGCAGCCAACTGGTGAATGGTGTCGCTATCGCTGTGGGCTCGCTGGCGGTGTCGAGAAGGTGCAGTCGCCCGGCGCACACCACGGCGGTCCGGCCACCGGTCAGCGAGATGTGGCTTCGCAGGCCGAGCCGCCACAGGGGCACGCCACAGTCCCGTTCCACCGACCACAACGATTCGGGAGTCCCGCCGACAGCCGGGATTGCGACCAGATTCCACCACCCGGATCGATCGGTGGCCGCGCAGACGGTCTCGCCGTCAGACCAGGTCGGAGCCAGGACAGCCTCTTCGGGCCCACCCAGCGCCACGACGGCCGGGCCCAGGGTGGGCCGGTCCTGAGTCCAGCTCAACGGGGCGACCTGTAGTTCCGACCCATCCCAGGGCATCGAGGGGTGGTCCCAGCTCAGGAAGGCGATCCGTCGGCCGTCAGGTGAAACCGTGGGAGCGACCACGAAGTCCGAATCGGTCCACAATTCGACGATGTCGCCGGATCCATCCAGGGGCACGGCCACCAGCGCGTGGCTGACTTTCTCGCCGTGACGCTCCCGGACACACGCGACCCAGGTATCGCCGGGGAGCGCGGTCGGCTCTGCGTACCGATCGGCGCCGGCCGTGTCCGGGGTGATCGGTGTCGACGTGTCACCGTCGACTCGATAGAGACGTTGGTCGGAGAAGTTGCTCGTGACGAGTGTGTCGGCGACGGCGGTCCACGCCAGCCCGCCGTACTCGTGGACCGATGTTCGGGCATCGAGTTGCGGGGGCAGCATTTCCTGGGCGGGTCCGTCCCCGATGCGGCGCAGAATGCTCATGCGTCCGGCCTGGTCCGGTCGGGTGTGCGCCCACCACACCGAGCGCCCGTCGTCCGTGACGGCGACACCGGCGTAGCGCGTCTGGGGAGCGTGCGGGGCCGCGGCATCGACCGCGGTGATCGGACTGGGCCAGGTCCCGCCCGGCAGCGCCGCGACATCCGCTAAGGCGGTCGCGAGGCCAGCTTCGGGGACGGCCTCAGACGGCAGCGAACGCATCGATCTCCACCCGGAAATCGGGGTTGATCAGGCCGGCAACTAGGACGAGCGAACTTGCCGGCGGTCGGACGGGGTCGATGTAGCGATCGCGGGCTCGGCGGAACGCGTCCAGGTCGGCCCGGTCGGTGAGGTACACGGTCAGTTTGACGACATCGTCTAGTCCCACGCCGGCGGCGGCGAGCGCGGAGGTGATGTTCCTGAACACTTGGGCCGTCTGCTGTTCGGCGTTGCTGGCCCCCACGAGATTGCCGGCCTCATCCAGTGGTACCTGCCCGGAAACCACAACCATCCGACCGTCGTGCGCGACGGCATGGCTGTATCCGTTGGTTGGAGGCAGGCCGTCCGGTCGGAGGTAATGCTGTTTCATGAGCTCGCGCCTTTCAGGTCGCTGGATGCGGTGGGATCGCGAGTCGACGGCGGGCGCACCGGCATGGCGGTGGCCGGGTCGGTTGTGGCCGCTCGCACGATTTGACGCTGCGATCCGAGGCCGTCGATGCTCAGCTCGACCAGGTCTCCGGGAGCCAGATACTGCTCGATCGAGAGGCCGACCCCGGCTGGTGTTCCGGTCGTGATCACGTCACCGGGATCGAGGGTCATGAACCGGGAGGTGTACGCGATGAGAAGGCGACCGGGAACAGCATTTGCTGGGTGCTGCTGTGCTGGCGAGGTTGGCCGTTCACTGCAGCGACATGGTGAGCTGCTGCGGGTCGGCAATCTCGTCGCGGGTGACGAGCCAGGGCCCCAGGGGTCCGAAGGTGGGCGAGCTCTTGCCCTTCACCCATTGCCCCGTGCCCGCGCCCTGCCATTGCCGCTCCGAGACGTCGTGGCAGATGCAGTATCTGGCGACGTACTGCAGAGCGTCGTCCGGGTCGATCGAATAGGCACGGCTACCTATGACGACGGCAAGTTCAGCCTCCCAATCCACCTGGGTGGCGCCGGGTGGAATGACGAGGTCGTCGTAGGGACCGGTGATGCAGCTCGGCGCCTTGTTGAACAGCACCGGCTCGGCCGGGATTTCGGCGCCCGTCTCAGCCGCGTGGTCGCGATAGTTCAGCCCGACTGCGATGAAGTTCCGGGTTTGTGCGACGGGCGCGGCGAGTGCAACCCCGTCGGGGGCCAGGGCCAGCCGGTCAGGGTCCGTGCCGGAGATGTGTTCGAGGGTCTCAGGGTCGAGGTGCGCTGGGTCGAAGTCGGGGACGATCGCGCTCAGGTTGCGGATCGCGCCCGTCTCGTCGAGCAGGCCGGGGACCGTCCGGGGTCCGTCCCGATAGCGAAGCAGCTTCATGAGCAAGCATCCTCCAGTCGCTCTACGCTGACGGTCCGGCAGTCCATCTCGTAGTCCAGCTCGGCAACCGGGGGGCGGGCCTGATGCCACGTCACTCCGTGAGGCGGCGCGAAGTTGGTCGCCAGCGAACCGGCCAACACGTCGTGGACATCGTGCACCGAATACACCTGCACGGCCTGCGGAACCTCGCCGGATACGGCCAGGGCCCCCATCCGCCGGCCCATCTCGGCCAGGACAAAATCCGCCTTGGCTCGCAGCCCGTGAGCGCTCACGTCCCCCCGGGCCACGATGTTGTCGCGATAGTTGCTCAGGCCCTCGGGGACTTCAGCACTTCCGGAGACGATGAAGTCACCCGCCGCCCGGTGGCTCGGCGAGGCGAAGCTGAACGCGTGCAGGCTCGGCTCGCACAGCTCATTTCGGGCCGGCGACACGTTCGTTCGGGCCACCGGATTGCCGCCGTTGTGCAGCTGGGTCCCGATCTCGGCCAGGGCCACCAGGTAGCGGCGGTTGAAGGAAATGAAGTCGTCTTCGTCAAGGGGAGCGGGCATTCGCAGCTCGCACGCACACAACGCTCCCGGCGGTTGACCGCTGGCCGAGATGATGTCCGCTGCCCTCCGCAATCCGCTGTCCAGCGGCACCGGAGCGCGGAACTGGACCCGAATCAGGCGGTAGCCGCGCAGCGCGATCACCCCGGTCGAGTATTGCCAGACACCGGGCAGGAACGCGTACCCGTATGGGGTCGCCACGCTACGAGCGGTGGATGTCCTTGATAGCCCACCCACGGTGATCGCCGCATCGTGCATCAGCTGGCATTCCTCTCTGCTGCGCCACGCGGCGATCCGGCTCGACTTAGCCAAGCATGCTGGCGTTGAGATCGCCAGGGCAGAAATTGGTACTCTTCTTGCGAATTTCTCGATCGAAGGGAGCAGGGATCGTGCGCTCGAAGGAGTCGGCTGGACTGCGATATTTCCATGAGGTCGCCCGCACCGGCTCGGTCACGCGCGCGGGCGCGAACCTGTTCGTCGCGGCCAGCGCCGTCAGTCGCCAGATCCGGTTGCTCGAGGACGAGCTCGGTGTGCAGCTGTTCACCCGCGGCTCCCGCGGGATGACGCTCACCACCGCCGGGCACCAGGTCTTCGCTTTTGCGGCCGACGCCGAGCAGCGCGCTTCCGACCTGCGTTCCGAACTGAATTCCGACCGCTACGCGGTTCGCGGTCACGTCAACGTGGCGACGGTCGAAGGGCTACTGATGCGCTATGTGCCGGTCGCGATCGAGAGGCTGGCTAGGACCCATGCCGATATCCGGCTCTGCATTCGCGCCGACGGCTCGCAGGACGTCGGAACGGCCGTCGCCGAGGGCTCCGCGCAGCTGGGTTTCGTCTTCGGGCATCCGGCCCGTCCGGATCTCATCGCGCTGAAGTCGCTTCCGCTGCCGCTATCGGTGATGGTCCGGCCCGGTTGCTCGCTGGCCACGCGTGCCAGCTGCACGCTACGCGATCTCGAAGCTCACCCGGTGGCGCTGCCGACGCCGGACTTTGGCATTCGACAGGAGGTCGAGCGCGCCTGCGCTGAAAGCAACACTCGCCTCGACGTCGTCTACGAGTCCAACTCGCTCGCCCTGCTGCGCGCCATCGCCATCCGGACCGGGGCAGCGATCTTCATGACGGCCGCGGACACCGCAATCGAGCTCGCGGAAGGCTCCCTGGTCTGTGTCCCGCTCGCCGACCGGCGGCTGAGCAGCACCAGCGTCACGCTCGTCAAGGGACTGGCCGCCTTCGCTTCTCCCGCGGCGAAGATCGTCTGTGACGCGCTGCTCGCCGCGATGGCCGATTAGCACCGGGCTGACAGGTGACTCGCCGGCCGCCAGCGGACGGGGCAGACCCCCTCGATGTGCCCACCGAGCTCAACAACCGGCCCGCAAGCCGCTCGGTGGCATCACACCCGCACACGCGACGCAGCGTCTGCTACCGGACCCCGCAAGACCCGTCGTTGCGACGACCGCTTGGATTCGCCGATCGGCTTGTGACACGCCTCCGGCTGTGTCAGGGGATGTCGGGAAAGTACTGCGGTGCTTCGCGGCGTTCGTTTAGGCCGTATTCGCGGATGACTCGTAGGTGGCGGATTCGGAGGTTCGTAGAGGGCGGCGTGCTGTTGCGGGCGGCGGGCAGGTCGGTCCAGGAAGCGAGTAGCAGCGGGGGGTGCGGTTCTAGGATGCCGTCGTATCGTTCCAGGTCGGCGAGCCCGCTGGCATCCTCGAGGTTCGGCATGACTGGGGGGCTGTCGGTGGCGAGGGGCTCGAGGACGGTGGCTGCCTTTGCCGTCCCGATCTCGGTCTCGTCGTACCGGTCTTGATGCAGCGGCACATCGGCCGGTGGGTGGGTGTCTTCGGTGACTTCGGCGACGCGAAGCCGATAGTCGGCGAAGATCTCGAACCGGCCGCGCTGCTGGCCCTTCTCGTGGTGGGTGGCCTGGGTGCGCCAGCGGATCAGGGACTTTTCGTCCCGCCATGTGGACAGGGACAGTAGCCGACCGGGCGTGCGGGTACTGGCGAAGCGGATGTTGTCGATGAATCCGTCGACCGCCTCCAGCTCGGGGCGCAGCAGCTTGGCGATGTTGAGATAGTCCTCGAATAACTCCTTGTGGGGTTGGACCTCGAATAGCACGACGAACACGTGGCTCTCCTTCGGGTGGGTGTGGTGTAGGGATGCGGCGGCGCTGGCGTGCCTAGGTCCGCGGTGGGGTGTCGCCGGCGAGTAGGAACGTCGCCGTCTCGCGGTAGAGCGCGAAGCGGCTTGTCGGCGGAGGCGCGTATTGGAGTCGGGTTCTATTCGCCTTCGCGAGGCAGGCGAGCGTCGCGATCCTGCCGGTGCAGGGCCACTGGTGGCGTCGAGTGAGCCCCGGTGCCGGGCAGTGTTCGACCGCGGCGTCCCGCATCGCGGGCTGAGCCTGACTCAGCCGGCTGCTGTTCAGCGGGACCGGACTCTCGTCGCATGGCTGCATATTGGCTCCAGTCGCGGGCGGCGAGGGTGGCCCAGCGGGTCGCGGTGGTGATGGAGAGGCCGAGGAGTTCGGCGAGGATCGGTGCGGGGACTTCGGCGGCGAGCTGGAACAGGGCGGCTTTGCGGGCGTGTGAGGGTTGGATGCCGCGGGCGGCGAGTTGGGAGCGGATGTTCTCGGTGACGAGGTGCTTGCCGGGCAGTCCGCCGGGGAACAGCCACTTGTCGGGTCGGCTGGCGTAGGAGGCCTGGCCGCGTCGGGTGAGGTGATCGCGGAGGAGCCGGTCCAGCGGATCGGGCACCTCGATTGGCACGGTGTCGAAGGTGACGTTCACCGTGCCGTGGATGTCGGCGATCTGGTCGGCGCGCATCCGGCAGATCCGTGACAGGGGTTGGGCCCAAAGCAGCATGATCAGTCCGCCGATGCGTACGTAGCGGCGGATGGTGTCATCGTGCAGTAGCTGCTCGACCTGCTGCCAGCGCCGCTCGTCAGACAGCACCACCTCTGGCGCTGGGCGGCCCGGGTTCGGCAGCTGCAGCGGCCCGGTGATGGCGGTTCGGGTGGTCCAGTCCAGGAACGGTTTGAGGATCGGGCCGCGGCCGGGCCGGCCGGCGAGGTAACGCTCGAGATCGGGCTGGCTCAGCTCGACAAGGCTGATGTCCTGGGCCTGGAGCCACTGCAGGAACCGTGCAGTGCCCAGGATGGCGGCGCGGGCGCCTTGGACGCCGCTGCGGGTAACCCGCCTGCCGTGGTCACGTTGGCCGAACAGCCGAAGCCGGCGCAGCAGCTGCCAGCGGGCGAATCGGTCGATGAGCTCAGCGTGCTCCTTCGGCAGGCCGGTGAGCAGCTCACGCAGCCATGGGGTGACGCGTTCGAGCTCCGGTTGGTAGGGCGGGATGACGTCGAGCGCGGCGAGCAGGTCACGCAGGTAGCCCACCGCCCGGGTTGCTGGCAGCTGTTCGAACGCGGCGTGGGAGATGTCGAGTTCGCCGCGGGCCATCGAGCGGAGGACGTCGGGGCGGCCGGACTTCCGGGTCAGCCAGTAGAGCGTGGTCTGCGACCGACGGCCTGTGTTGAGGGTGTCGAAGACTGGCTGCAGGCGCGGATGGATGCCTCCGGCCGGGTCGGACAGCAGCGCGGTGAGCCGATCGGTCAGGGTGCAGGGGCCGCACTTGGTGCCGAATGGGCTGTCCTCGCGGCCGCACTCGGCGCAGCCGTAGGCTGGCTTGTTGCCGGTGCAGGCCGCGCAGGCCGGTCGACGCTGCGGGTCGTAGAAGGCGAGCACCTTCGCCCCGTCGCAGCCGGGGCAGGTGCCCGGGCTGCGGCGGAACCGCAGCATGCAGGGGCGGCAGACCAGCTGTTCGAGGATGATCGTGGTGCAGGCGCGGACGGTGTCGCAGTGTGCGCAGGAGACGTGGGGTGAGCGGGCTCGGCCCACTCAGCGGTCTCCGTGGGGGCGTCGGACGGTGGCGCGGACCGGGCGCAGCTCACCGATCCCCAGGCCCTCTTTCGGCCCGGCGCCGACTCCATCGTCGGAGTGGTCGGCGGTGCCGGTCTTGGCCTGCTCGGCCTGTTCGGCGACGGGTTCGAGCAGGTCGTTGGGGTCGCAGTCGAGGATGTCGCAGAGCGCGGCGAGCAGCTCGATGTTGACCCGCTGCGGCGGCGTGGTGACCAGCTTGTGGACGTACTGGCGGGTCAGATGCACCCCCCGCTCGGCGAGCAGCGGCACCAGGTCGCTGGTCTGGAAGATGCCCCGGGTGGCCATCACCTGACGCAGGTGCCAGCGCATCACCATCCGCCGGCCGGTCACGAATCACCCCCAGGCTGGGCCGCCGTGCCAGAAAAATAGACACGCTTGAGCGCCGTCTTCAGCGTCTTCTGCTTGAAGTCGTTGCTGACCGAGGTGTAGATCGCGGTGGTCGACGCGTAGGCGTGCCCGACCTGCTCCTGCACGAACCGCTCGGGGTAGCCGAACTCGATCAGGTGCGTGACGTAGGAGTGGCGCAGGCAGTGCAACGTCAACGCCGCATCCAGGCCGGCGCCGGCGCGCAGGGCCCGGAAGTTCTTGTCGATGTCCTTGATCGACAGCCTCGACAGGCGTTCGGTGACCCAGAGCGCGGGATGTCCGGCGGCGTTGAAGATGGGCCGGGCGTGCTCGACCCATTGCCGCATCCCGTCGATGACCCAGTCGAACTCCGGCACCGCCAGCACCGTGCGGCGGCGAGGGATGCCACCGCGGATGGCCTTGCCGTAGCGCACGTGCAGCGACCCGTAGGTCCCCCAGTCGCGCACGTGCGGGTTCGGTCGCAGGTCCGCCACGTCCAGCCGGCACAGCTCGTTGCGGCGCAGCCCGAACGCGTAACAGGTCTTGACCATCTGCGCGTCGCGCAGCGCGGCGAGCGCACCC
>JBBQZQ010000073.1:0-17146 GCA_038207565.1 Mycobacteriales bacterium
CCGCCCCGGGGGGGCCCGGGTCCGCTACCCCGGGGCCGGCGTTTTCGGCGCGGGGTGCGGCCGCGCCGCGCGCGAGCCGGTGGGGATGGGGCTGTGCCGAGCGGTTCGAGCGCAGCGAGACCGCTCGTGAGCGAGCGCAGCGAGCGAGCCGGTGGGGATGGGGCTGTGCCGAGCGGTTCGAGCGCAGCGAGACCGCTCGTCAGCGAGCGCAGCGAGCGAGCCGGTGGGGATGGGGCTGTGCCGAGCGGTTCGAGCGCAGCGAGACCGCTCGTGAGCGAGCGGAAGGTGACGCGATGGCACTGGTGACACGCGTGCTGAAGCGCGTGATCATCGGCAGCCCGATGAGCTCGGAGGAGGCCGGCCACACCCTGCTCGCCAAGCGGCTCGCCCTGCCGATCTTCGCCAGCGACGCATTGTCGAGTGTGGCCTACGCCACTCAGGAGATCCTGGTGGTGCTCACCGTAGGCGGCGTCGCCTACCTGCACTTCGCGCCGTGGGTGGCCATCGGCGTCGTCGTCCTGATGGCCGCGGTCGTCGCGTCCTACCGCCAGTTGGTACGCGCCTATCCGACCGGCGGGGGCGACTACGAGGTCGCCTCGAAGAACATCGGACGATCCGCCGGCGTCGTCGTGGCCAGCGCACTGCTGGTCGACTACGTGATGACCGTGGCCGTGTCGGTGTCATCCGGCGTCGACAACATCATCTCGGCGGTACCCTCCGTCCACGCCTGGCGGGTCGTGATGGGCGTCGGCTTCGTCGCGGTGCTCGCCGCAGTGAACCTGCGCGGGCTACGCGAGGCCGGGCTCGCCTTCGCCGCGCCCACGTACCTCTTCGCGACCGGTGTGTTCATCATGATCGGGACGGGGCTGGTGCGAGCCGTGGTGGGCGATGCGCCGGTCGCCGAGAGCGCGAAGTACGGCATCGACGCGCACCCCGGGTATGGCTCTCTGGGTTTCCTCGCGCTGTTGTTCTTCACGCTGCGCGCGTTCTCCTCCGGTTGTACGGCGTTGACCGGGGTGGAAGCGATCGCCAACGGTGTGCCCGCATTCAAGCCCCCCAAGTCGCGCAACGCGGCGATCACGCTACTGGCGATGGGCGCCATCGCGGTGACGATGTTCGTGGGCATCACGATGCTCGCATTGATCGCCAAGGTGCACGTCACCGACCCGACCACCAACAGCTGCCTGCTCAAGGGAGTGGCCGACTGCGCCCACACGCCGCAACGCACCGTGATCGCGCAGGTCGCGGGCGCGGTCTTCGGCGGGCCGCATTCCCTCGGGTTCTTCTACATCCAGGCGACGACGGCGTTGATCCTCGTCCTCGCCGCGAACACCGCGTTCAACGGCTTCCCGCTGCTCGGCGCGATCCTCGCCCGGGACAAGAACCTGCCCGGCCAGCTGAACAATCGCGGCGACCGGCTGGCCTACAGCAACGGCATCCTCATGCTCGCGGTCGTCGCGGCGGGTCTGATCGCGATCTACAAGGCGGACGTCACTCGGTTGATCCAGCTCTACATCATTGGCGTGTTCACCTCGTTCACGCTCGGCCAGACGGGAATGGTGCGGCATTGGAACCGCGCGCTGCGCAGCACCGATGACGGCCCGGCTCGCCGGCGCATCATGCGTTCGCGGGCGATCAACGCTTTCGGCGCATCGCTGTCAGGCATCGTGCTGACCATCGTGATCGTCACCAAGTTCACCAAGGGCGCCTACCTGGTCCTGATCGCGATGCCGATCCTGTACGCGATCATGCGCGCGATCAACAAGCACTACATGCGCGTCTCGGACGAACTGGCGAGCGACGAGACCGGCCTGAAGCTCCCGGCCCGCAATCACGTGGTGGTGCTGGTGTCGCGGGTACACAAGCCGACTCTGCGGGCGCTGGCCTTCGCGAAGGCGACCCACCCAGACACCTTGACCGCGCTGACGGTGAACATCGACAAGGACGCGACCCAGGACCTGATGAAGGAGTGGGAGCGTCGCGATCTGCCCGTCAAGCTGACGGTGCTCGAATCGCCCTACCGCGAGGTGACCAGGCCGATCCTGAACTACATCAGGAAGATCCGGGCTGAGCGGCCGACGGACGTCATCAGCGTGTTCATCCCGGAATATGTGGTCGGGCATTGGTGGGAACAGCTGTTGCACAATCAGTCCGCGCTGCGGCTCAAGGGCAGGCTGTTGTTCCAGCAAGGCGTCATGGTGACCAGCGTTCCGTGGCAGCTCGATTCCAGCGCTGCCGCTATCGATCGGGCCATGGACCGTCCGGACGGGCCGGCCGCTCCCTCCCGCACCCCGGTACCGCGTGGCTGAAGGTCTGCTCGGCGCGGTGCTGGAGCTCGACGTCGGCGCTCCCGGGCATGGCGGCTTCTGCATCGCTCGCCACGACAACACGGCCGGCGGACGCGTCGTTTTCGTGCGCCACGCGTTGCCGGGGGAGCGGGTGCTCGCACGGGTCACCGAGGACGCCGGTGGCTCGTTCGTGCGTGCGGACGCCATCGAGGTGCTCGCCGCCTCACCCGACCGCGTTGTGCCACCGTGCCGGTACGCAGGTCCTGGGCGCTGCGGCGGCTGCGACTGGCAGCACGCATCCGGACCGGCGCAGCGGCAGCTGAAGGCGCGCGTCGTGCGCGAGCAATTCGCGCGGCTCGCGGGTCTGGTGGTCGATCCGGTTGTCGAGGCGCTGCCCGGCGGCCTGCTGGGGTGGCGTACGAGGGTGACCTTCGCCGTCGACCGAGCCGGGCGACCCGGGCTGCACCGGCACCGATCGCACGAAGTGGAGCCGGTGGTCTCGTGCCCCCTGGGCGTTGCGGGGGTCGGGACCGGCGCGGCCCTCGCCACCCGGTGGCCCGGGACGACAGGGATCGAGGCCGTGCGCGACGACGACGGAGCGCTGACCCTGCTCGCGCATCGCCCCGGCGCCGGCCGCCGCGGGCGCGGCCGACGGCCCCCGGATCGCGTGAGCGTCGTGGACGGTCCGCGGCGCGTCCACTACCGCCTGGCCGAACGCAGCTTCGAAGTCGACGCAGCCGGTTTCTGGCAGGTGCATCCACACGCGCTCGAGACGATCGCCTCCGGACTGCTCGACGCTGTGGCGCCGCGTGCCGGAGAAACCGTGCTCGAGCTCTACAGCGGCGCGGGCGCGTTGACCGCCGTGCTGGCGCAAGCGGTTGGCACGACCGGGCGCGTGATCGGTGTCGAGGGCTCGCACCGGGCCGTCGGCGATGCGGTGCAGAACCTGGCGGACCTGCCGTGGGCGCAGGTGCGGCACGGACGCGTCGACGCCCCGCTCGTCCGCGCGCTCCACGTCCTCGTCGACGTCGTCGTTGTGGATCCACCGCGCGCCGGCGTCGGGCCTGGGGTGATGGCTGCGCTGACCGCGCTGGCGCCACGTGCGATCGGTTACGTCTCCTGCGACCCTGCCACGCTCGCGCGCGACGTGCGAGCGGCGCTCGACGCCGGTTGGCGGCTGACCCGGTTGCGCAGCTTCGACGCGTTCCCGATGACCCATCACGTCGAATGTCTGGCGCTTCTCGAACCGGGCGAGACCGGATGAAACACCCCTGCGCAGCGCGGCCGCACGTGTGTGCGACGCCGGCCAGCCCGTACCCTTCGGAGTTGTGGTGACGTTGTGACGCGCGTACTCGACCGGGTCGCGGTGCCCGCTGATCTTCGCGAGCTCAGCCGCGACGAGCTCGCCCTGCTGTGTGTCGAGATCCGCGACCTCCTGGTGCAGACGGTCTCGCAGACCGGCGGTCATCTGGGTCCGAATCTGGGCGCCGTCGAACTGACGCTCGCGCTGCACCGCGTGTTCGAGTCGCCGACCGAACCGATCCTGTTCGACGTCGGGCACCAGGCCTACGTGCATAAAATCGTGACGGGTCGGGCCGGCCGGATGCCGTCGCTGCGGCAGACCGGCGGGCTGTCCGGGTATCCGGACCGGGCGGAGAGTCCACACGACTGGATCGAGAACTCGCACGCTTCGACCGCGCTGTCCTACGCGGACGGCCTGGCCAAGGCGTTCGCCATCCGCGAGGAGCGGCGCCCCGTCGTTGCCGTGGTCGGTGACGGCGCCCTCACCGGCGGCATGTGCTGGGAGGCGCTGAACAACATCGCCGCAGGCGGACGTCCGGTCGTGGTCGTCGTCAACGACAACGGACGCTCGTACTCGGCGACCATCGGTGGGCTGGCCGAGCGTCTGGCCGGGCTGCGGTTGCGCCCCGGCTACGAACGCATGCTCGGCCGGGTCCGCGGCGCGCTCGAGCGCACCCCGGTCGTGGGTTCGCCGCTCTACGACGCCCTGCACGGGGTCAAGCGCGGCATCAAGGACCTCCTCGCGCCGCAGGGGCTGTTCGAGGATCTCGGCCTGAAGTACCTGGGCCCGGTCGACGGGCACGACATCGAGTCGCTCGAGACGGCGTTCACTCTCGCCCGCGGGTTCGACGGCCCGGTGATCGTGCACTGCGTCACCCGCAAGGGTTACGGCTACGCGCCGGCCGAGAACGACGAGGCCGACCAAATGCATCAGTCCCGTGGCTTCGACCCGGTCACCGGGGTCCCCCGCGCGAGCGGGGGCAAGACCTGGACATCGGTGTTCTCCGAGGAGATGGTGCGCCTGGGCGAGCAGCGCGACGACATCGTCGCGGTCACGGCCGCGATGTGCGAACCGACCGGGCTCGGCGCGTTCAATTCCCGCTTTCCCGAGCGCACCTTCGACGTCGGTATCGCCGAGCAGCACGCGCTGACCTCCGCAGCCGGCCTCGCCTCGGGAGGTCTGCACCCCGTCGTTGCTCTCTATGCCACCTTCCTCAACCGCGCCTTCGACCAGTTCTTGCTCGACGTGGCCCTGCACCGGCTGCCCGTGACGCTCGTGCTCGACCGGGCCGGACTCACCGGCGAGGACGGACCCAGTCACAACGGCGTCTGGGATTTGTCGATCCTCGGCGTCGTGCCGGGCATCCGCATCGCGGCGCCCCGAGACGAGGCCACCCTGCGCGCCGAATTACGCGAGGCGACCTCGATCAGCACCGGCCCGACGGTCGTGCGCTTCCCCAAGACACCGATGGGACCCGACCTGCCGGCGCTGCGCCAGGCGGGCGGCGGGGACGTGCTGGCCGAGCCGTCCCCGGACGCCGATGTGGACGTGCTGGTCATCGCGGTGGGCGCGATCGCGGCCGGCGTGCTCGAGGCCTCGGCGTCGGTACGGCAGGCGGGCTACACCATCCGGGTCGTCGACCCACGCTGGGTGACACCCGTAGATCCGGCAATCGCCAAACTGGCCCGGCACGCGATGTTGGTGGTGACCGTCGAGGACGGCAGCGTGACCGGAGGCGTCGGCACTCGCGTCGCACAGTTGCTGGCGGCTGCCGACGTCGACACCCTGGTCCGCACCATCGGCGTCCCGGCGGAATTTCCCCCGCACGGTTCGGTCCCGGACGTTCGCGCCTGGGCGGGCATGACGATCCAGGACATCGGGAGGCGGATCGTGGAATGGGCGAGCCTGGTTTCCAGTAGGAACGACCCGGGCCAGACTGTCCCGGATAGCTCGCGTGCGGCGGACTCGCCGTCCCATGATGGAAGAGACGTTGCGGAAGGCATCTGATGCGAATCCTGGTTGTCGAGGACGAAGTGCAGCTGGCGGAGGCCGTGGCCCGCGGCCTGCGCCGAGAGGGCATGGCGGTCGACGTCGCCAACGACGGCGACGACGGCTACCGAAAGGCCACGTTGACCCGCTACGACGTGGTGGTGCTCGATCGGGACCTGCCGGGCATGTCCGGCGACGAGGTGTGTCGCAAGCTCACCGGTGCTGACGACATCACGCGGGTGCTGATGCTGACCGCGAGCGGCACGGTGGAGGACAAGGTCTCCGGCCTGGCGCTGGGTGCCGACGACTATCTGCCCAAGCCGTTCGCGTTCGCCGAGCTGGTGGCGCGGGTGCGCGCGCTCGGCCGGCGCACGACCCCGGCAGCCCCGCCGGTGCTCTCCGCCGGAGATCTCGAGGTCGACCCGTCGAAGCGGACGGTCACCAGGCACGGCGAGATGATCGACCTGACCCGTAAGGAGTTCGGCGTTCTCGAGACGCTGCTCACTGCGCAGGGCGGCGTCGTCAGCAGCGAGGAACTGCTTGACCGGGTATGGGACGAGAACGCCGACCCGTTCACGACGACAGTGCGGGTAACGATGATGACCTTGCGCCGGAAGCTCGGCGAACCGGCGATCATCGACACCGTGGTCGGGTCCGGATACCGGATCGATCCGGAGCTGCTGCCGCCCGCGGCGGAAGGTTCTGCCGCTGCTCCTGATGCAACGGCGTCGGGAGGGACTGCGTCGGCAGGAGCCGGGACCGCGTGAGGCTTATCCGCCCTACACTGCGTCTGCGAATGGCGCTGCTGTACGGCGGTCTGGTCCTGCTCGTCGGGGTGTCCGTCCTCGTCACGTCGACCATCCTGATCGTGCACTCGATCAAGGGCAAAGGCTCTGGCGCGGTCCCGGACCCTGTCAAGGATGCCATCGCGAGCAACGCTATCGATGACTTGTTACAGAACGGGTGGCCCTACTTCCTCGTCGTCGTGGCCATCGGGTCGACCGGCGGTTACCTGCTCGCCAAACAAGCCCTGCGCCCCATCGCGAAGCTCACCCAGACGGCCAAGCAGATGTCCACCGAGACGCTAGACCAGCGGATCAACCTAGGCGGACCCGACGACGAGCTGCGCGAGCTCGCGGACACCTTCGACGACATGCTCGCCCGGTTGAACGCTGCATTCGAGAGTCAGCGCCTGTTCGTGGCGAACGCCAGCCACGAGCTACGTACGCCGCTCTCGGTGATCAGCACCGAGCTGGAGGTCACGCTCGCGGACCCGAACGCCGACGTGGCGGAGCTGCGGCGGATGGGCGCGGTGGTCGCCACGGCGACCGAGCGTGCGCAACGCCTGGTCTCCTCGCTGCTCACCTTGGCGCGGTTGCAGGCGGTGGAGGCCGGCGAGCTGGAGGTGCGCGAGGAGGTGGACCTCGCCAAGTTCGTTCCCGGGGTGCTGGATGCCGTGGCGGCCGAGGCAACGGCCAAGCGGGTCGCTGTCGAGGCCGCGCTCGAATCCGCGGTGACCCTCGGCGATCCGCGACTGCTCGAGCGATTGATAGGCAACCTGATCGAGAACGCCATCCGGCACAACGTCCCGAACGGCTGGCTGCGGGTGACCACCGGACAAATGGCCGAGCGGGTGTGGCTGCACGTCGCGAACGGTGGTCCGGTCATCCCAGCCAGTGATGTGGAAACCCTGTTCGAACCGTTCCGTCGCGGGGGACGCGTGCGCACCGCCACCCGGGGCGCCGGCCTGGGTCTGGCCATCGTCCGGCTGATCGTGGATGCCCACCACGGCAAGTTGCAGGCAGCTGCCCCGCCCTTCGGCGGGCTCGCGATCCGCATAGAGCTGCCGCCCGCAGGCGCGACCCGCGCCGCTCTGCGCCCTGCGCGTCCTGCCGCGCAGGCGCTCGCCGGTGAGCGCGGCGGCGCGGCCGAGCCGCTGAGCGCGCGCCTCGCCGCACGTGGTCGGCGCGCCCACGAACCGGCGTCGATGAACAACGGCGGTGTGGCAGACGGATTCGCGCGGCGAGCGAGCGATCATCGCGACGACTGACTTCGCCGGCCGTTGCTGTCATCCGGGCAGGTCGTCGGGCAGTCGAGCGGCCTCGTTCTCGGCGGCTGCAGTCAGCAGCGCGTCGACCATCGGCGGTGCGCACAGATCCACCTGCCAGGCTCGGGCACCGAGTTCGCCGAGTCGGGTACGCATCGACGATTCGTCGAGGGCCGTCATCGGTTCCCAGGCGAGCCGGCGGACCACGTCGGAGGCGAGCAGATTCTGGGGCAGCACGGTGTGCTTCTCGGCCAGCTCCGTCACGACCGCGCGCACGGCGCCGAGCCGCCGAGCCGCGTCAGGATCGCGGTCACGCCATCGCGACGGCGGCGGGATGCCGTCGCCGCCGCTGCCGTTCGTCGCCGGCAGCTGCTCACCCTGCAGCTCGGTCGCCGACTGGACGGCACCGAACCACCGCGACAGCTGACGCCGCTGGCGCGGCCCCTTGAACGTCGGCATGCCCGAGAGCTGAGCCGCGTCCTTCGGTAGGGTGCGCGCCGCATCGACGATGGCGGCGTCGGGCAACAATCGGCTCGGTGCGACGTCACGTTGTGCGGCGTACTCGTCACGGGCGGTCCAGAGCGCTCGGACGACTGCGAGCTGGCGACGGTTGCGCAGCGTGTGGATACCGGAGGTTCGGCGCCACGGATCGACACGTGGCGGATTGGGCGGAGCCAGGCGCACCGCTTCGAACTCCTGCTCCGCCCAGTCCTGCTTGCCGCTCTCGTGCAGCAGTTCGGCAAGGGCGTCGCGCAGGGCGATCAGCAGCTCGACGTCCAGCGCTGCGTAGACGAGCCAGTCGCGCGGCAGTGGGCGCGTCGACCAGTCGGCGGCCGAGTGTCCCTTCTCCAGACGGATCCCGAGGTGCTGCTCGACCATGGTGCCGAGAGCGACCCGCTCCTCACCCAACAACCGGCCCGCCAGCTCGGTGTCGAAGAGCCGATCGGGAACCAGACCCACCTCGGCGAGGCACGAGAGATCCTGGTTCGCGGCGTGCAGGATCCATTCCGCGCCGCGCAACGCCTCGTTGAGCGCCCCGAGGTCGGGCAGTGCGATCGGATCGACCAACGCCGTGCCCACGCCGGCACGACGCAGCTGAACGAGGTAGGCGCGCTGGCTGTAGCGGTATCCCGACGCCCGTTCGGCGTCCACCGCCACCGGCCCGGTCGCCGCAGCCATCCGGGCCGTCAACTCCGCGAGGGCTTCCGGCGTGGCGACCGGGTCGGGAACCCCGTCGGCCGGCTCGCGCAGCAATGGGGGCGGCGCGACGTCCTCGGCCGGTGCGGTGTCGGTGTCCGGTGCTGTGTCGCGCTCCTCGCCATCCACGCTATGAGCGGGGCAGCAGGGTCACGCCCTCGGGCGGCAGCCCGCCCGCCAAGCAGAGCAGATCGACGAAGGCGCTCAGGTGTGGGGTCATGTCTGCAGTATCGGCCGTCCACGACGCACGCAGTTCCAAGGCCACCGTGGTGCTCGGACCGGCCAGGTCCCCGAACCGGGTGGACGTGGTCTGGGTGACTGTGCCGCCTGCCGCGCGGTAAGCGGCCGAACGCTCGTCCAGCGCTCCGGTTAGCCAACTCCAGCCGACGGCGGGCAACATCGGATCGACGCCCATCTCGGTGTCCATCTCCGCCGAAGCGAACGCGACGAGGCGCAACACGCCGTCCCAGGCCTCCACGCCGTCCGGGTCGTGCAGCAGCACCAGGCGTCCGGTGGCAAGTTCTTCGCCACCGTCCGGGTGCACGTCCGCGGAGATGGCGTAGCTCCAGGGAGCAAGGCGCTGCGGTGGGCGTAACGGTTCGACCCGCACTTCGCCGCGCACCCGTGTGCCAGTCAGGCTCGACACCGCCGCGCGGAAGATCTCCGGTCGGGATTCCTCGGCCGGTGCGTCGGCGTGATCGTTCTCGGGAGGCTCGGTCATCGGGCTCGGGGGGGCATTGACACCGCGGATAGGAATCGTCGGCATCGTCAGGCAGCACCCAGGGCGCGGACGTCCCGCACTGGGACGTTGACGAACGGGTTCACGAACAGGGCAGTCCCGCAGCGACTGCAGATGCGGTCCGGACAGGCGTCGTCATGGCCGTCGAGGCAGGGTGGCGTCTCGGCGAGGCAGGGCTGACCGCACACCGGGCAGTCGAGCAGGAACTCGTCGTCCATCGCTGGGCTCCTTTCGCACGCGCGTCCGATTCACGGACCGCCTGACAACTTCGCATGCGTGCCCGGGGTTCGGCCGGAGGCGCGCCGACTGTGCGTGCGACCATGGATGGCGATGTCGAACCCCGCCCCTCCCGCGCCCGTCGCCGACTCCCTGCTCGTGCGGGCTGCCCGGGGGCACCCCGGCCCGACTCCGCCCGTGTGGTTCATGCGCCAGGCTGGACGTTCGCTGCCGGAATACCGCGCGCTGCGGGCCGGGAATGCGATGCTCGACGCCTGCCGCGATCCCGAGCTGATCACCGAGATCACGCTGCAACCGGTCCGGCGCCACGGCGTGGACGCGGCCATATTCTTCTCCGACATTGTCTTGCCGCTGGTCGCCATCGGCGTGGGGGTCGACATCGTCGCGGGGGTCGGACCGGTCGTCGGGAACCCGATCCGCACGTTCGCCGACCTAGACGCGTTGCGTCCATTGGACCCTTCCGACGTCACCTACGTCTCTGCCGCGGTCACGGCCCTCGTGACCGAGCTCGGCAGCACGCCGCTGATCGGGTTCGCCGGCGCGCCATTCACCCTGGCCAGCTATCTCATCGAGGGCGGGCCGTCGCGCGATCACGCTCGGACGAAGGCATTGATGCACGCTCAGCCCGAGCTGTGGCACGCGCTGGCAGCGCGGCTGGCCGGCATCGCCCGGGCGTTCCTGCAGGTGCAGATCGCCGCCGGTGCAGCCGCGGTCCAGTTGTTCGACTCGTGGGCCGGGTCGCTCTCGCGCGCCGACTATGAGCACTTCGCGCTGCCGCACAGCCGCGCCGTTCTCGAGCCGCTGGCGGGCTCGGTGCCGCGGATCCACTTCGGTGTCGGGACGGGCGAGCTTCTCGCGTCGATGCGCTCGGCGGGGGCTGATGTCGTCGGGGTCGACTGGCGCGTGCCGCTGGACGAGGCGGCCCGTCGCCTCGGCTCCGGTGCCGTCGTCCAGGGGAACCTGGATCCGGCGCTGCTCGGCGCGGACTGGACGGTCATCGAGGCCGAGGTCCGCCGGGTCGTCTGCGAAGGACGCGTGGCCGCCGGGCACATCTTCAACCTCGGTCACGGGGTCCCCCCCGACACCGATCCTGACGTGCTGACCCGGATCGTCTCGCTCGTCCAGTCGCTGAACGATTCCGCATGACGATCGCCGTCGTCGGCGGGGGTATCTCCGGGCTGACCGCGGCGTGGGCACTGGCGGCGGCGGGGGAGTCGGTCGTCGTACTCGAATCGGCAGGGTCGGTGGGCGGCAAGCTGCAGGTGGCCGACGTCGCGGGCGTGCGGGTCGACGTGGGTGCGGAGGCCATGCTCGCCCGTCGGCCCGAGGGCGTGGCGTTGCTCGGCGCGCTGGGGCTCGTACCGATCGCGCCGCTGACCACGTCGGCGCAGCTACGCGCCGGGGGGGCGCTGCATCCGTTGCCGGCCCGAACCATGCTCGGGATCCCCACTGATCTCGCGGCGGTTCGGGCGTCCGGTGCGTTGACCGAGCACGCGCTGGGGCGCATCGCCGCCGAGCCCACGCTCGTGCCGCTGCCGCCCCTGGCACAGGACGTCACGGTCGGCTCGGTGGTGCGTTCGCGGCTCGGCAACGAGGTCGCCGACCGACTCGTGGAACCGCTGCTCGGCGGCGTCTATGCAGGACGGGCGGACGAGCTGTCGCTGTTCGCGACCATGCCGGCGCTCGCTGCACAATTGAGCACCGGCGGGTCGCTCATCGCGGCGGCGCAAGGCGTGACGGCATCGACCGCGCCGTCGACCGGGCCGGTCTTCGCCTCGCTCGCGGGCGGGCTCGGTGGCCTGCCGCTCGCGCTCACCTCATCCGGATGGTTCGACGTGCGCACGGGCGTCACGGTGCGAGCGATCAGGCGGACGGCGTCGGGCTTCGCGCTCGATTGCGGTGCAGTGCCTGACAACGAGACGATCGAGGCATCCGGTGTGGTCGTCGCGACACCGCCGGCGAAGGCCGCGCGGCTGCTGCGATCGGTGGCACCCGCTGCGGCGGCCGAGCTCGGCGGGGTCGAGAGCGCCAGTGTGGCCATCGTGACACTGGCCTACCGCGACGCAGTCCTGCCGCCGGGCAGCGGATTGCTCGTGGGTGCGCGTGAGGGGCTGGCGGTCAAGGGAGTCACGCTGTCGTCGCAGAAGTGGCCCCTGGACACGGGCGGGCTGATCGTGCTTCGCGCCTCGCTCGGCCGGGCCGGCGACGCGCAGGTGCTACAGCGCGAGGACGCCGAACTCGTACAGCTGGCCCGACACGATCTGGCCGCGTTGCTGCGGATCACGGCGGACCCGGTGGACGAGCTGGTCACCCGCTGGGGTGGCGGCCTCCCGCAGTACGCAGTGGGCCACGTCGAGATGGTGGTTCGCGTGCGGGCCGCGGTGGCCGAGGTGCCCGGCCTCGCCGTCTGCGGAGCGGCCTACGACGGGGTGGGCATCCCGGCCTGCATCGCCTCTGCGCACGCCGCGGCCGCATCGGTGCTCATCGGCCTTCTGGGACAATGACGTCATGGTCGACGGCAAGCAGGCGAAGCAACTCAATGACACGATCCGTTACACCGCGTGGTCGGTGTTCAAGCTCGTGCGACCGCTCGGCGACGGTGATCGGGCGGCGCTGGGCGCCGAGGTGAGCGAGTTGATCGAGCAACTGGCCGCGAAGGACGTCATCGTCCGCGGCACGTATGACCTGAGTGCGTTGCGGGCCGACGCGGATCTGATGGTGTGGTGGCACGCGAACACCGCTGACGAGCTGCAGGATGCGTACTCACGGCTACGCCGCACCCGGCTCGGAGCGCATCTGGAGCCGGTCTGGTCCAACATGGCCCTGCACCGTCCGGCCGAGTTCAACAAGAGCCACGTTCCGGCGTTCCTGGCCGGAGAGGATCCCAAGGCCTACGTCTGTGTGTACCCGTTCGTGCGCTCCTACGAGTGGTACCTGCTTCCCGACGCCGAGCGGCGGCACATGCTCGCCGAGCACGGCCAGATGGCGCGCGACTACCCCGATGTCCGCGCGAACACGGTGGCCTCGTTCGCGCTGGGCGACTACGAGTGGCTGCTGGCGTTCGAGGCGGACGAGCTGTACCGCATCGTCGACCTGATGCGTCATCTGCGTGGCTCCACGGCTCGACGGCACGTGCGCGAGGAGGTGCCGTTCTACACCGGCAGCCGCCGCAGCGTAGCCGAGCTGATCGAGGCGCTGCCCTAGACCTGCTCCTGCTCGAACGTCATCGAGATCGAGTTGATGCAGTAGCGCAGGTCGGTCGGGGTGGCGTAGCCCTCGCCTTCGAACACGTGGCCGAGGTGGCTGTGGCAGTTCGCGCACAGCACCTCCGTGCGCTTCATGCCCATCGCGGTGTCCGAGCGCTCGATCACGTGGTCGCCTGCGAGCGGGGTGAAGAAGCTCGGCCAGCCGCAGTGCGAGTCGAACTTTGTGTCGCTGCGGAATAGCTCGTTGCCGCAGGCGCGGCACCGGTAGACGCCGGTGCGGTGATTATCGGTGTACTCGCCGACGAACGGCCGCTCGGTGCCGGCCTGGCGCAACACCGCGTACTCGTCGGGGGCAAGTTCGGCGCGCCACTCGTCGTCGGATTTGGTGACGCTAGCCGGGGGGAGATCTTCGGTACGCATACCTCGACGGTACCCACGGCGCGTCCCGGTCACCCTCCTGCGCAGCTTCATCCGAGGTGGAGGATGCCGATGATGCCGTAAATGATCGTCAACGCGGTGCCGATCAGGATCAGCCACACGACCGCCTTCGCGGCCGCGCGGCGCGGCCCGGACAGGCGCGCCAGGCCGTTGCCGAAGGCCGCGAGGTTCTGCAATTCGCCGTCAACCGTATTCGGATTGGCGGTACGGCCCCACGCGCCGTCGACATAGGGGGCGCGGGAGGGCTCGGGCTCGTCGTCCCAGGACAGGTCCTCCTCGATGCGCACCCGTCCAATGTAGATCGCGCTACCGTCGGCGCATGCCGACGCCCGCCGTGGAGCTCGAGATCGGGGGACGAACGGTACGAATCTCCAACCCTGATCGCGTCTACTTTCCTGAACGCGGTGAGACCAAGCTGGATTTGGTGCGTTACTACGAATCGGTCGGCGCGGGGATCGTGCGGGCACTGCGCGAGCGCCCGTGCATGCTGCACCGCTACCCGTCGGGCGTGGGCGGCGAGAAGATCTACCAGAAGCGACTGCCCAAGGGCGCGCCCGAGTGGGTCGAAACGGCACAGGTGAGTTTTCCGTCCGGACGCACCGCCGACGAACTGTGCGTCACGGAGCTCGCCTCGGTGGCATGGGCGGTGCAGATGTCGACGGTCGAGTTCCATCCGTGGCATACGCGCCGGGCCGACGTCGAACGTCCCGATGAACTCCGGATCGACCTGGACCCGCAACCCGGCACCGCGTTCGTCGATGCCAAGCGGGTCGCCCTGGTCGTGCAGGAGGTGCTGGCCGAACTCGGTGCGCTGGGGTGGCCGAAGACGTCGGGCAGCAAAGGGCTGCACGTCTACGTGCGCATCGAGCCGCGCTTCGGGTTCCGGGAGGTGCGCCGCGCAGCACTGGCGTTCGCACGGGAGGTCGAACGGCGGATACCCGACGAGGTGACGACCGCCTGGTGGAAGGAGGAGCGCGGCGCGAAAATCTTCATCGACTACAACCAGAACGCCAAGGACCGCACGATTGCTGCAGGTTATAGTGTCCGCGGCTTCCCGCATGGTCCGGTGTCCGCTCCGGTGACCTGGGAAGAACTTCCGGACGTGGAGATGAACGACTTCACGATCGCCACGATGCCGGCGCGATTCGCGGCGTTGGGTGACCTGTGGGCGGGTATCGATGACGCGGCCTGGTCGATCGAGCCGCTGCTGGAGTGGGCCGAACGCGATGAGCGCGACCGCGGCCTGGGTGATGCGCCGTACCCGCCGAACTTCCCTAAGCAGGAGGGGGAGCCGCCGCGGGTGCAGCCGTCGCGGATGAACAAGGCGAACTGGGGCGGCGCGCCGGCGCCGACTGATGACGTCGAAGCGCAACAGCTCGACTGACACCGAGCAGATCGCCCACTTGAGGCGGACGGGAACGTACTCACCGCGCGATAGCACGCGCTCCAGGCAGATTGCGGTAGCGCAAAACCTTGACATCAAACGTCCAGGTTCTAGGCTCGCTTTGTGCGTATGAGCGAGGGCGTCGAATGGGCGCTACACGTGCTGCTGACCCTTGACTGGCTCGGCGACGACGAGCCTGTCTCGACCGCCCGCCTGGCGGACAGTCACGAGTTGCCTCCGGCCTACCTCAACAAACAATTGCAGCTGCTCGTTCGTGCCGGAGTGCTCGAGTCCCTTCCCGGCGCGCGTGGGGGCTTCCGACTCGCAAGAGATCCCTGCGCCATTACCGTTCTGGACGTCGTGGTCGCCATCGACGGCGCAGATGACGCATTTCAGTGCACCGAGATCCGGCAGCGCGGGATGGGCCGCGAGATGCCCCGGAGCGCGTTTGCGGCGCCATGCGCGGTGCATGCGGCCATGCGGCGCGCGGACCTCGCGTGGCGTCGCGAGCTCGCGGCCCAGACCCTCGCCGACATTCGTGCGGCTGCCGACCTGCACGCACCGAAGGCCGTAGCGACCGTACGCGGTGCTTTCGGCCGCGACACCAGGGCGAACTGACGACGCACGTTCGACAGCCAATGATCAAGCGAAAGGGGTGAATTGGAATGGCCAACGTTCTGGTCGTAGGCGGTGGGTTCGCCGGTGTCTGGAGTGCCGCTGGCATCGTCCGAACGTCGCGGGGAGTAACCAATCCGCATGAACAGATCCGAGTGACTCTCATCGATTCCGCCGACGACATGGTGATCCGACCGCGACTCTACGAAGCCGACCCGCAGCGAATGCGTGTTCCTCTCGATCGAATCCTCGGACCCATCGGAGTGCGAAGGATCGCCGCGACGGTTACCGCCATCGACACCGACGCCCGGTGCGTTACTGCACTGAGACGCGACGCGTCCGTGACAGAGCTGGCCTACGATCGTCTGGTGCTCGCCGCAGGCAGCCGTGTCGTACGCCCGCGGTTAGACGGCGCGCAGTACCTCTTTGACGTCGACACCATGCCGGCCGCAGCCGAACTGCACGCTCACATCGAGTCCCTGCCGGAAGCGGCGGACACCGGTGGACGATTCACCGCCGTCGTCATCGGAGCCGGATTCACCGGGCTGGAGGTATCCACCGAGTTAGTCGACCGGCTACAGACTGTGGCCGGCGGGCAGCCCGTGAGGGTAGTGCTGATCGAGCGCGCAGACACCGTCGGGCCCGAGCTGGGTGAAGGCCCGCGACCGCTGATAATCGAGGCTCTCGCCGAGACTGGCGTGGAGGTCATGCTCGGGGTTGAGGTGCGTTCGCTCAGCGACACCGGTGTGTCGCTGTCCGACGGCACGGAGATCCCCGCCCGAACGGTCGTGTGGACTGCCGGAATGCGCGCAAGCGCGTTGACCGAGCAGATCCCCGGTGAGCGAGACGCATTGGGACGCCTGCGGGTGGACGAGTTCCTGCAGGTCGTCGGAGTTCCGAACGTGTATGCCGTCGGGGACACAGCGGCAGCGGAAGCCGAGCCCGGTCACGTCGTCATGCAGAGCTGCCAGCACGCGGTACCGCAGGGCAAATTCTCCGGAGTGAATGTAGCCTCGGACCTGCTCGGTCTCCCTCAGGTTCCCTTCGCGCCCGATCCCTATGTGACCTGCCTCGACCTCGGTTCCTACGGCGCGATCCTCACCGTCGGGTGGGACCGAGCTGTGCAGCAATCGCGCGCCGAAGCCAAGAACCTCAAACACTCGATCAACGCCGAGTGGATCTATCCCCCGGTCGACGACGCCGCCACGATCTTGCGCCACGCCGATCACCGCACCACGTGGCCGACCGCGGCCTTGGGCTGACACGTCGCCTGACCACATGCAGTTCCGAGCCCCGCCCTGAGCGGTGCCTAAAGCGCACACCCGTTCGCCGGACTGGGGGTCCCCTTAGCAGCGCAGCGAATCTGGTCCCTTTGCTCGCCGAGCTGCGTCTCATTGACGTGACGACGCAGGCTGTGATGCTCTCCACTGGAGGTCGTCCGCGGCACTAGCTGCGGAAAGTGAGCCCGAGACCCGGCCGGACGACCGTGGGCGCTGGCGACGAGTAGGTAGCCACGGCGTTTCGTTTCATCAACGAAAATGTGGCTGCTCACCTGCGGCGAGCCCGTGCAGGTGTGGGCTCGCCGGCACGTTGAACAGCGCGGTACACGGTGGAGCGGGCGACGGAGAACAGCTCGGCGAGCTCGGCGCTGGTGTGCTTGCCTGCCCGCCAGAGTTCGACGAGGTGCGCCTCCTGCGCGGGTT
>JBBQZQ010000074.1:0-17131 GCA_038207565.1 Mycobacteriales bacterium
TGGTGCCGACCCGGGGACGCCGGGGCTCGAAAAACCCCGGCCGGGGGGGTTCGGCCTGCTTGTTGGGTTGGGGGGTCGGGGGGGCCCCGGGGGCCGGTCCCCACGCACCCGCCATTGCCCGCCGACCGCTCCTCACTGCCCACATGGACGGATCCCGATGATCACCTCGACCAATCATCGCCGCACCCGGCCATAGACCGCTCAACTCCTCGCCGCGCGCCGACTCATCGTCCGGCGAGCGTGGCGCACGGTGCTCGGCGAACTGACCAGGAGGCACATCGAGCGCATCAGCGTGAGCTCAGAAACCGTCGACTGCCGGCGACGCAGCGAACTCGTGCTCGTCCTCGCCGCCTGTGCCCGCCGCTGCCGTTGAGCAACGCCGGCAGCGCTAGGGCCGTCGCTGTTGGGAGCGGTCGGCACAGACAAATCAGAGGTGACCGGGATGGCCGCGACACGAGGGCGTATAGCGACACGCCAGCCAACGAGAGTGTGCCCCGACGGCAAGCGCCCGGATACCCGATCGATCCGGCGCGGGGGTGACGTCATGCTGATCGTGCTGCCGTTGGCGGTGGCGAGTTCGGCGCTGTTCGCGGTGGCGGCCGCGGTGGAGCAGGGGTCGAGGATGATCTGCGCAGCCAATAGCGCTAGCGAGGATCTGGTGTCGGTTGAGCTGGGTTGCAACGCCTTGTTGCTGGCTGGGCTACGTTGCTGCCGGTGGCGACCAACGTGGAGAATGCCGACAGCCGGGGGTGAGCTCGCCTCCGACATCCGCGACGTGCTCGCCCGGCTGAGCCCGGACCACCGTGCCGTGCTCGTGCTGCGTGACCTCGAGGACCTGGACGAGAGGAGCGCCGCGGCGCTGCTTTCCGTTGAGGTCGGCACGGTCAAGTCCCGACTGCATCGGGCACGACAGAGCTTCCGGAAGGCGTGGCAACGATGAACCAGAGCTGGCCGGTCGCCGAACTCGACCCGATCCGCCGACTGAAGGTGATGGGCGCGACGATCCCCGGGGTCCCGCAGCGCCACGCAGCGAAAAACACCATCCACCTAGACCTTCTCGTAGATACGCTGTCCGTCCGGGGTTGCGCTGAGATCAACGCGGTCGGCGTCAACAAGCTGGGCCCATCGGATCACGTCGAGCACGAGCGTCGTTCCGTAACCGCGACCACGGTGTCCGGGCACCGTTATGACATTGGCGAGGCGAACGGTGCGGCCCCGTGGGCAATGAGGGTTCGGCACTCCGACTTCCAAAGCGCCGATCGCCGCGGCGACGACTACGCCGGCGACCTCGACAACTGGGAACCAAGCACTACTTGCATCGCCGGCGAAACGCTCGAACCACTCCTCGGCGTGGCCCCTCCAAGGCCCGAACGCCGAGTCGTCGTCGAACAAGCTCGCCCAGAGCGACAGCAACCTCGGAGCGTCCTCAACAGTTGCGACCCGCAAGCGGCCGCGGCCTGCCGTGCTCAGGTCCCCATGCTGGTCCATCGATCAAGCTGGCCGTAGCGCGTCGTTGACCCCATCAGTGACGAGCCGCTGGAAGAGCAGTTCATCTCGCCACCCGCCGGCGAGCTTCAAATATTCGGGGGCGTAGCCGTATTGGCGGAAGCTGTTCTTGATGAGCACTCGTTGGGATGCGAGGTTGTCCGGCTGCGTGCCGGCCTGGACGCGATGCAGCCCGAGTTCGGCAAACGCGATCGACACCATCTCTGCTGTCGCACGGCTGGCCAGTCCGCGACCGTTGTGACGCGCATCCACGAAATAACCCAAGCTTGCCGATTGAAGGGGACCACGAACGATCTCGTTCAGCGTTGCGCGACCCACCACGCTTCCGTCGTCGTCCAGAATCACGTGCGGCAGTCGGACGCCGGACCGGTGCTCAGCGAGAGCCGTTCCGATGACCTGGGCCTGGCCTTCGACTGTGTAGAAGTCCTCTTCACGCTCAGGCGACGTAGGCGCCATGAACTCGCGGTTCCTGACCAGAATCTCAGCAAGAGCACCAGCATCATCGAGATCGACGAGTCGAGTGAACGGCACGCCGCCATACTTCCACCACGGTAGAAGCGACTTTGCCATCCGCGGAAGGTCCGCGTGCGGATCCCGTGCGGGCAGCCGCCGCAAGGGTGCGTCATACGAGACGGTCAAGATCGACAGCTGCTCAACCGGTGGTGGCCGCGTCCGATCTCAGCTTCGCGAACGCTGGCGGGTCGGCTCTCGGTGAGCCGCTGGCGCGTCGGTAGCCTCAGGAATCGTGGGTATTGACACCGGCATCGCCATGGTCGCGATTCCGCCTGGGGATGTGACGATCTCGGATCGGCGAACGCAGAGCTGCTGGAGTGTTCAGGTCGAGCCGTACCTGCTCGGCGCTCGCCCGATCACTCAAGGTATCTACTTCGCGGTCGCCGGATCGGGGGCCGCTGGCAGTTCACGGACAGATCAGCGGCCGGCCGACTCCGTATCGTGGTTCGACGCGATCCAGTTTTGCAACGCGCTGTCTGAACGGGAAGGGCTCGCGCGGGCCTACGACGCCGACGTTCACGCCGAGCAGGTCGAATGGGACGCCCAGGCCAATGGCTACCGGCTGCCGACCGAAGCAGAGTGGGAACACGCCTGTCGTGCCGGCACGACCGGCGCCCGGTTCGGCGAGCTCGACGATATTGCCTGGTACCGAGCCAACTCTCACGAACGTGCCCACGACGTAGGAGGCAAGCAGCCCAACACCTGGGGCCTGTATGACATGCTCGGCAACGTTTGGGAATGGTGCTGGGATACCTACGACACCGAGGTCTACGGCAACTATCGCGTGCTACGTGGCGGTGGCTGGTTCGACCAACAATGGAGCTGCCGAGCCTCGGTACGACGCCGCAGTCATCCCACCTATCGGGTAGACGACGTCGGCTTTCGAGTCGCGCGAGGTTTCGGAATATCGACTGCCCCCTGACCGATGGGCTACCGAATCTCTAGCGCGGCAGTGAGAATTGCCACGACAGGGTCGGCGATCGTCACCGTTGTTAGTCGGTGGCGGTGGCGCGTGAGTTCCGGTTCTCGTCGTGCCCGTTGTCGGTGTTCGCCGGCGTCGCCGGTTGGGGTTCGTGGTGCAGAGCGACGCCGATGATGACGAGGCTGATTCCGGCGAGGTCCTGCAGGGAGGGGACCTGGCCAAGCACGACCAGTCCGATGACGGTGGCCGCGGCGGGGAGCAGGGCGAGCATGAGGGCGAACGTGGCCCGGGGTAGTCGGGTCGTCCCCCGAGTCGGGCGCGCTCGCATTCCGCCAGGCCCGCACGTCCTCGGCGAGCCGGTCGACCGACTCCGCCATGTCACGCTGGATCACATCGAATCCTTCTACTGGGTTACTCAATTTGCGCTGCTGTCATGGGTTTGGCGACAGGACTGCGCGTAGGGTCCCGCGCAGATGATCGGTCATTAGCGCTCGACGAGTCAGTGTCTGCGGCCCCACGCTACAAATACGATCAGCGCGAGATAGGTCAGATCCACCACCACGTGCTTGGGCTCGTGCCGGCGGAAGGTCACGATCGCCGCACCGACCATGATGGTCGCAAGGCCGACGGCTGCCAGCGGCACTAGGACCGGCGCTATGTCGAGTGCGGCAGGCAGGAGGAGGCCTGCCGCGCCCAGGATCTCGATCGCGCCGAGGGTTTTAACGAAGCCGGCGCTGAAGTCATTGACCCACCCCCCGCCGGGAGCTCGGGCCAGCTTTTCCTGAGGGATCAACAACTTGTTGGCGCCCGCCAGGAGGAAGACGAGGGCCAGTAGGCCCGCAACGATCCATAGAGCAACGTTCATGAGTTCTCCTTGTCTGTCGTCCTGCCGCCACGGTGATTGGTCATGTCGTGACGATGTGAATGGGTGTGCGGGCGCGACGCTTCAGCCGGCGCGCGGCGGCCATCACCCGGTGTCGGCGCCAGGTCGCGAGTTCGCGGCGCGAGGCGCCCACCACGATGAGGGCCGCGCGGTTGTCGCGGCAGAATCGTGCGACGATGTCATCCGGATCGCCGACGGCCGACAGCCAGGTCGCCTCAACGCTGGCTAGCTGCGCCAGTGTCAGCGCGCGGTCGCGTAGCCCGACACTGGGGTCGCATCCGCTAACGGCGGCGCGCGGGACGGGCACGCGAATCGTGCTGGGTACAACGCTCCAGCTCGAGCGAGGCGCCATCACGTTGACCAACACCAGGGCAGCACCGCGGCGTTCGGCCTGGGCAGCCGCGACCAGTACCAGCGGCAGATCGGCGGGATTCCCGATCGCGGCGACTACTGGGCCCGTGCGGCTACGCGCCGCCCGCGACAGCGCGCTAGGTGTGGCCATGGTGGTCCTGTTCGGTCTCGTTTTCGGCCCGGCGGGCGGGAATCGTGGCTGGCTCTCGGTCGATGCGCCGCTCGGCGTCGAGTTTGTCGAGTTGGGCTTGGACCAGCGGCCTCTCCCTGACCGGGTAGAAGAAGCCGCGGATGTGGGTGAGCGGTGACGCCGCGCCGAGCTGTCCCATCCGCTTGGGTACCGGCGTGCCGGCGTATTCAAGTTGTCCGCGGCCGTGCTCGTCGACCGGGCCGAGCGGCTGATGTACCTCGATGAAGGCGCCGTTGGGCAGTGCGGTGATGAGTCCTGTCTCGATACCGTGTTCGAGCACCTCGCGGTCATGGCGTTGCAGGCCGATGCAGATGCGGTAGGTGAGTGCGTACGCGGTCGGCGGCAGGATCAGCAGCAGGATTCGGCCGCCCCAGGTCATCGCGTTCAGTGAGATGTCGAAGGCGTGCGCTATGAGGTCGTTGGCGCCGGACAGGAACAGCACCAGGTAGAAGGTGACCGCCATCGCGCCTAGTGAGGTGCGCACGGGCACGTCCCGCGGACGCTGTAGGAGGTGGTGTCTCGCGCGGTCGTGTGTCATCCGCGCTTCGATGAACGGATACGCGCCGGCGACGACGAACAGGATCGTTGGTAGCACGACCGTGGGCCAGAACAGCGGCGGGACGGTGTGCCCCCCGAGCCGGATCTCCCAGGAGGGCATCAGCCGGGTCGAGCCGTCCAGGAACATCAGGTACCAGTCCGGCTGCGACCCGGCTGACACCGCGGCTGGGTTGTATGGCCCGTACAGCCAGATCGGATTGATTTGCGCCAAGCCGCCGAGCGCGGCCAGCACGCCGAAGACGATGAAGAAGAACCCGCCGGCCTTGGCCGCGTAGATCGGGTACACCCGTTCGCCAGTCACGGTCTGCTCAGTGTGGCCGTGCGCCGGGAACTGGGTGTGCTTTTGCCGCACCACCAGCGTTAGGTGCAGGCTGATAAGGACGATGAGCAGCGCCGGGAGCAATAACACGTGGGTGATGTAGAACCGCCCGATCCACATGTCCCCCGGAAACGGGCCGCCGAAGATCAGGAACGACGCCCAGGTGCCGATGACGGGGACGGACAGGATGATCGCATCGGCGATGCGCAGCCCGGTGCCGGACAGCAGATCGTCCGGCAGTGAGTAGCCCACGAAGCCCTCGAGCAGCCCGAGACCGAGCATCGACAGGCCGATGAGCCAGGTCAGCTCACGTGGCTTGCGGAACGCGCCGGTGACGAAGACCCGGCACATGTGGATCAACATCGCCGCAAGGAACAGCAACGCCGCCCAGTGGTGGATCTGGCGGATGATCAGGCCGCCGCGCACGTCGAAGGAGATGTTCAGCGTCGACGCGTACGCCCGCGACATCGGGATGCCCTGCATCGGGAGGTACCTGCCGTGGTAGACGGTCTCCGCGCTGGAGGGATCGAAGAAGAACGTCAGGTACGTGCCGGTGAGCAGCAGCACGATGAACGAATAGAGCGCGATCTCGCCCATCATGAAGGTCCAGTGATTCGGGAACACCTTGTTCAGAAAGGGACGACTGGCCCGCGCAATCTTGTACCGGTCGTCGAAGAACGCCCCCGCACGCCCGACTCGGGTCCGCGGCTCGCTCCCTCGCTGCGCGGTTGCCCGGTCCGGAGTCACCTGACCCGATCGCATACACATCTCCTGGACTGCAGTTCAGCACTCACTCTCTTGGGACGATCTACGAGCAGTCGTTGTGACATTCCGCGAGCCACGCAGGACTGCGGCGCGGTGCCCCGGGCACCACTCCTCGTCATGCGAGACGACCGGCGCGTAGTCGCAGGCGGGCTGTTGACGATGACGTTTCCGCGGTTGAAGGCGTTGATGCGGCGACAGTGCAGACCATGGCGACGAGGTGTTCCTCGCCGGAGTGCGTGGCGGCTCGCGTCCAGACCTCATCTGTCACCCGCCGTCGGCATCGGCGATGCGGGTGGCCTGCTCCTTCAGCTCCAGGGCGGCGCGCACGGCTTCGGTGACTACCGTGGCCTCGCGCTACATCGCGACCAGGTTGAGGCGCACCGCTGTCTCACCGCCGTGCGCAGCGTTCTTGGTGTGCATGTCGGCGCACCAGGCGCAGCAGTTCGTGTTGGCCGATGTCGCCTCGGCGATCGGCCGGCCGGAGGCGTCGTGTCGTCAGCTGGCAGTGCGGGCGCGTCGACACATGGACGCGGGCCGGCCCCGGTTCGAGGCCGACCGCCAAGAACAGCAGGAATTGGCGGCGCGGTTCTTCGACGCACTGCGTGATGGCGATGTCGAGAGCCTGCAGGAGCTGCTCGCCGCCGATGTGCAAATGATCGGCGACAGCGGCGGCAAGGCGCCACAGTTGGCCAGAGCCATTGTTGGCCTTGACAATGTCGCCCGCCTGATGGGCTCCTACTTCCCCCGACTGGTGCTGATCGACGTGACCTGGCGCCCGCACCTGGTGAACGGGCAACCCGGTGCGATCTTTCGCGACCGGAACGGCAGGGTCCTCAGCGTGATGGCGCTCGACGTACTCGACGGACAGATCCAGACTATCCGTTCGGTTGTCAACCCTGACAAGCTCCGGCACCTAGCGGGAGTTTCCGGGCTAGCTGATTGATCGGCGTGTTTCCCCTTGTGGTGCAAGGGTTTCGGCGGTTGATGTGGTATTACCTAGATATGGCTTCGATTGTGGGGAAGAAGCAAGGGAACCAGACGTACTACTACCTGGTCGAGTCGGCGCGGGTGGACGGGAAACCGCGGATCGTGTCCCAGCAGTATCTGGGCAGCGCCGCGGAGGTGATGGCCAAGCTGGAGGGAACAAGCACCGGTGAGCCGGTGCGCACCCAGCACAAGAGCTTCGGCGACTTGGCTGCGGTGTGGTCGGTGCTGGAGCGCCTGGACGTTGCGGGCACGATCGATGCCGCGGTCCCGCGACGCGCTGATGCGGCCGTCTCGGTCGGGACCTATATCGCGTTGGCGACCGCGAACCGCATCGTGGCACCGTGCTCGAAGCTGGCCTTCGCCGACTGGTGGGGCACCACCGCCGGACCGAGGTTCACCAAGGTGCCCGCGGCAGCGTTGGATCACCGCCGGTTCTGGGACGCGATGGACCGCCTGGACGAGACTGAGCTTGCCCACATTGAGACCGAGTTGGGTCGGGCGATCGTGTCCGAGTTCGGTCTGGATCTGTCTGGGCTGGTGCTGGACATGACCAACTTCGCCACCTACATCGACTCGACCAATGACAGGGCGCCGATCGCGGCACGCGGCAAGGCGAAACAGAAGCGGACCGACCTGCGTCTGGTCGGGCTGGCGCTGGTGGTCACCCGCGACGGAGGGATCCCGCTGATCAGCCACGCCTATGCCGGGGACCGGCCCGACGTCACCCAGTTCGCCACCGTCATCGAGACCTTGACCAGCCGCTACCAGCAGTTGGCCGCCGGAGTGGAGACGCTGACGGTCGTCTATGACGCCGGGCAGAACTCTCACCGCAACCACGGGCTGGTCGAGGACGCGCAGATCGGGTTCGTCGGCTCCCTGCCACCGAGCCAGCACCCCGACCTGCTCGCCCTCCCGGCACGCCGCTACGCCCCGGTCGACGAGAAGCGCTACCCCGGCCTGAGCTGCGTGGACACCACCGTGAACGCGCTCGGGGTGACCCGCCGCGCGGTGCTCACGCATTCACCGACCCTGCACGCCGCCCAGTCCCGCGGGTTCGACCAGACCCTGGCCAAAGCCCGGCGGCGTCTGAGCGACCTGGCCGCCACCCTGGCCCGCGGCAAGACCCGCCGCGGGCGTGACGCCGTCGAAGCCGAGATCGCCACGATCTGCAAACCCCGCTGGGTCAACCAGGTCCTCACCACGACCCTGACCGGTGACACCCCCGACCATCTGCGCCTGAGCTTTCGCACCGACGCCCGCGCCCGCACCGCACTGGAGAACCGGAGCTTCGGCAAACGGATCCTGTTCACCAACCGCGATCACTGGTCGACCGGCGACGTGGTGGCGGCCTACCGCTCCCAAAGCGAGGTCGAGTCCGGGTTCCGGCAGATGAAAGACCCCCACGTCGTCTCCTTCGGCCCGATGCACCACTGGACCGACCAGAAGATCCGGGTTCACGTCTTCTACTGCGTCCTGGCCCTGACCATCGCCCACCTGATGCGCCGCGAAGCCGAACACGCCGGACTGCACCTATCCGTGCGCGAACTACTGGCCACCCTGGCCGGCATCGAGGAGACTGTGCTGCTCTACCACGACGGCGGCAAAGGCCGCCCCCGCGCCAAACGCATGCTCACCGACATGACCCCGACCCAACAACAACTCGCGGACCTGTTCGGCATCAACCGCTACGCACCCACCCGCTGAACCCGACCTTGGGTAATACACCCAGCCGACCGCAAACCCCTACACCACAAGGGGAAACACGGAGTCGATCAAGCTAGCCCGGAACTCCCGCTAGGGCGAACCTTGTCACGCACAGGTCGATCAGGGCTGACGCGAGCTGGCTACGGATTTCACGTCGTCGGCCCCTTCGGATGTCACACATGACGAGGGCGAACGGCGTGGGGGCCCGTCTTCGTGGCATCTCCAGAAACCTCCCTCCCCAAGGTCGCGCACAGATACGGTCAGGAGGTCCCTACCAACCTGCCTGATGTCCACCTAGATCGCACCCACCTGCTGTGCGAGTTCCTGCTTGATCGTTGAGCTCGTAACCAGCGGTAGGTCTACCTGGATGGATCGGCCGCCCGGCCGTGAGATCGGGTCCAGCGGTCGACCCTTCCGAGCCAGTGCCGTTCGGGCCCGGAGGTCGTCACGCGATTGATCGTAATCGTCTAATGCGTACCGAACCGGCATGAGGCACGCAAACCGCGCCATCGTCGGAGGACGAGACCGACGTTGCCGGGCGCCAGGACGGCCCGCACACGCGACCTCGGTCGGAACATCCTGGTCCGATAGCGGATCCCTCACCAAGACGGCCAGTTCATCGTCGCCAGTGGTAGTGCGTCGTAGTCGACACCTTGACCAAGCCGGAACGTTCGTGCATCGGCCGCGAGCATTCGGTCGAATCGCTGTTGATGAGCGACTTGCCCACGGCGAGCGCAGAATGGGCTCGAGCCGCCGTCACCGCTCGATAGATCCCTTGACCACGCCATTGCGGCAAAGTCGCGCCCCCCAGATCCCGGCGAAGTCGGTGCCGGCCACTGGCTCCAGCCGTCCGGCACCCACGATGCGTCCGGCGGCCTCGGCAACCCACAACTGCATTCCGTCATTGAGGGAGAGCCGGCGCAATAAGGCGTTTGCCGTCTTGTCGGAGACACGATCACCGAAGACTTCGTCCTGCATCGCGCTCATCGCGCGGACCTCAGATTCGTCGGTAACCGTTCGCAGCGTGACCCCCTCGGGGAGGGCAATATCGACAGCAAGTAGGCGCGCTTCGCCGATCATGATCGATTCCAGCTCATCCGGGGTGAATCCGTTTTCCCGCAAGGCCTCGTGCAGCCCTGGAGCCTGATCGTGTCCACGAGTTTTCCACTCGATCCGAACGATGTCCGGGTCGGCCCGGTAGTAGGCAAGGGCGGCAGGGACAAGCCGGCGGACCGTATCGGCGTCCGCGCCGCCGAGATCTTGATAAGTGATGAAGCCGCGGCCACCCAGGAAGGTCACCAAGCGCAGCGGTCCGTGGCGGGCAACGTTGACCGCACTCGGCGTCTCGGCGTCGGTGCGAAGCTGCTTGTCGTAGGCCGCGACCAGGTCGCTGATCTCCACTGCGTTGTCCACGATTGCGACCGTACGCGCAATTCGAAATGTTCTGAATCTTTAGAATTGGACTGTGACTGGACGTACCCGCAGGGCAGCGGCTCGCCCGAATCGGGCCCGCACCGCGGCGTTCGTCAAGCGACTGGCGTCCACCCTCACCGACGGCGGCGTCCCCCGGATGCCGGCCCGGGTCTTCGCAGCGCCCCAGTCATGACCGACGACGTTCGCGCGGTCCAAGTACGCAGGCCGCTTACCCGCGGGCGCTGACCTCGCCGCCGCCACGGACCTGTTCTAGCGGATCAGATTCAGATGAGAGGCTTCTACTGACAGTGGCAACACTCCTATTGTCGGGCAGACGTGTTGCGAGGCCGGTAGGTGCGGATTGCCCGTCGCGTCACCCGCTGGCTCCCGCAGTCTCAGTCTGAAATGCAGCTATTTCCGCGGCGACAGCCGAGCTGGGCTGATGACGGGGCGGTGTCGTGTCACAGCCCGACGGCATCATTCGTCTTAGAGAGTATGACGAACTCGGAAGCGACCACGGTGTTGATCACCGGAGGCAACAAGGGCCTTGGCTATGAGGCGGCCCGGCGGCTCGCCGAAGAGGGCTGGACGGTCTTTCTCGGATCGCGTGACGAGCCTCGAGGACGAGCAGCTGCGGACACGCTGGCGGCTGGAGGGGCGAACGTGGTTCTCGTCCACCTGGACGTGACCTCGGATGAGTCCGTGACCGACGCTGTCCGGCGCGTCCGGGAGCACACCGACCGGCTCGATGTTTTGATCAACAACGCGGGCGCGCCTGGCAACGGCACTGCGCCTGCAGACGTGACGGTGGACGAGATCCATGCGGTCTATGACACCAATGTGTACGGACCGATCCGGGTCACCAATGCGTTCCTTCCCTTGCTGCAGTCCGCGGAGCACCCGCGGGTGGTGAATGTGTCCAGCGGCGGGGGTTCATTCGCGGTCGTGACCGATCCGGGGCAGCCGTTCTCAAGGATTCACGAGCTTTGCTACAGCTCGTCGAAGGCGGCACTGAACATGATCACCGTTCGGTACGCCCAGGCGCTCCCGGAGATCAAATTCAACGTTGCCACGCCCGGAGAAACGGCGAACCGCAAATTCGCCGCCACCGACATGAACAATCACACCGGCCAGCTGACCGTCACCGAGGGCACCGACTCGATCCTCGCCCTCGCGACTGCCTCCGCCGACGGGCCCACCGGGACCTTCATCGACCGTCTGGGACCAATTGCGTGGTAGCGCGCTGAGCTCCAATCGCGGGTCGGCTGCCAGCTAGGCAACGTAACGCCGTCTGGACCATCGCATCACACCTATCCGACCGCCAGAACCATCGGCGTCTCCGGGTCGCAAATCCGGCCGGCTTGGGTTGCGTCGGTCTGCCGCTCTTGGGTACGGATCATCAGCGAAGTTCCGAAGAATAGCCATCCAAGATCGAGCAAAGCTCGCACACCACTTGGAGAAGAGCGTGCGTGTTCTGGCCACGACCGGCGACGGCACCGCTAGACCGGTCGATGCCCCCATGCCGATTCCGGGATCAGGTGAGGTCCTCGTACGAGTCGATGCCGCGACGATCAATTACGTCGACCGGTTCGTCACCTCCGATTGCCGCGCGCGAACTGGGCCTGATCAGCCACGACCGCCCGGTCGGGCTCGTAGGCCGAATCCGACATCGACAAACCGCGACGCTGTCAGAACACGGACGAGCAGAACCACCGCTCCCAGGCCAGCGACGCCGACGCTGCCCTCAAGGACTGTTCATGAACCCGCTGCCGAACTCGACGGCGGTACGCGACATTGCCCGGCGCACCACACGCGCCGCGCACACGGCACTGTGCTGGGTGGTGCTGTTCTTCGCCTTCCACGTCTACTGGTACCTGGGCGGATCGTTCGCAAGCCCCGGCGAACTGCCTGGTGCATCACACCCCATCATCGCCTGGGTCGTCGGCGTAGTCGTCGATGCCGCCCTCCCGCTCGGAGCATTCGTGTGTCTGGCGATCGGTCGAGGATAGACACGCGGGCGACTCGCGGCGGCCGCAGAAGTCCTCGTGAGGTTCGACTGCGCGCTGCTTCGCCTGCGCGGAGGTGCCGGAGTCCTAGACGATCTGACTCGCGCGAGCGGCCTGCTCCGCAACGGAATCACCGAGCTCTCGATCGAGGACACCACGGCTATGGCACACATCGGTTGGTCGGGCTGGACGATCGACTCGGATTTCGTTGTCGGCGGGATCATCTTCGGTGTGCTTGCCATTCCCTATCCTGCGCAGCTAACGCAATTTTACCTACGCCCGACCTGGTCCCGTCATTTCTGTTGTCCGGGTGAACCCGAGCTGGACCGCGCCGCGAGGATCTGGGCAAAGTTCGGGCGAATTCCCTCAGGCAAGCAGCCGCAATGGGCGCCAGTGGAGTTCTTAGCGGCATGGCGCGTCCGGTGCTGGGCAATGCTCCGCGGGTCCCGCCGATCCGGACCGTGGTCGCACGAGCCACGTGAATGCAGTACCCGCTGGGGCCGCTGGGAAGCCGCCGCGTTGATCGTCGAACCGAGCCGGTGGTTCGGGTCGTTCTGAACATTCAGGAGGTTGCGCCGACATGGAGCACTGGTTCGAGCAGCGCGGGTTCGACGAGGACCTGATCCGGGTCACGGAACCCCACGTCAACCGGATCCTGCGGTCCAACGTGTGGTGGATCCGCGGACTGGATCGCGACGTCTTGGTCGACAGTGGCCTCGGAGTTGCCAGTCTGCGTAGAGAACTGCCAGACATGTTCACGCGTCACCCCCTAGTGGTCCTCACCCACGCCCATTTGGACCATGCGGGAGGCGCACACGAATTTGAAGAGCGGGCCGCGCACACAGACGAGTTCGCCGCCCTGGAGGCAGGCGTTGCGGCGAGCCTCTATGGAGCCGAACTCGCCGAGAAGCTCGGAACCGACCACGTGGGAGCACCCTTCCCCGACCTGCTGATCGACGAGATGCCTCATCCTTCATACGACCCACGGGCCTACCGCGTCGAGCCGCTCAGCCTTACTCGCGAACTCCACGACGGCGACCGGATCGAGTCGGGCAGTTGCACGCTGACAGTCCTGCACCTCCCCGGCCATACTCCGGGATCGATCGCCCTACTGGAGGAGCGCACCGGAGTGCTGTACTCCGGAGACGTCATCTATGACGGCTACCTCGTCGATGACCTCCCCGAGTCCGACGTGACCTCATACACGCGCAGCATGCAATTCCTCGCCGACCTGGACGTCTCGACCGTGAATCCCGGCCACGGGCGCAGCTTCGGAAAGACACGCCTTCATCAACTTGCCCGCTCCTACCGTTCCGCCCCGTCCGACTGACACGTATGACGAGCCTGCCCTTCCGCTGGAAGGGCGGAGAGTGGGCAGCACGGGGGGTGCATAGGGGGTTGTGTTCACCTTGCTGGCGGGCCGAGCTGCGATTTGAAGGTCTGGATCAGATCAGCGGTCCATCGTTCTGGGATTTCCCAGGGGATGAAGTGGCCGCCGTGGGGATGCGCGGCGATGTTGACGTGGTTGTACCAAGGAGCGCGATCGCTGCCCAGGAACGATTCGATTCGCTCTTGCGAGTTCGTGACTCCCGGGGGGTTCTCGTAGTCGACGAACGTGATCCCGGTCGGTGCCTCCACAACTGGCGTCCGGTCATGGGAGGGCGCCCACGGGTATCGATTGTTGTTCGCGTACGTGCGGATCGAACTGGCGATGGCGTTACCGCTCCAGTAGATCGTCGCGTGGGTGAGTAGGTCATCGCGGGTGAACACGGTGTAGATGTCTCCGCCGTTGTCGGACCATTTCATCCAGCGTTCGAGCAGCCAGGCCAGCATGCCGAACGGCGAGTCGGCCAGCCCGTATCCCAATGTGCTCGGTGCGAGCAGATGTGCGGCGAGGTGGACCGCGAACCGTCGCTCGATTTCGACCAGTCGCCGCCGCTGGTCATCGGGTAGCTCGGGCGGGATGGGCCGGCCACCGGAGAAGTCCCAGGCCCGGTCGCCGGTGAACAGATCGAGTTTCAGAGCTGATCCGATGTGGATGCCAAACAGCTCGTCGGCGTACTTGTGACCGAGCTGTCCCGTGACCAGCGCACCGACGTCGCACCCTGCCGCGGCGTATCGGTTATGGCCGAGCGTCTGGGTCATCAGCTCGTGCCAGAGGTCTGCGATCTTCCAGAAGTTCATGTCCGCTCGGGTGGGTGTCGAATAGCCGAAGCCCGGCAATGACGGGACGATCACCTCGAAAGCGTCCGCCGGGTCGCCGCCGAATGCCGACGGGTCGGCGAGCCGATCGATGACTTTCGACCAGTGCCAGAAGGTCCAGGGCCACCCGTGACTGAGGATCAGCGGGGTGGGATCAGGCCCGACGCCCGCCTTGCGCATGAAGTGCACCCGCGTACCAGACACATCCACCAGGTAGTGCTCGTAGGCATTCATCGCCCGTTCGGCGGCGCGCCAGTCGTACTCCTCGGACCAGTACTGGGCCAACTCCTAAAGCACCGCCCGGGGGACGCCGTATCGCCCGTCCTCGTTCCCGGCATCCTTCGGCCAGATCGTGGCGCGCAACCGCGCCCGTAGATCCTCCAAGACACACTCCTCAACAGCAATTGGCGTCGGACGCAGGGCGCTCAGACTTGCGCTCACTTCGCACTCCATCTCGTCGGGTACTTCGGTCGTAGGTGCCGAGCATGGACGATCTGGTCGAGCATGCCCGGGATGCCCAGCAGCCGGCTGGGTCTGCAGCCGAGAGTCGACGATGCGCGACTCACCCCGAGCGTGCACTTGTGCTATGCCCATTCGGCGGTCCGAACCACATGGCAAGGGCGTCTGCAAGCCCCAGAGTGCTCTTCTCGCCGACCCATGCCACGTATCCGTCGGGACGGATCAACACGGCGCTGGGGGCGGCCACTGTGCCGAGGGCCGGAAGCTCCCACCTACCGACGTATTGGGCGTCGATCAGCCGGACCTGATCAGGCCATGCGGTGATGTCTAGGCCGCCGGGCTCACCGAGGTTGAGCAGCACGGGGCGGCCTTTGTGCAAGAGGGTGAAAACTCGCAGCGGACCGTTGGCGGTGTCGAGGTCGAGGTCGGGCATGCGGCGTCCGAGCAGCGGGTGTCCGTTGCCGAGGTCGTAGTGGATGTCCAGACCGAACATCATCGCGGCGATGTGTCGTCGCGGTTCATCCGCGGTGAGTAGCTCGGCGACGATCTCGCGCAGGGCGCCCGTGCGTTCGTCGGGGCGGCGAAGCGCGACATAGGCCATGGTGGTGCGCAGCACGCGGGCTGCGACCGGGCGACGCTCGGCGTGATAGGTGTCCAGGAGACTCTCCGGTGAGATCCGTTTGACCACTTGGGCCAACTTCCAGCCCAGATTCATCGCATCCTGTACCCCGAGCTGGAGCCCCTGCCCGCCGTCGGGTGAATGCACGTGCGCGGCGTCGCCAGCGAGCAGGACGCGTCGGTCGCGGTAGGCAGCAGCCTGCCGGGTCATGTCGGTGAACCGCGAGATCCAGGTGGGACTGTGGATCCCATAGTCGGTGCCGTAGACGGCGATGAGAGCCTCGCTGAGATCGCCGAGGTCGGGTTCATTCGCGGGTCGGACCTGCTGTTCGGTGACCATGACCCGCACCGGCCCGTGATCGGCGTAGATGATCTCGCCGTCGCGGATCTCGTACTCGACCCGACCGAGGGAATGGACGCCGCTGGCGTCGCGGTAGGTGCCCCACTCCGGCGCTTCAGTGAGCTCAACCTCGGCGATGAGACTGCTCGTCGTCGGGTCCCAGCCGGGAAACTCGATGTCGGCTGCTTTACGGATCAGGCCCCGTCCTCCGTCGCACCCGACCAGGTACTCCGCCCGCAGCGGCTGTCCGTCGGACAGCGTAACGGTGACGCCTATGTCGTCCTGCGCGAAACCCGTCACGTCACGTCCACGATAGATCGGCACTGCCAGCTCACCGATCCAGCTGGCCAGGATGCGCTCGATGCGGTTCTGCCACAGCCCGAGCGAGTAGGGATGTCGGGTGGGGAAGTCGCGGATGTCGATGGGGACTGCGGCGAACTGCCCGACCTGAGCCGTCTGTCCCTGCGCGAGGAACCGATCGGCAATTCCACGCTGATCGAGGACTTCGATGGTGCGGGAGTGCAGGCCGCCGGCACGCGAGCCAGGCAGCTCTTGGTTGGCGCGCCGCTCGATGATCGCGACATCCACGCCGGCCAGCGCCAACTCTCCCGCCAACATCAGCCCGGTCGGGCCGCCTCCGACGATCACGACCGCATGCTCCATTGCTACTGCACGCTCCCCCAATGCTGTGGCTTCAATCGGCGATTCACTTGCGCGACGCGGGTTCACCTGGCGAGTCCGGTCGGTTCAGCCAGTCGGGTGAGCTTGTGCGGATTTCGCATCAGGTAGACCCGCGCGACTCGTCCGTTCTCCACGACCAGGCTCACCGCGGCGACCTCGCCGTCGACCTTGATCCGACCTGCCGGCGCGCCATTGAGCCACACGGTGGTTGTCTCCAACGCGGCGCGACTCGCACGCGCGAGCAACATCGCAACGGGCTCGGCGCCGTAGACCGGAGCCAAGACTGCGGCCGCCACCCCGCCGCCGTCGGCGATCAGCACAACGTCAGGCGCGAGCACGTCCATGAGTTCCTGCAACTGCCCGGTTCGCAGCGCGAGCAGGAACCGCTCGACCACGGCCTGCTGCTCCACCCGGGTTACCGGCGCACGCGGTTGTCGAGCGGTGACCCGTTCGCGAGCGCGCTGCGCGATCTGCCGCACCGATGCCGGCGACTTCCCGACGGCCTCGGCGATCTCGTCGTATGGCATGTCGAAGACCTCGCGGAGCACGAACACGGCCCGCTGTGTGGGCCTTAGCCTGGATCCGTGAAGTGGTAGCTGATCGTTCGGCGCGTTAACGGTGAGAGTGCCTTCTGTGCAAGGAGAATCGGGAGTGTCAAGGTCCTGATCGCCGCTGCATCGGAAGGCACTTTCAGTGCAACTGTCTCACGCCTGG
>JBBQZQ010000075.1:0-15985 GCA_038207565.1 Mycobacteriales bacterium
CCCCCCGCCGGGCCCCCCCCCCGCGGGCGCCGGGGGCCCGCCCCCCCCCCCCCGGGGGGGGGGCCCCCCCCCACGGGGCCCCCCCCCGCTCGCGGGTAGGACCGATCAGCCGAGACGCTCGCCCGTCTCCGGGTTGAACGCGTGCTCCTCGTTCGTACGGACGTCGATCGTCAGGTGATCGCCGATGCGCGGCGGGACCCGCCCGTCGAAGCGCACGACGTAGTGCTTGGCGTCGGGCGGGTCACCATCGAGCTGGCCGTAGATGTAGGCGTCGGCACCGAGTTCCTCGACCAGTTTGACCTCGACGTTGAGCCCCCGCGCGTCGCCCGCCCCGTTCGAGCCGGGCTCGTCGCCGCTGGCGCTGCCGGCGTGGAAGGACTCAGGCCGGATGCCGAGTAGTATCCGCTCGAGTCCGGCCTGCTTGGCCGCGCTCAGTACGTCCTGCTTCAGCGGCATGACGATGTTGCCGAGCTGGGCGCCGTTGTCGACGATCGCGACTTCGCGCAGGTTCATCGCCGGCGAGCCGATAAAGCCCGCGACGAAGGCGTTGTCCGGGCGGTCGTACAGGTTGCGCGGGCTGTCTACCTGCTGCAGCCTGCCGTCCTTGAGCAGGGCGACGCGGTCCCCCATCGTCATGGCTTCGACCTGGTCGTGCGTGACATAGAGCGTCGTGGTGCCCAGGCGGGCCTGCAGTGCGGCGATGTTGGCGCGGGTCTCGACGCGCAGCTTGGCGTCGAGGTTGGACAGCGGCTCGTCCATCAGGAACACGCTGGGTTCGCGCACGATCGCGCGGCCCATCGCCACGCGCTGGCGCTGGCCACCGGACAGTGCCTTGGGCTTGCGGTCGAGGAAGTTCTCCAGGTCCAGCAGCTTGGCCGCCGCGCGGACCTTCGTCGACCGTTCTTCCTTCGACACGCCCTTCAGCTTCAGGGCGAAGCCCATGTTCTCGGCAACGCTCATGTGCGGATACAGCGCGTAGTTCTGGAACACCATCGCGATGTCGCGTTCCTTCGGCGGCTTACGAGACACATCGACGCCGTCGATCTGGATCTCGCCGCTCGTGACGTCTTCGAGCCCGGCGAGCATGCGCAGCGCGGTCGACTTGCCCGAGCCGGACGGTCCGACGAGCACCATGAACTCGCCGTCCTGGAGATCGAGGTTGAGCCGGTCGACCGACGGCGAGCTCGCCCCGGGATAGACGCAGCTGGCCTCGACATAATTAACACTTGCCATGGGAAATCCCCCATATCGGTGTTCGTAAACCGCACCGAGTACGGGTGGCCTGGGGACGCGCCTGGCTCAGCGCGGTCGGCACACCTCACGGAATTCCGGTCCACGGGTGTCGGTCTGCCCCACCGATGTCAAAGCAGCACCCGTCGACCGGCGTAGCGGTCTGACGATGTCATTGCACACGTTCGCCGAGGGCTCGTCAATGGTCCCGGCCGATCAGCGCGGAGTCGGCGGCCCTTTGTCGACGTACTTGCGGGTCGGGACGAAGAAGTCGTGCGGCGGGGTGAGGCCACGCAGGACGGCGACCTCGGTGCGCACTGCGGTCATGATCACGTCGGTTATCTCGCGCAGCGTCTCGGCGTTCGGCTCGACGCCTCGGTAGCGCGACAGGTCGAGCGGCTTGCCCACCGACACCTCGGCCGTGCGCCGGCGTCCCAACCTGCGAAACCTGAACCCGCGGCCCTGGTCGGCGCCCCACTGGCCCACCGGCACCACCGGTGTGCCGGGCGAGAGGAGCACGAGCCGGGCGATGCCGGTCTTGCCCTGCATCGGCCAGCTGGCAGGATCCTTAGTCGTCGTGCCCTCGGGGTAGATGACCACCGCCTCGCCGCGATTGAGTGCGTCCACGACTTCGTGCAGCGAGCGTGCGGCGTTGTCCGTCCCACGGTGCACCGGTATCTGCCCGGCGCCGCGCAGGATCCGTCCCGCCAACGGCCAGCCGAAGACCTGAGACTTGATCATGAACCGAGGGATGCGGCCGGCCTGCCAGACGAAGCGCGCCATCAGGACGGTGTCGAGCTGCGAGACGTGGTTGAGCGCGATCAGCACCCCGCCCTCGCTCGGTGGCGGCACCCGGTCGAGGTTGCGCCAGCGGATGCGGAAAAGCAGGCCGTCCAGCGGGTACAGGATGATGACGCAGAGGCGGATCCAGAATCCGGCCCGGGGCTTGTGCAGGCGGCTCATATCTCGTCCCGTCGCTGGCTGAGGGGCACCACAATCGTGCCCGCTCCGCGCCGGCGAGCTGTCGACGGGGTTTCGGCACTGCGCCGGGCGGTAATCTCGAAGCCGCTGCCGCCTTAGCTCAGTTGGCCAGAGCAATCGCCTTGTAAGCGATAGGTCGTCGGTTCGAACCCGACAGGCGGCTCAGAACCTGGTCCGACTCCAGAGGAGGCATATGGACGCCGATGCGATCGTCGTGGGTGCGGGGTTGGCCGGGTTGATCGCCACCTGCGAACTGCTCGACGCCGGACGTTCGGTCGTCCTCGTCGATCAGGAGCCGGAACAGAACCTGGGCGCCCAGGCCTACTGGTCCCTCGGTGGGCTCTTCCTCGTCGACTCGCCCGAGCAGCGCCGCCTGCGCATCAAGGACTCGGTCGAGCTGGCCTGGCAGGACTGGCAGGGCAGCGCCGGATTCGATCGTCTCGACGGCCCGGATGCCAGTGACCGCTGGCCCCGCCGCTGGGCGGAGGCCTATGTGCATTTCGCTGCAGGGGAGAAGCGGGCGTGGCTGCACGAGCGCGGCGTGCGGTTCTTCCCGGTCGTCGGCTGGGCCGAGCGTGGCGGCTACACCGCCAACGGCCACGGCAATTCGGTGCCCCGCTTCCACATCACCTGGGGGACCGGCCCGGGTCTCGTAGCGCCGTTCGCTGCCAAGGCGCAGGACGCGGCGAAGGACGGCCGGCTGCGTTTGGCGTTCCGGCACCGGGTCGACGAGCTGACCAGGGTCGGCGGGGTCGTGGACGGGGTGCGTGGCGTCGTTCTCGAATCATCGAACGTGCCGCGCAGCGCGCCCAGCTCGCGCGTCCCGGTCGACGTGTTCGAACTTCACGCGCCGGCGGTGATCGTGACATCGGGCGGGATCGGCGGCAACTTCGGCCTGGTGCGGGCGAACTGGCCCGAGCGGATGGGCGAGCCGCCCAAGCGGATGATCGCCGGTGTCCCGGACTTCGTCGACGGACGCATGCTCGCGATCACCGAAGCGGCAGGCGGGCGGGTTGTCAACCGCGACCGGATGTGGCACTACGTGGAGGGCGTGCACAACCACGACCCGGTGTGGACCGAGCACGGCATCCGCATACTGCCCGGCCCATCGTCGGTGTGGCTGGACGCGACGGGTAAGCGACTGCCTGCCCCGCTCTTTCCTGGATTCGACACGCTCGGCACGCTCGAGCACATTATGACCACCGGGCACGATCACACCTGGTTCGTGCTCACAAAGAAGATCATCGGCAAAGAGTTCGGGCTCTCGGGCCAGGAGCAGAACCCCGATCTGACCGGCAGGTCGGTCCGCCAGGTCATCGACCGGGCGCGCGCGGACCTGCCCGCCCCGGTGCGTGCATTTCTCGAGCGCGGCGTCGATTTCGTCCAGGCTGACACGTTGGACGAGCTCATCGAGCAGATGAACAAGGTGACCGACTCCGCCCTGCTCGACGCCGACACGGTGCGCAGCGAGATCATCGCCCGCGACCGCGAGATGGACAACGACTACACCAAAGACGTGCAGATCGCCCTGCTGCGGCAGGCCCGCAGCTACCTACCGGACAAGATCACCCGGGTGGCGTCCCCGCACAAGCTCACGGATCCGAAAGCCGGGCCGATGATCGCGGTGCGGCTGAGCATCCTCACCCGCAAGACACTCGGGGGCCTCAACACCGACCTGGACTCGCGGGTGCTGGGAGCCGACGGCGCACCGATTACGGGACTGTTCGCCGCAGGCGAGGTGGCGGGTTTCGGCGGCGGCGGCGTGCACGGCTACCGCTCGCTGGAGGGAACATTCCTCGGCGGCTGTATCTTCAGCGGCCGGGCCGCAGGGCGCGCGGCCGCCGCGGCGGTCCGGTAGAGCGGGTTGCTCAGCGCGCGGTGCGTTCGAGCGCGAGACGCGCGAGTGCGGTCAGGTTTTTTGTGCGTCCCGCCAACGGCAGCGCGTTGCCGAGACTGACCGCGATGGTGCGCTGGCCCGTAGCCAGCACCAAGGTCGGCGAGTCGTAGCCGACACCGCGGCCGCCTGTCAGAATCGTCGCCGCCGCGCCGTCGACCTGCACCTTCGCACTGGACGCGCCATGGTTGCCGAAGTCGTCGGCCGTCGCCGTGATGCGCGCGGCCGCCTTGGCCGCTGTCCGATAGAGACTCACGCCGATCTCGACGGCCGGCATCGCGTTGTTCCGCACGCCGTAGCGGCAGTTGAGGTAGCCCACGCGACCGATTGTCTTGTCCGGGGTGCCCACCACGAAGCTCGTCTTGCCGGCAAGCGTTTTGTTGAGCGCGTTGTCGACCGCCGCGGCAGGCAGCAGGTCGAGACACGTACCCGGGAGCTTCGTCATGGACGTGGGCGCCGCGCGGGAGGACGTCGACGAGGACGGCGAGGGTGAACCGGACGCCGAGGACGAGGATGGATTGACGGTCACCGTGACGACCTGAGCGGGCTTTCCCGACGAGCACGCGGACACGGCCAGCGTTGCGCCGGCCAGCAGGGCAAGCGCGATCAGGGCGCAGGGGCGTGGTCGGCTGTCCATATTCTCACGATAAGCCCGGCGTTGAAGCGACCGAAGACGCCGCGCGGCAATGCTGGCGTCAGGGACTGAATTCCGCCTGCGTGGCCGCGATCTCGTCGTCGACGTAACGGGGAGCGCAGGCACGCCAGCCGGCGACGACGGCGATCACGAGGGCCACCCACAGCGAGGCGAGAGGCAGCGCCCATCCCGCGGTGACCCCCCGCAGCACGCCGAACAGGAGCGGCCCGCTGCCCGCCACGATGTAGCCGATGGACTGCACGAACGCCGAGAGCACGTTTGTGGTTTCGGGCGTGCGTGCGCGCAGACCGATCATTGTCAGCGCCATCGGGAACATTCCGGAACCGATGCCGGCGAGCACCATCCATACCGGAGCACCGCCGTTCGGGGCGAGGCCGAGGCCGATAAAGCTCAGCGCATAGCTGATGCCCATGCCCAGGATGACCGCGCGATGATGTCGCGCAGTGATTCGCGGGGCGATCATCGATACCGGGATCGAGAGCGCGGACAGCAGCGCGACGAGCCAGCCGGCGCTGGCCTTTGACAACCCGTGGTCGTGCAGGAAGATCGCGTACCAGCCGAAGGTCACGTAGGCCTGGAACGACTGGAAGGCGAAGAAAATCGTCAGTGCCCAGGCGGTGCGGCTGTGCATCAGTGTCGCCGCCCGCACCGCGTGATGCGCGACCGCCTCGCCGCCGTCATCGCGAAGGGTCGTGAGCCACGGCAGCACCGCGAGAGCCGCGAACAGCGCCCACGAACCGAGGCCGAACCGCCAACCACCGCCGAGATCCCCGATCGGGACGGTGAGGCCGGCGCCCGCTGTCGCGCCCACCGCCAGTGCCGTCGTGTAGAGCGCGGTCATGGCGCCGATCCGGTCCGGAAAGTGGCGCTTGACGATCGTCGGCAGGACGACGTTTGCGACGGCGCCCCCGCTCAGGGCGAGGACGCTGAACGCCAGAAATGCCCAGAGCGACGACGTCATCGCGCGCAGCGCGAGGCCGACCGTCATCGCCACCAGCGCGGCGACGAGCAACCGGTGGGCGCCGAGCCGCGCGGACAGCCGCGGCGTGGACGCGCCCAGCGCCGCGAAGCAGATCACGGGCAGCGTCGTGAGCACGCCGGCCGCTCCGTTGGAGGCGTGCACACCGCGTTCGAGATCCACCAGCACGGCGCCGATGCTGGTCACTGCAGTGCGCATCGACAGTCCGGTCAGCACCAGGGCGACCACTAACAGCGTGTGCGGCGAGGTGCGGTCTTCCCGGCGCCCCTTCGTCTGCTCGCTGCGCTCGCTCACGCCCGAGCCTCGCTGCGCTCGTTCGGGCGGGCAAGCCCGATCACATCGGTTCGCTCGCTGCGCTCGCTCACGCCGACATCCTGCCGGGCGGCCGAGGACGGGTCGCGGGCCGGTCATCCCACGGGCGCGGCAGGTAGGGGCCGAGGCGCCTTACCCGTCCGGCGGGTTCAGGCGGTGGGTAGTTGGTAGTCGGCGAAGCGGTCCCGGAGTGTCTTCTTGGAGAACTTGCCGACGCTGGTCCGGGGAACTTCGTCGATGAACACCACGTCGTCGGGAATTTGCCACTTCGTCAGCCGGTCGGCAAGGAAATCGAGGACGTCCTCGCGCGTCAGCTCCTCGCCGTCCTTCACCACGACACAGGCGAGAGGACGCTCGGACCACTTGGGGTGGGCGATGGCGATCACCGCCGCCTCGGCGACCTTGGGATGGGCCATGATGGTGTTCTCGAGGTAGACCGAGCTGATCCACTCGCCGCCGGACTTCACGAGATCCTTGGTGCGATCGACGATCCGGACGTAGCCGAGCGGCGAGATCGATGCGACGTCGCCGGTGCGCAGCCAACCATCGGGGGAGAACTGCTCGCCCGGCGCGTCCGTGCGGAAGTACTGCACGGCGACCCACGGCCCGCGGCACTCGATCTCTCCGGTTGCCTTGTCGTCCCAGGGCAGGACCTCGCGTGTCTCCGAGTCGACGATGCGGATCTCGATGCCGGGCGGGGCGATGCCGACCGTCGCGCGGACGTCGGCCTTCTGCTCCTCGTCGAGGTCTGCGTACTCGGAGCGCATGAAGCCGACGGTGGCGATAGGGGAGGTCTCGGTCATGCCCCATGCCTGCGTGATCGGCACTCCGATCGCTTCGCGCCAGCCTTCCGACAACGACTTGGGCACCGCCGACCCGCCGCAGATGATCGCGCGCACCGACGACAGGTCGTGGTCCTTCACGAGCGGCAGCATGCCCATCCAGATCGTGGGGACCCCCGCGCTGATGGTCACCCGCTCCGCCTCGATGAGCGAGGCCAGGCCGGCCGGGGAGAGATCCGGCCCGGGCATCACCAGCGAGGCGCCGGTCATGAACGCCGCGTAGGGCAACCCCCACGCATTCGCATGGAACATCGGAACCACCGGCAGGATGCGATCGGACTCGTTGAGGCCGAACGCGGAGACGTTCAGGCAAGCGTTCGAGTGCAACCACATCGAGCGGTGGGAATAGAAGACGCCCTTCGGGTTGCCCGTCGTGCCGGTGGTGTAGCAGATCGCGGCACCCTGCCGCTCGTCGCTGACGCGATCCGTCAGGTCGGCCGGCGCGGCGCCGGACACCAGGTCCGTGAAATGCAGGATGCGCGAGTCGCCGGGGATCTCGGCATTGTCGCCATCGTCCATCACGATCACGTGCTTGACGGTCTTGAGTTGGGGCAGCAACGGGCTCAGCAGGGGCAGCAGGGACCGATCGACGAAAATCGCCTCGTCCTCGGCGTGGTCGACGGTGTAGCTGAGCTGGTCGGGGAAGTAGCGAATATTGATTGTGTGCATGACCCGGCCACTGCTGGGGATAGCGAAGTAGAGCGCGAGGTGGCGCGCCGTGTTCCATCCGAATGTTCCGACGCGGCCGCCCGATGACAACCCCAGATCGTCGAGCACGGTCGCAATCCGACGTGCCTCGTCGGAGACTTCGGCGTAATCGGCTCGCTCGATGCCCGTCTTGGTCCTGGTGACGATGGGCTTGGTGCCGAAGTAGGTGTCGCCCCGGTCGAGGATCCAGTTGGTGGTCAGCGCAATGTCGCCCATCATTCCCAGCATTGCTGGATCGTGGACGACGCCGGCCGACACGGCAAGACCATGGCGCGGATCCACAGCCCGCGAGGTCGGTCATCGGTAGGACCGGGTGATCAGGTACGCGCGGGTGGTGATAGCCGTCGCGCCGAAGAACCCGCCGGCGCTGCGGGTGAAGTCACGTACCGAGGCGTTGCTGCTCTGATCGGCATCCCAGGCGCCCGGCTGGTAGCTGTCGCGCAGGTCGTGGTCGTCGCCGACGGTGCCATCGCCGTGGTGCACGGTGACGGTGGTGACGTTGCGGCGATCGGGATTGGCGTGGCCGTCGACGTGGGGCACGAGGTCGGCCTCGTTCTCCAGTGCGAGCACGCGCACCGATGACGGGACGGCCCCGACCGTGAGCCCGATAGGTGAACCGGCCGTCACGACGTGCGTAACGCGGAATCTACCGCTGCGCACCGCGTCACGGGCGGCCCCGACAGCGACCATGCCGCCCTCGCTGTGCCCAACCAGCATCACCTCGTCGCTCTCGTCGACCCCGGCTCGGTTCATCGCCTCGAGGACGCCGTCCTCGTAGGATGTGGGCGCACCGACGAGCGCACGTGCGTTGGTCGACAGGCTGGTGATGTTGCTCGTCGCGCCCGAACTCCACGACTTGGTGCCGGGAATGTCGACGATCGCCCGGCGCCGTCGGTCCGCGCCGGTCACGAAGGCCACCGATATCTCGCCGGCCGCGCCATCGTCACGAACCGCGAGAGCGCCGATGAGGTCGGCGAGGCCGCGCGGAGGTGTGAGCGGGCGCGTGTCGATGCCGAGGTCGTGCACGACGGCGTGACCGTCCGGATAGTCGAAGCCGATTATCTGCTCGAGCGGACGGACCGGTGAGAGGAACGCGGCCTCGTCGACGAGGGCGGGGTCCTCGGCGAGCACGATCTGAGCGACATCGCCCGTCCCGTGACCGGTCAGAACTCCCACGGCACCGGCGCCCAGCGCACCGGGGAGTGCGCCGATGAAGCTTTGCAGGAACGACACCACACCGCTGTCGGTCTCGCGGTACGCGGCCGAGGCGGATCGCAGGCGGGCGGCGTCCTCGCGCAGGCTATAGCTCACGATCGCGAGGGCCCCGAAAGGGGACGTCAGCTCGCCCAGCACCGCCCGCACGAGCACCCCGTCGAAGAACTCCAGATCCCCATCATTCATGCACCACAGCAGTTCGCGCACAGCCACCGCGTCGCGTGCGTCTGCCACGTCATCGGCGGCACGATCCAGCAGCTCGGCGACCCCGAGCATGTCCTCGAACCGGGCTGAGGTGCCGTCGGTCCCGCCGGCGACGTCGATCGACCCGCTCATCGACAACCTGCCCGTGCGGCAATGGTCGTCGCGAGCGCGCGCAGCTCTTCTGCGGCGGCGGCCAGCCGGCTGGCGACGACAAGCAGCGCCGCGCTCGAGTCCTCGATGCTGCGGGCGAACGCGCGTGCGCCCGGTGACGACCAGCCAGCAGCCTGCGGGCTGAAACCGACCGTCGCGGCGCGCAGGCGCAGGGCGACGGCCCGGCTGTCGAGCTCTCCGGCGAGAAAGGACAGGGGTCGCAGATCGGGGAGTGGTGTGGGCGCGCACATGCCCCAAGTGTGTCGGCCGGGCGGCAGTACCGCTGTGCTGCGAGCCGGTCTGTGGACGACGCCGCGGACCGTCCACAGCGAGTCTCGCGGCCTTGACAAAGCGCCCGTGATTCAATGACGAGCACTGAATGACACAGCTGCAATTCAGCTACCGTCACCCGTGGCGGCACGTACCGACCTGCACGTCCGAGGAGCGCGACGCATGGATTTCGCCCACGCTGAAACAGGGCACGGCGATGGCGCCGAGGAACGCGATCCGAGCGGCCTGAGCCGGCGCGACCGCGAAATCCTCGCCTTCGAGCGGCAGTGGTGGAAGTACGCAGGAGCCAAGGAGCAGGCGATCCGCGAGCTGTTCGACATGTCGACGACCCGCTACTACCAGGTGCTCAACGCGTTGATCGACTCACCGGCCGCCCTGACCGCCGACCCGATGCTCGTCAAGCGCCTGCGCCGGCTCCGTGCCAGCCGGCAGCGGCAGCGCTCCGCGCGTCGGCTCGGCATCGAGGTCTGAACCTGAGGCGGGGCCGGCTCTCACGTCAGCTCGCCCGACGCAGGCAACGGGAGCTGCTGGCCGGAATCCTGCTCGCAGCACTGGGGGTTGTGGTCCTGATCGTCGCCGTGGTCGCGCTGCGGCATCCGCATGAAATTTCCATCGCCGCGGGTACCGCCACAGGCGCGGGCGACACCGCGAGCCCGGTCACCTCGTCGAGCCGGCCTTCCTCGGGTCGATCGTCGTCGGGTCGATCCTCGTCGGGTCGATCGTCGTCGGGTCGATCCTCGAGCGTTTCGTCCGGCGGCAACGCATCCGCGACGTCGTCCGCACCGAGCGTGCGCCGGAGTGCCTTCCCGGTGATCGTGCTCAACAACAGCGGATTCACCGGGCTCGCCGCGCAGGCGAAACAACGATTCGAGCTCGGCGGCTGGACGGTCTCCGAAACCGACGAGAACTACGTGAACAGAATCCGCTCCACGGCCGCGTACTACGACCCGTCGGTGCCCAACGCCCGGGCCGCCGCCGAGCTGCTGCAGAAGCAGTACCCGACCATCAAGCGCGTCGTCCCCGAGTTCGACGGCCTCCCCGCCGCGCCAATAGTGGTCGTGCTCACTACCGACTACTCGGTCAACTGAACCTCGGCCCTGTGCGATGATGGGCGCACAACCGAATAAGTACCGCTCATCCAGAGGGGCAGAGGGAACGGCCCGTTGAAGCCCCGGCAACCGCGTGTGCTGACCTGCGCCCCGCGCGCGAGGCCACCCGAAGGTGCCAACTCCGGCCCGGGATTCACCCGGGAAAGATGAGGAGAAAGGCCTCTTCCTGTCATGACTGCGCTCGCTGACCGCACCACCACTCCGTCACCCGCCTCCGGGCTCGTCTGCCGTAACTGCGGCGCGACCTACCCGCTGGGCGCCCAGCATGCCTGCCTCGAGTGTTGGGGACCTCTCGAGATCGGCTACGACCCCGCCGCGCTCGCGCGGGTGACCCACGCCGACATCGCTGCCGGACCACAGTCGATCTGGCGCTACGCCGGACTCTTGCCGGTCGGCCAGGACTCCACGACGCGGGTCGAGTCGTTCACCGGGATGACCCCCCTGATCCGTGCCGACCGCCTTGCCGACGAGCTCGGGTTCACCGCGCCCGTCTGGATCAAGGACGACTCGGCGAATCCGACGCACTCGTTCAAAGACCGCGTGGTGTCGGTCGCCATCACCGCTGCGCTCGAGCTCGGTTTCGAGCGGATCGCCTGCGCCTCGACCGGGAACCTGGCTAACTCGGTCGCGGCCCACGCGGCTCGGATCGGGATGCCGTCAATCGTCTTCGTACCCGCCGACCTCGAGCAGCCCAAGATCGTGCAGACCGCGGTGTACGGGCAGACACTCGTCGGCATCGAGGGTTCCTACGACGACGTGAACCGGCTCTGCTCCGAGTTGTCCGAGACCGACGAGTTCGAGAAGACCGGATTCGTCAACGTCAATATCCGGCCGTACTACGCCGAAGGCTCCAAGACGCTCGGGTTCGAGGTCGCCGAGCAGCTCGGGTGGCGGCTGCCGGGCCAGTACGTCGCACCGATGGCGTCCGGGTCGATGCTGACCAAGATCAACAAATCGTTCAAGGAGCTGGTCGAGGCCGGGCTAGTGCCCTCGTCGTCGTGGACGGTGTTCGGGGCGCAGTCGGCCGGCTGCTCGCCGATTGCGACCGCGTTCGGCAACGGCTCGAACGACGTGCAGCCGGTCCGTCCCACCGGGATCGCGAAATCGCTCAACATCGGCAACCCGGCGGACGGGCCCTACGCGCTCGACGCGGTGCGCGCGTCCGGCGGGGCGATGGCGGCAGCCGACGACGAGGAGATCCGCGAGGGAATCCGGTTGCTCGCCCGCACCACCGGAGTGTTCGCCGAGACCGCCGGCGGGGTGACCGTAGCCGTCCTACGGAAACTGGTTGAGGCCGGCGCGATCGACACCTCCGTCGAGACGGTCGTGTACAACACCGGCGACGGGCTGAAAACGATCGACGCGGTCAGCGACGGCGCCGGTCCGACCGCCGTCATCAAGCCGACCGTCAAGGGCATGCGCGACGCCGGCCTGCTCTGAGCGGCGAGGTGCGCCCCTGTCGTTCACGTTCGCGCGGTCTGCTCGGGCTCGGCGCCGCGGATTGGATTGAGCGACCTGCAGCGCACCGTCGCGCAGAGCGTTGCCGACGATGGCCGGTACGCGCCCGGGGCTCCTCGCGCACTCCGACAGCGCGCGTCAGGCAGGGTCAGCTTGAACCTGGAAATAGCCTGAGGACCCGTGTAGCGTCCGCGGCGGTCGAGTGACGAGTTCTCGCAAGCGAAGTACTACGAGCCCCCCGAGGCACGTGCACTGCAGTGACGCGGAGCCAGATCGAAGACCCCGGTACCCACGACGGGTGGGCCGGACAGGGTCCTAGCAGGGAGCGCACGTGGCACAGGGCACCGTCAAGTGGTTCAACAACGAAAAGGGTTACGGCTTCATCGCCGTGGACGACGGTCAGGACGTATTCGTCCACTATTCGGCCATCGAGTCCGAGGGTTACCGGTCGCTCGACGAAGGCCAACGCGTGGAGTTCGAGGTCGCCCAGGGGCCGAAGGGCCCGCAGGCCGACGGCGTACGGCTCGTCAGCTAGGCCGCCGACTCGTCAACCACCACGTCAGCAACGCGCGGCTCGGGATCGGGCCGGGGCCGAGCTGCACGAAGCTCGGGGAATCCCCCTCGGGCGTGCGTTGTTGACACGCGCATGGCCGACCACGCCGCCTTCGGGGCACTGCTGCAATTGACCGCGCGCAAGGGATTGCGCGATGACCTGGTGCGTGTGCTGGGCAACTACCTCAACACGCTGGACGGCGAACCCGGCACCACGCTGCTCGCCGTCGCCGCCGATCCCAATGCCGACGACACGGTCTGGATGTGGGAGGAGTTCGAGGACGCGAACGCGGTTCAGTCGCACTTCGCCCACGACTTCTTCCAGGCGCTGCAGCTGGAGCTGGCCGATCTGCTCAGCGAGCCGGTGCAGGTGCGGCCACTTGCACCGGTCGCCCGGCGGGTGCAACCCGGCGTGAGCGCGGAGTAGCAGCACCGGGCCGGTTCAGCTGATCTCGGCGACCGCCTCCCCGCGCCACGCCTGCCGCAGCTTGAGCCGCGAACCCGTGTGCAGCACCGAGGCCCGATAGACCCGTGCCGCCACGCCCAGCATCGCGACGGTCACGGCGAGCAGCAAGACGATGGCCAGGACGATGTCGAGGGCCGATGCCTGCCCACGAGCGATCCGTGCGGGCATCGAGATCGACGAGACCGGCGGCACGATCGAGAGCACCCGCGCGAGGGTGGAATCCCCACTGGCCACTACGAAACTGGCGACGTAGCACAGCGTGAGCGACACCGTCACCGGCGCGAGGATGCCCGAAACCTCCTCCTGGCGCGACACCGTCGACGCCAGGCCCGCGGACAGGGCAGCGAAGAACGCGAAGCCGAGCAGGAACGCGACGAAGCTGATCAACACCGTCAACAGTTGGGAGACGGGCAGGGTGAGCGTGCCGGCAAGCGTTGCTGCGACGAGGGCGGTGCCGGCCAGCGCGGCGACCTGAGCCGCGGCGAGGGCACCGATCCCCAGCAGCTTGCCGGTGAGCAGCTGTATCGGCCGCACCGACGAGAGCAGCAGCTCGACGACCCGGCTCGCCTTTTCCTCGACCACTCCGGTCGCCACCCAGGTGCAGAAGGCGATCAGTTGCGAGAACAGCACCACCACGGTCACGATGGCGACGGTCTGGCGCTGCGAATTGTCGGCCGAGCCGGTCGTCTGCACCGGCAGCGGATCGACCCCCAGGGCGCGGCGGATCTCGGGTACTGACAGACCCGATCGGCGCAGCCGATCGATCAGCTCGGCCTGTGCGTAGGCGCCCTGAAGGAACGGCACGACTGCGGCGTCGGAGCTGTTGGCGAGCAGCGCGGGTCCGGGAAGCAGCGCGGCGTCCCAGTTCTCGGACCGCACCTGCGCGCGGGCCTGCTGCGCACCCTCCTCGTGCACCCGGACGATGACCCCGCTCGCGGTGCCGGCGGTGATGAGCGCCTGCAGCAGCGTCGGGTTGTTGGTCGTGACGGCGATGTCGTAGGACGCGGGCTTGTCGTCGCCGCCGAAGAAGGACGGCAGAATGACCGCGATCACGACGATCAGCAGGGAGATGCCCAGGCCGATCCGATAGGCACGTTGCTGCCAGCGGCTGACGATCTCGCGGCGCGCGATGAGCAGGACAGTGCGGTTCACTTCTCGATGACCTCGCTCACCTTGTCTCGGTACAGCTCGCCGAGGGTCGGTCGCTGCCAGCCGAACCGCTCGACCCGGCCGGCACGCGTGGCGGCGGCGAGGACGTCCTGATCCCGATTCGGGTCGTCGAGCACGAGCACGTGTCGCGCGCGCTCGTGCTCGAGCACCTGCACCCCAGCCGGCCATTCGGGAGCACCGGAGACCACCACCTCGAGCCGGCGCTGGGTAACCCGATCACGCAGCTCGTCCAGAGTGCCGTCCGCGACCACCCGTCCGGACCGGATGATGACCACCCGGTCGCAGAGGCGTTCGACGAGTTCGAGCTGGTGACTGGAGAACAGGACCCCGACGCCCCGTGCGACGCGCTCGGCGAGCACCGACGCCATCGTGTCGACGCCCACCGGATCGAGGCCGGAGAAGGGCTCGTCCAGGATGAGCAGTTTCGGCTCGTGGATGAGGGCCGCGGCGAGTTGGACGCGCTGCTGGTTGCCGAGCGAGAGCGCCTGCACCTGGTCGGTGGGATCGGCCAGCACGTCCATCCGCTCGATGAGGGCGGAGGCCGCAGCCGCCGCGCAAGCGGGGGACATGCCACGCAGTTGGCCGAAGTAGGCAATCTGCTCGACGACCCGCATCTTCGGGTACAGCCCGCGCTGCTCGGGCATGTAGCCGAAGTGCTGCCGGGACGCGAACGTCAGCGGCTGCTCGTTCCAGCGGACTGCGCCGGCATCGGCGGCGAGCAGTCCCATGGCGATGCGCATCGTGCTCGATTTGCCGGCGCCGTTGGAACCCACGAAACCGACGGTCTCGCCCGGGGCGACGCGCAGTGACACCCCATGCAGGGCATGGGTCGCGCCGTAGGACTTATGGAGCTCATCAACGACCAGCATCGGATTCACGCTACCGGCGAACGGGCGCGCGGTTGCTTGCACTCGGCAGGGGTGAGTGCCAGACTTGACCTGGCACTCGGTTAGTCTGAGTGCCAACCGGTCGGCAGTGAGGCGTCCCCATGGATGCCGTCCGTCGCGGGCACTGGCGAGCCGGGCACCCAAAGTGTGAAGTGAAGGGAATGAACGTATGGCTAAGTTGATCGCGTTCGACGAAGAGGCCCGTCGTGGCCTGGAGCGCGGCATGAACCAGCTCGCCGACGCAGTGAAGGTGACGCTCGGTCCGAAGGGCCGCAATGTCGTGCTGGAGAAGAAGTGGGGCGCCCCCACGATTACCAATGACGGTGTCAGCATCGCCAAGGAGATCGAGCTGGAGGACCCGTTCGAAAAGATCGGTGCCGAGCTCGTCAAGGAGGTCGCCAAGAAGACTGACGACGTCGCCGGCGACGGCACCACCACGGCAACAGTCCTCGCCCAGGCCCTCGTACGCGAAGGCCTGCGCAACGTCGCTGCCGGCGCCAACCCGATGGGCCTCAAGAAGGGCATCGAGACGGCGGTCGAAGCCATCAGCGCTCAGCTGCTCGGCATGGCCAAGGACGTCGAGACCAAGGAGCAGATCGCGGCAACCGCCTCGATCTCCGCGGCTGACACCACGGTCGGCGAGATCATCGCCGAAGCCATGGACAAAGTCGGCAAAGAGGGCGTCATCACGGTCGAGGAGTCGAACACGTTCGGCATCGACCTTGAGCTCACCGAAGGTATGCGCTTCGACAAGGGTCACCTGTCGGGCTACTTCGTCACAGACCCGGCCTCCATGGAGACCGTGCTCGAGGACCCGTACATCCTGATCGTCAACAGCAAGATCAGCTCGATCAAGGACATGGTCCCGGTCCTGGAGAAGGT
>JBBQZQ010000076.1:0-15601 GCA_038207565.1 Mycobacteriales bacterium
GGGGCCCGCTGAGACGGGTTCTTTCCATGTCCGGCACCGCCCACTCCTGCGCCCGGGCAGTCGCCCCTCGCGCGCGCTTCCCTCGCGGGCGCAGCGCCCTCGGCCCACGGCCGGGGGCGCCGCCGGGGCTGCCGGGCGGCACGTGGTGGTGTGACGTGCCTCAAGCAAGGGCCGGCCGGTTTGGGTGGCGTTGCGTGGCGCGCGAGGATGGGGGTGTGCCTCCCGCCACGCCGTCCGCCGCGCTGTCGAGCGCGCCCGCCTCCGAGGCGCTCTTCGCGCGCGCCCGCGCCGTGACGCCCGGGGGCGTGAACTCCCCGGTCCGCGCCTTCGCCGCGGTCGGTGGCACCCCCCGGTTCATCACCTCGGCGCAGGGCGCCTGGCTGACCGACGCCGACGGCAACGAGATGGTCGACCTGGTCTGCTCCTGGGGCCCGATGCTGCTGGGGCATGCGCACCCCGAGGTGCAGGCGGCGGTCGCGCGCGGCACGTCGTACGGGGCCCCGACCGTGCCCGAGGTCGAGCTGGCCGAGGAGATCGTCTCCCGCGCCCCCGTCGAGCAGGTCCGGTTCACCTCCTCGGGCACCGAGGCCTCCATGTCGGCGATCCGGCTGGCCCGAGGCTTCACCGGCCGCGACGTGGTGGTCAAGTTCGCCGGCTGCTACCACGGCCACGTCGACGCGCTGCTGGCGTCGGCCGGCTCCGGCCTGGCCACCTTCGCCGTGCCCGGCACCCCCGGCGTCCCCGCCTCGGCCACCGAGCTGACGCTGGTGCTGCCCTACAACGACCGCGCGGCCGTGACCGCGGCCTTCGCCGAGCACGGCGACCGGATCGCCTGCCTGGTCACCGAGGCCTCCCCGGGCAACATGGGCGTGGTCCCGCCCGAGCCCGGCTTCAACGAGTTCCTGAGCCGCACCTGCGCCGCGCACGGCGCGCTCTTCGTCTCCGACGAGGTGATGACCGGGTTCCGTGCCAGCAAGCAGGGCTACTGGGGTCTCGACGGGGCCGTCGAGGGCTGGACCCCCGACCTCGTGGTGATGGGCAAGGTGGTGGGCGGCGGCTTCCCGGCGGCCGCCTTCGGCGGGCGGGCCGACGTGATGGGGCACCTGGCGCCCGACGGGCCGGTCTACCAGGCCGGGACGCTCTCGGGGAACCCCGTCGCGACCACCGCCGGGCTCACCACGCTGCGCCTGGCCACCGACGAGGTCTACGACCACCTGACCAGGGCCGGCGAGGTCGTCAAGGTCGGCGTCACCGACGCCCTGGACGCCGCCGGCGTCGCCCACGCGGTCCAGTCGGCGGGCACCATGTTCTCGGTCTTCCTGGCCGAGGGCCCGGTCCGTGACTTCGCCGACGCCGCCCGCGCCGACGCGACGGCCTACGGGGCGTTCTTCCACGCGATGCTCGACCGCGGCGTCTACCTGCCGCCCTCGGCCTACGAGTCGTGGTTCCTCTCCGCCGCGCACGACGACCGGGCCGTGCAGACCGTCCTGGACGCCCTTCCCGACGCCGCCCGCGCCGCAGCGGCCGCGCAGGACGGCGGTGCGGCGTGAGTGCGCCGGCCCCGGGCACGACGCGGACGGTGGTCCACCTGCTGCGCCACGGCGAGGTGCACAACCCTCGCGGAGTGCTCTACGGCCGCCGCGACGGCTTTCACCTCTCCGATCGCGGCACGGCCATGGCGCACGTCGTCGCCGAGGCGCTCGCCCACCGCGACATCACCCACCTGCGGGCCTCCCCGCTGGAGCGGGTCCAGGAGACGATCGCGCCCTTGGCGTCGGCCCGGCGGCTCGCGGTGCGGAGCGACGAGCGGCTCATCGAGTCCGCCAACGTCTTCGAGGGCGAGCGCTTCGGCCACGGTCGCAACCCGCTCAGGGACCCCCGCACCTGGCGCCACCTCTACAACCCGTGGCGCCCCTCCTGGGGAGAGCCCTACCGCGACATCGTCGGACGGATGATGGCTGCGGTCCACGACGCCCGCCGCGACGCTCTGGGTCACGAGGCCGTCGTGGTCTCCCACCAGCTGCCGATCTGGACCACGCGGCTCCACGTGGAGGGACGCTCGTTCCTGCACCACCCGAAGAGCCGCCGGTGCACCCTGTGCTCGGTCACGTCGCTGCACTTCGACGACGAGAACCTGGTCACGCTGACCTACTCCGAGCCGGCCGCCGACCTGATCCCCGCCGCCGAGCGGCGACAGGCCTTCTCCTCCGGCGGCGACGAGAACGCCCCGGGCGAAGGCGGACGATGAGGAGCACACGTCGCGGGGCACGGCGTACCGCCGCGCTCACGGCTCTTGCCGCTGCCCCGCTGCTGCTCTCGGCGTGCGGCGGCCTCGAGGGCACCGGCGACCTGCAGTACGTCTCCGGCGAGGGCAACGTCCTCGAGGTCCCCCCGAGCGAGCGGGGGGAGCCGGTCGACCTCTCCGGTGAGTCCCTGCAGGGCGAGCCGCTCGACCTCGCCGACAGCCGTGGCGAGGTCACCGTGGTCAACGTGTGGTGGTCCGGCTGCGGGCCGTGCCGCTCCGAGATGCCGATGCTGGTCGAGGCCGCGGAGAGGATGCCGGGCACCACCTTCGTCGGCATCAACACCCGCGACCCCGGTCTGGGCACCGCGCAGGCCTTCGAGCGCGAGGTCGGCGTCACCTACCCCTCGCTCTACGACGACACCGCCGCCCCGCTGCTGGCGTTCCCGCCGCCCTACACGCCGCAGTCCATGCCCAGCACGGTCGTGCTCGACGAGGAGGGCCGGGTGGGGGCGCTGATCTCGGGCGAGATCCCCTCCGCGCTGACCCTGGAGCAGGTCGTAGAGAGTGGTGCGGGTGATCGGGCGTCCGGCTCCGGCAAATCCACCCTGCTTTCGTGCCTGGCCGGCACCGACGAACCCGACGGCGGGACCGTGCGCATCCGCGACAAGCGCTTGAGCCACCAATCCGAGTCGGTCCGTGCCCGGATGCGCGGCCGCAACATCGGCCTGCTGTTTCAGAGCAGCAACCTGCTCGCCCACCTGACCGTGCGCCAGAACGTTGCCCTCGCTCAGCGCCTGGCCCGCGCTGCTGAACCGACGCCTGTCGCTGCTGTGCTCGACTCGCTCGGCATCGCCAGCCGTGCGCACGCTTACCCGAGCCAGTTGTCGGGCGGCGAACTGGCCCGCGCAGGCTTGGCAGTGGCGCTGGCCAACGACCCCGTCGTGCTGCTAGCCGACGAACCCACCGGCGAACTTGATCACGCGACCGAGAGCGCCGTACTCAACCTGCTGCGGGTGCGGGCCGCCGCCGGCGTCGCCGTGCTCGTGGCCAGCCACAGCCCCGCCGTCGCCGCGGTTGCGGATCGGGTCGTGCGCATCGCGGACGGGCGCGTCGTGTCATGAGAGCCCGCGCAAACGCCAGCGAGTCTCACCTGGCCACCCTCGCCGCCACACCGTCGGTCGTCTGCGAGGACGTGGCCCGAACCTACGGCACCGGCGCGACGGCCGTCGTCGCTGTCTACGGCGTGAGCTGCACGGTCCCACCGGGCAGCCGCATCGCACTGACCGGCCCCTCGGGCTCGGGTAAGTCCACCCTGCTGCACCTGATGGCCGGCCTGGAGACGCCGACCTCGGGCACCATCGCGTGGCCGGCGCTGCACGGCCACCCGCACGGCCACCCCGGGCGGGTAGGAGTCGTGTTCCAAGGTCCAAGCTTGCTACCCGCCCTCGACGTTGCCGAGAACGTCGCGCTGCCTCTGCTGCTGACCGATGTCGAGGAGGGCGAGGCCGCGCGGCGCGCGAGCGACGCCCTGCACCGCCTCGGCATCAACGACCTCGCCGACAAACTCCCCGAACAGCTTTCCGGAGGCCAAGCACAACGGGTCGCCGTCGCCCGGGTCCTCGCCTCCCGTCCGCGGCTGATCCTCGCCGACGAGCCCACCGGTCAGCTTGATCACCATGCGGCGCATCTGGTCGTCGACGTGCTGCTGCAGGCAAGCGCGGAGCTCGGCGCCTCCTTGGTCGTGTCCACGCACGATCCGATCATCGCCGCGCGGCTCGAGGTCCAGTGGACGATGCGCGACGGCCGTATTGACCCACCGCTAACGACCGGAGCCTCGACATGATCACCACCTGGCTCGGCGGTCTGCTGCGCCGCCGTCCCGCCCGGCTGGCCGCAGCGGCGATCGGCATCGCGATCGCGGTCGCGCTGCTCGCCTCACTCGGCTCCTTCCTCGCCCACTCGAAAGCGACCATGACCGCTCGGGCCGTGCGCGGCGTGGCCATCGACTGGCAGGTTCAGGTCCAGCCCGGCGCCGACCCGGCGGCGGTGCAGAAACTCGTGCGCGGCACGAGCGGTGTGCGCACCGTGGAGCCGGTGGGCTTCGGCACCACCAGCGGTCTGAGCGCGACCGCGGGCGGCAGCACCCAGACCACCGGCCCTGGGGTTGTGCTCGGCATCCCCGCCGGCTACACCGCCGCCTTCCCGCAGGAGATCCGGGTGCTGACCGGTTCAAACACCGGGGTCCTGCTGTTCCAGCAGACCGCATCCAACCTGCACGCCGCCCCCGGTGACACCGTGTCGATCGGACGCGCCGGGCTACCGCCGGCCCGCGTCGTCGTGGCCGGAGTGGTCGACCTGCCCCAGGTCGACTCGCTGTTCCAGAAGGTCGGCGCCCCGCCCGGTGCACAGCCTGCCGCGCCGCCGGACAATGTGGTGCTGCTTCCCGCCACCCAGTGGCACCAGGTCTTCGACCCGCTCGCCAAGACCCGTCCAGACCTGCTCAGCACCCAGTTCCACCTGGGCCGTGATCACCGGCTGCCGGCCGATCCGGCCGCTGCCTTCTCGACCGACTCCGCCGCGGCGCGCAACCTCGAAGCGCGCAGCTCCGGCGGGCTGCTGGTCGGCGACAACCTGGGCGCCTCGCTGGACGCTGCGCGCGGCGACGCCGCCTACGCCCAAGTTCTGTTCCTGTTCCTCGGCCTGCCCGGCGCGATCGTTGCCGCGCTGCTGACCGCCACCATCGCCTCGTCTGGCGCGACACGGCGGCGCGGTGAGCAGGCACTGCTGCGCGCCCGCGGCGCCTCAGCGCGGCAACTGCTGCGCCTGGCCGCCGCCGAGGCGGCCGTGATCGGCGTCGCCGGCGCGGCGCTGGGATTGGCCGGCGCCGCGCTCGTGGGTCACGCCGTGTTCGGGACCGCGCGATTCGGCACCACCACCGCGACCGCCGTCGGCTGGGCTGGAGCCGCGGCAGTGATCGGCCTGCTCATCGCCGCAGCAGCCGTCCTCATCCCGGCTCGACGCGATCTGCGGGAGACCACAGTCGCGTCCGGCCGCGCTGTCATCGGCACCCGCAGCTATCCCTGGTGGGCGCGAGTCGGGCTCGACGTCGTGCTGCTGGTGATCGCCTACCTGGTCTACTCGATCACCAGCCGCAATGGCTACCAACTCGTCCTCGTACCCGAAGGCGTCCCGACGATTTCGGTGAACTACTGGGCCTTCCTCGGTCCCGGCCTGCTCTGGATCGGCGCCGGGATGCTGGCTTGGCGCCTGTCGGACCTGCTGCTCGGGCGAGGCCGGCCGCTGCTGCGCCGGCTGCTGCGCCCACTCACCGGGCGCCTGTCCGGACCCGTCGTCGGCGGAATCTCGCGTCAGCGGCGACCATTGGTCCGCGCCATCGTGCTGCTCACCCTCGCGCTGTCCTTCGCCGCCTCCACCGCCACTTTCAACTCCACCTACCGTCAGCAAGCCGAAGCTGACGCGCAACTCACCAACGGCGCCGACGTGACCGCCACCATCTCCGCCGGCACCACGGTGCACCCGCAGACCGCCGCCAAGCTCGCAGCCGTGCCCGGCGTGCACGGCGTCGAACCCGTGCAGCACCGCTACGCCTATATCGGCGCCGACCTGCAGGACCTCTACGGGGTTCGCCCCGACCACATCCGCGACGTCACCGCGTTGCAGGACGCCTACTTCCGAGGCGGTACCGCCAGCGGACTCATGCACACCCTCGCGAGTAAACCCAATTCCATCCTGGTGTCTGCCGAGACCGTGAAGGACTACCAGCTGCACCCCGGTGACCTGATCAAGCTTCGCCTGGTAGACGCACGCACCAGGACACCACGCACGGTGGCCTTCCACTACGTCGGCATCGTGACGGAGTTCCCGACCGCGCCGAAGGACAGCTTCTTCGTCGCCAACGCCTCCTACATCGCCCAGCAGACCGGCACCGACACCGTCGGTTCCTTCCTCATCAACGCCGGCGGCCAGAACACCGCCGCCGTCGCGCACCGAGTCCAGTCCCTGCTCGGGTCTGGCGTGAACGTCACCGACATCGCCACCGTCCGCGGCAAGGTCGGCTCCAGCCTCACCTCCGTCGACCTAGCCGGCCTGACCCGGGTCGAGTTGACCTTCGCGCTGCTGCTCGCTGCCGCCGCGGGCGGTCTGGTCCTGGCGCTCGGATTGGCCGAGCGGCGCCGCACCTTCGCGATCGCCACCGCCTTGGGCGCGAAGACCCGGCACCTGCGCAGCATGATCGCCAGTGAGGCCGTCGTGCTGGCCGTGCTCGGACTCGCGGCCGGCGGCGTCCTCGGCTGGCTGCTGTCGCAGATGCTGGTCAAGGTGCTCACCGGCGTGTTCGACCCGGCGCCTTCGGTGATCGCTGTTCCATGGCTGTACCTGACCACGCTCGGGGCGATCACCGTCGCCGCGTTCATCGCGGCCGGTGCCGCGGCGATCCGCGCAGCGCGCAAACCCGCGATCAGTGTGTTGCGGGACCTCTAACGGGGTTGTCCAACCGGAACCCGCGACCGCGCAGCGTCACGATCTCCGGGACGGCCACCCCGACAGTCCGCGCCGCATCCGCAAGCCTGCGCCGCAACGTTGACAGGTGTACATCCAAGGTCTTCGTCGAACCAAACCAGTGCTCGTCCCACACGTCGGACATCAGCTCGGCGCGGCTCACCGCGATACCGGCGTCGGCCGCCAGGCGCGCCAACAGGTCGAACTCCTTCGCGCGCAGTGCGACTTCCGCGCCTGCCAGGTGCACTCGCCGCGCCGCGGTGTCGATCTCGAGTGCGCCGACACGCAGCACCGCCGATCCGCTCGTCGGCGCTGCCGGCCCTCGGCGCAGGTGGGCCCGGACTCGGGCCATCAATTCGGCCAGGCGGAAGGGCTTGGTGAGATAGTCGTCCGCGCCCGCCTCCAATCCGAGGACGACATCGATCTCCTCGTCGCGAGCCGTCAAGATCACGATCACGGAGCCGAGCTGGGCCGCGCGGACGCGCTGACACAGGTCGAGCCCGTCTATGTCCGGCAACCCGAGATCGAGAAGGACGAGGTCGTACCCTGCGTCGCGCAGCGCCGACTCCGCTTCGCCGCCGGTCTTCGCCCATGTCACGTCGTGCCCGCTGCTCGCCAAGCCGGCACGCAATGCGCCGCCTATCACCAGGTCGTCCTCAACCACCAGTAACCGACCCATAGCCACGACCATAAAGGCCGGCGGCGACGCGCAGCCGGAGATCGGCGGCCGGATCGACCATCGCTGCAATTCACGACATTGACGGTTGCGTGGTCGAGACGTTACGCGGTCGGGGAAAACTGGCGGGCGTCTCCCATCGAACGCGGCTCGTCAGTGATCCGGTGGCGGGAGCGGCGTTTCCTCACCGAACAGGGGCAGCCGCAGTTCGAGAACCGCACCGCCCGCGGGCCGGTTCGCCGCGCTCACGGTGCCCCGGTGTGCCCGAACGAGGGTGTCGATGATCGCTAAGCCGAGCCCGCTACCGGCCGCAGCGCTCGCGCGGCTGCGGCCTTGATCGGCGCGTGCGAATCGATCGAAAACGTGCGGCAGGAAGTCGGCGGGGAATCCCGGACCTGCATCGCTGACGCGGAGCACAAGAAGTGACCGGCCCTCGCTTCCCGCGCCAGCGGTGCCGTGTTCGGTGTCGGCGACAATCGTGACCGTGCCGCCAGGCGGGCTGTGCCGAAGGGCATTGGCCAGCAGGTTGTCCAGGATGCGACGCAGCGCGACCGGATCAAGGTCGGCGATCAACGCGGGTGGCCGCGTGAGCTCGAGTATCACCGCGCCCTCTGTGGCGCGGTCGCGGTAGGCCTGAACGGCGTGGTCGAGCAGTTCGCTGACGTCGGTCAGCTGCGGGCGCACAATCTGCTGGGCTCCACCGTCCTGAGCCAGCAACAGTAAGTCCTCTGACAGCGCAGCCAGGCGGGCAACCTCTACCCGGGCGTGGTTGATCGAATCGATCAGATCGGCGCGGCTGCGGGTGGCTCGCACCGCAGTCTCCAGTTCGGTCTGCAGCACCGCGAGCGGGGTACGTAGTTCGTGCCCGGCGTCCGCGACGAGGCTGCGCTGACGATCCAGGGAGTGGTGCAGCCGGTCGAGTAGCGCATTGAACGTGCGCGCCAGCTGATTGAGACTGTCCCCGGTGGCCGGTTCGGTGATCCTTCCGCCCGGGTTGTGCTCGCCCAATGCTTGAGCGTCGGCCCGCATCCGGTCCACCGGTTTGAGCGCCGCCCCGGACAGCAGCCACGCCCCGAGTCCGACCAGCACCAGCAGGATCGGGACCGCCACGACCAGCGCGTGCCGGACCTGGGCGGCGGCCTCGTCAGCGGCGCCGAGGCTCTCGCCAACGACAACAACCCACGTGCCGTCGCGGAGGTGGACCGGCTGGGTGAGAATCCGGAAGGATTCGCCGCCGAACCCGGTGGTTCGGAAGGTGGCGCTGGCGGGCGGATGCGTGGCCTGTCCGGCGGATACGGGCGGGGCCGGCAAACTCGACGGTTGCGCATCGATGAGCGTGCCGCCCGGCCCGTACACCGCCGTGAACGCCAGGACGGCGGAGGCATGGTGTTCCGGCCGACCGATCGTCGGCGGGTCACCCTGCTCGACGTTGCCCGCGGCGAGGTCGGCGGCAAGAGTGTGCGCGCGGGTCTGCAACGCGGCGTCGACGCTGGCGCGCAGGCCCCGGCTGAGCGTCACCATGAGGAGCGTCGCGCCGCCCGCTGCGAGCACAATCGCGGCCAGCAGGTAGGTGCTGACCAGACGAGCGCGCACACCCCGCAACTGCATCGCAGCAGCGCGCCAACGACCGCCTATCAGCGCGCTCACGAATCACCCGCAACGTCCTCGTCCGCGCCGCGCAGCCGGTAACCGGCACCGCGGACGGTCTGCACGTCGTCGCGGCCGAACGGCTTGTCGAGCTTGCGGCGCAACGAGCCGATGTACTGATCGACGACGTTGCTGGACGGGTCGTAGGCGAAGTCCCAGACGTGTTCGAGGATGTGGGTGCGAGACAGCACATCGCCGCGGTGGCGCATCAACAGCTCCAGCAGGGCGAATTCCTTCGCGGTCAGCTCCACGCGCCGCCCGGCGCGGGTCACGCGGCGTGAGGCCGGGTCCAGCACCAGGTCGCCGGCGCGCAGGTTTGCCGGGCGTTCACCGCCACCGCGTCGCACCAAGGCCCGGATGCGGGCACTGAGTTCGGCGAAGTTGAACGGTTTGGCCAGGTAGTCATCGGCGCCGGCGTCCAGTCCCTCGACGCGGGCGTCGAATCCGGTGCGGGCGGTGAGCATCAGCACCGGGGCCCAACGTCGTTCGGCGCGCCATCGGCGCACCACCTCGAAGCCGTCAAGCCCGGGCAGCATGCCGTCCAGAATGACAGCGTCATAGTTGTTTTCCCGGCCCATCCAGAGCGCGTCGGGACCGCTGGACACCGCGTCAACGGCGTACCCGTCCTCCTCGAGGGCGCGTTTGAGCAGCGTCGCCATCCTCTCGTCGTCTTCCACGACCAGCAGGCGCACGACCCGCCCTCCGTCCTGAGCTCGCCTTCGAGGCGTGAGGATGCCGCCCCATCACCCGGTGGGACGGTGCCTGTCCGCGGTGTGCGCGGCGGTCTACATCAGCATGCGCGCACGTGGATGTAGCGAGAGTGTCATCGACGCCGAGCAGGGGTGCGCCAAGGCCTCGCCTTGCGAGTGGGATACCCGCGCCGACGCCGGATTTGCTAAAGAGGCGTTGTTGTTCCGCTATGAGCACGTGGCGCTGAAGTTGTCGAAGAAGACCCTGACGTCACTGCCGGTGCTTCTGGTATGGGGTGGCGGTGTTGCGTCGGCAGGTGACCCATCCTCGGTGGGTGAGCACCATCCGTCGCGAATGCCCGCACCGGATGCTGATCTTCAACAAGCGACAACTCGTGCGCGTGCTGACCGAGTACGAGGCGCACGACAACGTGCACCGCCCGCATCGCACGCTTGAGCAACGCTCGCCGACGGAGTCTGGCGCCAAACTGCGACCTCTCACCACTGACGTGATCCGGCGTAAAGAAGTCCCCGGCGGCCTGATCAACGAATACCGACAAGCCGCCTGACGAGGCCGGGGTGAGGTTCTTGAGCCCCACACGCGTAGCTCGAGGTCGGAGCCCTGTCCTTGTCAGTGCGGCGCAGGACGCTGTCCGTCGAAGAACGTTCTATGTGGAGACCCGACTGAAATTAGCGGGTCGGGGGCCCGGGATCTTGCGAGTCCGTCGGATACCGTGCTTCGCGGCGGTCGGGGCGAGACGCTGCGCTCGGTGACCGGTCCCTGCCTGCATGGTCGTTGACGGGTTTGAGGATCAACTCCTTGTTAATTCCGGCTGCCTAGCCCGGCTTTCCGGGCACCCTGCGGCCTGGGGAATTTCGGTGATCGAGACTGCGGAAGTTCGCCGCCGCTTGTTCCTGGCTTGCTCCGGGCGCAGTCGACAGTGTTCGCGGCAGAGTTCAGCTACAGTGGTGGACTAGGAAGTTAGCTAGGGACGGTCATGGCTGAGGCTGCGGCACAGTTCAACATCCACGAAGCGAAGACGCAGCTCTCGCGGATCATTTCTCGCGTCGAAGCCGGCGAAGAGATCGTGATCAGTCGTGATGGGCATCCTGTAGCGAAGGTTGTGCGGCTCGACGCGGCCGTGCGCCGCACTGCTCGGGGTTCGCTGCGCGGCAGAATTGTGTTTGCTGACGACTGGGACTCACCTGAGACGAACGACGCGTTGGTCCGCGACTTCGGTCTGCGCTGATGGGCCTGTTGCTCGATACCCATGTCGTGCTGTGGTGGCTCGTAGACGATGCGACCTTGGATTCTGCGGTGAAGGATCGTCTCGATGTCGACTCGGAGATCTTCGTCAGCTCCGCCACGGTGTGGGAGGTCGGGATCAAGCAGGCCTTGGGGAAGCTGACGGGAGACGGCAATCTGGCCGAGCGTGTGCGGGACTCGGGGTTCGCCGCACTGCCGATCCTGGCCGAGCACGCCATTGCTGCAGCGGCGCTACCGCTGCATCATCGCGATCCTTTCGACCGGATGCTCATCGGGCAGGCGGGCTGCGAGGGACTGACGCTCATGGCGCGGGATAGCCACTTCGCCGCGTACGGCGTGCCGGTCGAGTACGTGTAGTAGTGCCGTGTGCGGGTCGCCTGGCGAAGCTAACAGCGGAGCGGTCCTTCGAGGGGTCGACCGAGTCGCACGTGCTGGCGAATGGCTGGCCGGGCCGATAAACCGGCGGCCTACTACAAGGGGCCTGGACCGCTGCACGAGTCGGTGACAGCGGTACGGCCGACAGCAGCGGCCGGCTTCTGCATGGCGTGTGGTGGCCAGCCACATACAGCCGTGGTCGTCAGTGATTGTCGGAGTCTGTCGGGCCGGCGGCTTGTTCATTCCGGCGCGAACTCAGGTCCGGTCTGTGCGGAGTTTGTCCCCGGCTCTCGGGGAAGTTGAGGTGGCGGTCCCCCGCCTGATGCCTGCCTTGCGGTAGGTATTGGGCGACCGCCTGGAGCCGGTCGGTCAGCGCGTCGCGGCGTCGAGACCGCGTTGGCCGAGCTGCTCGCCGCCGACTTGTCCGGGCTGGACCTGGTCGCGTTGATGATCGACGGGGTGCATGTCGGTGAGCACCTGTGCGTGGTCGCGCTGGGGATCGGCATCAACGGCGTCAAGCACCCGCTCGGGCTGGCCGAAGGTTCGACCGAGAACACCAGCCCGGTCACCGATCTGTTGACCGGGCTGCGTGATCGCGGGCTGGACACCACCCGGGCGATCTTCGTCGGTATCGACGGCGGCAACGCACTTCGTGTCGCTCTGGTCAGGGTGTTCGACCATTCGGTGATCGGCCGCTGCCGACTGCACAAGATCAGAAACGTGGCTGACAAAGCTGCCCGATCAACTCGCCTCGACGGTGACCAAACGGATGCGCACGGCCTACCACGCCGAGTCCGCACTGCTCCCCGAAGCCGTCGCTAAGGTTAGCCAGCCGCGTCCGCCCCTCCGGTGTCGGGACCGTTCTGGTCACCAGTCTGGTCACCGGACTGGATGTTGTCGGTGTCGGCCGCACCCGACGTACTGTCAGAGTGATCGCCTGCCGTGTCCGGTCCTCCCGTATCGGGGCCAGTCTGGTCACCGGACTGGATGTTGTCGGTGTCGGCCGCACCCGAGCTCGTGTCCGCGTCGTGGACCGCAGCCTTGTGGACTGCGGTCTTGTGGACCGCAGCCACCTTGGCGGTAGCCGCGTCCGGACCGGTCTGATCACCGGACTGGATGTTGTCGGTATCAGGCCCACTCGTTGACTCCTGCGAGTGGCTCGTCGCCGGCGTCGAATGACCCGACGATGGCGCCGCCGCGTATGCGGCGCCCGTGCCGATCAACACGGCCGTGGCGGTCGCGGTACCGGCGACCAGCACCTTCTGAATGCCGCCCAGGCCTCTGAAACGCTGGACGAGTTTCATAGTCACAACGAACGCTCCTTACTGCATTGGCGACGGCTTGTCCGCGGCACTAACCCCAGCCTGAGCGCGGCGACCTGTAGGAACGATGTCGCCTGGCTGAACTTGCTTGCCCTGGAACTCGCATCGCCTACGTAGTACGCGTTGTCTGTGCGCCGCGGCGGTGGCAAAGCCGTGATGGCGTTCGCCACGACTTGCGTGAGCGTTCGGGAAACGTGCGGGATGGAGGGCAGGCTCGCCGCCGATCGAACGGTTCTTCTACCGTAAGGCTGGTTGGTGGGCAGGTCAGCGTCGTGACGGATATCGTGATTCGAATACGACTCAACCCTCTAACTCTAAGAAGGTGCTGGCCGTGGCCAAGACCCAGACGGCCCTCGTGGCGAGTGGCGTTGCCGAGACAACCATTTTCGTCCGTCTGTTCACTGTGCTGCGAGTGTTCACCGGACTGGTCTGGTTGTCGAACGGGTTGGCGAAGGTGTTCGAGGCGAAGAGCTTCGACCTCGGGTTCTTCTCCTTCAGCCTGGTGGGTAAGTCGACAGCCCGCAACATTTTGACCGATGCGGCGCATCGGACTTGGATCCGTCCGCTCGGTGGGTTCTATGAGCAGGCGGTGCTCCCGCATTGGGGGCTGTGGAGTGTGTTCTTGACCGTCGCTGAACTCGCGGTGGGGGTGGGTCTGATCCTCGGCATCGCCACCCGGTTGGCCGCGGTGGGCGGGTTGCTGCTGATCGGCCCGGTCTGGATCATGCTGTGGCACACCCATCATTACCTGTGGGAGTACCCGGCCGAGGATCTGCTCCCGCTGGTACTGCTGGCGATCGCGCCTGCCGGCAGACACCGGGGCTTCGACTCGCGACTCGTGGCCAAGTTCGGGAACCGGTGGCCGTTCTGACCGGCTCGTACACTCGGCCCTCGCGGGCGGGCAGCCGATGCTGCTGATCGAGGGCGGGGATCTCGCGTGCGGCGAGTTGCTGATCTTGGTACACAAGCGCGTGCGTGGACTACCTGGTGGCACCCTGGTCGGCATCGCCACGACTGACCCGGCTGCGTCAATCGACATTCCCGCCTGGTGTCATCTCACCGGTCATGATTATCGGGGGTCGGCGACCGCCGACGCCGGCTCGCCGTTCATCATTGAGCTAGCCGAGCGGGCCAACCCGATCTATCCCGACCGTCCTTGGCACCGTCCACCTGTAACGGAGGCAACTTAATGAGCAGCATCCTCGTGTCGTTGGCCAGCAGCCACGACAACACCGACCGCGCCACCGTGGGCTTCGTCGTTGCCGGCGCGGCGGCTGCGTCAGGGCAGGACACCACCGTGTTCCTGTCCGCGGACGGCGCGTGGCTCGGCAAGAAGGGCGAGGCCGACAAGATCCACGAAGACGGGTTCGCCCCGCTGACCGAGCTGATGGCCGGTTTCGTCGAGGCGGGCGGGAAGATCATCGTCTGCAGCCCGTGTGCGAAGAAGCGGGGCATCGCCCAGGCCGATCTAGTCGACGGATCGGTCATCGCCGGCGGCGCGGCCGTGGTCGCGCTGATGGCCGCAGGCGCCCAGACCATCTCCTACTGAGCAGATGCACCTGTCGGAGCGGCCCGCTGCCGAACTGCGCGGCGGAACGATGGATTGTGGCAGCGGGCTGCTGCTGCTGCTGATGCGCAGCATCGGGAAGATCGAGGCCGGGCAGGTGCTGCTTGTGCATACCGAGGAACCCTCCGTGCCGCCGGACCTCGAAGACTGGGCGCGGCTGGCCGGGCACGAGATCGTCGACTCGACAGCAGAGCACCCGCAGGGCCCATGGCGGGTCTCCGTTCGGCGCGGGGAAGCCCCGGCCGCGAAAGCACCGCCCGCGGAGGCTTTCGACGACGTGTTCACCGGCGGGTCAGCGACGCCCGTCGGTGATCGCCTCTGGCTTTATAGCAACTTCCACTGCAACCTGGCCTGCACCTACTGCTGCGCCGAGTCGTCCCCGCAGGCGTCGGCGCGGTTGCTTCCCCTCGACGTCGCCCTCGCCGCCGCCGATGAGTTCTGCGCTCTCGGCGGACGCGAACTCCTGGTGACCGGCGGCGAACCGTTCCTCCACCCCCAGATCCAGGTAATGATCACCGGGCTCGCGCGCAGACTCCCGGTCACCGTGCTCACCAACGCGATGACCTTTCAACGCGGCCCACGCCGGACAGCGCTGCAGGCCATGCCGCGCGACCGGGTCACCCTTCAAGTGAGCCTCGATTCGGCCGGACCCGAGTTGCACGACCAACACCGCGGCCCACGAAGCCACGCCAAAACCCTCGCCGGCATCGCGCACGCGCGCGACCTCGGCTTCACCGTGCGAATAGCCGCCACCCTGCACGCGGACGAAGCCGACACCGCCGCCAACCTCAATGCTCTGCTCGACACACTGGACATCGAGCCCGCCAACCGGCTGATCCGACCCGTGGCCAAACAGGGATTCGCCCAGCACGGTCAACCGGTGAGCATCGACACCCTCCAACCCGAACCGACGATCACCGCCGACGGAATCTGGTGGCACCCAGTCGCCGTCACCGACCCCGCCATGCGTGTCGCGGACCACCCACTCCCGCTGGCTCCCGCCCTCGCCACCATCCGCGACACCCTCGCCATCCAAGACGCCGCCCACCGCGAAGGCCGCCGACACGTCTTCCGCTGCGCGTAACGCGGGGGCAGTCCCTTGCTCCGCGAGCGGAGCAAAAAGGGGACCGTCCTGATCCCGGGAAGGCTCACCGGTCAGCGTCGAACAGATCACAGTCATGCCCTACCGGTCGAGGTAGCTCGGCGGCATCCGCGGACCAGCGCGATATTCGACCGGCCATGGGCCGCGATGCGTCTGGCCGCCTGCATCACCATCGCCGAACTGGCATCACATC
>JBBQZQ010000077.1:0-15139 GCA_038207565.1 Mycobacteriales bacterium
TCCTGGGGGGTGGGGTGGCGCGGGGGGGGGGCCTGGGGGGGGGCGTCGGCCGGGGCCCCGTGGCCCGGCCCCCCCCACGTCGCACACTTGCAGGCCTAGCCAGCCGGGCTGGTCTTGATCGAGCCGGTCGGAGCCGGGATCTGCTCAACCTCCAGTCCGGGGGTTGCGGCCGGGTGGGCGGGCTGGTGCAGGGTGATCCAGGCCAGCAGTCCTCCGGCGGTGGCGGTGGCGGCGGCGCCGATGAATGCGGCGGAGAAGCCGTTGGTGAGCGCGGCGGGGTGTCCGAGTGCTCCGGCGCCGTGGGCGGCGGCGATTGCGGTCATTGCGGCCAGCCCGAGCGCGGAGCCGACTTGGTAGGAGGTGTTGACGATGCCCGAGGCCAGGCCGCCTTCCTCGGGTCGGGCTGAGGACAGGGCGGTGCCGAGGGTAGGGATGAACGCCAATGCCATCCCGACTGCTGCGAGCAGCGACGGTCCGAGGACGTCGACAGCGAAGTTTCCGTTGGGTCGGGCGAAGGACAGCCACAGCAGCCCGGCGGCGAGCACGAACAGCCCGGCCACGGTCGGTGGTTTGAACCCGAACCGGGCCATTACCCGTGGGGCGACGACGATCATCAGCACCATGATCGCGGCGGTCATCGGCAGCAGTGCTGCACCGCCGGCGAACGCGCCGTAGCCGAGGACCTGCTGCAGGTAGAGGTTGAGGAAGAACCACATCGGGATCCAGGCCGCGCCGAGCAGCAGTTGAGCCAGGTTCGCCGCCCCCAGGTTGGGAGAGCGGAAGATCGCGAGCCGGACCAGCGGGGCGCGCCGCTTCGCCTGGATCGCCAGGAACCCGGCCAGCAGCACGATCGCAGCGGCCAGGGTGCCGAGGGTGGCGCCTGAGCCCCAACCTTGGGCCGGGGCGCGCACGATCGCGAACACGGCCAAGGCAAGACCGCCGGTGACGACGATAGCGCCGGTGACATCAACGCGTCCGCGCACTCCACGCCCGGCCGGCATCAACACCGGCGTCGCTGCCAGAGCGAGCACGGCGATCGGAACGTAGAGCCAGAAGATCCACGGCCAGGACAACCATTGGGTGATCACTCCGCCCAGGAACACCCCAGCGGTGCCTCCGGCCGGGGCAGCCGCACCGTAAAGGGCGATCGCCTTGGTCAGCTCCCGCGGATCGTGGCCGAACAGCATCATCAGCAACGTCAGCGCGGCGGGGGCAATCAGCGCCGCACCCACACCCTGCACTGCACGCCCGGCCAGTTCCACCCACGCCGAGCCGGCCAGCGCCGCGACCACCGAGCCGGCCAGCAGGATCGCCCATCCGGTGGAAAAGACCCGCCGGGCGCCGAACAGGTCCGATAGTTTGCCGCCGAGTAGCAGCAGCCCGCCGAACGCGACGACGTAGGCGTTGAACACCCAGGACAGGTTGGCCTGGGAGAAACCCAGATCGAGCTGCATCTTGGGTAGGGCCACGCCGATGATCGACGTGTCCATGATGACCATGAACTGGGCTAACGCGATCACCGCGAGCGCCCACCAGCGCCGCGGGTGCGGCGTCACCGTCTCTAGTGGTGTGTCTCGTCATTAGCTGACTGCTTGGAGTGCGACGCGTCCGCGGGCGACTTTGGCAAGAATGTCGTCGGCGGTTGCGGTCCAGACGAACGGCTTCGGATCGTCGTTGTGCGCGGCCAGGTAGTCCTCGATCTTGGCGATCAGGTCGGGTACGGAGTGGAACACTCCGCGACGTAATGCCTTGTCGGTCAGCTCCCGGAACCAGCGCTCCACCAGGTTCAACCAGGACGAGGATGTCGGGGTGAAGTGCATGTGGAACCGAGGGTGTTTGGCCAGCCACGCTTTCACGTTCGGGTGCTTGTGTGTGGCGTAGTTGTCGGCGATCAGATGCACCTGCAGACCCTTGGGTGTCTCGCGGTCGATCTTGCGCAGAAACTTCAGGAACTCCTCGTGCCGATGCCGGGGCAGGCACTGGCCGATCACCTTGCCGGTCAGCACGTCCAACGCCGCGAACAACGTCGTGGTGCCGTTGCGTTTGTAGTCATGCGTCATCGTCGCGGCTCGGCCCTTGACCATCGGCAACGAAGGTTGTGTGCGATCCAGCGCCTGCACCGAGGATTTCTCGTCCAGGCACAGCACGATCGCGTTGTCCGGCGGCGCCAGATACAACCCGACGACGTCGATCAACTTCTCCTCAAACCGCGGATCATTGGACAGCTTGAACGACTTGACCAGATGCGGCTTGAGCCCGCGCGCCGCCCAGACCCGCTGCACCGTGGCCGGTGACACCCCGACCTGCGTGGCCATCGTGCGGCACGACCAGTGCGTCTGCCCGGCCGGCTTGCAGTTGCGGGTCAGCTCGACAATCTCCTCGATCTTGGACTGTGGAATGTTCGACTTGCGGCCACGACCGGCCCGAACCTTGCCAAGCTTGGCCAGGCCGTCCTCGGCGAACCGCGCCCGCCAAGAACGGACCGTCGTCACCGTCACTCCGACCTGATCAGCGATCCGTGCGTTCGCGATACCCTCGGCCGCCAGCAGCAGCGCCTGTGCCCGTTGCACCTGTCGATGCGGCGCGGTCTGCGACTTCGCGATCACCTCCAGCGCTTCACGTTGACCGTCCGAGATCACCAAGGCTGCGGCAGGCGTCATCATCCAACGATCCTACCCGCAATAGATCAACTATTTTGGAGACACACCACTAGCATCACGAACCTCCAACGTTTGGTATACCCCGGTGGGGTATCTGTTGGGAACGTAGCTGTGTCGTCGAAGATTTGCAAGTACCGTACGGGGGTATGGTATAGCTGATGATAGGGAGTTCCGGCAGCGGACGTGGAATGGGAGACAAGCGTGAACGGCTACACAGCGAACAAGGACGACTACCTCAAGCGGCTACGTCGCGTGGAGGGTCAGCTGCGAGGTCTGCAGAAAATGGTCGAGGACGACAAATACTGCATCGATATTCTCACCCAGATCAGCGCTGCCACCAAGGCCCTGCAGGGGGTGGCGATCGGGTTGCTCGAAGAGCACATGGCCAGCTGCATGGTCGCGGCCGCCAAGGCCGGCGGCCGCGAGGCCGACATCAAGGTCCGCGAGGCCTCCGACGCGATCGCCCGCCTCATCCGTTCCTGACCGTTGCTGCCGCCGCAGCGGCGCCCCGACCGGGCGAGCTGACTACAGCAGTCCTCCAATCGACCTACCTCCAAGCAGGGAGACCCACACCGTGACCACGAGCGATATCCACAGCGACGCCACCGACGTCGACCTGCCAGCCGGTACGGGCCAGTGCTGCGGCAGTTGCTCCAGCACCGATACAGCCACCACGGCCCCTACGAGCGGACAACCCGAGCAGAGCACGGCCATGGCCACCACGACCTACACCGTCACCGGCATGACCTGTGGACACTGCGTCCACGCCGTGTCGAGCGAGATCGGCAAACTGCCCGGCGTCAGCGACGTGCAGGTGGACCTACCCACCGGCGCGGTCACCGTCACCAGCGCCGCCCCGCTCGCCCAAGCCCAAGTCGCCGACGCGGTCCAGCAGGCCGGCTGCGAACTGAGCAACGCCGGATCTGGTCCTGGCACGGAGGGTGATCGGGTCGGATGAATACCGCGACCACGTTGGCCGGCTACGGGCTGGTGCTGGCCGCGACTTTCGGCGCCGCCGTTGGCGTCGGGGTTGCAGTCGGCCCGGTCTCGGCCACCACCTCCTCCGCGCACGCACACAGCAGCAGGCAGACCGCAGATGGGATGAACGACATGAACGACCCCACACACATTCCCGCCGCGACGATGCCCGGCATGGGCCACGGCGACACGACCCCGCAGGGGCTCGCGAACTCCGCCGCCGGCTACACCCTGGCCCCGGCCAGCACGATGCTGCCCACCGGTGACGCCACCGAGTTCCGCTTCACGATCCTCGGCCCCAACGGCGCACCGGTGACCCGCTACACCGCCGAGCACGAGCGGGAACTGCATTTCATCGTGGTGCGCCGCGACCTGAGCGGATATCAGCACCTGCACCCGGTCCGCGCCGCCGACGGCACCTGGAGCGTGGCGCTGCGGCTGCCCGCGGCCGGCGTGTACAAAGCGTTCGCCGACTTCCAACCCACCGGCGCGAACATGCCACTGACGTTGGCCACTGACCTGTTCGCCGGCGGTGACTTCCAACCCACTGCGCTGCCCGCCGCTACCCGAACGGCGGTCGTGGACGGCTACACCGTCACCCTCGCCGGGGTGCTGCACGCAGGGCAGGAATCCGAGCTGACCTTCAGCGTCGCCAAGGACGGCCGGCCGGTGACCGACCTGCAGCCCTACCTCGGCGCCTACGGCCATCTGGTCGCGCTGCGCGTCGGGGATCTGGCCTACTCCACGTCCACCCGCAAGGCACCCCCGGCGACGGCGCAACGCAGCCTGGCCCGCAAGTCAGTTTCCACGCCGAGCTGCCCACCGCCGGCGGCTACCGGCTGTTCCTGGACTTCCAGACCAGCGACTCCCACACCGGCAGCACAGTGCACACCGCCATCTTCACCGCCACAGCAGGAAAGTGACCGTCATGACCACCACGACCAGCAGCTCGACCGATACCCGCCATGACGGCGGCGACACGGCACCCCAGCAGGTTTCGCTGGTGATCGGCGGGATGACCTGCGCCTCGTGCGCGGCCAGGGTGGAGAAGAAGCTGAACAAGCTCGACGGCGTGACCGCGAGCGTCAACTACGCCACCGAACAGGCCCAGGTCACCTACCCAGCCAATGTCACTGCCGAGCAGCTGATCGCCACCGTCGAGGCCACCGGCTACACCGCCCAACTACCCCACCCCGCCGCCGGCGACGACGACGGTCCCGGTCAGGGCAGCGGCGGCGACGGGACGAGCGACCCCACCCGCCTGCTGCGCGATCGACTCATCGGGTCTGCGGTCCTTGCCGCCCCGGTGATTGTGCTGGCAATGGTGCCGGCGACCCAGTTCCGCAACTGGCAGTGGCTGGCGCTGATGCTGGCCTTCCCGGTCGTTGCTTGGGGTGCCTGGCCGTTCCACAAGGCCGCGTTCACGAACCTGCGCCACGGCGCGGCCACCATGGACACCCTGGTGTCGCTGGGGGTGCTGGCCGCGTTCGGCTGGTCGCTGTATGCGCTGTTCATCGGTGACGCGGGCATGACCGGCATGAAGATGAGCTTCGCGTTCACCATCGGCCAGACCAGCGGACACGAGGAGATCTACCTCGAAGCCGCCGCCGGCGTCACGGTGTTCCTGCTCGCCGGGCGCTACTTCGAGGCCCGCGCCAAACGCCGCTCCGGCGCCGCGCTGCAGGCCCTTCTGTCCCTGGGCGCCAAGGACGTCGCGCTGCTGCGCGACGGTGTTGAGTCCCGGGTGCCGGTCGACCAGCTGGCCGTCGGAGACAGCTTCATCGTCCGGCCCGGGGAGAAGATCGCCACCGACGGAACCGTGCTCGAAGGCAGTGGCGCCATCGACACCAGTCTGCTCACCGGCGAGTCCGTCCCCGTCGAGGTCACCCCCGGCGATGCGGTCACCGGTGCCACCGTCAATGTGGGCGGCCGGCTGATCATCGAGGCAACACGGATCGGAAGCGACACCCAGCTGGCGCAGATGGCCAAGCTGGTGACCGACGCCCAAAACGGCAAAGCCCCCGTACAGCGCCTAGCCGATCGGATCGCTGCCGTATTCGTCCCCGTCGTCATCGCGATCTCCATCGCCACGCTCGGGTTCTGGCTGGGCACCGGCGGCAGCGTCACCGCGGCGTTCACCGCCGCCGTCGCGGTGCTGATCATCGCCTGCCCCTGCGCTCTCGGCCTGGCCACGCCAACCGCGCTGCTGGTCGGCACCGGCCGCGGCGCGCAACTCGGCATTCTCATCAAGGGCCCGCAGGTGCTGGAGTCGACCCGGCGGGTGGACACGATCGTGCTGGACAAGACCGGCACCGTCACCACCGGGCAGATGAGCCTGCATCAGGTCATCGCCGCAGACGGTGAGGACTGCGACCAGGTGCTGCGGCTGGCTGGCGCGCTCGAGGACGCCTCCGAGCACCCCATCGCGCGTGCCATCGCCACCGCCGCGATAGAACGCACCGGGCCACTGCTCACAGTCGAGGACTTCGCCAACCTCGAGGGACTCGGGGTGCAAGGTGTAGTGGACGGACATGCCGTGCTCGTCGGCCGCACCAGCCTGCTGCAGCAGTGGAGCCAGCACCTGACACCCGGACTGGCCCAGGCCAAAGCCGACGCCGAAGCCGAGGGCCGCACCGCTGTCGCGGTCGGCTGGGACGGCGCCGCCCGCGGGATCCTGGTCGTGGCCGACACCATCAAACCCACCAGTACCGAAGCGATCACGCGGCTGCGTGCCCTCGGGCTGCGCCCTATGCTGCTCACCGGCGACAACACCGCCGCCGCCCAGGCCGTCGCCGCCACGGTCGGGATCGATCCCGGCGACGTGATCGCCGAGGTCCTGCCCCACGACAAGCTCGACGTCATCACCCGCCTGCAAGGCGAAGGAAAGGTCGTGGCGATGGTCGGCGACGGCGTCAACGACGCCGCCGCGCTGGCCCAGGCCGATCTCGGCCTGGCTGTGGGCACCGGTACTGACGTCGCCATCGAAGCCTCCGATCTCACCCTGGTCCGCGGTGACCTGCGCGCCGCAGCCGACGCGATCCGGCTTTCGCGACGCACGTTGGGCACCATCAAGGGCAACCTGTTCTGGGCCTTCGCCTACAACATCGCCGCCATCCCCGTCGCCGCCACCGGCTTCCTCAACCCGATGATCGCCGGCGCCGCAATGGCCTTCAGCTCGGTATTCGTCGTGTCCAACAGCCTGCGACTGCGCCGCTTCCACGCCGACACCGACACTCCGCATGCGACCACCGGACCCGGGTCACACTAGGCCGCCGCATCGACCCCACCTGCTGCGGCGCCGACAACAGTCTGACGGAGATCTGAAGGTCAGGTCGGCGTCGTTCGTCCCTCGCTGCGCCCTCCGCGGCGACGCGTCGACGTCGCACTGCCCGCGGTGATCACGCAGGCCTGGATCGAGGGCGTCGACCCGCAAGGTCGACGCCCTGGTCGCCGCGCTCGGTGTCGATTCCGGCATCTCCAAGTCCGAGGTGAGCCGGATCTGCGACCAGCTCGACGGCGACATCGCTGCAGGGGCGAACGCGATCTGAGCGCGGAGGCGAAGCCGTATACATTTCTGGACGCGACCTACTGCAAAGCCCGGGTGAACGGTCGGGTGGTGTCGCGGGCGGTAGTGATCGCCACCGGCGTCACCGCCGACGGCTGCCGCAATCCTCGGCGTCTAGGTCGCGGACTCCGCGAACGAGGACTTCTGGACGAGTTCCTGCGCTCGCTACGCGAGGGTGGGGCTGTACAGGATCCAGCTGGTCATCTCTGATGCCCTCCGCGGCCTGACCAATGCCATCGCCACCGCACGCTAGCGCCGCTTGGCAACGCCACCGGCGGGCGGGTCTAACGGGACGGAGGTCTTCTGAGTTCAGCGTGCGCATGCCCACAGAAGCCGATGTCTCGGTCAGCCGCTCGACTATCGGAACGGGTTGCCGGCGGCGCGGTGCGTCGGCTCCGCGATGAGATCATCGACCCGGCCACGCAGGCTCGGTCTCGCCGGGGCTCTGCACGCGGGACCGGCGTCATCGGACGCCGGTCTCGGCGTACGGACGCCCGGCGAGCACACGTTCGTAGCCGAGCGCGGCGAGATCAATGGTTGTGTAGGCGCCGTCGATGATTAGCTCGCTGAGCGCCCGGCCTGTTCCGACCGCGTGCATGAGCCCGTGGCCGGAGAAGCCGCATGCGAGGTAAAAGTTGTCGAGTCGGCCGGGCCAGTTACCGATGACAGGGTTGCCGTCCAGTCGGTTCTGGTCATATAACCCAGCTGACGTTCGGACCAACCGCGCGCGATCGGCGGCGGGAAAGCGGTGTCGCAACGCCGGCCAGACCGCACGGTCGAAGTACCCATGGTCGATGCTGACGTCGAAACCTCCTGGGTGTGCGAAGTCGACAAGCCCGACGTCCAGCCCGCCGCTCGCTGGACGGACTGCCAGCCCGGCCGGGTCTTTCACGAACGGCAGCGTGTCGAAGTCGCCCCGAACCTGAACGACGTGTTCGAGCCGGCGCATGGGCTCCACTGGGACGGGCATCCCGACCGACGCCGCGAGCTCCGGCGCCCACACGCCTGCTGCGTTGATGACGGCGCCGGGTGTCATGGGATTGCCGACCTCCAGCTCGAGGCGGTTGATCCTGCTGCCGACGACGCTAAGCGTGCAGACGCGGGTGCGAACGAACACGGCGCCCAGCGCGATGGCCGTGCGGCGCAGGCCGGTGAGCAACGCCGACGGGTCCAGCCAGCCGTCGGTCGGCGACCATACGCCACCACTCAGGTCGTGGGTGGCGAGTTGTGGGAAGGCCGCGGCGAGCTGCCCAGGCGTCATCCAATTCGCGTCCACGCCACCACTGACCTGCGTGACGAGATTGGCGCGCAGGTTTGCCTCCTGTCCCGGTGTCGATACGAACAGGTAACCGTTCGGCGTCCAGCCCAGCGGCGGCACGTCCGTGACGACGAAGCTGTCCCAGGACTCGATCACCTCGATCGTGTATCGCGACAGGGCGACGTTTTCCGGCTGGGTGAACAGCTGGCGGACGCCGCCCGACGCGCGCGGGGTGGCGGCCTCGCGGTAGGTGGGGTCTGGTTCGAGCACGCATACCGTGATGCCCGGATCTCGGCGCAGCAACGCGACGGCGGCGGCACAGCCGATCGCGCCACCGCCGATGACTACGACGTCCGGGGCTGCGGTACTGGTGGGTGGGTTCACGGATGGTGGCTCTCCTGACAGCTCTGGTCTAGCATTGGGCGACCCAATATGAACTGCAACGACGGTAGCGCACTGTCTGTCGGAAGGGATGGCGATGGCGGAGCGGTTGATCGACGAGGTGCTCGACGCGCTGCTCGCAATCGTCGAGTCGCCTGACTACGGGCCGGGCTCTGCGCTGCCGCGCGAGCGTGCTTTGGCTGAGCGGCTCGGCGTCAGCCGAGCGATGGTCCGCCAGGCCTTTCGAGTATTGGAGGACCGCGGGCTCGTCACCGCACGCCAGGGTTCTGGGCGTTTCGTGCGCGACGTCGACCTAGACCGCCACTGCGGCGGCGCTGGCCTGGAGATCGCGTCGATCGTCGACGTCTCTGAGGTGCGCGTAGTGCTCGAAAGCGCCGGAGCCGGCTACGCTTGCGAACGGCGAAGCACCGCTGAGGCGGGCGAACTGCGTGCCCGCGCCATGGTGCTCGACGGGTGGCAGGACAACGCGGCTTTCCACCGCGCGCTGGCCGCGGCCGCGCACAACTTCCTGTTGGCGCGACTGGTCGTCGAGCACGTCGAACTCGCCCGCCAACTGCACCAACGCGAGCACTATGCCGCCGAGACGCTCACGGTCATGCGCGACGAGCACGTCGCAATCGCTGACGCGGTACTGACCCGCGACGCCCCGCGTGCCCGCGCGCTCATGACCGATCATCTGCGCGGGACGGTTCGTGCAGTCCTGTCGCCAAACCCATGACAGCAGCGCAAATTGGGTAACCCAGTAGAAGGATTCGATGTGATCCAGCGTGACATGGCGGAGTCGGTCGACCGGCTCGCCGAGGACGTGCGGGCCTGGCGAAATGCGAGCGCGCCCGACTCGGGGGACGACCTCCCTCGACTGGAACGGGCGATGGGCTGGACGCCGGACTGGTCGGCCAGTGCGGTGGCCGAGCGCCAGTCGATGCTCGCGGCGCTGGCAGACCGGCACGCCGCCCTCGACGTCTCTACCGCGGACGTGGCGACCCGGGTCGACGCGGCGATAGTCGGCTGCGTGCTGGCGCGGTCGAGGTGGGAGCTCGACGTGCTCCGCGCGTGGCAGCGCAACCCGGCGTTCTACCTCGACCAGGCACTAGGCGGCATCTACCAGCTGCTGCTGCCGCCGCCTCCGGTCGATGCCGAGAGAATCGCTGCAGTGGTGTGTCACCTGGGTGGCGTGGCGGGTGTGCTCGCCGGCGCGCGCGTCAACCTCGCGGGACACTTGGTGGACCCGTTCGTCCGGCCGGCGCTCCTCGCCTGCAATCGCGCCGCCACGGCGTTGCCGTCAGCGATGCGCGCGCTCGCCGCGCAGGTGCCCGCCCGCTCGGCAGAGGCGCTTCCCGCGGCGAGCTCGGCCGCGGTCGCCGCTATCGCCAAGTTCGCCGACTGGCTCCGCACCGAGCCCTCGCAGGGGTCCAGGCCGACCGCGATCGGGGCGGACGGTCTGGCGCAGTTTTTTTACGACGTCGCTCTGATTCCCTACAGCGTCGACGAACTGCGTGCTATCGCCCGCGCGGAGTTCGACCGCGCCTCGTTCGCATCGGCGGTGGGCGGGTTGCGGCCCTCCAACGCAGGCAGTGGCACGCTGCTGCCTGACCTTGCGGCGCAGATCGCGCGACAGGGTTGCGACGAGCGTGGCCTTCGCCGAACGCTCGCCAAGCTTGGCGTCCTGGAACTGCCCGCCGACCTGCGCCACTACGCGTTCGCGCCTATGCCGGACTATCTCGTGCCGCTGACCTGGCTGGGTGTCGCCCACCACCTCGGCGGCCCGTCCCGACCCGACGACGATGCGATCCGCTGGGTGCGGCCGCCGGCCACCGGCTTGCCCTACTTCGAACGAGCCAAGGCGCTTGACCCGCGCACCGGGATCCTCCACGAAGGCGTACACGCCTGGCAGGCTGCGCTCGGTTGGCGGCATCCGCGCCCCGCGCGCAGGACGTTCGTGGATTCGACTCCGAACGAGGGCATCGCGTTCCACTTCGAGACACTGGCCCTCGAGCTCGGCCTGCTCGAGGACTCGCCGGCATCCGTTGAGTTCCTCCAGTCATCGCAGCGGCTGCGAGCCCTGCGCGTCGAGGTCGATATAGCGCTCGCATTGGGCGAGGCGGACATCGATGACGCAGCGGCACTGCTGGTCGAGCGCGGCGGCCTGGACGCCGATTCGGCCATGCAGGAGGCGACGCTCTTCGCTAGCAACCCCGGACAGGGAATGAGCTACCTCGTCGGGCATCTGCAGGTCCTAGACCTGCTCGCCGGCGACGGCGGGACCGAGCTAGCGCTGTTCTACAACCGATTGCTGCAGGAGGGCAACGTACCGCTCGCCCTTCAGCAGTGGGAGCTACTCGGCGACCGGCGCCCCCTAGACGACGTGGCCAGACTGCGCGCGGAGGCGTTGGGATGACCGACTTGGTCGAGGCGTTTTGCTGGCCCCGGCGCTTCGCCATCGGCCGCTCAAACGGATGCAGCATCGCGCCCGACGGCCGCCAACTGCATTCGAACGGACCCGGTCGGGCACCGAACTCGGCGTCTACCTATGGCTGCACGACGTCGAGGCGGGCACCGAGTGGCTGCTGCTCGACCCCGCCGAGGCCAGCAGACGCCCGGGCGCGTCAGCCGCCGCGGTGAGCACCGATGTAACGCTCACCCGGGCGGCGTGCGCAGTCGGCGACGAGCTGTGGCTGGTGGAGTTGGAAGGGGCCGGACCACGCCGGGTGCCGACGTCATGCCGGGTGCTCGCCCCCGTTCTCGACCCGACCGGTACTCCCGTCGCCTAATTGTCGGCGCGCCAACCTCGTGGCGCTCGCACCTCCGCTGCGCCACCGCTCAGGCTCGTCCACGACTTGCTCGACGACAACGTAGTTGTCGGCAACACGCTGCGGATGTCCGCGGCGCTCACCGTCGCAGGGCGTCCCCCCACTGTCGTGCCGCTGCCCTCGACCGGTCACCGGATCACCGATGCCGAGATCGGTCTGATGCAGTTGCAGGCACACGTCCTGCACCAGGCGCTGAACCGCCAGAGGCGGCCGTCGACACCGAGATCAAACGACCGCGGCCTGCCGCTGGAACGTGTCGCGAACCGACCCGATGTCACACTGCGGGAGTCCACATCGTCTTCTTGTCATGGGATCACGCAACAAGCAGTTCATTGTCGCGGTGCTCGCGCTCAGCGCGGCGCTCGTCGGCGGGTGGGCGCAGTTCGCGCCGCACGAGTTCTACACGTCTTTTCCGCTGCCGGGGCATCACTGGGTATCGCCGCTCGGGCCTTATGACGAGCACCTCGTCCGCGACGTCGGCGGGATGTACCTTGGCCTGCTGGTTATTAGCTTGTGGGCGCTTGTGCGTCCGCACGGCGAGACATTCGCGCTCGTTGGGAGCGGGTGGCTGGCGTTCAGCATCCCGCATCTGGTCTATCACCTCGGCCACCTCGACATGTTCGGCACAACCGACGTGGTGGGTAACGTCGTCGGCCTTGCGGGCACTGTCGTGCTCGCCGCGCTGCTGCTGGTCCCATCTGGAATCCGCGGCGTGAGACCCTCCGCTGCCGCCAGCGGTGAGACGATTTGATGATGCGGATCGCGGTGGCCGGCGGGACCGGCCTGATCGGAACGCTCGTGGTGGACGCGGTCCGCACGGGTGGTGACGAGCCGGTCGTGCTGGCCCGTTCCACCGGCGTCGACCTCACGACAGGCGCGGGTCTGGGTAAGGCGCTCGTCGGTTCCGACGCGGTGATCGACGTGACGAACGTGCTGGCTACCTCGCGCCGCAAGTCGCTCGCGTTCTTCGAGCCTGCCACCCGCAACCTGCTGGCCGCGGCAAAGACTGCGCGCATCAAACACCACCTGCTGCTCTCGATCGTCGGGGTCGACCGTGTCCCGTTCGGCTACTACATAGCCAAGCGCCGGCAGGAAGAGCTGTGCCTAGCAAGCCCGGTGCCGACGACGATCCTGCGGGCGACGCAGTTCCACCAGTTCGCCGCGCAGCTGCTCGAACGCGGCGGACCGCTCGCGGTGGTGCCTAAAATGCGCAGCCAACCGGTCGCAGCCGGCGAGGTCGCCGCCGAGCTGGTGCGGCTAGCCCATGTTCAGCCGCAGGGCTACGCACCCGAGATCGCCGGGCCCGAGGTACTCGACATGCCCGACATGGTGCGGCGACTCCTGCAGAAGCGCGGCGTTCACAAGCGGGTGCTGGCGTTGCGCCTACCCGGGGCCGCAGGCAAGGCAATGGTCGACGGTGGGCTGCTCCCGCAAGCTGACGGACCGCGAGGCAGTCAGTCGTATGAGCAGTGGCTCCGTGACCAGCCGAGGTGAGTGCGGATCGCGAGACCGAGCTTGCGCTCGTCCATGAGGACTGCCGCACCCGGCTGGTGCGGATCGCCTACGCGGTCCTGGGCAGTCACGCGGAGGCCAGGACACTGTCTCGGATTGTTGGCTGCGGCCTGTGACCGCCGACCGGCGCGAGCAGGTGCGCGACGTCGATGCCTGGGCAACGGTGGCCGCTGTGCTCTCCACCATGGGCTCCCTCGACGAGGGCGCGGCGTGCCGTGCGCCCACGGGTTCGGTCCACTGCTGCTCAAGGTCGTCCTCGCGCGCGGTCGCTGGCTCGCCCCGTTCCTGTCCGTCGGAGGCCTCGTCATGGCGCGCCGCAACTTCTCAGCTTCAAGCGGCTGGCCGACCAGTCGGCGCGATCCCGCCTCTGAGTGGTGGATGATCCTTTGCCGCCGACTGAGGTTGTGAAGCTGCGACTGACCAGGCATGTCATTGTGATCTGGCCAGCGGACGGGATTGGATAGGCTGTCAGGGCGTCTTCGCCGCTGGTGAGGTTATGCCGATCGGGCCGGCTGAGCTCGTGCATCTAAACAGGACGGAAGAGCGTGGGAACCGGTACACGAGCCGGCGTTGGCCTGGACCATGTACCTGGTGGAGTGCGGCCGAAGAAGCTGCTGTTGCGTGCACTTGCGGGCGAGCGGACGGAGCGGCCGCCAATCTGGCTGATGCGTCAGGCCGGGCGCTATCTGCCTGAGTATCACCTCGTCCGCGAGGCTGCTGGAGGGATGGTGGGGTTGTGTAATTCGCCCGAGCACGCGGTCGAGGTCACCTTGCAGCCGATCCGCCGGTTCCCGCTCGACGCCGCGATCCTTTTCGCGGACCTTCCCCAGATCGCGGCGGCGTTGGGTCAGACCCTGGAGTACCGGGTCGGCGATGGCCCGGTTCTGACGCCGCCGATCCGGTCGGCATCAGATATTACGGCGTTCTTGAACGCGTCCGGACTCCATGAGTCGCTGGCCCCGATCTACGAGACGGTTAGGCAGCTCACGCAGACCTTGCCTGACGAGGTGGCGCTGATCGGCTTCGCCGGCGCGCCCTGGACGGTCGCGACGTACATGGTCGAAGGGCGCGGCGGCGGCAGTTCGGAGCATGCGATCGTCAAGCAATGGGCGCTAAGCGATCCCGACAGCTTCCAACCCCTGATCGATCTGCTGACCGAGGCCATCATCGAATTTTTGGACCGTCAGATCGGGGCCGGTGCGGAAGCGATCCAGCTCTTCGAGAGCTGGGCCGGGATACTCCCGGACCCGCTCTTCCAGCGCTGGTGCGTCAGGCCGGTTGCCTCCATCGTCGCAGCGCTCAAAGCGAAGCATCCAAGCGTTCCCATCATCGCCTTCCCGCGCGGTGCCGGGCTAGCCTACGACGGCTTCCTGCAGGCCACCGGCGTGGACTGTGTCGGTCTTGACTCGACGGTCCCCCTGGAATGGGCGGCGCAGAAGGTTCAATGCGACTACGGCCGGTGCGTGCAGGGCAACCTCGACCCTCAGCTCCTCGTCACGGGCGGCCCGGCACTCCACGCCGAAACAGACCGCATCCTGCGCGCCCTCAGCGACGGCCCGTTCGTCTTCAACCTCGGCCACGGCATCATCAAGACCACACCCCCCGAGCACGTGGCGGCGCTCGCCCATCAGGTGCGCTCCTGGACCGCACGCTCGACGCAATAGACGGTGCGAACAGGTCAGCAACTCGCGCGCTCGGCCCAGAGAGGTTTGTTCTACGCGGTGATCACTGTCGGGTTGGGTACACCGTGACCTGCAAACCCGCCGGATCAGCGTCGTCAACCTGTCCGCGCAGTTGTCCATACCTCGCGGCAGAGCAATGCTTGAAACCTGTGGATCGGCATCGGGAGGGGCGTACCTTCCCGGTGATCGAGTAGGTCTCTCAAGCAGGCCGACGCTGATACGTCGGTCGGGAAGGTACGCCCATGCTCAAGGTAGTGCAGACCGATCGGGTG
>JBBQZQ010000078.1:0-14868 GCA_038207565.1 Mycobacteriales bacterium
ACCAGCGCCTCGAGCGGGTCCTGGCGAGGGCCGTAGGCGGCGGCGACACCGAGCACCGGCGCCAGGGGCGCCGCGAGGAGGAACGGCGCGAGCGCCTTGCCGTCGGACGCGTAGGCGGCCAACGTGGCGAAGGACAGCGACAGGAAGGCGCCGACCAGCCAGGCGCTGCGCAACGAAGCCGCCGAGGCGAGCAGCACCGCCGTCGGCTCCGGGAGGCCGAGCCGCCGGGCGACTCGCATCGGGTAGGGCGGGGTCGGGCGCTCGACGCCGTCGCGGATGCCGGCCCAGGTGCGCTCCAGCAGCTGCGGCTCGAGCAGGCGTCCCACCGTCGCCCGGCAGGTCTGGCACCGGCTGACGTGCTGCTCGATCGAGGCGCCGGTGACGGCGTCGAGATCTCCGGCGAGGTATCTCGACAGCAGCGCTGGGTCGGCGTGCCACTCTTCGGTCCTGGTTGTCATCGCCAGCCCTCCTGGGGTTCGGTGAGCGTCGCCCTGAGCTGTGCCTTGGCGCGGTGGAGCCGGGTCTTCACAGTGTTCTCGCGGAACCCGAGAAGTCGTCCCGCCTCCTTGGTAGTCAGGCCGTCGAGCACGACAGCCTGCACCACCGAGCGGAACTCCGGCGAAAGGCGTCGCAGCCCCGCCGCCAGGTCCCCGTACTCGACTCCGAGCAGCACCTGGTCCTCGGCGGACGGCATCACCTGCTGAAGCGCCGGCAACACGTCCCAGTCAGGGATGAGCACCACGTCCCGGCGGGAACGCAGCCGCGAGACCATCCGCCGGAACGCGATCCCCCACAGCCACGCACCGACCTCGCCGTCGTGACGGAACCGCCGCGCGTCCTTCCAGAGCGCGACGAAGGTGTCCTGCACGACCTCGACAACGACCTCGGGATCGTTGCAGCGGCGGATGAGCCGGGCGTGCAGCCAGGCGCCGTGCCGCTCGTACAACTCCCGCAGCGCGCCAGCGTCCCCGTCCGCGACCGCAGCGACCAGCGCCGCGTCGGTCACGATCGGGGCGCTGCTCATGACCTCATTGTCGCCACGACGACCTGGTTTGGTTCCCGGCTGCCCACGTCAAAACCCGGGACTGCGAAACCTCCTGCCGGCCCTGGGATGCCCTTGGCCGCCCGTCGGTCGCGGCCGATCAGCCCGAGGTCGGCTCAGTCGACCCTGCCGCCGACAGCCAGCTGCGGTCATCCGGATCTGCCGCATTGCGAGCACTCACGAATGCGTAGTTGTCGCGTCTTACAAATCGTCGTAACATCGTAGTATGGCTGTAGTGAACTTCCGAACCGACGGACCGGCCGAGCGCGCGCTCGCCGAACTTACCGCCGACGGCTCCAGCGTCTCCGACGCAATACGCCAGGCGCTCGTGGAGGCCGTCCGGCTTCGTCGACGGGAACAGATGCGCCGGGAGTCTCTCGAGGCCGCGAGCGATCCGTCGGACCTCGCCGAGACTCGACAGGTCCTTAGAGAGATGGACGAGCTCCGTGCGTGGTGACATCCACCATCTGCGTGCCCCTCGAGGAGCCCGAGGCAGCGAACAGCGAGGCGCGCGATACGCCGTTATCGTCCAATCAGATGATCTTCTTCTTTCGACGGTTCTCGTCGTGCCCACGTCCCGATCCGCGCCACCGCGCATCTTTCGACCCACGATCACCATCGGCGACGAACCGACCCAGGTACTCACCGAGCACACCGCGGCCGTCGCTCCCGAGCGACTCGGGGAACGTGTCGGCCACGTAAGCCTCGACGAACTACAACAGATCGACGCCGCCCTGCGCTTGGCCCTGGCACTCGACTAAACGCACTCATCTGCCGCGTTGAGCGCGCACGTGACGGTTCGTCATTTTCAGCGTGGCCGATAGGCGTCGCGCCGATGATCTACGCGGAGGACGATTACTTCGCGTTGTTCTTCGTTCAGTCGGTAGAGCACGCGATAGGTGCCTCGTCGGGCAGCCCAGATTCCGCTGAGTTCACCGCGCAGCGGTTTGCCGCCCCGTCGTGGCTGCGCGATCAATGCCGTCGTCAGGAAGTCGATCACCGCCGCGGCGACAGCTTCGGGGTGCTGGTCGGTCAACGCCCGTCGCGCGGGTGGGGTGAGGACGAGTTCGTATTCGCCCTGCTCGGTCACTGCCGAAGCTGGCGCACGGCGTCAACGCCGCGCACGACGTCTCCGCGGGCGTAGGCGGCGTCAGCCTCCCGAATGTCACGCAGAGCGTCGGCATCGCTGAGCACAGCGATGGTCTCCTCGAGCTGAGCGAGATCCTCGGGACTGATGACAACCGCGGCGTCGTGGCCGTTACGGGTGATGATGACCCTCTCGTGCTGGCGTTCGACTCGATCTACGACCTCGGAAAGGTGGTCGCGAACGGAGCGGAGGGGCTCGGCTGTCGTCATGGCCACAATTGTGGCGCATTTCGATACCTGTGTCTAGTGAGCTCCCACCACCCACCACCAGTCACGATGCCGCCGCGCCCAGCGCTCCCGCCATACCGAGTTGATCTTGTTCAGTCCGCAAAAAGTCCGCAAGAATTTGAGTTCCTGCCGTCGAAGCTCAACACCGTCCAAACGCTGTACCCCCTGAATTTGCTGGCCTCCAACGCTATCCGCTGATAGTCGACGCTCACGAGATAGTTCGAGCTCTACTTCGACTGCTGAGTCGTCAGCGCACTGGAGGCCCCGGATCACCCGGGGCCTCCAGTCGCTTGTCGGCGATGATTTCAAGATCGATTCCGCAGGGATTCCGCAGGAGATTCGCCCCAGCTCGCGATTGCCGCCGCGACTGTTGCCCGTGTGGCCTCGTTCTTGTCCGGCCAGACCTGTCCGTAGACGTCGAGCGTCGTGTTTGCGCTGGCATGTCGCAGCCGGGCCAGAACGGTCTTGACGTCGAGTCCGTCCGCGAAACCGCAGGCTGGCGAAGTATTGCCGCAGGTGGGGAATTCCTCATAAGCGGCATGCGTCCGCGGTCCGGACGCTGATCGACTGGTACGGCTCCGGCGAGGACGTCGACTGCCGGATGCCGGTGCTATCGACCTACCTCGGTCATCTCTCACCAGAATCGGCCTACTGGTACCTGCAATCGGTGCCCGAACTGCAGACGTTGATCAGCCAACGGCTGGAGCGAATCCCGGAGCGACTGTCATGACCCGCATCGCTGCGACCATGCAGGCGTTCTTCACCGACCGGCTGATCACCCAACGCGATTGCAGCCCGAGACGATCGCCTCCTACCGCGACGCGATGCGGCTGCTGCTCACCTACGCCGAACAGCAGACCGGCAAGCCGCCCTTCCAGCTGGACTTCGACGACCTGGACCCGCCGCTGATCGGCGGGTTCCTCACCACCTCGAAGACGGCGTGCCGCGCGTCGAGGTTCCCCGCCGAGCGCTGGCGGGAGAGTCGAAGGATTGCACCTGTCCTGTCGTGCACACTCCTAAACTGCGTTTGTGTCTTCATTTCTCACCTACAAGCGCTGGCGTCTCCGAGATGACGTCGAGCCGTCGGCGGTAGAGACGATTGTCCGCGACAAGATCGTGGCGCACTACAGGCGGCTTGATGCGACCGTCCGGCTCCGCCTCGAGCAGATCGATGACGGGACCGTGCTGGCGATCCAGCGCTGGCCCGATCGTGAGCATTGGCAGCGGGTAACCACGGGTCCTGCCTTCGACGCATGGTTCAACGACTACCGCCCGCTGCTCGACGAATGGGACCAGCTGGTGATCTTTGAGGCGGAGTGGGAGACCCGCGAGCTGCTCTGAGCTGCCGACCAAAACTAGTTTCGCTCATCGATCGTCGAGCGGAGCGCGGCCCGTGCCGAACCCATGACGGCGAGCCCGCCCCGGTGACTACGCAGCTGCTCGCGCCGGAGCGCGGATACTGTCCGGCGTGGGGACGCAGAACTACCTGGTCGAGGGCGTTTCGGGCTCCGGCAAGATCTCGGTCTGCGGAGAGTTGCGCCGCCGCGGGTATCAGGCCGTCAATGGTGACACCGACTTGGCCTATCAAGGAGATCCACAGACCGGCGTGCCGATGGACGACATGCCATCGCACTGGCATCACATTTGGTCGTTGGACAGAGTCCGAGCATTGGTCGCCGACCAGGGCGAACGTTGTACCTTTTTCTGCGGCGGGTCGCGGAATTTCTTGCAGTTTCTGGACCTGTTCGACGGAGTCTTCGTCCTGGAGATCGATCGGGAGACCTTGAACCGGAGACTCGATCAGCGGCCGGAGGACGAGTTCGGCGCACACCCGTCGGAACGCGATCTCATCGTGCGTCTGCATCGGACCAAGGAAGGCGCCCCGAACAACGGCATCCCAATCGACGCCACCGCATCGCTCGCCGAGGTCGTCGACGAGATCGTCGGCAAAGCTGAGGCGATCGGCGGCGACGACCCCGCTTGACCGCCATCGTTTGCTCGCTCACCGGCATGGGACTGCGTCTCGCAAGCGAACGCTCAGCGGGTCAGCCCTCGCGGTGCCGCAAAGTCGAGTTAGGAAGCCGGGACCTCCGCCGGCAAGTCAGGTTTCCGGTCATCATTCCGGCATCGACGGGTCGATACGAAAGATCCGGCTCAGCCGACGTGTGCCGTCCCGGCGAATGAGGTGCTCCTGACGGATGCCGAGGTCTGTCGCACCGAGCTTCCGGATCGCGGCGGCCGACCGTCTGTTCCGCTCGTCGGTGCACAGCTGAACCCACTCGGCGCCGTGGCGGAAGATCACCGCGAGCAGCAGCCTCTTGACTTCCGTGTTGACACCCTTCCCCCACACGTCCGGGTCGAGCAGGGTTCCGCCGATCTCCAAGCCCCCCGGGTCGTGAGGGTCGAACAGGACCGACGTGATGCCGACGGCGCGCCCATTCTGCCGGACGGTGAAGGTCACCCGATAGCGGTCTGCAAGCCTGGCCCGGATGACCTTGTCAAGTGCGGCGGCATCAACCGGAGAGGCACGGGACATGTGCTCCCACACGCGCTCGTCCGCCAGCGGCTCGAACAGCTCCGCGGCTTCGGCCGGGTCGTAGGAGCGCACCGAGATGGTTCCCGCGCTCATCTCCGCAGGCAAGCGGACGGGCCAGTCCATGGGGTCATTCTCGCCGGTGAGCCGACCCACGACGGGTTCGGCGGCGCCACGCGATCCTCGACGCCATCTGAATCCGTTCGCAGAGGATTGCCCTGCGGGACACGCTGACATGTGCCCGAGCGGGACATTCCTAACGCCCGGCCAGAATTCATGTTGCCCAAACGTACGTAATTGCGTACGTTCATGGTGGAGGTAGGTGGTATGACTGCGGTGAGTGCAACGTCGGCCCGGGCGAACCTGTATCGGCTGATCGACCAGGTAAACGAGGAGTCTGAGCCGCTGACCATCACCGGGCAGCGGGGCAATGCGGTGCTGATCGGCGAGGCCGACTGGCAGGCGATCCAGGAGACCCTGTTCCTGGAGTCTGTTCCGGGATTTGCCGAGTCGATCCGTCAGGCGCGGGCTGAGGGGACTGAGGCTGCCTCAACGGAACTCGACTGGTGAGTGACTGGACGCTGGTCTATTCGCGCCAGGCTCAGAAAGATGCGAAACGGCTCGCGTCGTCGGGCTTGAAGCAGCGGGCCGAAAGGCTGCTCGACGTACTGGCCGAGGACCCGTTCGGCACGCCTCCACGCTACGAAAAGCTCGTCGGTGACCTGGCGGGCTGCTACTCGCGCCGCATCAACATCCAGCATCGGCTTGTCTACGCGGTCTTCCCCGATCGTCACGTCGTGCATGTCCTGCGAATGTGGACCCACTAGGAGTAGCCGTGGCCCGACGGCGCTCGTGAACCCGTCCCGCAGCGCGATCATTGCGCGCGACGCGCTTGGGCGAGGGTCTCCGGGAGGGCGAAAGTGCATTGAGCTTGGCGAGGCAACGACTAGCAGACGTCGAACTCGTTGCCTTCTGGGTCGGCCATAGAGATCCATCGGCCGGCGTACTCGTGCCGGACAGTGGCGCCGAGTGCTTCTAGGCGCGCGGCTTCGGCAGCGACCCGCGCCCATGTGACCTCGGGCGGCCCGTCTCCGGACACCGCAAGATCGATGTGCATCCGATTCTTGACCGCCTTCGGCTCGTCGACCTCGATCAGGGCCAGATGCGGCGCGATCCGACGTGGATCGGCGAGCCAGGCGGTGCCAGGGCCGGGGTTGCCGTGCTCGACGAACCCGATTGCGCCCTTCCAGAACTCTGCGAGCTTGGCGGCGTCTTCGCAGTCCAGCGTCACTTCGAAGGCGATCAGTGCAGACTGGTTTGCGGCGGTCACAGCGCGTCCAGGAAGGCAATCGCGCGCTGCGTGAGCAGGGCGGCGGCGTCCGCGTCGAAGGACGGCAGCGAGCTGTCGGCGAAATAGTGCTGATCGCCCGGGTAGAGAAACAGTTCGACGCCCTCGACCTCGCCCGCCAGTTCGCGTGCAGCCTCGAGGTCGCCTTCCTCGACGAAGAGGGGGTCGGCGTCCATGCCGTGGATCTGCGCGGGTACGCCGGCCGGCCACGGTCCGATGAACTCCGTCGGCACGCAGGAGTAGCAAAGCAACGCGCCGAGGGCGCCGGCACGCGTCTGCGTCAGCTTCTGCGCCGGGACCACCCCGAAGGAGAACCCCACGTAGGCGATCCCGGCGGGCAGATCGCCGGCGACGCCCATCGCGCGATCGACGAGAGTGTCGAAGCCGGCCTCGTTCTCGATGAACGACATCCCCGTCTCGATGCTGCCGAAGGTGCGCCCGTCGAACAAGTCCGGCGTGTGGACGGCGTGTCCGCCGCGGCGCAGCTCGTCGGCGAAGGCGACGACGCCGGCTGTCAGTCCCTGCGCGTGGTGAAACAGCAAAACCTCGGTCATCCGCCACTCCGATCGACGCTTGGTTACGTAATGAACCAACAATATAGACTGATCCAACTATGTCGATCAATAGGATGTTCCCGGACTACGAGCTGCCAGATCGGCTGGTCGTTACGGAACCAGCTCAGCTCAAGGCGATGTCGCACCCACTGCGTACGACGCTGCTCGATCTTCTCCTCGAACGCGCCGCGACCGTCTCCGAGCTGGCCACAGCGGTCGGACGCCCAAAGAGCACGGTCGCGCACCACGTCGGCGTGCTGGTGGACGCCGGGATGCTGCGAGTCGTGTGGACCCGACGGGTGCGGGCGATCGACGAGCGGTACTACGGCCGCACCGCGCGGGTGGTCGCAGTTGGGCCACTCGCGCCGAAACTGATCGACCCGCCGCCGTGGACCAACGCGCTGACCGATGCTGCGAGGGAATCGGCGCAGGCACATCAGAAGGACACCATGCGCGCCGTCCGTCGGCACGCCCGCATCTCCGCCGACCGAGCCGGCGAGTTCTGGTCCCGCATCGAGGAGCTGGTCATTGAGTTCACCGAGTTGCCCCATAGCGGCGACACCGTCCACGGACTGGTCGTTGGCCTTTACCCGACAGACCACCCCTCACTGCCCGACCCCAACCCTCAGCCAGCCTGACGCACGGGTGTTCTCGCCGGATGATGACTCTCGCCACGATTGACCGACCGACGCGTTGCACAACGTTTATCGGCGACCGGATCGCACGCTTACGCCGAAAGAAGGTGTTGCCGCTACGTCCACACTTTGCCGATACGGGCTTCGTCGTGACACAGCTCGGAATCGGCTTCCACCCGGTAGAAGCCCGCGTGTTCAAGGGTCCGCTGTGACGCAAGGTTGTCAAGATCGGTGTCAGCGCGGATCATCGTCACCCCGAGATCGGCGGCAATCTGCATGAGAGTTCCCAACGCTTCCGTCGCGTAAGCCGTGTCCTCGCGCGGAGGGCGCCAGCCCGTAGCCGATCTCAACGACTTCGCCATCGGGCGACCTATGAAGCCAACGCCACCACTAGCCAGACCGTCGGACTGACGCCCAATCTGGTAGTAGCCGAACGGACGCTGCTCGCCGTTCTGCTCGGTAGCGCGCAGAAAGCCGCCGATGGCAGCCAAATCTCCTTCGAACGGGTAGTCAGCCGCCCAAGCGTCGCCTGATTGGGGTGCACGATCGTGAATGCGCCGTGCCGCCAGCTCATCGATTGGGCGCAAGATCAACCGTGCCGTGCGGGAATCCATGTCGAACACCCAACCATCGTGATCATCTGCGCTCAACCGAGATCTCACCGTATCCGCGGCGATTCGCGCAGCCATGCCAGTCACGTCGGGCTTTCCACGGACGCCTAGTAGGGTGTCGCCTCTAATTTGATGGGTATGTGTGGTCGGTTGTTCTGGTTGATACTTGACCAGATGGAGCTGACGGCATGCCTCGTCCGAAGGAGTTCACGGTCTCCTTGACCGCCGGGGACCGCGTGAAGCTGAAGAAGGTGGTCGCCTCGGGGCGGCATCCTGCCCGGATGATCACCCGGGCGCGGGTGTTGCTGGCTTTGGACGAGACGCAGGGCCCAGCGTCGGATCGTCGCGTGGTGGCCGAACGCCTGGGCACGTCGCAGAGCACGGTGTATCTGGTCGCGAAGGCGTTCACGACACACGCCGGGCGGGTCGAGGACGTGATCGGGCGCAAGAAGCGGGCCACGCCTCCGGTGGAGCCGAAGGTGACCGGCGACGTCGAGGCCCGGATGATCGCGTTGGCGTGCAGCCAGCCGCCGCCGGGGCGTGCGCGGTGGACGCTGCGGCTGCTGGAAAGACAGGTTGCCTTGACCGAAGGGATGCCACCGATGGATCACTCCACGATCGGACGGGTCCTAAAAAGGGGGCGCTTAAGCCTCACCTGAAGGCCTGCTGGACGATCCCGCCCCACGCCAATGCGGCGTTCGTGGCCGCGATGGAAGACGTGGTGAGCGTCTATGCCCGCCCCTACGATCCGGCCTACCCCGTCGTCGTGATGGACGAGAAACCACTCCAGCTGCTCGCTGATGCCCGAGCAGGCACGCCGGCCGCGCCCGGGCGGGTAGCCCGCGAGGATTCGGAGTACATCCGCTGCGGCACCTGCTCGATCTTCGTGTGGGCCGAACCCCTACGAGGCTGGCGCCGCGCCTACGCCGAACCCACCCGGACCCGCACCGACTGGGCCTACGGCATCGAGCACCTGCTCACCGTCGACTACCCCGACGCGGACAACGTCGTGCTCGTCATGGACAACCTCAACACCCACTCCACCGCCTCCCTCTACCAGGCATTTCCGCCCGAGAAGGCCTACGCCCTGGCAGGCCGGTTGGAGATCCACCACACCCCCAAGCACGGCTCCTGGCTCAACATCGCCGAGATCGAACTGTCCTGCCTGACCAAACAATGCCTCGGCCGTCGCATCGCCGAGATCGACGTCCTCAACGCCGAACTCGACGCCTGGACCCGCGCCACCAACGCCGACGAGCGTCAGGTCGACTGGAGGTCACCACCCGCGACGCCCGCATCAAACTCAGGCACCTATACCCTGCGCTTTAGAAGCGACAGCCTACTAGATGCCTCGTAAAAGGAACCTTGACGGCCCGGTCGACGAGCGTGAACGCGGTGAACCACGTCATGATCAAGGTTGTCCCGTAAGCGCCCGATCACCGGGCGGCTGCCCGCATGGGATCGGCCTACGGTGCTGACATGAAGCGAGGGGTTATCGCGGTCGTCAGCCTGTACGTGTGCGCGGCCGTCGGAACTCGCGTGGCCGAGACGGCCGGCATGTGTCGATGTGAGTGTTCGGCTTCATGCTGGTGCCGAAGCCCGTTTCTTCAGTGCCTTCCGCTGGGTGATGCCGGTGGGACACCGATAGCGGATCCCGTCTAACACAACGGCCGCGTCGTGGACATGATCACCGTCGTCGAGCCCGTGGGGCGGCGGAGACTGTTCCGGCGGCAGGGGGCTATCGGGATGGCGTCTCGAACGCTGTTACACGACTGGGTCAGTCATAGATGACGGCGAGCCCATTTTGCGTGAGGGCGGCGAGGCGATCCTTCATCGTCTGCACCTGCTCGCTGGTGTGGCCCGTCCAGTCCGTGAGTTCACCGACGATGCGGACAGGCTCGCGGGTGCGATAAGAGCGAGTGGGATTGCCGGGAAACTTCTTGTCGGTGACGTTTGGGTCGTCCTCGATGACGCCTGTCGGCTTGACGATGTAGATGCGACCGGGGCCTTCGCCGGCGGCCAGCTCGGCACCCCAGGTCGCGGCGTCGAGCGTCTCGGTCACGTAGACGTGGTTCATGACTCGCCCTGGCTCGAAGTTCGAGAGGTGGCCAGACACCAAGTAATCACCGACCGCGAGGTGCGCCTTCGTCCCGTGCAGCAGGACACCTGATTTGTGGATCTCAAACGGTGTCGGTCTGTTCGTCATGTTCGGTCCTCCGCGGGGATGGTGCCTACGGCAGGGACTCCGTGCCGAGGCCGATGACCTTATGCTGAGATTATCGAGCTCATGAGTCGCGCCGAACTCTGCTAAAAATGGAGGTGGCGAGGTCGTTGCTTGTGCGCCACACGCCCGTTCCTGGCGGTGGCCTGGCCCCACCGCGGGAAACATGCGAGGCACCTCATGGGCGGCTGTCCGCTCGCCGATCCGCTTGCGAAATCGATCATCGTGTTCTGCGAGGTCGGTCGGCAGGGCCAATTTCTTCGCCGCAAGCGGTTCCGCTTGTGGACGGCATATTGCGGTGGGACGAACCGACCGAATGGCCGATCAGCTACACAGACGTTCTGGTTTTCTGACCGGAAATCGGGTGCGGACGCTGGCATGGTGGTGTGTGATCTCGGGCGTGGCAATCGATTTGGGCAACCCGGGCGTCAGCGGGCTGAGCGAGGCTGTGCGCGTTCTGCGGGAGTGGCAGCACAACGCCGCGCCGATGCAGCTGCATCCAGGAGACCTGGGCTGGTTTTCGCGGTTCGGTGCAGAGGCGACGGCTTCGGCGGTCCGGACCTGGAACCGGGGCGGACAAATTCTCGCCATCGGATTGCTGGACGGTCCCGAGCTGTTGCGGCTGACGATCGCGCCAGAGGCTCAGCGCGACGAGGGGCTGGCGCAACAGTTGGTCGCGGACGTGGCCGAACCGGAGCGTGGCGTCCTGCCGGCGGGAAAGGTGTCCGTCGAGGCGCCGAATGGCGCCCTGGTCCAGGATCTGCTGTTCGAGGTCGGCTGGAACGCCGACGAGCCGTGGACGCCGCTGCGCCGCGACCTCACGGAGCCGGTGAACGAGCCGGGCGTGCGGATCGAGGTGATCGGGCCGGAGCAGGCGCCTGCGTACACGGCCGTCCACCGGTCATCGTTCGGCAGTCCGAGGTTCACCGACGAGCGGTGGCGCGCGATGGCGGCCGGGTTGCCGTACGCCGACGCGCGGTGTCTGGTCGCCTACGACGACCAGGGCAACGCGGTGGCGGGGGTGACGGTGTGGTCGGCCGGTCTGGGGAAGCCCGGGTTGCTCCAGCCGATGGGCGTCCATGCCGAACATCGCGGTCGCGGTTATGGCAAGGCGATCTGCGTCGCCGCGGCGGCCGCGTTGCAGGTGCTGGGTTCGTCGAGCGCGACCGTTTGCACTCCGAGCGCCAATGCCGACGCCATCGCCACCTACAAGTCGACCGGCTTCCAGCCACTTCCTCAGAGGCGAGACCGATCCCGGGACGCCTGAGCCGCTCACAGCAATTGAGGCCGAACTCGTCGCGCAAGACGATCCGCTTGCGAAATCGATCATCGTGTTCTGCGAGGTCAGGCGGCACGGCCAATTTCTTCGCCGCAAGCGGTTGGCCTAGCGCGACACAGCAGCAGGGAGCTGGACCCGCAGCTCCCGATCTCGAGGCCCGCGGAGGTGCACGCCGACCAGGGCTAGGACTACCTGCGTTGCCGGCGCTGCCTGCACCGGCGCGGGACCAAGGTCGGTATCGGGCGTCGCGGGATCGAGGACAAGACCAAGCTCGGCCGCCACCGCTGGTGGTCGGGCGCACCGTGTCCTGGCTCTGCGGTTCACACGTCTCGGACTGCGCTACGACCGCACACAGCTCACTGCGCCCGATGCTCACCGTGGGCTGCGCACTGATTAACTTGCCCCGACTCGTACAGCAGTAGTCGTGAGGCCAGGATGTGGACATCGCCGTGGGCCGCTCGCATACACTGCTCTGGCCATCGGCCTACGGCGCGATAGGAGACTCCGATGGGTTCGTTCGATGTGCCGCTGGACGACGAACGCGTCCAGTTCGATGCATTCATCGAGGAATATCGCGGTGCTATTGAGGCGACTCTCGACGGTCTCACCGAGGAACAGGCCCGCCGCCGGCTCGTCGCGTCGGCGACGACGTTGCTCGGGCTGCTCAAGCACGTCACATGGATGCAGCGGGTTTGGTTCGAGGAGTGCGTCGGTGGCACTTCCCGCCAGGAGCTCGGCCTGGTACGGAGTCCGGATGAATCCTTTCGGCTCTCTGACGACGCCACCATCGCCTCGGTCACGGCGGCCTACCGGCAAGCCTGCGTCACGGCCCGGACGGCGGTCACCGACCTGCCACTGGACGCCGTCGTGACCGGGCACCGGGCCGGACCGCGCACGCTTCGTTGGGTGTACCTGCAAGTTCTGCGGGAGCTGGCTCACCACTGCGGACACGCCGACATCCTGCGCGAACAGGTACTTGCCGACTGACTTGTGCGAGAAAGTCTATGCAGCCGCCGCGGGTACCCAGTCGCGGATCGTCTGCGGGCATCTGGGCAAATCACCGAAGCGGGAAGCCGGACGGCGAGCTGCGGAGGTTCGGCATACGGAACGGACCGATCGCGGCGTCGACGGAGGACACAAGTCTGGCTCATGCCGGATGACGGATGATCGTGTCGGAGGTGATCAACCGATCGCTTGGGTTGGCCTCGAGTTTGGGAGCGCCTGAATGTCGGCGAGCGCGTTGAGCAGTGTTTGGTAGCGTCGCGGGCCGAGATGGTCGTGGGTGCGTCTTTCGATCAGCTCGAGTGCCTCGCGGATGGCGGTAACGAGGTCGAGCCCGCGCGCGGTGAGGGTAAGGATGCGGGTCCGCTTATCGCGGTCGGTGTTCCCGCGGGTGAGGTAGCCCATTGCCTGTAGATCGTTGAGCAGCGGGTTGAGGGCCTGTTTGCTCAGCCCCATGTGCTCGGCGAGTTGGGTGGGTGTTCGGCCATCGGGGCCGGGGAAGCGGAACAGGTCAAAGTGGGACTGGCGGAGGTCTGCAAATTCTCGCTCCGCGAGGTATTCGAAGACGATGCGGTGGCTGGCCTCAGAGGCTAGGCGCAACTGTGCCGCCAGCATGGGGCGGCTCGGGCCGGGGTAGAGGCTTGGAAGATCCATGGTCGTACAGTACGCTTGACGAGTATCGTCAGGCATGGTTTACTATTCGGCTAGTTCAACCCCTACCGCTTGGGAGCCTGCGATGACCTACAACGACACCTGCCCGCCGTGCGGCAAAGTGTTCTCCGGAGAAGATCGCGAGGCGCTCGCGACAGTGGTGATGGAACATGCCCGCGACGCTCACGACCATGACCTATCACGTGAGCATGTGCTGGCCCATCTCGACGGTAAGGACCCCCACCACCCTGAGCAGTCGAGATAGGCGTCGTCTTGGCCCACCGAAGTCGTGTCCCGTACGACCCCCGTACGACCCCCGCTGACCTGGCCGGCCTCGCGTCTCATGCCGGACTCGCGGCGGGCGTGGGCCGGCGCGCAGCTGCTCACGGCAGCGGTCCCCCAGTCGGGCCGCCGCGCGAGCTTGCCCGAGCCTTGTCGACGAACACGCGCTCGCACCCGGCGGCCGCGAGCGCGTCGAGTTAGCCGGCGTTCTGGTCGTGGGGTCGAGTCCCGCGCGTATCCGATCCGGGAAACGGCCGACAGTCTGTGGCGACCAGCCGGGTTTCGGGCACGGGTTTCGGACGATCCCGGCTAGGCGTGTCGCCTGGTCGCACCTGCTGGGGGGGTTCCGGACGTCCGAATACGACCGATATCGGACGGCTCGGTGCTAGCTTGTCGTTGTTGCCCCAGACCCCCCGGTGGCGCGCGCTCGACGCTGTCAGCGCGGATCGACTGCCCGCCGGGAGGCCGTTCGTGGATGATCCATTGGTGCTCACCAACGGGGACCTGGCCGGGGCCGCCGAGGTACACCAGGCCACCGGCATGCTCACCGCGCAGCTCGGGGTGTCGGCCACCGACGCGATCGCCCGCCTGAGCGCCCACGCCGCCACCACGCACCGACCGCTGATCGACGTCTCACGAGACATCATCGCGCGCCGGCTGCGGCTGCCACTGCGAAACGAATCCGACTGACCAGCAGAGCAGCAGGGGGCGGGTGCGTGCGTGCGTCCCGGACTGGGCGTGCTGGCGGTGCGGCCGAGGTGCCACGGGGCGGGTATGAGTCGGACGTCGCCCCGACTGACCGGGGACGACGCCCGAAAGTTCGAGTCATCGGGTTACCAAGCGTGAACAGTGCGCGGTGTCGGTGGTCTCGGCGGCAGGAACCGATCATCGGCTGCTGACCCAAGACCTACCACGCACAGCCTTATCGCGGCCTGCTCCGCGTGGGTGCCCGTGGCTGTCCGGGCACACCGCGCACTCCATCGCGATCCCATTGCAGCTGATCACCGGACGACGACTCGAGACCGACCAGGGATAGCCGCCGCTCCGCCTCTCCGTAGCAGGATCCTCCTGCGGCGACGACGGTGCCGGGACCCCGTCGAGTGGACAGATGGCGGGACAGGAACATCGGCAGGCCAAGGCCGAATCAGAGGAGAAGGTTCGTCATCCCGGTCGGCGTTCCCCAGTTCGAGCACCGCGGCTCCGCCGGCGGGCGTTCCGGACGTCTAGATAACCACCGAATCGGGCACACCTGCGGTGGCGCGGTTATCCAGCAGCTGCTCGACCCGCGCGCTGATCTGCCGCTGGATGGCGGCGGGGAGGCTGGCATAGTTATCGC
>JBBQZQ010000079.1:0-14401 GCA_038207565.1 Mycobacteriales bacterium
GTTGTCGCGGCTGCTCCCACCCTCCCCGGCATCAACCCGGTTCAGGCTGCCGCCAGCTTCACCACCCTGCTGCGACAGGACGGCGACGAAGGCCTCTCACCCCCATCCGGAGAAACACGGCGCCTCGTGGCGCACGAAGTCGCAAGTTCAGGCGCTGTCACGGTCTCAACCGGCGTTTCCGATGATGCCGGGCATGCCGGACAAGCGCACCCACGACTACGCCCGGCACGGCACCACCAGCCTGTTCGCGGCCTTCAACACCGCCGACGGCACAGTGATCTCCAGCGTCCACCGACGCCATCGCACCCTCGAGTTCAAGAAGTTCCTGGCCAAGATCGATGCCGAAGTCCCGCCCGGTCTGGACATCCACCTCGTCTGCGACAACTACGGCACCCACGTGTGTCCTGAAGCGAAGTGATGACGATGTAGAAGATCGTTGGAGCAACGCATGCTGTGCCAGTGATGGAGGTAGGTCCACTGGGTTCGCCGAGCAGACGGAGATCCCAAACCGCCGCAGTGTCATGTCGGTCAAGAGCCGGGGTGGGAAGCGACTGCGGAGAAGGCCTGCTATCAGCGGGTCAGGTGTGCGACGAGAAGACGAACGTGAGTGAACCACTGCTGACGCATCGAAACGTAGAACGATGGCATCGAAACCGGGGGTTGTGGGTATCTCCGGGACAACGGCGCGCCCGGGTGGCGTGCCCTGAGCCAGGGGGTCGGTCTGCGTGCTGCCCTGGCGGTGCCCGGTGTATAGGTGGCGCGAGCTCGTCGCAGGCGCTGGCATGGAACAGGAGAACCTGTCGCCTCGATACCGACGGCCAACAATGGCGGATGTACTCGCCCTGCTGGCCGCGAGAGGGAGATCCGCAAGCGGTGAACACCGTGAGCGGCAGAGTACCGACGCGAGGCACAGGGGCGGACCGGCCCGTACTAGCGGTGACAGCCCTGTAATGGGGCTGGAGCGAAGGGGCCGGGCAGGCCAGATCATCCAGAGGTCAACCTTTCGGGGGAGGAGCTGATGGACCGATCGAGGCCAATGGTGAAGTCGTTCGAGATCGACAAGCGTCTCGTATACGAGGCGTGGGTGAAGGTCCGGGCCAACGACGGAGCATCGGGCGTGGACGCTGTCAGTGTCGTCGAGTTCGGCAGCGCGGAGAGGGACAACCTCTACAAGCTGTGGAACAGGATGAGCGCTGGCAGCTATCTGCCTGGCCCGGTGCGGGCGGTGGAGATACCAAAAGATCACGGGGCGGGAGTCAGGGTGCTCGGCGTGCCGAATGTGGCTGATCGGGTTGCCCAGACTGCAGTCGCCAGGCTGCTGGAGGAGAGGCTCGAGCCAATCTTCCACCCCGACAGCTACGGCTATCGTCCCGGGCGAAGCGCCCATGACGCGCTGGCTCAAACCCGTCGGCGCTGCTGGAAGCAGAATTGGATTGTCGATCTTGACATTCGGTCCTTCTTCGACAGCGTTCCCCACGATCTGCTCCTCAAAGCGGTAGCCCACCACACGAAGGAACGCTGGGTTCTGCTCTATATCGAGCGGTGGCTGAAAGCACCGATGCAGATGCCGGATGGAGCCCTCGTTTCCCGAGAGAAGGGAACCCCTCAGGGTTCTCCAATTTCGCCGTTGCTGGCTAACCTGTTCATGCATTACGCGTTCGACGTGTGGATGGCTCGCGAACATCCGGGCTGTCCTTTTGAGCGCTACGCAGACGACATCGTTGCCCATTGCGACAGCGAGGAACAGGCCCGACACCTTCGCGCTGACATCGCCACCCGGCTTGGGGCCCTTGGCCTTGAGCTGCACCCTGAGAAGACAAAGATCGTGTTCTGCATCGACACGAACCGTCCAGGGGAATCGGAGCACACCAGCGTCGATTTCCTGGGCTACACCTTCCGGGGACGCCGGGCCCGTGGCAAGCGAGGCTACTTCGTCAGCTTCGCCCCCGCCATGAGCACCAAGGCGAAGAAGGCGGTCCGGCAGAAGGTCAGGCACTGGCACCTCAACCGTCGCAGCGGGACGGACCTGTCCGGCCTCGCTGAGCAGATCAATCCTCAGACCTGCGGCCTTATCGGCTATTACGGAGCCTTCTACCGCTCCGAGCTGTACTCCCTGGCATGGCACATCGACCAGCACCTGCTGCGATGGGCCATGCAGAAATTCAAACGACTGCGCGGCAAACCCGCCAAGGCAGTGACGTGGCTGGACGCGGTTCGACAGCACCAGCCCCGACTCTTCGCCCACTGGCACCTTGTCGCATCCACCAGCGGCCGGCCTGTGGGAGCCGTATGACGGGAGACTGTCACGTACGGTTCTACGAGAGCCGGGGGGTGCGATTCCTCCCGGCTACTCACCAAGACCCCGGCGGTGCGGACCTGGCTGGCCAACCATCCCCGAGTGCACGTCCACTTCACCCCGACCTACTCCAGCTGGATCAATCAGGTCGAACGGTTCTTCGCATACATCACTGCCGATCTGCTCTAACGCAGCGACCACCGATCCGTGCACGCCCTGGAAGCCGACATCCGCGCCTGGATACGGGACTGGAACGAGAACCCGAAACCATTCATCTGGACCAAGACCGCCGACCAGATCCTCAAGTCACTCGCACGACTTCATAAACGAATTAGCGACGCGGGACACTAGCGATGGCTCGTTCGTGCGCCGCTTGGCCAGCCGCGACGGCGTCACCCCGGTCGCGCAGAACTTCGTGATGGAGTGGGCCGCGATCCTGCGTGACCTGGCCATCGGACTGATAATCGCCGGCTGCGCGGCCGCCTGGATACCCGATGCGTTCTGGGTCACCGGTCACCCGGCGCTGGCCAAGATCTGGGGGCCTCTGATCGGGCCGCTGGTGGCGGTGGCCTCGTTCGTGTGCTCGATCGGCAACGTCCCGCTGGCCGCGGTGTTGTGGAACGGCGGGATCAGCTTCGGCGGCGAGCTGCTGAGGTGTGGCGGTGCGTATTAGTAGAAGCGGTCGGGCGTCGTCTGTCGGAATCCGGGTGGCTGCGGTCACCGTACCGACGTGGTAAGTCTGTCGCGAGCCGCTCTCCGATGTCGACGAAGTAGGCGGACAGCATCCGTCCGGCGTCGCGGCCGAGGTCGCTGGTGTGCGGGCGGGACGAGGAAGCCGGGGCACCTGCGGGCCGCGTGAGGGTGGGCTGTCCGACGATCTCCGTTCGCACCGTCGCTGCAACGCTGTCGCCCACCCCCTTGCCGTGATGCCGATGCCGGACGCGACGACCAAGGCCGCGTGTCCTACGTCGACTCTCAATCAGACGGACATCTATCCGCCGATCGCGTTCCGCGGAACGCGCCGGACGGCGGATGCTTCGCGCAGCCAATCGTGGAGCGCGCGGCCGGACCGATCGCGAACTGGCTCGCAGGCTGATCTCGGCGTCGGCGAGATTGCGCATCGACGGAATGCGGGTGTGCGGTCGTGTGGGTGTGCCCCCCGCGCGGGACTCGGTGCGTGGTTGCGGCTGTGATCTCCGAAAGCAACGCCCACGGCGCGGGTGATATCGGCGTCGCCGGTCCAACCGGCCAGTCGGACGAACGGGGAGAACACTCGCCATCGCTCGACCGGCGCCGAGCTCCCGGACAACTCCTCATCCATGCGGGCAGCGTCCGCCTCGACCAGGCTCACGTCGCGAAAGCCGCGCTTGGCGACACGTGACCGCGCTCGAACCAGCAGCTAGTCTCTCCGCCCAGACCACAGCGACTCCAGACCCGACCTCCTCCACCAGCAACGCGAAGTCCCGGCCCGCTCCGCAGCCCACGTCGAGGACCCGGTCTCGGCCGCAGCCGAAACTGCACTGCGCCGAGCACGTTCGCAGACACCGTACGATCCTCACGCCGGCGCACGCAGGCACCTACCAGGCGGAGGTAACGGGCGTGCCAATCGTCACATGGCCTGACCGGAGAGCGCGGTGACACGCGCGCCGCTGAACGCCGTCCGCGACACGATCCGCACCCAGCTCTGGCCGCTGCCCGTCGCGGCCGTGGCCGTAGCGCTCGTCCTTGGCGTGGCGGTTCCGCGCGCCGACCACGGTATCGACAGCTCGCTACCGTCCTGGGTGAGTGCGGTGCTGTTCTCCGGTGATCCTGGCGCTGCGCGCACGGTGCTGGACGCGGTGTCGAGCTCGCTGATCACCGTCACGTCGTTGACCTTCTCTCTGACGGTCGTGACGCTCCAGCTGGCCAGCAGTCAGTTCTCGCCTCGACTGCTGCGCACCTTCACCAGCGACGTGTTCGTGCAGGCCACGCTCGGGCTCTTCCTCGCAACCTTCACCTTCTCGCTTACGGTGCTCCGCAGCGTCCGCAGCGCCGGCGATGCCCAGTCAGTGTTCGTGCCGCGCATCGCGGTGACTCTTTCGTTCGTGCTGGCGGTCGCCAGTGTTCTTGGACTTGTAGTCTTCCTGGCCCATCTCGCCCGTCAGATCCGCGTCGAGACCATGCTGCGCGACGTCCACGACGACGCGAGCGCCACCATCGGCGCCGTCCTCGGGCAGCGCGACCCCAGCTCCACTGCGCAGGTCGAAACGCAGCTTTCACCGCCGGCAGCGGCTCACACGGTGCTCGCCAGATCGTCGGGATTCCTCGTCCGCGTCGATGAGAACGATCTGCTCCGGTGCGCGGTTGACGAGGACATCTACTTCGTCCTCTATTGTCAAGCTGGCGCCTCAGTGGTCGCCGGCACGCCGATCGGGTCGCTGTGGTCGGCAGCGAGGCCGCTGGACAGGGCCGAGCTCAAACTTCTGGAAGACCGTATCGCCGGTGCGATCCACATCGGGTTTGAGCGGACCGCGGTCCAGGACGTCGGGTACGGGCTGCGGCAACTCACAGACGTCGCGAATAAGGCGCTTTCGCCAGGCATCAACGACCCGACGACGGCGGTGCATGCCCTTGGGCACATCTCGGCTGTCCTGTGCGAACTCGCCGACCGCGACCTCGGTCCAGTCCTCGTGCACGGCAGCGACGGTCAGGTGCGCGTCATGCTGAGCCGCCCCGACCTGGCGGACCTGGTCGAGGGGGCGATCACCCAACCACGCCGCTACGGCGCGTCCGACCCCCAGGTCATGGCTCGGATATTCCGGCTTCTCGAGGAACTTGCCTGGCACGTGCCAGCACGCGAGCGCAACGTCATCACGTCCCACCTCGAGCGCCTGAAGGTCACCGTCAAAGCCGGCGACTTCGACGGCGCCGAAACCCAACAACTCGCCCAAGCAGCCGAAGATGTCGTCACGGCTCTCGCCCGACAAGCGCTACGCGACGCCTAACGCACCTGACCCCGCCGGGATCAGGCCCGATCAGGCCGGTCGATGTGCCCCGCCGCGATCATCAGCACCCGTACCTGGGCGCCAAGCAGCACGGCGAAGGCCAGCAGGTAGCTCCAGATCAGCAGGATGAGCCCTCCGCCGAGAGCGCCTATGGTCTGGCTGGCTGAACCTGCGAGGTGCACGTAGGCGGGCAGCAGCGCACTGGCCCCAACGGCTCCGACCGAAGTGACCGCTGCACCGGCAAGTGCGGCTCTGCGGGTTCGTTGGCTACTCACGTGGGCACGCAAGCCGACGGTGTGCACGAGCAGGAGGTACAGGAACACCAGCGCGATCCCGACCGGCCATCGCAATGCCGTCCACACGGCTCGCACGAACCCATCCAGACCTGTCGCGACCTCGCGGGTGTGTCCGAGCAGCGGGCCTACCGCCACCATGGCGAGGATCACCGCGGCCAGCACGACCGCCATCACCGCGAGTGATGCCGCGACCGACCATTCGCGCCCGAAGCCTGGGCGATGAGGTTCGCTCCGCTGGCTCACCGCGGCCAGTCCGGTCAGGACCGAGCGCATCGCGCGGGTGACGAGGATGAGTGCGGCGAGCGAACCGACGGTTAGCAACCCGCCCGACGCGCCGCCGAGCAGCCGATCGGCAGCATCGGCTGCCGTGCTGCCGCGTGGCGTCAACACGATCCGCAACAGTCTCGCCAGGCCGCGCTCGACCCCCGGGCCGGCCTCTCGGCCGAGCAGTGGACGCATCGCACGGAGCACCGCTGTGGTCGTGAGCATCATCGGCAGGATGGCTAGGGCGAGGAAAAACGCAGATTCAGCAGCGGCGTCCGCTACCCGACGTCCAGACTTCGTGACAAGGACCATGTTGGCGAACCCGCGCGCAGCGTGCAACCGTCGGGCCGCGTCGGACAACATGGTCGGACTGTAGGCGGTCTGCGGCCGTTACCCGATCCGCACGGCGATGTGCTCCGCCACCCGGATGGCCCTGGCGATGGTGGTCAGGGTCCGGTTGACCGCGCCGATCCAGGGCTTGAACCCGCCGTCGACGCCCTACACGGCGCCGGGCGCACGAAGGGGGCGACGACGCTGTTCGAACGACTAATGGATCTGCGCGACGACGTCGGACTGCTCAGCCAGGAATAGGACCCGAAGCCGGCCGCCAGCTCGGCAACACCCCCAGCCGTTCAGCCACTTCCCGCACCTCGTCAGCGCGCTGCAGCTGCACTCCGGCCGAGCCCACCGCAGCGAGGTCCCCGCCGCCCGCTCTTGAATCGCGTCGACGGTCACTCTGGCGGCTCAGAGCGTGGCGCCTCGTCCGTGGTCGCCGCTGACGCGTTCGCGGACGCGGATGTGTTCGGATTGGGTGCAGTCGTTGACTCGGCGCAGCATGGCGCGGACCGGGGCGGGTGATTGCGCGGGCGCGGCGCTGCGGTCGCGAGGTGAGAAGTCGATGACGACGAGCGTGGTGACCCACCTCGGAGCGTTGACGCCGGGGGTTCGGACGAACCACACGCTGGCCGGCTGCGTCGTCGTTTCGGCGGGGCACGTGCCGCGGAAGTCGTGTCCGATCCAGGCAAGGGCAGTTGCCACGCTGAAGGCGCAGACCCGCGTCATGCCGGTGGCGCCAATAGCCACTGCGGCCGAGGAGGACCGCCTGGTCACGGTGAACATCGCTGCGTCGCGCCGCCGCCTGGCTCGACCGGACGTGTTCATACCGGCCTGGTGAATCTCGCGCATCGCATGTTCGGCCAGGACGCTTCCTGCTTGCCGCCTCGGTCGTGTCGCCGACGGCGCAGCCGAATGTCCAGCCGGATGCCCGTGCCGGCACTGAACCAGAACCCGTACCGCCCCGCACTACTGGCCCTGTCCGCACCTCGTGAAACGCCGACACATCGCGCCGACTGCTTCTATTCCGCGATTCTCATTGCTTATCTACTATTTCCAAGTCTTTACTGAATTGCGGCACGGATGCTACCAATATTGGTAGGAGTGTCACCCCTTTCGGGTGACAACAAACAGCATGAAAAGCATTGTTAGGTGACGTTGGTAATGCATGGTGGCATGAAAACCTATACCGGTTCGGCTGCTGCTGCGCGGGTGTATGTGGAGGCGGACAGGTCGCGGGCTGATGACTACTACCTCGCCGAAGGAACCGGGGTAGCGCAGCGGTATGTCGCCGCACCGCAGACTGCGGTCGAGGACGGCGGGGTGCGGCGCATGTCACCGTTGTCGGGTGAGGGGTATGAGGTGTGGGTGGCCGGGTTCGGTGCGGACACCGGGGCCGCGAAGGGCCGGCTGCGCCACGATGAGCGGGCGGCGCGGTTCGTCGAGGTGATCGTGAACGGCCCCAAGTCCTGGTCGCTCGCGGCCGAGCTGCATCCGGATATCTCGGCGGCGTACGACGCGGCGCAGGACCGCGCCGCGGAGCAGATCATCGGATGGCTCGCCCAACACGCGACGACCCGGGTCGGTGGCCGCGGGGAGCAGGTCCAGGTGCCGGTGGAGCAGATGGAGGCGGTGACGGTGCGGCACTACACGTCGCGGGCCGGTGATCCGCACCGTCATCTGCATCTGCAGATCAACGCCCGGGTCTTCGCGACAGGGGAGTGGCGCGGCCTGCATACGGTCGGGGTGCGGGACTCACTGAACGCGATCAACGGGATCGGGCATGCCGCGGTCGCGACCGACCCGCAGTTCCGCGAGGCGCTCGCCGCCCACGGGTTAACCCTCGACATCGGCCCCTACGTCGGCAGCGGCCCCGAGGTCGGCAGCGGCCCCGTTGACGGTGGGGTGGGGGAGGTCGTGCAGCTCGCCCCGTATGTGGGGGCGTTCAGCGCGCGGGCGGCGCAGATCGAACGCAACATCGACCGCTACGACACCGACTGGACCGCGGCGCACCCGGGTGAACAGGCCGGGCCGGCGTTGCGGCGGGCGTGGGACGCCCGGGCCTGGGCGGACGGCCGTCCGGACAAAGTCGTCCCGCAGCCGGGCGCGGACCTGCGTGAGCGGTGGCTGGCCGAGCTCGCCGGCCTCGGCTACCGCAACCGCGACAAGCCGATCAACCTGACACTCACCGCGGTCGGTGCGCTCGATCGGGATCGGGTCGCCGAGCTGGTGTTAACCCAGCTTGCCGCCGGCCGGTCGGCGTGGAACGCCGCCGACATCCGCGGCCAGGTCGAGCAGCTCATCACCTCGGTGGGCGTGGTCGTCGACGGCGCGGTCCGCGTCGAGTTGGCCGAAGACCTCACCGCCCGTGCCCTCGAGCGGTGCGTGGCGTTGCTGCACCGTGACGGCGTGCCCGACCACATCCGCGCCCTCACCTCGCCGCACGTCCTCGAGGTGGAGGCCGACATCGCCGGCCGGCTCGCCGAGCGCGGCGCCGAACCCGGCCACCACACCGACCTATCCCGCGTAACCCGGCTCAGCGAGATGACCGGCCGCGACCTGGACGCCGGGCAGGCCGCCGTGGTCGCCGCATTGGCCGGTGACCGGTCGCTGATCGTGGTCGAGGGCGCGGCCGGCGCCGGGAAAACCACCACCCTCGCCGCAGCCCGGGACCTGCTCGCCGCGCAAGGCCGCCGCCTCACCGTGGTCACGCCGACGCTGAAGGCAGCGAAGGACGCCCACGCCGAGACCGGCGCCCACACCGGGTCCGCCGCGTGGCTCGCCCACCAACACGGCTGGCGCTGGGACACCCACGGACGGTGGACCAGGCTCTCGGCGGGCGACAGAGACCCGGCCACCGGCCGCGTCTACGTCGCCCCGAACGTCGCCCCCGAGGTCGCCGCCCCGGTCGAGGGGGCGACCTTGCGTCGTGGCGACGTCCTTGTCGTCGACGAGGCCGGGATGCTCGATCAGGACACCGCCCGCGCCCTCCTCACCATCGCCGACGAACACCGGGTGCGGCTCGCCTTCGTCGGCGATCGGCATCAGCTGTCCGCGGCCGGTCGCGGCGGGGTCCTCGAGCTCGCCGCGCGTTGGGCCGACCCGGACGCCAGCCTGAGCCTGGATGTGGTGCACCGGTTCACCCACACGATCCGCGACGTTCGACGGCACCACCAGGACGGTGCCGGATATCGCCTACGCCGACCTCACGATGGCGATGCGCACCGGCGACGACCCCAGCAGCGTGTTCGATGCGTTGCTGGGCCGCGGGCAGATCGATCCAGCTCCATCCGAGCGCCGCCGATCTGCAGGCGGCCCTCGCCGCGACAGCCGCCGGCCACTACGCGAACACCAGCTCGGACGGTGAGCGGGTGGCGGTGGTGGTCGACACCCGTGACCAGGCCGCCGCGGTGAACGCGGCGATCCGCGACCGGCTCGTCACGGCCGGGCGGGTCGACGACACGCACGCCACCACCACGACGGCCGGGCAGCGGATCGGTGTCGGCGACCGGATCGCGACCCGCCGCAACGACCGCGCCGTCGATGTCGCCAATCGCGACACCTGGACCGTGAGTACTGTCGACCGACACGGCCAGCTCACCGTGACCAACGCCGACGCCGGCCAACGACAGCTGCAGGCCGGCTACGTACGGCGTCATGTCGAGCTGGCCTACGCCACCACCGCCCACGGCGTGCAGGGCGACACCGTCACCGCCGCCCACGTGGTGGTGGGCGAGCACACCGGCGCCGCGTCGGCCTACGTCGCGATGACCCGCGGACGCAGCACCAACACTGCGCACCTGGTCGCTGACGACATCGATGACGCCCGCGACCAATGGGTCGCGGTATTCGCCCGGGACCGGGCCGACCTCGGCGCGGCGCACGCCGGCGAACAGGCCGCCCGGGACGCCGCGAACTACGCGCAGCCGCGACCCCTCAACCAGGTGCTGGACGACCTGCATGACACGTGGGCCCGCGAAGCCCCCTGCCTGGAACGGCTCGACCGGGTCGAGCCGCGTCGCGACATGCTGCGGGAGATCGTCGTGCTGCGCCGCGACCAGCCAGCCGAACTCGCCACCGCAGAGGACCGCTACCGGTCGGCCCGCACGAGCAACGCGCAGGCGACCAGCCAGCTCAAGCACGCCGAGACCCTTATCGCCGGGGAGACCGAGGGATACCGCGACCGGCTGCTGGCCGAGTGGGACGCCGACCGCGACCCCGCACGCCAAGCGGCCGATCTCGTCAACCGCGGTGGCGGGCCGCTCGGACTACGGCTGCCCGCCGTCAACCGGGCCCGCGAGGAACTCGCGCGCTGGTCGGTCACCTGGCAGCCCTACCTACCCGACATGCCCACCACCAACCAACACATCGCCCACTACGCCGCCAGGTCCGACAACCAGCTCAGGATCCGGGCCGCGTTCGAGAACCACGCCCACCAGGCCGCCCCCGGGGCGCACCCCGAACGTCGCGGACTCGCCGCCGCCGCACAGACCGCAGACACCGAACTGACCGCAGCCTGGCGCGACCTCACCGACACCCGCCACCGGCACGAGAGCCAGCTCGGCCGCTACGGAGCACTCGGCCACACCGCCGACCCCGACACCCGCCTCACCCGGATCGAGAGCGACGTGACGGCGACCCGCGGCGAGCTCGACGCCGTGCAGCAGCACATCGGGCGGCTCACGACCGACCCCGCCATCCGTGCGCTGCCCGCCGGCCGTCTCGCCAACGAACACGACCTGTGGCGCGCCGGCTACGACAGCCAGCGCGAATTCGAGCGGCACGAAGTCCGGCTCGCAGCCATGCGCGCCGACAACGACGGCGACCGGCGTCCAGGACTCGGCCTGCACGACCGCGATCACCACTACGAACACCGCGTCGACTTCGGCCACGACCACGGGCCAAGCATCGACCGGTGAACCAACGACCACCGACCGACACCAGCCAACACGACAAGATCACGAATCGGTATCGGTGCCCGACAAGCTGTCGCCGCCGACCGTACGAACCCACTTGCTCCCAGTAGAGGCCACCGGCACCCGCTCCCACCACGGAGTAACAGAGAACAAGAAAACTCCACCATCGAAAAGTGGCACTGATCGACCTCAAATTGCACCTGCACTAGTGAAGGCCAATTTCCATCCACGAGACCTGGAGCACACCATGACCGACCAGACCCGACCGACCAACGACCGGCACAACCACCAGCACAACGGCCGCACCGACGACGATCTGCTCACCATCGACGAAGCCGCCGCCATCCTGCGCACACCCAAAGCCACCCTGCGCTACTGGCGCCACCTCGGCATCGGACCCCACAGCTTCCGAATCGGCCGCCGCGTCTTCTACCGCGCCGGCGACGTCTACGCCTGGATCGACACCCAACACGACCACCACGGACCCACCGCAGCCTGATCGACGCCGACATCTCCTCACCCAGGCAGTCGTAACCTGCGAAGCAGAGAGGCGGTCACCATGGCAAACATCGCGAAACGAGACGACGGCCGCTGGCGTGCGAGGTACCGCGACGACGCGGACATGGAACACTCACGGCACTTCAAGCGCAAGATCGACGCGCAACGCTGGCTCGACGAAGTCACCACCGCGGTCACGTCCGGGATGTATGTCGACCCGAGACGGTCGCGCATTACTTTCGGCGACTGGGCTCAACGTTGGCTCGCGACCAAAGTGGACCTCAAGCCGTCTACGCTCGCACGCTACGAAGGTCTCCTGCGGGTCAATGTCCTGCCGCGATGGGACGCCGTCAGGCTGGCCGATATCTCTCATGAGGGCGTTGCCGCGTGGGCGGGAGAGCTGTCGAGATCGGGCCTTGCCGGTTCCACTGTGCGCCAGGCTCACCGGGTTCTGTCACTCGTACTCTCGCTCGCCGTGCGGGACGGCCGGCTGGCGCGCAACCCGGCCGATCACGTTCCGCTACCTCGAGCAGCCAACGGGAACGTGTATTTCTGTCGATGGAGCAGGTCGACGAACTAGCGGACGCCGCCGGCAACTACCGGCCCGCGATCATGTTTCTCGCGTACACCGGGGTGCGCTTCGGCGAGCTGTCCGCGCTGCGTGTGCGACGGCTCGATCTCCTGCGCCGACGAGCAGCGATCGTCGAGGCGGTCGCCGAGGTGCATGGGAGGGCGACGTTCGGGACGCCGAAGTCTCACCAGGTTCGTACCGTGCCGATACCGCGCTTCCTGATCGAGGAGCTGAGCGTCCTCGTCGCCGCGAAACAACCCGATGACTTCGTGTTCACCGCACGGAAGGGTGGCCTGCTCCGCCTGCAGAACTTTCGACATGCAATCTTCGATCCCGCTGTTCGATCTGCCGGGATGGTCGGGCTCACGCCCCACAGCCTGCGGCACACCGCCGCGTCGCTTGCGATCGCGTCCGGTGCCGATGTGAAGGTCGTCCAGCAGATGCTGGGCCATGCGTCGGCAACCATGACCCTCGATCTCTACGGCCACCTGTACGGTGACCGGCTGGACGAAATTGCCGACCGGATGGACGAGCTGCGAACGTCGCGAAGACTCTCCGGGAGCCGCTTGGCGGCCAAGCCGAAGCTGCTCAAGTTTCCTGCCTCGGGCATGACCGAGGCGCGCGAACAAGCCTAACGCGGATAATCCACGCAGAGGACCATGTCGATTGGGCCCCGGCCTCGAAACCCCGGGGGTGAGGCCAGGACCCTACGACTAGCGCGCAGATCCGGAGATCATCCCCGACGTTGGTGCCGAAGCCGCTTGTTTCAGCGGCCGCATCAGGATGCGCTACGGCCAGTCTAAGTGGTCCCCGCTCGCGACCGAGGTGGCCACGGGGGGCGGGAGAAGATCTGTAGGCCAGGTTCGGCTCGCCCCGTCAGCTGGATCAGGAAGCGGACGTGCCACGGAGCGTCCAACCCGTTGTTCTGTAGGACGGTGACGGTCCCGCCACCGTCGCGAATGGCTGTCGCGTAGTCGATCAACAGGTCGGGAACCCACCCGACCGGTGTCCCGTGAGTTGTCTTCAACAAAATGGCAGCGGGGTTGGCTTCGTTGTCGCTGTCGTTCCACATGTAGAGCGGGTCGCCCGCGCCGAGCGCGTTGGCACCGTCAGCTGCGCCGAAGGCACGCACCGCGTAGCTCGACCCGCGCAAAAGGAAGATCGACTGAGTCGAGCCATCCTCGGTGACGGCGGGCTCCTCCGCCAAAGAAACACTGTCGCCCTTCTGCTCCCCACCACTTCGGCTGAGGACGTCCAGCCGAGCAGCGTCAGGACGGAGTCCGAGCCAGCGTAGGTAGGTCTCGTAGTCGGGTCGCTTCCGATCCATGACGCGCAGACCGAAGAACGGTGAAAGCCGGGGGGAGGTGTAGATGCGACCAATGTCCGGAAAGCCAATGAATGGCCGGAAGCCCGGCACCTGCTCGGCGGATTCCAGATACTGGAATCGATAACCAGCCGCCTCGTAATCCAACACGCCGACCGGCGCGATCCGTCCGCGCGACCGATTGCGCCACGCCACCCCGAAACGTCTGGTCCGGCGGCCGACGTCAAGGCGCTGCTCGAGCAGCTCAGCTGAGGACATCGAGCAACCTCCTCCGATTGATCATCACGAGTTCCGAAATGAACCGCCGAGTCGTATCCGAAAGATCCGGAGCGGCGGCGACTACCGCCTCCACAGAAGCATGATCCACCGACGAGACGTGTCCGAGCCAATATTCGCGGGTGGACGTCGGGCACAGACGAACTGCCGAGCCCGAGAGGTCGACCAATGTCTGCCAGGGCGTCCCGGCTTGGTGCTCGAATCGGCGAGCCTTTCCGCGCAGTGCCCATCGGCCGACGGTGCCGTCGCGCAGGTGTATCGCGCGTTCCTCGTCCGACAGGGTGAAACCTAGGCTGGCCGCGTGGTCAAACGACGCGCACAAGGCGTCGTCCCCGTCCGTTTCCGGCGGGCGGACCAACACGGCCCAATTTCGGTCATGCCGGTCGACGTGCGCAATCAGGGCGTCGAAGACGAGGTAGCCGGCGAACGCATCGAACGCGCGGAAGGTCGTCGGAACCGCTGATTCGGGCGGTGTGGCGAAACGTTGGAGCGCCTCCCGAATAGCGACGACGTTGTGGCCCCGATTGGTCGCGTCTTCCGGGTCGTATTGCTCGTCAACCTCGGTCATCAGCACTTGACCGTGCTGGAGTGATCCCGCGTGCCATCGCGCGTCTTCGACGATGCATCCTCGGATGCCGGCGCG
>JBBQZQ010000080.1:0-14234 GCA_038207565.1 Mycobacteriales bacterium
GACCGGGATCAAAATCAGCGACCGCGAAATGCGGGCCCTCCCGATCACCCGACACGACTTCCACGGCGACTGGAACTACACGCTGCACCCCACCCGCGACACACCCGAACCAGACTAGCTTGTTTCAATACAAGCCCTTAGCTCCCGCCGCGGGCCTGGCGCATAGTTCTTGTCCTCAGCGGCCAGTCGTGTCGAAACCCGGTCACGCAGATCCTCTACGACCTGGTAGTCCTCCGCAGTCAGCTCCGAGGCTTCGGCCGCCCTATGCGCCGGCCAGGAGGGAAGGTCTGCCGGCGGACTGGGAGGTGTCTGCAGGAGGGCGGGCCACTCGCTTAGTGGCTCTACCACCGCAGGTATCGGAGCGGCAGCGTCCAGACCCCACTGCCGCGGCGGCGGGTAGTCAGCCGTCATCCCGTCGCCCCTGCCCGGCTATAGGTTGGCGGGCCGGCGTGAGTGCTCTCCGCAAGGCTGCGCGCAAGTACAGCGGCCGCCTTCAACAACGGTGAGCGCTGCCATGTCTTCGTCGCAGCCCCCGCGCCATCGGACAGCACGGCTGCCGTCTGGCGGTCGTAGGGCAGGCTTCCCCCGAGCGGGATCTGCAACGCAGAAGCCACCTCCCCCGAGGAGTAAGGCCCGTCCCCGACCACCAAGGCCGACACCTTGCTTAGATCGCCCAACTCATGGCGGAGCAGCATTGCGGCGTCCTCAGCGGCATGTACCGAGCGCACGCTAGGCCGCACGGCAAGCAACACCTGATCAGCCACACGCAGGACCGGCCAGTTGCCCCGGCCAATCATCAGCCGGCCCGTATCGACAAGCACGTCCCGGCCGATCGCGGACGAGCTGCGCCCCAACGCCAGGGCCAGCCGCTCCCAGACCTCATCTGTGAACGACCGCCCCTGGGTCGCATTCGTGAATCCCGGCATCAGCCACACGTCACGGCACTCCGGCAACTCCACGGCGTGCGCCGAGAACGACGCCGCAGCCGTCATCGCCGGAACACCACGCCTAGCTGCCGACGACCACGACAACAGACCACGGTCGGCGGTGACCCGACCGGCGAGCAGACCAGGTGCCATGTCCCCACCAGCAGGATCACAGTCGGCCACCAGCAGGGGTCGCGGCCAGGACAACGCCAGTGCCCACGTCGACGTGGTCGCCCCCGGCGCCGCCTTACCCGACGTCACGACCATCAACATCAGTTACGCCCCATCGGCAACACCAGGAGTGCAAGGTTGCCGGTAGACGCCAGCCGCGCGACCTCGACGCCCATGACGATGCTGACCTGGACGTCAATCACAGTGATCTGAGTCGCCTGGTTAATCGGGCCCACCTCGGCGACGGTCCCATCGATGCCCGGCCGCAGCGAAGAAGCTGACCCCGTTGCACTGCCCGTAGTCGCCGCCACCGACCCGGTGGCCCCCGGAGTGGAGACGATCAGCACCCTCTGCCCCGGCGTCATGCCCCTGATCGGGAACTGCCCCTGTTTCAAGGGCAGCGCCACCAGCATCTGTCCGTCGGCCAAGCCGCCATGTGTACCGATCTGGGCCAAGGTCAGCAGCTGACCCCTCACCAGACCCACCCTCGCCACCTTGCCCACTATCTGGGCGCGTTGCGAGGCAAGGATCGGTGACAGGTTGGGATCCGACGGCACATTGGCAACGGTGAGGTCCCCGTCGGTGATCGTCGCGCCCACGGGCACATCGCGAGACACGGCGAGCACCTGCGTGTGCCGAGTCAAGACCTGCGCGCCCCCAAACGCGACAAGGCCGCCGAGGAGAACCACAAGCACGCTCAGGATTAGCCCGCGGCGGCTCGGCCGCCTACTCGGCGCCGCCGAACGCACTGCCCGATCCCCCACCGGCTCAGGCACAGCCGGGGGCGCCGCCGGCTGGTACCCACCGGCATAGGGCGGGTGCCGCCCAGGCGCATGCGTCGTCATTTCGTCACCACCGACTCCACCTCAGCGACCGCGAATGTGGAAGTCGAGGCCGTCGTCTGATCTGGCAAGGTCCCGCTCGTGCCACCCGAGCCCACCCATGTCACCTGCCAGCGAATCCCATAAGTAGCCATGACTACCTCACCTGGCTGGTGAATCGAAGAGTGCTGGTACCGGAATTCGCAGCCGCTCGGTGACACCGCCCAGGCGCCGTCACCTGTCTTCCACTGCGTACCTGGCCCGGCACAGGACACCCCAGCAGAGCCATCACCTGGCGTGAAGGTCAACGCAACCGGTGTCACCGTCACCGCCGCCCACACCGCACCTGCGGTTGCCCGGGCGCTTTTCGCCTTGTAGGTATTCGGGTCAGTCCAGTACCAGGTGTGGGCCCGAACAACCGTGTATGCCCGACCATCATTCAACCGACCAGCCGGATACCGACCCGTTGAGGGAGGCGGCAACGTCAACGCCGCCAACGCTCGCTGCGCCAGCATTGCCGGAGTCGGACCAATCCCGGGGGGCGGGCTCGCGAGCCACACCGAAGTGGAGGGCGGGTCGAGATACAGGCAGGTCGAGTCATAGACCGCGCCTCCCGTGGCGGCCGGTGTGTATGCCCCCCAGTCCACCCACAAGGCACCCGGTGCCGGCTGAGGGTTGGCAACCTTGTAGTAGCAACCGTCTGTCGGATTGAAAGTGCCGAGATCCGGAAATGAGCACGGGACCGGCTTGCCTTGCCATGAGCATCCGGAGCCGCCGGAGCCGCCTGGGCTGGTGCCACCGCCCGGGCCGTGCCCGGGATCGATCACCACAACGTGGCAGCCGTTCTCGTCGCAAATGATGATCTGCCCTGGGGGCGCCACGCTTGCATAGGCGAGCGGCGCGCTCAATGTGAACAGCATGATGAAGGCGCCGAGGATCAGGGTGCGCATGTGTGCCTCACATCCGTAATAAGCTTCTGAACAACCCAATGCGACTGGTAGAAGATGACCGTTGCTTGCACCGCGTGTGGCGGCTTGGCGGCGCCAGGTGGGTACTTCACTGGGACTGGCGCTTTTGTCTTTTGGTTGATGGCCTGCCAGCTGGAGGCCAGCGTTGGGCAGTCGGTCAACGTCACGGTCGGCCACGGCTTCGCCTCCAGGTCTGCCCGGAGACTCTTAGCGTCGATGCGTGGGGTCGGCGGAGCACCTCGGTAGGCGATTCCGGCGAGTCGGAAGCTAGCGATGTTGGCTGCCACCTTTGCTAGCGCTGGATCGACGGCATTTGCCGCCAGTTTGGCCGAGTAGTCGCTTCCTGGATCCCGAAGCCCAACATTCGAGGCGCCGGCGAACGCCTCGTAGGACGCGATCGCGGCCTGTACCTGGGGGTCCGTGGTGGGTGAGGCGGAAGGTTGGGGGGAAGACGCAGTAGGCGGCGGTGGAGAATGGCTGGTCTTCGATGAGGGCCAGTCGACGACAGCGATGACAATCGCTATGACGACCACGATCGCGGCGGCCGCGGTGAGTACGACGACGCGGGTTCGAGTGATTGCCGCACCGGGGGTGTCGTTGCTCAACTTCCGAGTCCCCCCTCAGCGGCCGGGCCGCCACGCTTATCCCGGATGGTGCATCTGAGCACGATATGCCCTCCTGCCCCGTTTCTGCGTGGATCATTTGTACCTGCTACCTCTGTCATTCGGCCTCGAGGTTGGCAGACGCGCTGAATATTCTCCACCTGTAGGCCGGTTGGTGCTAGACGTCAGGGAGGCGCAGACGAATGTCCTGCTGGCTGGTCGGCGTGCTGGCTGGCGCGGTCGTTGGCCTCGGCACCGTTCCGGTCCTCGAATCTGTAGGCACGGCTCAACTGACGGGATCTGCAAACCGCTCTCCCGGGCGGCTCCTCGCTACCGCCACGACCGGCGCACTTAGTGGCGCTGCTGCGGCCGTTGCGGTCCAGCACGCCGGCTCATGGTGGTGGCTTCCTGCGCTAGTGGTTTGGGCGTGCACACTGGGCGCATCTGCGGCCTGCGATGCCCGGACTCAGCGGATACCAACGCCGTTAGTACGCCAGGGTTCTGCGATCACGGGGGTCCTGGTGACCGTCGCTGCGGCCGCCACGGCCGACTGGCGCGGCCTTGCCGTCTCGCTCGCCGCTTGCGCTAGCGCCGGACTCATCCTTGTCGCATGTTGGCGCTTTGTCGGCGCTGGGCTCGGTGACGTGCGCCTGGCCGTCTTGGGCGGCCTTGGCTTGGGCCATTCCTCGTACCGGTCGCTCGCAGCCGGCGTCGGCGCGTTTGCCGTTCTCACGACGTGCCAGGCGGTTTGGACGCTCGCCCGCGCCCGTGACCGCCGCGCGACCTTTCCCTACGGGCCGGCGCTAGCCGTCGGGTTTCTGATCGCGGCCGCTATCTGATTGGTCGCCCGCCGGCCGTGTTAGCTGTACGGCGGGCACGTTCAAGGCGCTCGCCAGTTTGGCGACGTCCTCGTGCGTCGCCTCGACCACGCCTTGCTCGAGGCGCTGGCACCGTGCATACGTCAGTCCAGTCTTGCGTGCGAGTTCTTTGAGGGTGAGCCCGGCCACCCGCCGCAGAAGCGCGAGCGGTGGCCGCGAAGGGTCGCCGTAATACATGTCGAGGGCGTCGATGCCGAGCGCGAGTGCCAGCCGGGACACCCTACCAACCGAGGGCTGTTCAGCGCCCCGCTCCCAGGACCGCACCCGAGCTCCGTCGAACACCCCCGCACGCGCGGCCAGCTCGGCCTGGCTGAGGCCGGCCCGCTGACGTGCGGCCCTCAGCACCGCGCCTCGGAACTGCACGCCCGACAATGCACCACTCCCCTCCTATCCTCCGCCCCATGCGGCCATGGTGTCGCCCAAGGGAAGATCCGGCACGGCGGCACGCCGACGCTAATTGCCGTAGCGACCATGGTGCGGCGACGAGGCTGCAGGACATCCTGTCGAACTACAGCAGCGTGCTTCAAGGCGTGCCGCCGTGCCAGGTGATTCGTTTGACGCACGGAGCCGGGCACTTATCAGGCGTGTTCATGGACTGATTCGTTATCGAAGCGTTATACCCGCACTGTCACCGATGAAGCTGGAACAGCGCCCTCTCCCAACAAGGCAGCGACTTGTGACCAACTCCGGGAGGCGTCCCATGAGCGTTCGCCTGCCAGAGTCACTGGAAATCCGTGATCCGCTCGATCGCGCCGACGTCCAGTGGGAGATGATCGCGCGTCGCTCAATCATCTCCCAGCGCGCGATCGCGCGGTCCTACCCGCGAGCCAAGGTCATCGGGCATCGACTGCGGGCAGCGTGTCATGGTAGAGGTCACCTGGAGCCTGGAGCGACGGCAAGGTCAGCGGCGTGCTCTCCTTGCGAAGCTCCTGGAATCAAGGACGCAGCGCGATCTCACGGGAGCCGGCGATGAGCCACCAGACTGACAGCACCAGGGCAGCCCGCTGCTCAAACGGGAGGTTCAGTGGTGGACTCAATTCGTCCACGACTTGTACGAAGGGGCCGACAAGAAGGCCCGCGATGCGTGCGCTGACCTGCTCGGTGACTAGAGCTCAACTGCACGCGTCTTGAGTATCCGTCGATATCGCGCACACCCATTGCTCTATCCGTTCCGCGCAGATCTGGTGGTATGCGCCGACCTCAGTGGAGCGCTCGCTGCGGCCCCGAGCGACGTCGAGGTTGGCGCGGCGGAGCGGCACGTTGGTCTACTTCGGCATCGTCGATCCGGACGGAGGCCAGACCGCGTCCGCCGATCGCACCCGCAGCAACGACGCCTGTCCCCGGCGGGCGAGCCGCCTCGCCAGGTCTTCCTCATAGGTGGTCACCAGGACCTGCCGCACTTCGGCACCGGCAGCGGACATCAGGGATGCGGCCAGCCGGCGGTTGCGCGGGTCGAGGTGCTCCAACGGCTCGTCGAGCCACAAGAACGACGCACGCGTCGACGATCCGAGCACGAGCAGTCGGACGGCGAGGAGGGCGATGACTTTCTCACCGCTAGAGAGGTACTCGAAGGGAATTTCCTGGACACCGCGTCGGAGCGTCAACTGGCCGGCGGCACCAAGTTGGAGCGCGCCGCGGTCGCCGAAGACACGCTTCCAGCGTGCACGCACCTCGGCGGCCAGAGGATCGATGCGCTCCGCCAAGAGCTCATCCGCCGCCTGCCGGGCGACTAGGCCGGCCATGCGCGACACCGCAGCCTTACGGTGAACGAGTAGGGACTCCTCCCGTTCGGTCGCGGCGGCTCGCTCCGCAGCGATCCGCTCCGCGAGCGCGGTCTGTACGGCCCGGGCGGCGGCCGCCTTCTGTGACACGTCGTCGTGACGGGCACGGGCTTCATCGACGCCTGCGCGCGCGGCATTGACGTCGAGAGGTCCCGCGGCCGGCAGGTCGTCGCGACGTGGTGGGACTGCAAGTGCTTGTCGAAGCGCGCCACGCACGGCGTCGAGATGCTGGCTAGCCTGCGCGAGCTCCGTCTGTCGCCCGGCGCGATCGGAGTCCAGTGCCTCCAGATCGCCCGCATGACTACGTCGAGCGTGCTCGACGTCCTCGCTGCTCAGAGGACGTCGACAGAGAGGACAGTCCCCGGACGCCGTGTCGAGCCCCGCCGCAGCGCTGGTGATCGCTTCGCTGCGGCCCGCGATGACGGCTAGCGCCTGGCGAAGGCTGTCGACAGCCGCTAGAGCAACCTGCTCGGCGTCCTCGAGTACCCGAACGAGGTCATCGATCGCATGTACGTCACGCCATCCAGGGGCCGCCGTGAGGGCGGCCTGCGCGGTGATGAGGGCCTGATCGAAGGCGGCGTGCGCCACTGCGGCGCGCTGGGCCGCTTCGGTGCGCTGGTGCGCCTGCCGCAGCTGGTTTTCAGCGTCCTCGAGTTCGTCGCGCAACGCGGCCCGCTGCTCCTGCAACGCCGCAAGGTGTTCATCGGCGTCGGCGAGCTGGTCGGTCAGGGCAACAAGGTCGGCCCTGGCCCGACGTGATGCGGTGCGGTACCCCTTTGCCTCGGCCTCGTTCTGGTCCTTTATCTCCTCCATCTGGTCCGCAACCCGGATCAGGTCATCGACCCCGAGCACCCGGCATAGGTGCTCGCGCAGCGCAAAATTGCTCACCGTCTCGTCGTCGACGGTGCTGCCCGGCAAGGTCGTGGTCCGGGCGAGGAACTCGGCAGACGCCCCGAAGGCCTCCGCGAGCACGGCGTCGAGCATCGCAGCGTCGACGGGATCCCGGCCGAGGGTCGCCTCGACGTCCGTTCCCCCGAACGCGTCTACGACCCGCCGGACGGTGAGCACGCGGCGGTCGGGCAGTTCGACCTCGACGTCGATGCTCGTTTCGTCGGCACTGATGCGGCGGGCCGCGACCGCGTCGACGCCGGAGAGCGGGCCGTAAAGCCCCCACGCGGCGGCCTCAATCAACGACGTCTTGCCGACGCCGTTCTCGGCCAGCAGGAACGTGAGGCCGGGCCCGATCTCGAGAGTCTGCTCTTCGAACGATCGCCAGCCGCGCAGCTGCAGTCTGCGGATCACGCGACCTGCCTGGCCACGCGGTCAACTTCGGCGGCGAGGTCGACGTGGTCTCCCCGTCCTGTGGCGGTCGTGATGAGCTTTACAAGGCGGTGTTCGTGCCCGACGAGTTCGCGATAGGCGACGGCCTTGTCCCCCTGGTATCGCCGCTTGGCCTCCTCCGCCACGAGCCGGGTAGCGATTTGCGTCTCGAGGTCAGCTACGTCGACTTCGTCGGGGGCGGCGTGGTCGAGACCGAACTCGCCCCACTCCGGCGCGCTGTGCTCGAGGATCGCTCGAGACGCCAGGGCAAGGGGCAGGACTGCCGGTGCCAGCGAAGCCGGGCCGTTCGCCGCTGTCGAGATGGTGGGGTCGACGTCGTAGCGCGACACCACCCGGGTCAGGAGCTCGCCGGTACGCGCGGCGACGAGCGCGATCAGGTCGATGTAGCTGTCAGCGTCGAACAGCGCGCGGAGCGCGTCGTCCGGCAGCCACAGGTCGTCGGTGTCGAGGGGGTGGAACCGCGCGAGCAAGTCGAGGTAGCCGAAGGACAGGAACCCCTCGTCGACGTGCACCTCGGCGCGAGGGTCGACCTCGGTTAGCACGACGTACATCCGGTGCAGGACCGACGCCTCGGCTGGAAGAGCCGCCGGCCGCAGTGCGTCGGCGAACTCGGTGCCGGCGAGCAGCGTCTCCAACGAAGGTGCCGACGCCGACGGGTCGATGAGCCGGCCCGTTTCCATCAGCCGCATCAAGTCCTCCGCGCGGTGCCGGTCTCGCGGGTTGAGGTGATCGAGCGCGGGGCACGGAGCCCCGTGCCCAAGGTGATCTGAGAACGCCGCGAGAACGTCGTCGACGGCGTCGCTGTTGCCGTTCATCTCAGCTCCCTTCATCGCTGACGTTGAGCGTTGGGAAGGATGGGTCTGGTCGCGCGGCCTCGTACAGGCTCTTGAGTATGCGACGGCGCTGTTGGCCGACGGCCTGGCTTGAGATCCCGCCGAGCTGCTCGCCAAGTTCCTTGTCGGTCTTCGTCTTGTAGTAACCGGTGTGAAAAATCAAGCGCTCCCGTTCCGTCAAAGTCTCGCGCGCCAGCCGCAGCAACACCCGGTGCTGCTCAGCGACGACGAACGCCGTCTCCGGATCGTTGCCCAGGTCGGTACCGACGGTGTCGAAGTCGTCGTCGAACGTCACGAGCGTCACATCGTCCGGCGTGTCGGGCTCGGCGCCCCGTTTGCGCCGGCCGCTCGTCGCCTTCGACAGCGCGTCCTTCGCCTTATTTCGAGCGATCTCGCGGCTGAGCGCCTCCCAGGATTCCCGGACGTTCGCGGGGTCCGTCCGCAGCAGCGCGATCAGAGCGTCCTGGAGGACGTCGTCGACGGACGCGCCTCCGGGTAGCACCGGCTCGACGTCGTCGCGGATCCGCCGGCGGTGCAGCACCAGCTGGATCTGGACGTGCATGTTGTTCTTAATCTTCTCCAACCGAGCACGGTCCTGCAGCAGCGGGTGGCTGCTGGGTGCGGGGGTCGCGTGCTCGGCCATCTTGTACACCCTGTCTGCTCTCACACCGTCCGTGAAAGTCGAGATCCAGAACTAGTGGCGGACTTTCACTGGCACCCGACCGGCAGACAGCAGTGCAACCGGGAGCAGACGGCTCCCGGCTCGAGAGGAGTCACCCATGAATGACAAGCCCACCGAGCTGCGGCCGAGCGTCGTGTTCTCGATCGACGGCCGGGACTACGAGACCCGCGACCGGCGGCAGCCGGCAGCTAACCTGCTGCGTCTGGCCGGCGTCGACCAGGCGCACTACGACCTCGGTGAGTTGCGCGGTCACCGCCCCGAGCCGGCGCACTACGCCGACGACCAGCTCGTGGAGATCCACCCGGGCGCGCGGTTCGTCACCATTCGCCAGAACGCTGACGTCGCGTGACCGACGAGCCCGTGGCAGCCTTCGTCGACGGCCTGCGACGGCTGCAGACCGAGCCAGAGGTGCGCAACGGGCTCGTCGTCTACCGGGTCGAGCCCGTCGAGGGCAGGCATGCCGGCGAGCTTGTCGAGACGGCGATCGAGGTCGCCGAGCTCGCCGGCTGGCCGTTGGCCCCGCCGCACTGGATCCACCTGCCGGCGGCGGTCGCGCTGCCCGCAACAAACAGCCAGCAGTCGGCCCGGTCGGGCTGGTTCCGGCACTCGCGCCAGATCCGGGGGTGGGGCGGCGACGCCGACCCGGAGCGCGCGTGGGTCGCCCATGTCCGCGGCGTCCTTGGAGCCGCGCGATGACCCGGCGGACGTCGGTCGCGATGACCGCCGACACCCACGACGCCCTGGTCCAGCACCTGCTCCGCGACGACGGGCAGGAGGACATATGCCTCGCGACCTACCGCACGTCCACCGGCGCGACCCGGCGCACCGCCCTGGTGCGCGGGCTCGTTCTACCCGAGCCGGGCGAGCGTGCGGTGCACGGCAACGCTTCGCTCGTGGGCGGCTACGTCCTGCGCGCCGCGGCGCTCGCGCAGGAGGACGGGTGCGGGCTCGTCCTGGCCCACAGCCATCCGGGCGGTCGCGGCTGGCAGGGTCTGAGCGGACCGGACCGCGACGCCGAGACGGCCTACGCCAACCTCGCCCGAGAGATCACAGGCCTGCCGCTCGTGGGCATGACGCTCGCGGGCGACCAGGCCTGGTCCGCCCGGCACTGGGACCGCGGCACCGGCCGCGATGTCGAGGCGACGCACGCCGAGAACGTCCGCGTCCTTGGCGAGCGGCTCGTCGTCACCTGGAACGACACCCTCGTGCCGCCGCCCCCGGCGCGGCACAGCCAGGTCCGCGCCGTCGCCTCGTGGGGTGAGCGAATGCACCGCGACCTCACCCGACGCGCGGTGCTCGTCGTCGGCGCGGGCTCGGTCGGGCTCGACATCGCGGTGCGGCTGGCGGCGACGGGCGTCACCCGTATAGGGCTGATGGATTTTGACACTGTCGAGGAGCGCAACCTCGACCGGTTGATCGGCGCGACGCGGGTCGACGCCTGGCTGCGCCGACCGAAGGTCCAGGTGGTCGGCCGCCTCGTCGTCCTGAATGCGACAGCGGCAGGGCTGCAGCTGGAGACCTCGGAACTCAGCGTGTGTGAGACGGCGGGCCTGGCGACGGCGCTCGACTTCGACGTCATTTTCAGCTGTGTCGATCGGCCATGGGCGCGGGCGATCCTCAACAGCGTGGCGTACGCCCATCTGGTTCCGGTCGTCGACGGCGGCATCGCCGTCGACGCTTTCGCTGACGGCGACGGCATGCGCGGAGCGACCTGGCGCTCGCACGTGGTCCGCCCCGGCCGCCCGTGCCTAGCGTGCAACGGGCAGCTTGACCTCGGCGCCGTAACTGCCGATCGGGCCGGCGACCTCGACGACTCGCGCTACATCGCCGGTCTCGGCGACGACGCGGGTGACCGAGGCGAGAACGTCGCCGTGCTCTCGGTCAGCGCCGCCGCGGGCTTGCTGGCGCAGTTCATCAGCCTCACGGTCGCCCCCGGTGGGCTCGGGGAGCCCGGCCCGCTGCGCTACGTGCTGAGCACGCACACCCTTGAGCACGTGGCTGCCGAGACTCGCCCCACTTGCCCTGTCGAGGCGACAGTCGCCGACGGCGATGCGGCCCTGACGCTCGTGGGCCCCCACCCCGCTGCCGAGCAGCGCAGGGCCGCGCGGCGGGATGCCGGGCGCAGGTGGGAGGTGCGGTTCGGCCGCGCCGCCGACGACCTGCTGCACCGGCTGCGCGCGCGCCTTCTCGCCGTCGCGGAGCGGCGGCTGCGAGCCGGCTGACCGTTGGCTAATAACTGGGCTTCCCCAAGCCGGACGGATGGCGGCGCCACGGCTCAGGAACGCCGATCAGCTCGAGCAGCGATCGGTAGCGGATCCGGGGGATGCCGTCCGACCACGCGCCGGCGAGTGCGGTTCGTTGACCCGATACGACTTCAAGGTCACGCGCACTCGCGTCGACTGGATACCCGGATCGATCACAGCGCGGCACATATCGATGACCGGAGCTCGGCTGGCCCTGCGGTCGTCGCAGGCATACTCGGCGTTATCGAACGGTTCCGCCGTCGCATCAGCCGGCGTTCCAGCACAGGCCCCGCGCTACGGACTCGCGAGTTCGCCCTAAGACCTGACCCTGCGTCGGTCGCGCGAGTCGGCTGGCAGCCAGCAAGGTCAGCCCGCCGACCAATGGTGGCGCAATAGAAGTTGATCTCCGTCGGGCAACACAGGGGCAACAAGAGGTCCATCAATAGCCGTTCTCGGCCATCGACAACCAGCACTGAATCCCTTACGCACCGACGGTTCTAGTGATTATCAGAACCGCTCAATCATCCTCAGATCGCTCTCCGGAGGCGGGGGCGCAGGTTCGAATCCTGCCGGGGGCACCCCTTCTGACCAGCAGGACGCAAGGCCGTTCGCGGAAATGCGGGCTTCGTGAGTTATCCAGGGTCATCCACTCCAGGCCGGCCCGGGACCGGCAGGTCGAGTAGCTCGTCGACAAACAGGCAACCAGGCGTCCATCGTCCTCAGCCGCAGACAGCTTCATGCCGCCCTCGAGCCGGGACGTGCGTAGTACACGGCAGTTTCTCCCGTCGAAAGCCGCGAGAGTCTGGCTCTGCGGCGCAGGCGATCCGCCGGCCGGGGTGGCTGGTGACTGCCCCGGCCCGACGGAGGCGATCGGCCCTCCTGCCCCGTCGACCGGCAAGCTTCTTGCCGTCGCCGGTGCCTGAGCCATAGCGTCCTCGAACCGTCATCTTTGCTCCGGCCATACGGCATACGGTGGACGGATGCGCTGTCGGAGGATCGCCCTGATCGCCGTGGGCACCCTGCTCGCCGCCTGCTCGTCGTCCGTGCCGGCTTTCCCGGTCGTGTCCACGATACGGTTGTCCGGACACGCGGCCCGGATCGGCAAGACGTCCTACGCCGCCTGGCCGCAGGCCTCGCAGGACGCCCGGCGAAGCGGCACCAGCCCTTCGGTCGGCCCACACACCGGCCACATCCGGTGGACGCGCAAGCTCGAAGGCAACGTCACCCCGGGGCCGGTGATCGGCCCCGGCGGGACGATCTATGCCGCGAGCAACGCCGGCGTCCTGCACGCCTTGGATCCCCGGACCGGCAAGGACAGATGGGCCTTCGACGGTCGCGGCAGCTATGGGCTCGACCTGTCCACGTCGCCGGCGGTCATGACTGACGGCATGGTGATCTGGCCAGGACCTGGCGCGGTCTACGTGCTCGATCGCGACGGCCGGCTGCGGTGGCGGCTGCCTCTGTACGGGGCCACTTCCCCGGCCGTCGACGGCGACCTGGTGGTGGTCGGCACCCAGTCCGGGGTCGTGGTGGCCTTGCAGGTGGCAACCCGCACGGTGCTGTGGCGGGTCGACCTGCGTTCGGCCAGCTACGGGTCGGTGGCCCTGTCACCGATTGACCGGCATCGGTCGTACCAGACCGCCGGGAACGATCTGTTCGCGCTCGACGACGGCCGGATCGCCTGGCACCGGGGCCTCGGCTCGCTGTGTGAGGTCTCGCCCGCTGTGGCCCCCGACGGCACCGTCGTAACCGGCACGAACAACGGGCTCGAGGTCGGCTTCGACGCGTCCGGCAAGCTGCTGTGGTCCTTCCGCCACGTCCAGACGTATTCCTCACCGGTCGTGACCGACGACGGGATCGCCTACTTCGGCAACCACCATGCTGTGGTCAGCGGCGTAGATGCCATCACCGGCCGGCTGCTGGCCCGCTATCAAGGCCCGCCGCACAAGACCAGCAACCACCGCACCGTCGGTATCTGGACCTCCCCGGTCATCGACGCCCGGCATGACGTCTACTGGGGCACCCGTTCCGGGCACGTGCACGCGGTGGATGCCGATGGCCGGAGACTGTTCGACATCGACACCGGGGAGACCGTCGACAGCTATCCGGCGCTGGCTGAGGGCCTGCTCGTCGTCGGCGTCACCGACGGCCGGCTGCTGGCGATCGGGGCCTGACCACCGGACGCGCCGACCCGAGCCCAGGCGACTCGAAGTTCCTCGCGTTCCTCAAGCAGGTCGCCCGCTCCTACCCGACGGAGAACTGCACTTGGTGATGGACAAACTACGCCACTCACAAGAAGGCCGAGGTCCGGGGCTGGCAGTCCGCGAACCCGCGGATCCACGTGCACTTCACCCCGACCTCCGGGTCATAGCTGAACCTGGTCGAGGTCCACCGTACTGCAGCGACGTGGCTGTCACCTTCCCCTGGTCGTAACAGTTGGGGTGGGTGGAGAATACGTTCAACGCGGGCGCAGCGGGCGAGTCGATCAAGGAGAAACCGTATATGCTCGCAGCGTTTGCGTCATGGCCATACCGGCCGGTCCCCATATCGTTGCAGGGCCTGGTCCAGTTGTCGGCAGTCACCTCACCGGACGCCTGCAGATGACCTGCTGAAGTCAGGGTGCCGTTGCAGATGGAATCCGGGAAGTAGCCGATCCATTCTCCGTTGTAGCCGACCCACCAGTTCCCAGAAAAGTGCTGGACGGGCATACGCCCCGTTCTGCCTAGCAGCCACCGGCATCCCCGGTCGCGCCGGCTGCGAGGTGAGTACGAAGCCACAGCCGTCGTAACAGGTCGGTTGACCGTAGACCCAGTGAAATACGAAAAGGTATGGTTGCGAATCAGAGTGAAAGGGGCTCTTCGAAGTTGAGGGGGAAGTGACCCTCATGTGACGGTTGCCAGGCGTTGTCGCCTGGTGCAGGCGTACCGTACCCGGCGTCGCTGGTTGTCGAGGTTGCGGAACCCGAACGCCACGCGGGCGGCGTCTTTG
>JBBQZQ010000081.1:0-13650 GCA_038207565.1 Mycobacteriales bacterium
GGCTGCTGACCTGGCGGCCGCTAGCCTCCTCGACACGCTAGACGCCTGTGAACGCGCGTTCCCTCTGGGGCGCCGCGCGCTCGCTCTGGACGGCGACCTCAGGACCGCCGCACGTTCAACACAGATCAAACGCCGACTCAAGAACTGGGAAGTCTTTCGTCAACGGGGCAATGAATTCGGTCACCGGATAGCCCTCGCCCACCGCGACGCTGCCAGCGTCTTGCGGGCACCGGTCGTGCAGATCGGAAGTGACACGCCCCAGGTCACCTCCGCACACCTGTCGAGAATCGCCCGCGACCTGGAGAGCGGGGAGTACGACGTCGTCTTGGGTAGTGCCACTGACGGGGGGTGGTGGGTACTCGCAGTGACCGATCCTCGTTGGTCAGACGGACTTGTCGACGTACCCATGTCGACGTCGGGCACGGGGCGTGCGACCGAGCAGATGCTGCGATCCCAGGGCGCGAGAGTCGCGTATGCTGAGCAGAGGCTCGACGTCGACAGTGCTCCCGACGCTGACGTCATCTCTCGAGTCGCGGCTGACACCAGGTTTGCCCAAACCTGGCGAGCCCGGAACATCTCGCCGCTGTCGCCTTCCCACCTGTTCGACGCGGCCCCGGCCGGCGCGCAAGGTGCCCTCCGTGGGACGCCGATCGGACCGGTCACGCTTCCGCTCTCCAAGTGACGCGGCGCTGGCGACGCTGAGCGGGAAGGAAAAGGTCCGCCCGCTGGGTTCCCGATCGAGGGCCGACGAAATCCTCGTCCCCCGTCTGTGACGAATGGTGAATTATGGGCATGGTGGAGGCGATTTTCAACGGACAGGTGATCGCACGCAGCGACCGCACCCGCGTCGTGGAGCGCAAGCGCGGCCGGAATGTGGCCTGCACCTACCGCCACCCTTCGCCGCTGGCCCGCCGGATCAAGAGCCGCGTCGCGTTCTGGGGCGCGGTTGAGGTCACCGACGGGGCGAGGCGCGAGGCGCGGTGAGGGTGCTGCGGCGACTTCGCGATCTCGAGCACGCCACTCGGCCGGTCGATCCCGAGACCCGGCAGGCACTGGCGCGACGTTGGGGGGAACTGCCCCAGCAGGTGCGCACCCCGGCGCAGACGCTCGGGCAACATGCCGTCGGCTGTGAAGGCACTCACGAGGTCTTCCCGCGCTGCAACCTCGCCTGTACGCCCTGCTACCACTCACGCGAAGCGAACCGGGTCCGCCTCGACGGCGCTCACACCGTCGACCAGGTGGACGCGCAGATGCGATTGCTGCGCCAGCGGCGAGGCCCACGCGCACACGCCCAGTTGATCGGCGGCGAGGTCACGCTCCTGCCTCCGGAAGATCATGCGGCCGCCCTCGCCGCGATGCGGGCGCACGGGCGCGAGCCGATGAGCATGAGCCACGGCGACTTCGACTACGACTACCTCGAGGCGCTCGCGGTCGGCAAGGACGGACGGCGGCGCCTGGATCGGGTGTCGTTCGCCGGCCACTTCGACATGCTGATGTTCGGCCGCCGCGGCATCGAACGTCCGCCGGACGAGCCATCGCTGAACCCGTATCGCAAGCGCTTCGTCGAGATGTTCGCCCGGCTGACGCGCGAACACGGGGTGCGGTGCTTCCTTGCGCACAACATGACCGTAACGCCGCGCAACCTTGACCAGATCGCCCAGGTGATCCGCGAGTGCCACGCCTACGGCTTCGGCCTGTTCTCGTTCCAACCAGCGGCGTACGTCGGTGACGACCGCCGCTGGCGCGAGGGCTATCGCGAGACCTCCGGCGACGACGTCTGGGCCCAGGTCGAGGCCGGCGCCGGCGCCCGACTACCGTACCGGGCACTGCAGGTCGGCGACGAACGATGCAACCGCACCACCTACGGCTTCTACGTCGGACCGGACTACTTCCCGATCCTCGACGACCTGAACCCGGCCGATCTGCGGGTGCGCGACACCTTTTTCCGACACCTCGGCGGCGTCTCGTTCTCCGGCACGCCGCTGCCGCTGCTCGCCGTGAAGCTCCTCCGCGTCACGGTGGCGCATCCAAGCGTCGTCTCGGTCTTCGCCGCGTGGACGGCACGAGCGACCCGGCGGGTCGGGCTGCGCCGACTCCTGCGGCATCGAAGCATCCGCCCGGTCACCTTCGTCATGCACTCCTTCATGGATGCCGCCGACGTCACGCCCGCCTGGGAAGCGATGCGGCTCGGCGAAGACAGCACCGACCCGCGCATTGCAGCCACCCAGCAGCGCCTTCGGGCATGCTCATACGCGATGGCACACCCCGAAACGGGCGAGCTGGTGCCCGCCTGCGTGCAACACAGCGTCCTGGACCCAGTCGAGAATGTCGCGCTGCGCCGCCTGTTGCCGCTCACCCCGGTGGCCCGACGGCGGCAGGACACGACGGCGACAACTGCAGGGGCGGCAGCCGATGCTTGACAGCCAGGTCCGACGGGCGCTCGCGCCGGCGCTCGACCGGGCTGGCTCGGTCCTCGCCGCCGCGGGCGTGTCGCCGCTTGTAGTTACCGCGACCGGGTTCGCCGCCGGAGTCGGCGCCTGCGTCGCGGCCCTCGCGCACGCGTGGACGGCCGCTCTCGTGCTTTGGCTGGCCAACCGGGTGTTGGACGGTCTCGACGGTGCGGTCGCGCGGCGGCGCGGCGCGACCGAGCTCGGCGGGTTCCTCGACATCGTCGCCGATTTCACCATCTACGCCGGGTTCATCGTGGCGATCGCCATCGCGGTGCCTGGTGCGCGGCTGGCCTGCCTGGCGCTACTGATGGCCTATTACGTGTCCGGCACCGCGTTCCTCGCGCTGTCGTCGCTACTCGAGCGCCGCGGCCGATCGTTCGGCGACGCCGCGCCCCGCTACGCCGACGGCCGGTCGATGAGGTTCGTCGGCGGTCTGGCCGAAGGCACCGAGACCGTCATCGTGTACGTGCTGTTCTGCCTATTGCCCGCTCACGCAGCTGTGATCGCGTGGATATTCGCCGCCGCGGTCGCCGTCACCGCGCTTCAGCGGGTGGCGCTCGGTGTTGCCCTGCTGCGCCCGGTCGCTACCGGTGAACATCCGACCCCGACAGCTGACGAGGTCGTCGCGGTGCCCGAGACGAGGCAGGCCTGACATGACCCGCTCGCGCGCCGTGGCGAGGCTTCGTCGCAATCCACGGCGCCGTCTCCCCGTTGCGTTCGGGGCAGTTGCGTTCGGCGCCACCGCACTTGCGCTCGCCGGCTGCGGCGCAAGCCCCGCACAGCCGAGGCTCAACGCGGCCGACTGGCCGTCGGTGCTGTCCGCGGCCAAGGGACAGACCGTGAACTTCTACATGTACGGCGGCGACGCCACCCTCAACGGCTTCATCACCGGCTACGTCACCGACCGGCTGCATGCGCTCGGCGTCAACCTCAACGAGGTAAAGATCACCGACACCTCCGACGCGATCAACAAGGTCCTCGGCGAGAAGCAGGCAGGCAAGACCAGCGGTGGATCTGTCGACGCCGTCTGGGTCAACGGGGAGAACTTCGCCACCGGCCTGCAGGCCCACCTGTGGTCGTGCGGCTGGCCTCAGCAGCTACCGAACGCACGCTATGTCGACTTCACCACTTCGGCGGTCTCACACGACTTCGGCGTCCCGGTCGACGGCTGCGAGGCGGTGTGGCAGCAGGCCGACTCGGCCCTGGTGTACAACTCCGCGGACCTGTCCGCGGCGGATGTCGTGTCAATGTCGTCGCTGTTCGCCTGGGTCAAGTCGCACGCGGGGCGGTTCACCTATCCAGCGCTACCGGACTTCACCGGCTCGATGGCGGTGCGCACCATCCTCTACGACACGATCGGTGGTCCGCAGGCACTCTCCGGCCCGTTCGAGCCGGCCACATACGCGCCGGCAGCGTCGCGGCTGTGGGTCAGGCTCAACGCGATCGCGCCCTCCTTGTGGCGTGCCGGGTCGACATACCCGCAGAGCCAGGATCAAGTCGAGCAGATGTACGCCAACGGCGAGATCAGCGCGTACTTCACCTACGGCCCCGGCGCCGTCGGCGACCAGGTCAAGAAGGGACTCTTCCCGGCCACCACCCGAGAGGCCGTTCTGTCTGTCGGCAGCATTGCCAACTACAGCTTCGTCGGCATCCCCGCCAACGCCGCGCACCGCGCTGCGGCGCTCGTGTTGGCCAACGTCCTAGAGGATCCGACCACCCAGCTCGCGCTGTACAAGGCCGAGGGAATCTTCCCCGGCATCGACCTGGCCAAGACCAGCGCCGCAACTCAGACGGTCTTCGCGCAGGTGCCCGTCTCGCCATCGGTGCTGCCGCTCACCGAGCTGACCCGGCGCGCTCAACCGGAGCTGGCCAGCGGCTACGTCACCCGTCTGGAACAAGACTGGAAGACTAATGTCCTCGAAAAATGACCACCACTCGCATGTCGCTTAGCGGCGCACGGGCAACCGTCGCGCCGCGATGGCCGCGCCGGCGCGTTCGCGTCCGGCTGCCCAGGCCGGTCCGGATCGGGCTGCTCCTCGCGCCGGCGATGGTGGTAGTTGGTGTGTTCTTCGCCGCCGGTATCGCGCAGGCGCTCGCTCAGAGTTTGGGCTACCAGCCGTTCCTGCCCGACTGGCAGTGGTCATTCGACGCGTACAGGCAGCTGTGGGCCGACCCTGCGGTGCGCGCCTCCCTGCTGCTTACCGCCGAGGTCGCATTCGCGTCGACCACGTTCGCCGCCGCGCTGGGTGTGACTGGTGCGCTCCTGATCCATCGGCTCGGTCGGGGTCGACGCTGGGCGACCGGGCTGCTGCAGGCCAATCTCGCGGTCCCGCACCTTGTCGGCGCTCTGTGCATGCTGCTGCTGCTCTCGCAGTCCGGGCTGCTGTCCCGGCTGGGCCACACCGCCGGCCTCACCCGTACCCCTGCGGCCTTTCCCGCCCTCACCGCCGACCGGTTCGGGCTGGGCATCATCGCCGAATATGTCTGGAAGGAGACCCCGTTCATCGCGGTCCTCGCTCTGACCGTGCTCGGCCGGGGCACCGACGAGCTCGGAACCGCGGCCCGCATGCTCGGGGCGGGTCGCTGGCAACGACTAAGGCACGTCACCCTCCCGCTGCTTGCCCCCACGGTTGCTGCGGGTTCGATGCTCGTCTTCGCCTTCGCCGCTGGCTCCTACGAGGTCCCCTACCTGCTAGGCCGCCCTTATCCTGCAACTCTGCCGGTGGTCGCCTACCAGGACTACAGGTCCACAGATCTGATCGCCCGACCCGAGGCGATGGCGGTGGCGGTGCTGATCACCGTCATCACCGTGACCGTCGTCGCTGGCTATCTCGCGCTCGCGTCGCGACTCTCCCGGCGGCCCTTATGAACGTGCTCGAGATGAACGTGCCCGAGCCCGACGCGGTGACACCCGTGCCTCGACGCCACCGTGGCGGCGCGGCTGCCTGGCTGGCCTGGTTGGGGCTGGTCGGGCTGTTGCTGCCATTGGTGCCGTTGCTCATCTGGACTGTTGTTGGGCAATGGCGCTACCCGGGCTTGCTGCCGCAAGAGACAAGTGCCCGCGGGCTGGCGCTGATGGCCGATCCACGCTCGCACATTCTGCGCGGCCTGGTGCTGTCGACGGGGATTGGTGTCGCGGTCGCGACCCTCGCCGTCCTGATCGGGTTCCCGGCCGGGCGTGCGATCGGGCTGTACCGGTTCCGCGGCCGACGGCTTGTCCAGTTCCTCCTCCTCGCACCGGTGATCGTCCCTGGCCTTGCGGTCACTCTCGGACTGCAGGTGTTCTTCATCCGCTACGGCCTTTCTGACACCGTGACAGGCGTCATCGCCGTGCAGTTGATGCCGACCGTCCCCTATGCCGCGACACTGCTCGGCGCCGGCTTCGCCAACCTCGACACGGACTACGAGCGCCAAGCCCGTGCCCTGGGTGCTGGCCCCATCCGCGTGCTGCTGTTCGTCACGGTGCCTCTGCTGCGGCCGGCGCTGGTCGCAGCCGGGCTGTTCGCGTTCCTGATCTCGTGGAGTGAATACGTGCTTACGGTGTTGGTCGGCGGCGGACAGGTGCAGACCCTGCCGTTGCTGCTCTTCGCGACCATCGGGTCCTCTGACACCACCGCTGCCGCTGCGCTGGCCCTGCTCGTGATCATTCCGCCGCTGCTGCTTGTTTCTATGAGCGCGCGGGTGCTGTCGCGCAGCGGCGGGGCCGCGATCGGGTTCGGTCGACTGTGACCCTGCCCACCGCTTCATCGCCCGGCGCCCGGCTGCGACTCGTCAACCTGTCCAAGGCATTCGGCGGCACCCGCGCCGTCGACAATGTCACCCTCGAGCTCGGGCCGGGGTCGTTCACCGCGCTGCTCGGGCCATCCGGGTGTGGGAAGAGCACGATGCTGTCGCTCATCGCAGGGCTGGTCGACGCCGACAGCGGCGGCGTCGAGCTCGACGGCCATCGCGTCGACGGTGTGCCGGCTGAGCATCGCCCGATCGGGCTGGTGTTCCAGAAGCCGCTACTGTTCCCGCACCTGAGTGTCGAGGCCAACGTCGCGTTCGGACTGCGGATGCGCCAGGTCCCGCGCCGTGAGGCCAGGCCATTGGTCCGGGACATGCTCGCAAAGGTGCAGCTGTCCGCACTGGCCGGTCGGCGTGTCGGGGCGCTGTCCGGGGGACAGGAGCAGCGGGTCGCGATCGCCCGCGCGCTCGTCCTCAGCCCGCGGCTGTTGCTGTTGGATGAGCCCTTCTCCCAGCTCGACGCGACCCTGCGGGTCGAGATGCGCGCCTTGGTGCGCGCGCTCACCGACGAGGCAAAGGTGACCACGCTGTTTGTCACGCATGACCAGGCCGAGGCGGTCGAGCTGGCTGAGGACATCGCTCTGATGCTCGACGGACGCATCACCGGCCAGGCCGCCGCCGACGTCTTCTACACGCGGCCCCCGTCGCTGGCCGCCGCACGCTTCTTCGGCGCCACAAACGAGCTTCCCGGCCACGTCGACGCCGGCCGGTTCACCTGCCCGGGCGCGCGCGGCTCGGTGCTTGCCGACGTGCCAGACGGCCCGGCCGTCCTGGTCGCCCGTCCCGAGACCTTACAGCTGAGCACAGAAGTCTTGTCCGGCACACCCGGCCCGACCGTGGCCGAAGCGCTGCGCCTTTGCGGTATCGCGACCACCGCACGCTTCGCGGGCACCCACCTGAGCGTCGACGTACGCCTCGACGGCGAAGCCGCGCTCACGGTGCATGTTCCAGTCGGCACGTCAGTCGAACTCGGCGACGATGTCACCGTGACCGCACCACGCTCCGCGTGCACCGTGTTCGGCACCGGACGCTGATGAGCCGCAGCCAGCTCGGCTGGCGCGTCGCTCTGCTGGGCGCGCTCGTCGCGACGATCGTCGTCATCTCGGGCACAATCGGCGTTCCGAACTCCACCCAGATGCGCAGCAGCTTTGCCGGCCGAGGTGTCTGGCCCGCCGTCGCGTTCACGGCCGTTTACGCCCTGGTCGCCTTGTCGCCCCTGCCCAAGACCGTGTTCACCCTCGCCGCCGGAGCCATCTTCGGGATCGCGGCGGGGCTCGCCGTCGTTGTCGTCGGCGCAACGCTCGGGGCGCTCGGCGGCTTCGGACTCGCCCGACTGCTCGGGCGCGAGACGGTGCATCGGCTCATCCACCGCGGCCGAGGCGGTTCTGACCAGCAACCGCGAAGGCTCGAGCAGCTCGCGGCACTGCTCGAGCGCCGTGGCATGCTCGCGGTACTGATGGCCCGTCTCGCGCCGGTGGTGCCGTTCACCGCCGTCAACTACCTCGCCGGACTGACGGCCCTGCGGGTGCGGGATTTCCTTCTCGGCACCGTGCTCGGCATCCTGCCGGCCACGACCGCGTACGTCACCTTCGGCGCGTACGGCACGCAACCCGGGAGCTGGCCATTCTGGGCTGCGGTCGGCGCCATCGTGGTCCTCACGGTTGGCGCGCTGATCGGGGGATGGCGCGGTAAGGGGAGAACGCGGGCTGCCCACGGGCTGGGAACCCCACTCTGACGCCTGCGGCGCCGCGGAGTCGGGTGATGCCGGCCGAGATTCGTGAGTACCCGCAGCCGATCCTGGTTCGCTCACCTGGCGCGACGCCGGGCGATGCCGGCGAGCAGTTTGCTCACTGACCGGGCGGCGGGGCGGCGCAACTGAGCCTGAACCTGGCCGATGGCTGCCTTCCACGGCCCCTCGCCATAGGTCGGGTAGGCGTGCATCGTTGCGGCGATATCGCGCGCCCGCAGCCCCTGCCGGGCGGCGAGCACAAGCTCGGCGAGGGATTCCCCTGCGCGAGGGCCAACGATGGTGGCACCGACGAGGTGGCCGCGGCGGTCCATGACCAAGCGGGTGACTCCACGACGGGTGTCCTCGACGACAGCCCGGTCCAGGTGGGCGTGCTCGATCGTGCGCACCGTGAGACCGCGGTGCGCTCCCGCCTGGTCGGATGTGACCCCGACCGCGGCGACCTCTGGTTGGGTGAACGTCACCCGCGGGATGGTCGCGGTGTCCACACTCCGGCGCAGCCCGAGGATGGCATTGCTGGCAGCGAGGCTGCCGTGCACACCGGCGACGTGGGTGAACTGCGGGTGCCCGGTCACATCCCCAGCGGCCCAGATCCGCGAACAGCTAGTTCGCAGGTGCTTGTCGACCGCGACGTAGCCGCCTTCGTCCGTGGTCACGCCGGCCGCCTCGAGACCCAGGTCGGTGATGTCTGGTGTGCGCCCAACCGCGACCAGCACCCGGTCGAACGGGACCGTGGAGCCGCTCGCCAGGCGAGCAAGCCACCCGCCGGCGCGGCACTCGACTGCTTCCAGGCGGGTGCCGGTGACGATCGAGACACCATCTTCGACGAGGGCGGCGAGCACTAACGCAGCCGCGTCCGGGTCCTCGCGCGGCAACAGCTGGGGTGCCGCCTCGAGGATGGTGACGTGCGAGCCGAGCCGGGCGAACGCCTGGCCGAGCTCGCAGCCGATGCTGCCGCCGCCGAGAACGAGTAGCCGATCGGGGAGCTCGGTGACGCTCCAGATCGTGTCGCTGGTCAGCGGGTCGGCCTCGGCAAGCCCCGGGATCGCAGGCATGGCGGGCGATGAACCGGTAGCGATCAGGGCGTGCCGAAACCGCACCTGCACACCGTCACGCCTGGGGGCGCCTGGGGAACTGTCGACGATGGCCGCGCTGTCGGGGCCGATCAGCCGCGCGCTCCCGCGGGCAACATGAGCGCCGGCGGCCCGCAGCGTCGTCGGCGAGTCGTCGGGTTCGATCGCGTGGATCGCCGCGCGGACATGCATCATCACCTCGCCGAAGTCGACCCGGATGCCCTCGACGTGTACGCCGTATCGGACCGCCATACGGGCGTCCGCGGCGGCGTGCGCCGCGGCGAGCAGCGCCTTGCTGGGGACGCACCCCGTCCACAGACAGTCTCCGCCCGGTCGGGTGGCTTCCACGAGCAGCACGCGAGCGCCGAACCCGGCCGCGGTCTTGGCCGCGACGATGCCGGCGGTGCCACCACCGATGACCAACAGGTCCCATGCCTCCCCGTCCGGCGGGGTCAGCTGGTCGGAACGCCACCCCGCGACGCGCTGGATGGCCCAAGCCTCGGTGGTGACTCCCGCCGGGCTGTGCTCGCTCATCCGGCGTCCTTGGTCATGATCTGTTCGGCGGCCAGCCGCAGTCGCGCGAGCGCTGCCGGGTCGGGGTAGCGGCGCGCGGACCAGCCATGCAGGGCGCGTCGCAGGCCGCTGTACTCCCCGGTGAGGGCTGTGCACCGGCGACAGGTGGCCAGGTGTGCCTCCAGGCGGTCCACCTCCTCGGAGGTGAGCGGTGCCGCTGGGTCGGCATCGAGGTAGCGATGGATGCGGCGCCGCGCCCAATGGCAGGTCCACATGCTGGGGACGGACATCATCGCTTCCTCCGAACGGGCGGGCTGGTGCGGCTGGTCGTGGTTGCTGTTGATAGGACGCGGGTGGCGCGGAGCTGGGCGCGGAGCCGGCCCCGGGCCCGGGACAACCGTGACATCACTGTGCCGACCGGGATTTCGAGCACATCGGCGACCTCGGCGTAGGTGAGCTGGTCGACGTCGATAAGAAGCAGCACCGTGCGAAACTTCTCGTCCAGCCCGGCCACGGCGCGTTCGAGATCCTCGTCCAACGTGCGATCGGTGACGGTCTGCTCCGGGCCTGGCGGGGCGGTCGCTCCGAATGCGGGCCGGGCGCGGTCCAAGCTGGTCGTGTCGTCAGTGAGGTCGGGACGGTTGCGGCGCAGCGAGTTCAGATGCGCGTTGCGCAGGATCGTCAGCAGCCAGGCGCGTGGGTGCGCCCCGTCGAATCGGTCGATCGCCTTCCACGCCCGAAGCAGGGTTTCCTGGACCAGGTCCTCTGCATCTGCCCACGACCCGGTCAGGGTCTGCCCGACCCGCAGCAGCACCTCGATCTCGGGTTCGACGTGCGTGCGGAACGCATCCTGGCGGGACGCCGCTGAGCTTGCCGGGCTCGCCGCCGCGCCGTTCACACGAGGGGAACCCGGTAAGTGCCTCGCGCCCTTCCCGGACCGTCGACTCACTGCTGGTCCCGGCGGTCCGGGGCCGCCCTGGTGGCGCCATCAGTACCCTCGGCCACAACCGAACCGGCGGCGACCTGCACATGACCTCCTCTGAGGACCTGATGGCTGGTCTCGGTCGTGTCCTCGGGCACCACATGCCAGACCTGGCGAGAGGGGTGCACGCCACCGGTAAACATCGCCAGCCACGCCAGCGGCGCCAAGATCCGCCAGCCACCGATGGGCAGCGCAGTATCGACAACCGCAATCCGGCCACCCTGTCGCACGAGGGCCAGGGCCTGACGCCAAGCTCGGCGCCAATCGTCGATGACGGCCAACGAGTAGGCGAACAGCGCCGCGTCGAATGGGCCATCAGAAAGGAGCCGCACGTCGCCGGCGTCGCCAGAGACCAGGCGCACCTGATCCCACCGGTGCCGCTCGACGCGACGGCGGGCACGCTCAAGCATCTCCGCGCTCGCGTCCACCGCGAGAACCCGACCGCCGGGGCCGACAGCATCGACGAGCAACGGGAGACTCAGGCCCGTCCCACACCCGACGTCGAGCACCCGATCGCCCGACCGCAGCGCCAGTTGCTCGATCGCGGCTACCCGACCGGCCCTATACACCAACCGCTCGCCGGACAACACGTCGTAGAAACCCGCGCCGGGGCCGTAACGGTGCACGCCGGACACATTCATGGGTATCAGCATGCCGCCACGACGCAACGCAACCTACCTGCCGGCCAATGAGAACCTGGCCAACGCCGGCTGACTCGGTTCGCGCTGACGATGTCAGCACGGCGCCACCGCGCGGTCACCTGGGCTTTTGTTTGAGCCGGCGAGGGGACTCGAACCCCTAACCTTCCGATTATGAGGCACGGCCATTGGCTGGTTGTCGTAGGTTGTCAAAGCTGGTACTTGACCTGGTACTTCACCGTCTGAGAGATCTCATCACCTGCCAGTATTATTCTGTGGCTGTCGTTATAAACTGTGGCTAAGATGTGGCTATGGGACGACCCGAGATTGAACTTGGCACGCATGGTCGAGTGCGGAGCTACCGCCACGGCGAGGGTTGGCGTTCGATGACCCTGTACCGGGATTGGGACGGTCAGGTTCGTCAGGTTCAACGCAAGTCCAAGACGAAGGGTGGAGCCGAGCAGGCACTGGCCAAGGCTTTGCGGGATCGGGCGCGGATCGGCTCCGATAATGCTGTGACGCCTGATACGCGGGTGTCGGTGGTCGCGGAGTTGTGGTTCTCTCAGCTCGAAGGCAAGAGCCCGTCGACGTTGGACGCGTACCGGGGCCGGCTTGATCGTCAGATTCTGCCTGCCTTGGGCAAGGTCCGGGTCCGGGAGTTGACGGTGGGGCTTGTCGACGGTCATCTGGCTGCGGTGAAGGTCCAGAACGGCGCCGCGGTGGCCAAGATGACGAAGAGTGTCCTGTCGGGGGTCTGCGGCCTCGCGGCGCGTCACGACGCCCTCGAGTCGAATCCCTGTCGAGATGTAGGTCGCATCTCGACCAAACCAAAGAGACTGCCGCGGGCGCTGTCGGTTGCTGAGGTGAAGACCATCCGCACCTGGTTGAGCCAGGACACGAAGGCCAAGGATCGGGACTTGCCGGACCTGGTGGGGTTCATGGTCGGTACTGGTCTGCGCATCGGAGAGGCGTGCGCGATCTGTTGGGAGGACCTCGACCTGGATCATCGGACGGTCTCGGTGCGAGGCACTGTCCTTCGCGTCAAGCGTCAGGGCCTCATCATCAGGCGAGCGACGAAGTCGGCGGCAGGCGAGCGCGTTCTGGAGTTGCCGACATGGTGTGTCGAGATGTTGAACAAACGTCGCACGTCCACCCCGTCCACGAGCAATGCCGGTTCGGGGAACGTGTCCCCGGTCTTCCCTGCTCCTTTGAGCCTGAAGTTGAGAGACCCGAGCAACACCCGCCGCGGGATTCGTGAGGCGTTCAAAGAGATGGGGATGCCTGGCCTGACCAGCCATACCTTTCGGCGGACAGTGGCGAGCTTGATGGACGACGCCGGACTCAGCGCGAGGCTCGCCGCAGACCAACTCGGACACTCCAAGCCTTCACTGACCCAAGACGTCTACTTCGGCCGCAAGCTGCGGGCCACCGGAGCAGCCAGCGTCCTCGAAGAACTCGCGTAAGACGGGCCGACCCATCGTCCGCCAGGATCATTCTCGGCCTCAGCGCCCCGCCCCGCGCTGGCGGGCCCATCGCCGCGTTCGACAGTTCACGGAACTCACGCCGGACGCATCCTCTGGTGCCTACGCAACGGGGGACGGTCACGGGGAGCTATGAGATGCCGTGCCGCAGGTCATCGATGTAGCGGGCTAGGTCTTTGAGGGAGTAGCGCAGGTACCGTCCGACCCGGAATGCGGGCGGTCCAACTCGGTCACCGGCGTTGGACATGGAGTGCCAGCGGTACAGGGTGGCTTTGGGTATGCCGAGGATGCCCGAGACGTCGTCGACTCCGAGGAGCGGCAGCAACTCTCTGTCCTCGTTGCTGTCGTGACTTATGTGGGGTCCGCGGTGTGCGCGGTTGGGCGGGGTTTCGGTGCGGGGCGCGCTGCCTGTGTCCATGGTGGTGACGCCTTTCTTGGCTGCGGGTCGATCCCGTGTCCAAGGCGTACGTCTGTTTCGGTACACCATGCGTCGCAGCATGATCGGGGACTTGCCATCACGGTCCACAACCTGCAGCCGCGCCGGCTGTTCTCCCAGACCAACGCTGGCAGTTGACGGACCTTCGTTACCGGCGTCCTCGCCCAACCGTGATCTTGTCGTTGCCGCGCCGTGGACGGCACGCCCTGGGCAGGCGGCGCGGCCCATCACCACAGCCGATGAGTACCCGGGGCTGATGGTCACGAAGCCTGGTGACCATGCCTTCGGCGAACGGCTCGTCATCAACGTCCAGGTTTCCCCCTGCCGACGACCCGTCTCCCTCCCAGCCTCCGGTTGCAGCCAACGGGCCCCGCGCCAGAAGACCCGCCTGTCCCCAAGCGCCGCTGACGATCGTCCACCCGAAGGACGGGCCGGACCGCGGGCCAACCTCACCGGACACCTCACCGACCACCACCCCATAGGCGCCACACCTCTGGCACGTGAGGGCTCAGTCCCGATGGTGTACCGCGAGCCGCCTTACCAG
>JBBQZQ010000082.1:0-13400 GCA_038207565.1 Mycobacteriales bacterium
CTCATCATCCGCAGGGCCTACGGCTTCCACTCACCCACCGCGGCACTGGCACTGGTGATGCTCTCCTGCGGACCGATCGAACTCCACCTACCCCACGAAAGGGCACCCGACTGACCCACACTCATGCCGGGAGAGCCAGAATTGGGCCATCACGTGACCAGGGCGACGCGCTTCGCGCTGTTCTCGATGTGGCTGGCGACGCCGTGGCGGGTGGCGTCGCGTCTGGTAATCGGCATCGGCATGGCCACAGTCGGTCGGCGGCAACCGCGACGGCTGCTGGCCGCAGTCACCGTGGCCGTGGTGGTCATCGCCGTCGTCCAAGCGCTGCAGCGCCATGACTGGGTGAGCGCGATGGTCCTCAGCGTCGTCGCGGGCTGTTCGGTGGTGTGTCCGCTGGCAGATGCCGCCGTGAGCCGGCGCAGCGAGTACGCGGCCGACAGGTTCGCCGCCGAGCAAGGGGTGGGCGCCCATCTGTCCTCTGCTCTTCTTGCCATGGATGGACGGCGACAGGTGAAGCGGAGCTGGACGGCGCGGGCGCTGGCGCGTCATCCCAGTACGGACCGTCGTGTCGATGCCCTCGCCGCGCATTGCGGCTAACCGTCATCTCGCTCCGCTCCTCGCAAGCTCGATGCTCACTCGACTAGTCGACGCGGGGGCACCGTCGCCCCCCGAACTACCGCGGGCGGCCGGGCGCTGTGGGTTGGTGGAGACCGCTCTGATATCCGGCGGCGATCCGATCAGGTAAGCCAGGTCGGGTGGGTACCGGCTCGGGTGTTTGAGCCGCGGCCACCCGCGTGGCTGGGCGTTCCGGTTCGGCGTTGGCGGGGGTGTGGCGGACTGCGAGGCGAGGGAGGGCGGCAGCGACGTCGATGCCCGCCGCTGCGCCCTCGTCGAGCTCGGCGGCGAATCGCGGCCAGTCTTTGGTCTGGGGGAGTCCGGGCAGGATTGAGGCGGCGATGCCGCGCCACCGGTCGGCTGCCGGCTGGTCGGCACTGGCGGGCCGTTCTGGGTTCGAGTCCAGATGGTGCCGGACCGCCTCGGCACGGCGACTGAGTTCCTCGAGCTGCGGAGTCAGGGCGGCGCGTTCGGCTGCCGAGCCGAAGACCATGCCGGTTCTTGCCCAGGCCTGGCCGTGCTGGAGTTTGTCGAGGTCGTTGAGGGCATCCAGCGGCCTGTCTATGCCGAGTGTGCCACCGGCGACGGCGGTAAGCAGGGCACGCATCGGCTCGTAGTCCCCGTGCGCCGAAGCGATCGCGACATGGACGTTGCGCTCGGCTGATGCGCGGGTCCAGTCCAACGGGTGCCCGGCGGCGGTGGCCAGGTCCTCGACCCAGAGCCTGACGGCACGTCCGTTGCCTTCGCGGTAGGGGTGAGCGTGCAGCATCGCGGCCCAGAAGTAGGCGGCGCGGTCGGCCCACTGCCCGGGGTCGTGCTGGGTGGTGAGGTTCTGCTGGTCACGGAGCTGCTCGACGACCGCGGCGGTGTAGGCCTCGATCCAGCGGTGGTGCACGAACGGCTCACCGGTCTGCCCGGGCTTCGCCGTGTCGACGTAGCGCAGTTGGCCGGCGAACGGATAGACGTCGGCGAATAACCGCTCGTGGACGTCGTTGAGATGCGCCAGGTCGAATGTGCGGGGCCGGTCGCTGGTCTGGCGCAGGGTGGTTTCGGCGTCGGCGCTGACCATGCGCTCGAACAGGGCAACGGCGACGGGGTTGGTGAGCTCGGCGACGGTGCGCAGCACATCGGTTCCCAGCATCAGATAGGAACGCCACGCTGGACTCTGATTCGCGTCGGCCTTCTCCGGGGACTCACTCACGGGTCGGCTCCGCCTTGGCTTCGGCGAGGGCTTGGGCGCGGCGGAGGAACTCGGCCCGGTCGAACGCTCCTTGCTGGTGCGCGCGGATGAGATCCTGCTCGTCGCGGTCGAGGTGTATGCCCTCGAGAGCGGCGTTAGCTATGGCCGCGTCGAGGGCAGCCACCATCTTTTCATGCCCCGCGCCGTCGGAGTTGGCCATGACCGTCAGGGTAGGTCCACCTGTGGTCGCGTCCTTGTCAGGCAGCGGTCGCGGCGGCAGGGCCGCAAGCCCGCCAGTGTCCGACCCGACGTGGTCCACCCGGTTGGTGTGAAGGCTCATCGCTGTTGCGGTTGGGTCGATGCTGTCGGTGATGCTCAGAGGCCGGGTGTCACGATTGCGATCCCGGTTTTCGCCACAGAACAGGCCGAACGCCGACCATCCGACCCGTATCGACCTCGACCATGCTGATCAGGTATCCAGCCGGTCGACGGCCCGCTCGTGGCTACCGCGGGGCAGGCCATGTCCGCCCGTGTCGTGCCCTGGTCATACGGGGCGTGCCATCCGCGGCCGACATGCCGGTTGCGGGGGCTGAAGCTCCCACTTTCGCGGCGAGAACAATCATCGACGCGGCGCAGGCGAGCGAACCGAGCAGGCCGAGCGGGCCCGCGCCGCCGCGGTTGCGGCGGATCAGCCAGGCACCACGCTGGGTTAGAGCCGGTGCTCAAACCGGCACCTCGCCGTCGGGTGCGTGTCCGACGCTGGCGATGGCCTGGAACAGCAGGGAAGGCCGGCCGCCGATGGAGTTGATGAAGATGGTGGTCACGGATAGCGCCATCGCGATCATCGCCCAGATTGGGTAGACCAGGCCGGTCGCGGCCAGCGGGATGCCGATGCCGTTGAACAGGAACGCCAGCGCGACGTTCTGCCGGGTGCGGCGGTAGGACCTGCGGCTGATCTGCCGGGCGGTCTGGATCGAGGTTACGTCGTTCCGTACGACGATGATGTCGGCGGATTCGACGGCGATGTCGGTCCCGCCGCCCATCGCGACGCCGACGTCGGCCTGCATCAACGCCGGCGCGTCGTTGATCCCGTCGCCGACCATGACAACCTTCGCGCCGTGTGCCTGCAGCTCGCGGACGATGTCGGCCTTGCCGTCGGGCAGCACCCCGGCGTGCACCTCGTCGATCCCTAGCCGACGGGCGACCAGCCGGGCCGCGGAGGCGTTGTCGCCGGTCACCATCACCGCCGTCAGTCCGTCTTCGCGCATCGCCGCGAGCGCCTCGACGGCGTCCGGGCGCACCTCGTCACCGAGCGCGATCACACCCAGCGGCTGGCCGTCCTGCGACACCGCGATGACGGTCCGGCCGGCCTGCTCGAGCTCGGCGATGCTCGGCTGCAGGGTCGTGAAGTCCACCCCGCGGTCGATCAGCAGGCCCGGCCGGCCGACCAGGACCGGCCGGCCGGCGACGACAGCCGTCACCCCGAACCCGGTGATCGACGAGAAATGCTCGACGGCAGGAAGGTCCAGACCGCGGGTGGTGGTGGCGGCGTCGACGACGGCACGGGCCAGCGGATGCTCGGAACTGGCCTCGGCGGCGGCGGCGACGGCCAGCAGCTCGGCCTCGTCGCTCACGGCCCGGACCTCGCGGACCGCGGGGCGGCCCTCGGTAAGGGTGCCGGTCTTGTCCAGCACGACCTGGGTGACCTTGCCGAACTGCTGGAACGCCTCACCGGTGCGCATAATGATGCCCAGGTCGGCGGCGTCACCGGCGCCGCGGACGATCGCCAGCGGCGCGGCGAGCCCGACCGCGCACGGTTAGCCCATTACCAGCACGGTCAGCGCGGCGAACACCGCCCGCGTCACGTCCGGGTGCCCGTCGACCGCCCAGCTGCCGGCGAGCCAGCCGATCAGCGACAACACGGAGATGGCCAGGACGCTGGGGGTGTAGACCCGCAGGATCCGGTCGACCAGGTGCAGGATGCTGGGCTTGAGGGCCCGGGCGTCCTCCACATGCCGCACTACCTGAGCCAGGAAGCTCTCGGTCCCGACCTTGCTGACCTCGACCAGCAGCGTGCCGGCGCCGTTGATCGACCCGCCGATCACCTCATCACCGGCCGACCGCTCGACCGGGACCGGCTCGCCGGTGACCAGCGCCAGGTCGACGCTGGAGAGGCCGGACACGACCCGTCCGTCGACCGGGACCCGCTCGCCCGGCCGGATCCGGACCTGGTCACCGACCTGCACCTGGGCGATCTGGGTGTCGAGTTCGACGTCCCGCCCGTCCTGCTGGTGCACGACCCGGGCGGTGTCGGGCTGCAGGTCCATCAGCTTGCGGACCGCCTGGCTGCTGCGGGTCTTGACCAGCAGCGACAGCTCAGCAGGCCGTAGAGGCCGCCGGCGATGCCCGCGAACGCCCCGATCTCGAGCATGACGTGCTGGTTGAGGATGCCTCGGCGGGCCGACTGGTAGGCCATCGACAGGATGTGCGGGGCGACGCCGAGCACTACCGCCAGCGCCAGCAGCCCGGTCACGTACGGCACGGCGGCGGTGCCGATGCCGGCGGCGCGCAGCCCCAGCGCGAGCACTGCGGGCGCGACGATCGCGACGGCACCGGCCGCGGCGGTGCGCCGGCCCTGCGGGCGCAGCAGCGCGTACGCGACCGGAACCATCACCACCACGACCGAGGCCGGTACCAGCACCGACAGAAACCCGCTGATGTTGGCGATCAGTCCGATCGCCAGCAGGCTGGCGGCGATCGCGGTCAGCAGCCGCGTGCCCTCCTTGACCAGCGCCGCTTCCTCCTCTTCGAAGGGGCGCAGCTTGCGCGGGTCGTACAGGTCGTAGCCGATGTCGCGCAGCGTGCCGAGGATCTGCTGCGGCTCGATCACCGCCGGGTCGTAGTCGACCAGCGCTTGCTCATGGCTCAGGCTGACCGCGACCTTGTCCACACCGTCCTGACGGATCAGCGCCTTCTCGATCGTGCCGGTGCACAGCGAGCAGTGCAGGCCCGAGATCCGAGCCCGTAACCGGGCGTGCCCGGCCAGGTTGCTCGGCTCCTCCGCCCACAGCTCATCAGCCGGTTCCACCAACGTCTTCGTCATCGCCATCATCCACTTCACTCGATGTGTCACCCTGCGCCTGGGAAAGATGCAGGCCCGCGTCCAGCCCCGGCAGGGCCGGCCGTCTTGTTCAGCAGACTCCTAGGCGATGACCGGGTAGCCCGCGTCGGCAAGTCGCGCCGCGAGCTGTTCGACCCCGACCGCGTTCTCGTCGAATAGCACCATCACCCGATTGCTGGCCGCCTCCGCCTCCACCTGGCGGACTCCGTCGACCCGGGTCAGCGCCTTGCCAATCGCGGCCTCACAGGCACCGCAGTGGATCTGCTCAACCGTGAACGTCTCCGACGCCATGACTGCCGCCCCTTCCGATAGTTGGACTCGCAGCGACGATAGACCTTCCAGTCGAATGGAAGGTCAAGCGGCGCCTTCCCTGGTTGTGCACGGGCGGGACTTCACGCGGTCATGGGGAGCGAGAGCTGAGGTGACGCTGGACGGCGACCCACCAGGATTCCTGTCAGGTGTAATGTGATCGCATGCAGATGCAGATCGGTGAGCTCGCCGACAGGGCCGGAGTCAACACCAAGACCATCCGCTACTACGAGTCCATCAAGCTGCTACCCCCACCCGACCGCACAGCGGCCGGGTACCGCACCTACGGTCCGGACGACGAGACCAGGCTGACCTTCATCAAGACCGCGCAGCACCTGGGGCTCAGCCTGGACGAGATCCGTGAGGTTATTGCCCTGCGCGAGGCCGGCACCGCCCCGTGCGAGCACGTCCGGGGGGTCCTACGCCAGCAGGTCCGTGACATCAGCCGCCGCATCGCCGACCTGCGCAGGCTCCGCCAGGAACTGCAGACCCTGGAGGCCGCGATCGACGGCATCCCGCAGGGTGGCGCAGCGGTGTGCCGGATCATCGAGCACGTCCGCTCCCACGAGCAGGAAGAGGCTGCTACCTCTGAGGGACCGAGCCGGGGCGGTCCGGTCCGTCGTCCGCAGACACCGCCGCAGCAACCACCGCTCGACGCGGCCTCTGGCCCGTAGCGAGTCCCCGCTCGACCACGTTTCTCCAGGCAGCGCAAGAGCGAATACGCAGACAGTCGCTGTCGGCGCTGACCGGGTCCAACCACGCGCGCGACGCGCACCTGCTGGCCGCCGCCGAACCGCCGCACTGTCCGGCCAGCTGTGGTTCCAGGTTGGTACCACCGTTACGGCTGCTTTGGGCGGGACCCGTCCCGCTCGAGGATCCCCGGGTTCACGCGGTGCTTGCAACACCTGAACGGTTCGAGGTGTTGAGGTGGTCATGCGCTTCTCCAACCAGTTGGTGGCCGGGGGACGGTCTCGCGACGCCGATTACGTGCGCATCTGTTAAGGCCTTTGGTGCCGTGACCAGCGCCAATATGTGCCGCACCGCGGGTCGGTCAACGTTCTCCCGCATTCTGCCGTCAGCGCGGCGAGTCAGTCGGTGGGCGATGACGCCCCTGAGGCATGATCGCCATGTCACCTTGATCAGAGGCCGTGCGTAGGCCATTGATCGATCGAGCCGCCGCCCTGAGACTTGGTGACACGTAATTGGGGGTTGACATCAAGATCACGAAGGTTGTCTGGGGAAACTATCGAAGGCTCGTTGACGGCGCCATCGATGTCCGCGGACATGTCATCCTCGTCGGGCCCATCTCCAGCGGGAAGTCGAGCGTTCTGCGCCTCATCGCGATGTGCCTCGGTAGCGGTTCGGAGCTGGGATCGATCACGATCCGAGACTTCACGGACGTAAGCCAGCCGCTCGTGGCGGAGGTCGTACTCGGAGATCTCGATGACGATGACCGAGCCGCATTTCCCGACGAGATAGACGTCTCGGACGGAGACACAGTCACCGTCCGCGTGAAGGCCACAGTGGATCCGGCCGATCCGGACGCCACGCTCACCGTCGCGAGGACCTTTCCAGTCGGGGGCCACACTCGACGACCGAGTACGTCTCAGTTGCAGCGCTTCGGATTCGCCTTCGTCCCGGCAGGACGTTCACTCGGCCGTGAGCTCGCTGGCGCGCAAGGCGTTGCCCGGCGCCTCCTGAGTGGCTTGGACATGACCACTGACGGCCCGGCGCTCGCTGGCGCCGAGCAGGCTCTCCGTGACGCGCTCGCCTCATCGGCTACGGTCGGCGATTTCCGTGCGCGTCTCGCGGCCGGCCTTAGTGATGCGTTGCCCCGCCGGGTCACGAAGGAGGACGTGCAGTTGGTGATGTCCTCGGACCTGCTCGAATCGCCACTGGCCGGCACGACGCTAACGCTAAATGACGGTGGTACGAGTGCACCTCTGCAAGACCAGAGCGAGGGCGTGCAGGCCCTGTCCGTGCTCGCTCTAATGGCGATGCAGACGGCCGAGAGCCGCATCGTCGCGATCGACGAGCCTGAGACCTACCTTCACCCAACGGCGCAGCGCATGCTGGTAGCTGCACTGTTGCAGGGACCATCCCAGCGACTCCTCGCGACGCACAGCTCGTCCGTGGCATCGGCCGCAAACCCGCAGCACATCGTCGCGTTCGGTGCCGATGGCCGTGTGAGGCAGCTGCCGCCCGATGCGCCGATTGGTGCGCCACTGCGCTTACTGCGGGACTGGCGGCAGGCTCTAGTGGAGCCGCTTACCGCCCGGCTCATTGTGTTCGTCGAAGGAGCCAGTGACCGGATCCTTGTCGAGGGGATCGCGCGTCTGCTCGGCCATAATCTCGACCAACGGGACGTGGCCGTGTTTCAGCTCGACGGCAGCGGTGGCTTCGGCGCTGCCTGGGGGTTCTTTGGCGCAGCCGGGCTTGATCTGCCGGTCCGCGGTATATGTGATGACGACGCGAAGGACGACTGGGCAGGTGCGATGGGCATCGCGAGCGGCGTGCTCTCGAGCCATGGCTTTCTTGTACTGCAGCCAGACCTCGAGGGGTACTACGTCAGCGAGCTCGGCCACGCCAGGATTCTCGAGCTCCTTCGCGGCGCCGGGCTTGTGTCTGACCGCCAACTGCTCGGAGCGACGGGAAAGACTGATCCGGCGCAGCTGACCCCTGACGAGCTCGCAGCGGCGTGTCGGCGCGCCCGGAACAAAACGGCCGCGGCTGTGTCCATTGCGATAGGGATGACCGTGGCCGATGCGACCGCCTTGACGATGCTTGCGGGGTTCGTTGGGTCCCTGGCCGCGTGACCGGCGAGGCAGGTCACGCGGCACAGCGGGATCCGGATGATGAAGCGATCGATCGTATGGTCGCCCTCGGGCCCTGCGACGTGCTGCTCGATGCGCCAGCCGGTTGCGGGAAGACCGAGGCTCTTGCCGTGCGAGCCGCGGGCCTCGTACGCGGCGGCCACGTTCCTTCGCCCCGCAAGATCCTCGCCGTCTCGTTTTCAAACAAGGCGCGGGACAACCTCCGAGCGCGGCTGCGTAAGCATCTACGAGGGCACGAGTTGCCGAGTGTCACCGTGGCGAACCTTCACGGTGTTGCCGCACGCGTCGTGCTGGCACACGGCCAGACGATTGGACTCATCCCAGACGCGTTTGTCATGCCCACCCGAGGCGCCCATCGACGTCGTCAATCACTAGCTGGCATCACATGGCGCAACCGTGACGAGGTCGAGGCCATCGTCCGTGAGGCCAAGGCCGGCTCCTACAACGACGACGAAGTGCTCGCCCACATCGAACGGTCAGGCAACCCGGTGGCCCTCCGTTACGAACTCGGTCTGCGCGCGGACGGAGCGCTGGACTTCGACGACCTACTCCGCGAGGCCGACCGCATCCTCGAGGTCGATGAGGTCGCTCGCGGCTATCTACTTCACTTTGCCGCAGTTCTCGTCGACGAGGTGCAAGACCTTTCGATGCAGCAACTCCGGATGGTTCAGCGGCTTGGTGCCGATCGCATTACCTATGCCGGTGACTACGGCCAGGGCATCTACAGCTTTGCCGGCGCCGACCCCGACCGTGTCTTCGCGGAGATCAAGACGCGCATCCCCGCGTACTTCCAGCTCACGAGATCATTCCGATCCAGCCCAGCCGTTTTGCGAGCAGTGAACGCGCTGGGTGCTCTTCGCGGAGCTCCGGCTCTGCGCTGCGTACATCCGACTTCGTGGGGCGCGGACGCGGTCTTTGCGATGTGGAAGTTCGCGACCGTTGAGGAGGAAGCAGCGGCAGTTCTCCAGCACGTGCAGCGCTTACTGACGCCTGATGTCACGGTTGGCGTGATCGCGCGGATCGGAACCAGGCTGGCGGCGGTTCGACGTGAGGCCGAGACTGCTGGGCTTTCTTTCACGGACTGGAGCGCTCCGCTGCACCACGTGGAGGCGCTGCGGCGTATTCGTGAGCACATGGCCACCGCCCGTCGCGCGCACACGGGCGACGACGACGCCGCATTGGGTGCGCTCGAGCGAATGTGCCTGGACTCGTGCGCGGACGACGATGTCGATGGTCGCGACGAGGTGCTGGACGCCTGTGCGGAATTGGGAAGGCTGGTTGATACGGGTTCATCGCTGCAGCAGGCACTGGCACGTTGCAGGCCGGATCAGCTGGGTGAGGCGCCCGTAAAACCTGGTCTGCATCTGCTCAATGCGCACCTCGGAAAGGGTCAGGAGTTCGATCACGTCGTGATTCTCGGACTCGAGGAAGGCATTGTCCCCGACTTCAGATCAACCACGCAGGAGGCGCTTGCCGAGGAACTTCGCACCTTGACCGTCATGGTCTCTCGCGCGCGCACAAGCGTCCACGTGACGTTTTCGGCGACGGTCCCAATCGGGAGCGGGTGGCCAAAGCCCAGAGCGCCCTCGCGGTGGTGGGGCACGCTCGCGGGTACCGACTAGGCGTCATTCAGGCCGGCTCCGACGAGAGCGTCGAACCACCGCCAGCCTGCTCGTCGCGAAGTTGCACGCCAGCAGCCGACAGAACTCGCTCGCCCGGGCACTGCAAGAATACGGACGACTGGTGCGCACCATCTACCTGTGCCGCTACGTCGCCGACGAAGAACTGCGCCGCCGAGTCCGTCGGCAATTGAACAAGGGCGAGAGCCTGCACGCGCTGCGCCGTGATCTGTTCTTCGCTCACCAAGGTCACGTCCGGCGTCGGCACCTCGATGACCAGGTCGACCAGGCCCTCTGCCTCACCCTGGTCACCAACGCCGCCGTCTTGTGGACCACGACCTACCTCGGTGACGCGCTCGATGCCCTACGTGCCGACGGTCACCCCGTGGCCGACGAAGACGCGGCCCACCTGACACCCACCCGGCACGACCACATCAACTTCTACGGCACCTACTCCTTCGACCTCGAGACAGAACTGCGCCGCGAAGGACGTCGCCCCCTCCGCTCACCGGCGGCATGAGACCTCCTGCCAACGAAGGGACTAGATCCGCTCCGCTGCTAAGGGAACCCCCGGCGCCGCTGCGTGAACGAAGGTTGGCTTCGCGAGTAGGACGTCGCCGGTCCCCGTCCCAAGCTGCGTCGTATTACACGGGATAATGCTCCAGGCATCCCATGTAATAGCGCCTGATGGGCAAGCGGTCCAGGATCCCGGTCGCCGAGGGCTAGAGGTGACCCTGCTCCGGGTGAGCAGGACGGTTGGGTCATCCTGCTACGGCGGGACGATCCGATGCGCCCAGGCGCACGTGTTCGGCGTGGTAGACGGCTTCGTCAAGGAGGCTGGCGACGTGCTGGTCGTACAGGCCGTAGGTGACGTTGCGGCCGGTGCGGGCGCTGCTGACCAGGCCCATGGTGCGCAGCAGCCGTAGCTGGTGGGAGACCGCGGACTGTTCCATCCCGACCGCCGCGGTGAGTTCGGTGACGGTGCACGATGATTCGCGCAGCCGGGCGAGGATCAGCAGCCGCGACGGGGCGGTGAGGGCTTGCAGGGTGGCGGCCACGGCCGCTGCGGAGTCGGCGTCGAGGCGCGCGGGCGGGGTGTCGCGTCCCGGCACACCGTGACCCATGACGCAATCCTAGCCCAGGATCACATGAACACTTCGTCATGTCATCCTGTAACGTGGTGCTTTCACCAGGCTGCATGCGTCGGCCAACCAATCCGTGATCTGTGCTGGAGGCTCGCTGATGTCCGTGACAGTGTCATCGCCGCCGGCGCACCGGACCGCTACCGCACCGCCGAGTGGTCCTCGTTCGGTGCTGCGCGGCATGCTGGCGTTGCCGGAGATCCGGTGGGCGGCGATCGCTACCGCCTTGTTCGCCGTCGGTGGCATCGCGCAGCTGGCCGGGGCTCCGGCGCCGGTGTGGTGGACGGCGTATCTGGCCTGCTACGCCAGCGGCGGGTGGGAACCGGGGCTGGCCGGGCTGCGGGCGCTGCGGGACAAGACCCTCGACGTCGACCTGCTGATGGTGGTAGCCGCGTTGGTCGCGGCCGGGATCGGGCAGGTGTTCGACGGGGCGCTGCTGATCGTCATCTTCGCCACCTCCGGCGCGTTGGAGGCGTGGGCGACCCAACGCACCGCCGCCTCGGTGCGGGCACTGTTGAACCTGAGCCCGGAGCAGGCGACACGCCTGGACGCCGATGGCGGTGAGGAGCTAGTGGACACCGCGCAGCTCACCGTCGGGGACCGCGTGTTGGTACGACCCGGTGAGTTGATCGGGGCTGACGCCGAAGTGGTCGAGGGCGCCAGTGAGGTCGATCAGGCCTCGATCACCGGCGAGCCGCTTCCGGTCCTCAAACAGGCCGGGGACGAGGTGTTCGCCGGCACCCTGAACGGCACGGGCGCGCTGACCGTGCAAGTCAACAAGCCGGCCGACGAGTCCGTACTGGCTCGCATCGTCACCATGGTCGAGCAGGCATCGGCCACCAAAGCCAAGACCCAACTGTTCATCGAGAAGATCGAGCAGCGGTACTCGATCGGCATGGTCACCGCGACCCTGCTGCTGTTCCTCGTGCCGCTGCTGGCCGGTGCTGCGTTGCAGCCGACGCTGCTGCGGGCGATGACGTTCATGATCGTCGCATCACCGTGCGCGGTGGTGCTGGCGACCATGCCGCCGCTGCTGTCCGCGATCGCGAACGCCGGCCGCCACGGGGTACTGGGCAAATCCGCGGTGGTGATGGAACAGCTCGGCCGGACCGAGGTCGTCGCGTTCGACAAGACCGGCACCCTCACCGTCGGTGCACCCCGCGTCGCCGCCGTCCACCCACTCGCGGGCTTCGATGCCGACCAAGTGCTGCGGCTGGCCGCCGGGGCCGAACGACCCAGTGAACACCCCCTAGCGTCAGCGATCGTCACCGCGGCCCACCAGCGCCAGTTGAGCATCGGCGCGGCGACAGGGTTCGACTCCGCCCCGGGCCGGGGCGTCACCGCCCGCGTCGACGGACACCTGATCCAGGTCGGCTCACCGGCCCTGCGCGGCGACGCCTCGCCGCCCAACCGGGCGCGCGGCGGGCACGACGCACACGAGGGTGCGGAGGCGCTGGACGCGGTGATCGCTGCGGTGCAGGCCGACGGCGGCACAGCGGTGCTCGTACTCATCGACGATACGCCCGCTGGCGTGCTGGCCCTTGCCGACCAGGTGCGCCCGGACGCGGCCGACGCGGTCACGGCCCTGGGCATCCTCACCGGCCACAGCCCGGTCCTGCTGACCGGTGACAACCCCGGCGCCGCACACCACTTGGCCGCCAAGGTCGGCATCACCGACGTCCACGCCGGACTGCTACCGGCCGACAAGGTCGACCACGTCCACACCCTGCAAGCCGGCAGACGACGGGTTCTGGTGGTCGGCGACGGCGTCAACGACGCCCCTGCCCTCGCCGCCGCCGACCTGGGTATCGCGATGGGACGCCACGGCTCGGACCTGGCCCTGGAAACCTCCGACGCGGTGATCGTCCGCGACGAACTGGCCACCCTGCCCAAGGTCATCGACCTGTCCCGGCGGGCCCGGCGCCTGATCACCGTCAACCTGGTCATCGCCGCCACCGTCATCACCGCCCTGGTCATCTGGGACCTGGCCGGACACCTACCCCTCCCGCTGGGCGTCGCCGGGCACGAAGGCTCAACCGTCATCGTCGGCCTCAACGGGCTACGGCTACTGCGTGCCGCCGCCTGGCGCAACGCCGCTCGCTGACCGACAGCGATGCGTTCACCCGCTCATCGCGGCGACAACGCTGGACCTGGCTAGCAGTGGACCACGATCGCTGCGCTGGTGATGCGGCCGCCGTCAGGTCCGCGGCGCCCTGAAGTCCCATCCCAGCACAGGGAAACTGAGACTCAACCTCGATGGGGCGTATTGGACGCGCGGTTGAGTGCGCAACCTGGCTTAGCCGATAGCATCGTCTGGTGACGATGGATGAGGGTTGGCATGACCCGGCGTGCCGGGTGGACTTGTCCCCGGCGGTGGCCCTGTTCCGCAGTCTGGGGGATCCGACCCGGTTGGCGATCGTGCACGAGCTGGCAGTTGGGGAGCGGCGGGTGGTCGATCTGACTGCCCGGCTGGGTCTCGCGCAGTCGACGGTGTCGGCGCATGTCGCGTGCCTGCGTGACTGCGGGCTGGTCGACGGGCGGCCGGTCGGCCGTCAGGTGTTGTACCGGCTGACCCGCCCG
>JBBQZQ010000083.1:0-12992 GCA_038207565.1 Mycobacteriales bacterium
AGTGTTCCACAATCGACGAAGACTCCACTCCGGGCTCGGCTACAAGACGCCCCTGGAAGTCGCTCACGAATACCAGCAAAAGTCAGCACCCGCCGCATAAGCCAGCCAAAGTCGCCGTCCGGAAACGGGTCACCCCCTCACAAGCGCGCTCATCACCATGCGCGCACCCCAGGCCGAACAGGCCCTGCAACACCTCGCCAACTCCCAGGACGACGACCTGCCCCACCTCAGCCGCATCTGGCGATTCCAGTAGGGCCGGGCCGAGTCCGAGCGGGCAACGCCTGGCGGCGGGGAGCTCAGCCGGTGGGTCGGGGCGGTGCCAGCTTCCTTGATCCCGGCGGCGGTCGCGGCGTCGAGCGTTCGTACGAGGACGGGGGTGTCCTCGAGGGCGCGACATCGGTGATCTGCCTCAGCGCAGGCGTGCCGGGAGTTCGGGCGCCGATCCGCCCCCTGGTCGGCCCCTAAACTACTGTGCGTACGTGTACGGTAACGGGGGGTATCAGAGCTGGTCGGCGATGTCCGGTCGTAAATCGTGCCCTTGGCGACGTGGGAGGCGATGTGGGTCGGGAAGAAAAACTCGCGCAGGTGTTGGCGGAGTTCGCCCACACCCTGGGTACGGATTTCTCCATCCAGGAGATGTTGGATCATCTGGTGCAGCGGGTCATCGAGGTGCTCCCGGTGACCGGTGCGGGGATCATGCTGATGGGCACCGGTGACCATCATTTCGTGGCCGCGTCGAATCCGGTGGTGTTGCGGCTGGAGAGATTGCAGAACGAGTTGCTGGAGGGTCCGTGCCTGGTGGCTTTCGGGACCGGTGAGCCGGTCGCGGTCGCGGACCTGAGTGAGGATCGGCAGTTCCCGCGGTTTTCCCCGCCGGCCCTCGCCGAGGGCCTGGCCGCGGTGTTCGCCTTCCCGATGCGGCTGGACCAGGATCGGCTGGGAGCGCTGGAGTTGTACCGGGACACCCCCGGGCGGCTCGACGACGAGGACACCAGGGCCGGGCAGGTCCTGGCCGACGTGGCCGCGGCGTATCTGTTCAACGCCCAGGCGCGGACCGACGCGACGGCCAACGCTGAGCTGGCGCGGCACCGCAGCCTGCACGATTCGCTGACCGGACTGCCCAACCGGATCCTGCTGCGGGAACGGCTCGAACACGCCATGGCCCGGGCCCGCCGCTCGCATGAGGTCCTGGCGGTGCTGTTCCTGGACCTCGACGATTTCAAGTCGGTCAACGACCGCTACGGTCACGGCGTCGGTGATCAGCTGCTGATCTCCGTCGCGACCCGCCTCACCCAGGTGCTGCGGCCAGGTGACACCCTCGCCCGGCTCTCCGGCGACGAGTTCGTGGTCCTGTGCGAGGACCTCAACGCCGGCAGCGAGGCCGAGACGGTGGCCCGGCGGATCACCACGACGCTGGCGCAGCCCGTCCTCCTCCACGGGCACACGCTGAAGGTGACGGCCAGCGTCGGCCTGGCGTTCTCCGGCCCGGGCGGGGAGATCCCCGACACGCTGCTGCGCAATGCCGACTTCGCCATGTATCAGGCCAAGCAGGCGGGCGGCGCCCGCCATCGGATTGCCGACCATGTCGCTCGGATCGCCGATAACCGCCAGCGACAACTCGAACGTGACCTGCACAACGCGCTGATCGGCGGGGAGTTGGAGCTCGCCTATCAGCCCATCGTCGGCGCCGAGGATGGGGGGCTGCTTGCGGTGGAGGCACTGCTGCGCTGGAGGCACCCCGAGTGCGGCTGGATATTGCCCGATGTCATCCTGCCGATCGCCGAACGCACCGACCTGATGGTCCCGCTCGGTCAATGGGTGCTGACGCAGGCCTGCCAAGACCTGCAGCACTGGCAGCGCGACTACGGAACCGCCATCTCTCAAGCGGCGGTCAACGTCTCCCCGTACGAAGTGATGGCACCCGGCTTCGCCGCGACCGTTGCGGCCGTGCTCGCCGCGACCGGCACCGATCCGGCCAGCATCCACCTCGAAGTCACCGAGAGCGTCTACTTCGAAGACGTCCCTCGCGCACTGTCGGTGCTGCACCAGGTCAAAGACCTCGGCGTCGGACTCTCCCTGGACGATTTCGGCACCGGCTACGCCTCACTGAGCTACCTCAAGCAGTTTCCGTTCACCACCGTCAAGCTCGACCGCAGCTTCATCACCGATGTGGAACGCGACCCCACCACCCAGGCCGTCGTCGCCAGCGTCATCGACCTGGCCCACCTGCTCAACCTCACGGTCGTCACCGAAGGCATCGAAACCCGGCAGCAACTCGAGCACGTCATCGACCTCGGCAGCGACCAGGCCCAGGGCTACTACCTCGGCCGCCCGCTACTCACCGACGATCTCGACGAGCAGATCCTCCAACTCGCCCACAGCCGTCCCGTACACCTGCCGGTCCATCCCGCAGTGCCGGTGTAGGTGTAGGTGCAAGGTGCAGGGGGGAGGTGGGCCGGCCCGCTGCAATGTCGGATGCGGGGTGCTGAAGCCGCTTCGTCGCCGACTTGTAGCGCAGCCTGGGCGCCAGGTAGCTCGTCCGATCCGTCACATAGCGGACATCCTGCCCTGTGACTCACGGCGCTATTTGGCAGGGTGTCGCGCCGCCACTTGGCACCTTGGGATGATCAGATCTCTAGGGTGGCGCAAGATTGATCTGCTCAGGGACTTGCCGCGGTCCGCGTGATCATGTCGGTGACCTGGCGTGCACAACCCCAGCTCAGGGTGATTCCTGAGCCTCCGTGGCCGTAGTTGTGGATCACGCGCGTGCCGTGGAGGTTCGTTTCGTCCAACCGGACGGTAGGACAGCCGGGGCGAAGCCCGACGACGTGTTCTATGACCGACGCGTCGGCAAGCTCTGGGACGAGTCCTCGGCATCGGGTCATAATTGCCGCCGCGGTTTGCGGATCCGCCTGTGTGTCCCAGTTGCCGCGTTCTGCGGTGCCTCCGAGGATGCAGTCTCGGCTTCTTGGGTGGACGTAGGCACGCCCCTCTGGATGGTGCTCGTCCCGCACCGACGTTCTCACGCCTGGATTGGTGACCCTGATGATCTGGCCGCGGATCGGGAAGAGGGTTTTGTCCGGGACGAGTGTGTGCGCGCCGAGCCCTGAGCAGTTGACGATGACGTCGGGGGCAGTCGGTCCGTGGAGCAGTTCGGCGAGGCTGTCGAGGTGCTGGGTCTCGAATGCGCCTCCTTGGTGGTCGACTTGGGCGGCGAGCCACTGGAGATACGTTGGCATTTCGACAAATGGTGCGGTGAAAAGCAGTCCATGGTCGTAGTGCGCTGGTAGTTCGGTCTTGGTGGCCGGCCGGATGTCGCGGACCATGGATGCCCAACTCGGTGGCCTGGGCGCTGTCCGATACAAGGTCAGGGTGTTTTGCATGACGACGCCCGGCACGCCGCGTGAGGCCTGTCGGGCGAGCGCGTCATACGTGTCATGACTCCATCGGGTGACTGAAGCAGTGTGGCCGATGTAGGTAGGGAACCAGGCGGCTGCCGCCTTCCACGACGTCGTCGATTCAAGCGGCCCGGCGGCGACGAGGCGTACGGTCAGCCCTGCGTGCAGGAGGCTGAGCGCCGTGGTGAACCCGATGATGCCCGAGCCGACAACGGTGGCGTCTTGGGTTGGGCGCGCTCGCATGGATGGTCTCGCCTTGTCGGATACGGATGTGTGATTCGGCGTTGCCTCCGGACCCGGCAATCCGGGTTCAGCGCGAAGGGATTATGACTGGCTGGGTGTGCGTTTCATACCGACGAAGTCGATCATGACGCATGGGTGCTGGTCGGTGGTCCAGGCGTCGTGTCCGGGTGGGATGTGGAAGGCGTCGCCGGCCGCCAGCTCGAGCTGATCGCCGTTGTCGAGCTGCACGGTGAGTCGACCACTGGCGATGTAGCCGGCGTGCGCTTCCTGGCAGGTGGTGGTGGTGCCCAATGGCTTGACGTCAACTGACCAGCGCCATCCTGCCTCGAAGGTCGCCCGGCCGATGTCTATGCCGCCGACGGTCGCGACGTCGACGCGGCCGCGGGCGCGGAACGGACGCGACTCGTCGGGCTGATCGAATGAGTTCTTCTCAATCATCTGCGAGCTCCAACGTGGTAGTTGTCCAGATTGCAACTGGTTAGCGATTCAGCTAACTTGACAGGATGGTCGATGTCAACCATCCGGTGCCGACGGTCGAGCAGTTGCAGGCGTTGGCTCATCCGTTGAGGTGGAGGGTTGTGCGCCTGTGTCGCGAGAAGCCACGGACGAACCAAGAATTGGCCGAGCGGCTCGATGTGGCGCCACCGACGATGCTTCGCCATGTCCGCATGCTCGCCGAATCCGGATTCCTGGCGGCAGAGCCGGTTCGTCGCGGACGCAACGGCGCGACCGAACGTCCGTATCGGGCGACTGGCTTGACGCTCAGCTTGGCGATCAACGAGGCCAAGCCTTCCGCGCTGCGGCAGGATGTCGACCTCGCAGTGTTGGCAGCACACCGAGCCGAGCTGGTCGAAGCGGGTCCGGGCGCGACCGTGGACAGCGCTCGGGGACTACTTCGACTCAATGCGCGGTCGCGACAGGAGATGACGCGACGGATCGCCGCGGTGCTCGAGGAATTCGGGCAGCGCGAGGAACCCGACGGCGACGACTTGTCCTTCTTGTGGTCTCTGGCCAAACGCGCCGACGCCGGCGATCAGTCCGAGCGCCCCGACACGAGCGACTTCTCTGTCGAACCTGAGCGCGCGTCCGAGGTCGTCGTCATCACGGGGGCGACTGGCGGGATCGGCGAGGCACTGGCGCGAGCGTTCGCCGATCGTGGTGATCGCGTGCTGGCCATCGCCCGGCCGGGTGAGCGGCTGGACAGGCTCTGCGCACGGTTACCTACTGTGACGCCCGTGCCGCTGGATCTTCGAGCCGCCGATCAGGCGGCGGTCGCTCTCGGTGAACTCGACCGGGTTGATGTGCTCGTGCATTGTGCGGGCGTCTCCGAGGTTGCTGCGGTGAGCGACACGTCATTTGAGGACTGGCGGGACACGTTGACGATCAATGTGGCCGCTGCGGCCGAACTGACCCGAACGATGCTTCCGGCGCTGCGTGCCGCGCACGGACAGGTGGTGTTCATCAATGCGGCCCCCGGCATGGGTGCGGTTCCGCGCTGGTCAGCTTATGTGGGCAGCAAGGCCGCGCTTCGCGAACTGGCCGACTCGCTACGCGAGGAGGAGCGAGAGCATGGTGTGCGAGTAACCACGGTCTACCCCGGGGGGGTGGCGACCGAGTTGCTGCGCAAGGTGCGGGGGCAGTTCGGCAGGCCTTTCGAGCCGGAAGACACTATCGGCCCGTCCACACTCGCATCGATCGTTCGGACCGTGGTGGACTTCGGCGGTGATGCACACGTCACCGAGCTGTCGGTCAGACATACGTCCCGCCCTCGCGTTCCGGACCTGGAAGTGCAGTAATGAGGGTTTCTGCATGGGGTGTTCCGTGCTCGCTGCGGAGGTCGTGGTGACTGTCACGATCCTGACCGAGAAGGCCGCGCCCGAGCGGGTGTGTTTCGGCGTGTCTCCGCTGGCAGAACTCGCAGCTGCGCTGCATCTGCTGACTGCGGTCGACCATGCCCGCACGGGGTGGGCCGCGCGCACTTGGGCCGCGATGACGTCGGACTGGCGAGATGAGTGCACGCTGTTCGCGCCGTGCTGGGGCGGTTACCGGTTACGGTTGCTCTTTCCCTGCGCCGTGTCGTTGCAGGACGACATCGAACGTGAGCTCAGCGAGCTTGCCCAGACACAACTCGAGGTCGTGGCCAGGTTTGCCGAGTACTCACTGACTGGAGTTGACCGAGCCCCCGCCGCCACCGGAGACGCCGAATGGCTTCGGCGTTGCGCGCGGGGACGGGCTGCCGGTCCAGCGGCCGAGTTGCTGCTCGAGGACGCGGCCGGGTTCCTGGAAAGACTGTCGGCGTTCCTGAGTGTGAGTTGGTCCTCGTTCTTTGCCGCCGAGTGGGCCCGGATCAGGCCGGCGTTGCGGCGTGCGGCCGCTGACGGCGTGATGGCGATCCGCGATCGTGGCCTCGCGCCCGCGCTGGCCAGCCTCACTCAGAGCGCCCGGGTGAGCTCGGAACCCTCCCGCGTGACATTCGACAAGCTGCACCACGGCATCGTGGACCTGGCGCGCACGCATCTTTTGGCGGTGCCGACGGTGTTCGGGTCGCCGCACGTGCTGCTCAAGCACGACGCGGGCCGGCCAGCGGTCCTGCAGTACCCGATCCGACAGGCCGGGCCCGTCCGCGCGCCGATCGAGACGTCGCTGCTGCGAACTCGATGCCGGCTGCTCGCCGACCCGACCCGCGTGCAGGTGTGCCGCTCGATCGCACGCCATCCGCGGTCCACACTGGAGTTGGCCGACGCGCTCGGGATGAGCCCTCCCGAGATGTCGCGGCATCTTCGTGCTCTTCGCGACGCCGGGCTGGTCACCACCGAGCGTGCGGGCCGATTTGTGCTATACACGATCCGCCACGACGAGGTGGAGCGGCTGGGTTCAGACCTGCTGCGGGCGCTGCTGAGGTAGCTGTTGCGCCGCGGCGTAGATGGATGCGGCGATGCGGGTGCCGCCCGCGAATCTGGCAATTTCGAAGTTCTCGTTGGGCGCGTGGTTGGCCTCGTCGGCGTTCGCGTAGGGCACCTTGACCAGCGGCAGCCCCAGGATGCGGGTGAACACGTAGTCGGGAAGCGTTCCGCCGGTGGACGGGAACAGCAAAGCGGGGGCACCGGTCGCTGACTCGACCGCTGCCCGGAACAGGTCGACGGCGGGATGGTCGGCGGGGGTGCGCGAGGGCCGCACGCCGCCGCCGACACGTCGGGTGCTCACGTGGGGGGCGTGGCGACGCACGTGCGCGGCGATCGCGTCGTAGACCGTATCGGGGTCCTGATCCATAACTAGGCGGATGTCCAGGCGTGCGGTCGCGGTGGCGGGAATGATCGTTTTCGCGCCCGGACCGGTGTAGCCAGCGGACAGGCCACAGATGTTCAACGTCGGATGGAACATCAACCGCTCGTAGAACCCGGACTCGGGGAGTGGAGCCAGCCGGTCGACTCCATGGTCATCGAGGAAGGCTTTGACGTCGATCGGCAGCTCGGCAGCGGCCCGTGCCGCGGCGGGCTCGGGCGCGTCGACCTGGTCGTAGAAGCCATCGACAAGAACCCGGCCATCTGGGGCGCGCAACGATTGCAGCAGCTCGACCAGTTCCCAGGCGGGGTTGGGCAGCAGGTTGCCCATGTGCCCGGAGTGGTGATCGCGTGGGGCGCCGTTGGCCTTGAGTTCGATGCCGAGCATGCCCCGCACCCCGAGCGCGACACGGTAGCTGCCGCTGTCGTCGATCGGCCCGTCGGACAGGTACACGGCATCGGCCGCAAGCAGGTCCGCGTGCTCGCGCGCGAACTGCGGCAGGTTGGCGCTACCGCTTTCTTCCTCGCCATCGAAGATGAAGGTGAGATTGACCGGCGCCGAACCGCGCACGGCGCGCCAGGCCCGGTGGGCCATCAGCTGCGCGAACAGCTGTCCCTTGTTGTCCGCCGTGCCTCGACCATAGATTCGGCCGTCGCGGATCGTCGGCTCGAACGGCGGGCTCGTCCACGCGGCTTCGGGCTCGACCGGTTGCACGTCATAGTGCCCGTACACCAGCAGGGTCGGCTTGTCCGGGAAGGGATGGGCGGTGCCCACAACCACCGGGTAGCCGGTGGTCGGGATCACCTGCGTGTCGATCCCTTCCTCGCGCATCAGGGCGGCCAGCATGTGTGCGCACTCCACCACTCCGGTGCCGTCCGCGCTGATGCTGGGCTGCCGCAGTAACGGCATCAGATCTTCGATCATCTGCGGGACGGATCGATCGATGTAGGACCAGACGTCGTCGGGATTCACGCCGGCGACGCTAAACCCTGACTGCGGCGCACGGTTCGACGATTGCCGGGCGCGGCTCAATCGTCGCTCGTTACCGGCCCGGGTGCGCCACGCTGACGCGATGGCAGTCGAACTTACGCTGGAGCGTTTCACCGACACCGATCAGCTTGGCGAGTTCTGGCCGAGCCCGGACGGGGCATCGGTCGCCTACGTCGCCGGATCGGAGACCACGGCCGCGGTGTGGCGGCGCTCGATTCACGACGGGGCGGGCGGTGCCTCGCTTATCTGGGATGAGGAGCCCGTGCAGCGCTGCATCTGGCGTCCTGACGGGGCCCGGCTGCTGGTGCAGACGAATCCCGGCGGTGTCGAGAACTACCAGCTCGTCGAGCTCGACCCGAAGACTGGTGCTCTGAGCTGGCGAACCAGCGACCACGAGGTCCGGCACGAAATTGGGCCGGCCGCCCGATGCGGCAACCAGCCCTACAGCCCAGACTCCACGCTGCTCGCCTACGCCGCCAACGCCCGCGACCGCAGCGTGTTCGACATCGTTGTCCACGATCTGGCTCGCGACGAGAAACGCACGGTGCTAGAAGGAGACGATCGCTACTTTCCGGTCTCCTTCTCCCCGGACGGCTCCATGCTGCTGATCCACCGCTTGCGACAGAACACCGACCACGATCTGTTCGTGTGCCGCCTGTCGACCGGGGAGGTATCGCACATCACGCCGCACGGCGGGCCAGCCCGCTACCTGCCCGGAGCCTGGTCAACCGACAGCCTCGGTCTATATCTCGCAACCACCGTGGACCGCGACCTCGCCGGGCTGGCGTACCTGCCCCTCGCAGAGCCGCATCGAATGCAGTGGCTGGCCGCCCCCGAACACGAGGTCGACTACGTGACCCGCGCGGGTCACCAGCTGCTGTGGGCTGTCAACGCAGACGGATACACGGTCTTGCACCGCCGCGACCTGCGCATTGGCGTCGATGAGCAGATCCAGGCCCTTCCGCGTGCCGTGGCCGCGAAGGATTTCGGGCGCGCCGGGTACGCCCCACAACTGACGCGTGACGGCACGACACTGCTCACTGGACTGTGTACCCCGACGACGCCGCTCGAGCTCTACCGCCTTGATCTTGACCGCCCGGCGACAAGAGCGATCCGGTTGACCAACCTAGGGCAGCGAATCCCGGCCCGTGCCGAGATGGTCGAACCGCAGATCGTCCGCTACCCCAGCACCGAGGACGTGCACGTACCCGCATTGCTGTACCAGCCGCGCGGCGCGGACCGAACCCACCGGGCACCGGTCGTGGTCGTGGTGCACGGCGGCCCTGAGGTGCAGGCGTTTCCTACCTACGATCCGCTCGTGCAGTATCTGCTCTCGCGTGGCGTCGGGATCATCGAACCCAACTACCGCGGCTCCAGCGGGTATGGGCTGGCCTTTCAGCGGATGATTTACCGCGACTTCGCCGGCGGCGACCTCCGCGATCTCGGCGCCACCGCGGACTACCTTCAGTCACTCGGCTGGGTCGACGGCACCCGGCTCGGAGTATTCGGTGTCTCCTACGGCGGGTTCGCGACACTGTCGTGCATCAGCCGCCAACCCGAGCGGTGGGCCGCAGCCGTCGAGCACTGCGGCCGAAGCGACCTCACCAACTCCGCAGTGCCGCCACATTGGCGCAACCGGATGCGCGAGTGGGTCGGGGACCCTGTCGAGGACGCCGACATGCTCCGCGAGCGCAGCCCCATCAGCCACGCTCACAACATCCGGATCCCGGTCCTCATCGTCCACGGCGAAAACGACACCCGAGTGCCCCGGGGCGAGTCTGACCGGATGGTGCAACGGCTCCGCGAGCTCGGAAAACCGGTCGAGTACCTCGTCCTGCCCGGCGACGGCCACACCAGCACCAACCGGCAGAACACAACGCGGGCCCTCACCGCGACGGCCGATTGGCTGATCAGCCACCTATTCACCGACACCGGGGGATCGCAGTGATCGAATCCGGAACCCGCCCGGACAGCCGTGGTTCCGAAGCGGGCGAAGCCCCAGCGCACCCCTATATCCCGAACACGGCGACCCGTGCCCGGTCGCAGATGCTGTCCGCAATCGGCATCGCCGACGTCGAAGAGCTCTACGCCGACATCCCCGACTCCCTAAGGGTGCACGGCCTGCTCGACCTTCCCGAACCGCTCACCGCCGAAGTGGACCTCACCCGCCACATCGAGGACCTGCTCAAACGCAACACCTCCACCCGCGACGCGCTCAGCTTCCTCGGCGCAGGATGCTACGACCATCATGTCCCCGCAGTGTGCGACGAGATCAACAGCCGCAGCGAGTTCCTCACCGCATACGCCGGCACACCCCACGAGGACCACGGCCGGTTCCAAGCCCTGTTCGAGTACGCCAGTCTGATGGGTGAACTGCTCGAGATGGACGTCGTCACCGTCCCGGTCTACGACGGATATCAAGCAGCTGCCACCAGCCTGCGGATGGCTGGACGGTTCACCGGCCGTCGACGCGTGCTCGTCACCGGCGCCACGGCAGCAGCGCAACTGTCCAAGATCACCGACTACCTCCGGCCCGGTATGCGCGTCGAGTCCCTCGAGGTGATGCCCGACAGCGGCGCGACCGATCTGGACAGCCTTGCTCGCGCCCTAACCGACGACGTCGCCGCGGTGCTGGTGCAGAGCCCGAACTACTTCGGCGTCATCGAACCTTCCGTCCAACAGATCGGTCGACTCGCCCACGCGCGCGGCGCCCTGCTCGTCCTCAGCTGCGACCCGATCAGCCTCGGGATCCTCGCCCCACCGGGACAACTGGGCGCCGACATCGCCTGCGGTGACCTGCAAAGCCTCGGGATGCACCAGCAATTCGGCGGTGGACAGGCAGGCTTCATCGCAACCCACGACGACGAGCAGATCATGCGCGAACTGCCGACCAGACTGTTCGGGATCACCACCACCAGCGTCGCCGGCGAGTACGGCTTCGGCGACGTGGCCTTTGACCGCACCTCCTTCGCCCGCCGCGAGGAAGGCAAGGAATGGGTCGGGACAGCCGCCGCACTATGGGGCATCACTGCCGGCGCCTACCTGGCCTTGATGGGTCCGACCGGGATGCGCGAGATCGGCGACACCATCGTGGACCGCACCCGCTACGCCATGACGCGCCTTGCATCGGTCCCCGGAACCGTCGTTGCACATGGACCCTCGGCTCATTTTCGCGAGTTCGTCCTCGATCTCAACGCGACCGGCCAGACCGTCGCCGACATCGACTCGGCCCTACGCGAATGCCTCATCTTTGCCGGGGTCGATCTCTCCCGCGAGCATCCGAACCTCGGGCAGTCGCTGCTCGTCTGCGTCACCGAACGCCACACCATGGCCGACATCGACCGCTTCGCCGAGAATCTCCAGGCGGCACTGTGACCCCGGCAGCACACGGCATGCGCCGCTACCACCAGGCGCGGTGGGACGAACCGATCATCACCGAACTCAGCCAGCCCGGCCAGCGCGGAATCCACGTGCCCCACACCGAGGCCGCCATGCTCGACGCCATCGACAGCGATCACAATCAACTCCCGGACTCGGTGCGCCGGCGCACACCCGCCGCCCTGCCCGAGCTGGCTCAACCCCAGGTCTTGCGCCACTACCTGCGCCTGTCGCAGGAGACCCTCGGTTCCGACCTCGCCATCGATATGGGTCTGGGAACCAGCACCATGAAATACAGCCCGAAGATCAACGATCAACTGGCGCGAGCACCCAAGCTCGCCGAACTGCACCCGCTGCAGCACCCGGAGACCGTCCAAGGCGTCCTGGAAATCTTCTGGAAGCTCGAACAGATCCTGTGCGAACTATCCGGGATGCAGCGAGTCAGCCTGCAGCCCGGCGGGGGGTCGGCCGCGATCTGGACCAACGTGTCGATGGTGCGCGCCTACCACGCCTCCCGCGGCGACGGAGCGGCCCGCGACCAGGTCGTCACCACCCTGTTCTCTCACCCGTCCAACGCGGCGTGCGCCAAGACAGCGGGCTACACCGTCATCACCGTCCCGCCGGACCGGTCCGGGTATCCGGACGCCGCCGCGCTACGCGAGGCTCTCGGATCCCGCACAGCGGCACTGATGATCACCAATCCCGAAGACACCGGGATCTTCAACCCGCGGATCCAGGAAATCGTCGACCTCGCCCACGCAGCCGGCGCGCTCGCCGTCTACGACCAAGCCAACGCCAACGGCATCCTCGGGATCACCCGCGCCCGCGACGCCGGCTTCGACGCATGTCAATTCAACCTGCACAAGACATTTTCCACACCGCACGGCAGCGGCGGTCCCGCCACCGGCGCCGTATGCGTGACAGCGGACCTCGCTCCCTTCCTGCCCGTCCCGACCGTCGAACGCAACCACAGCACATACAGCCTCGACTACGACCGGCCCCACACCATCGGGAGCGTGCGCGCCTTCACCGGAGTCGCGCAAAACGTGCTGCGCGCCTACGCCTGGGTCATGGCCCTCGGCGCCGAAGGACTCCGGCAAGTAGCCGAGACAGCGGTGCTCAACAACAACTACCTCTACAGCCGAATCCTCGTGATCCCAGGAACCAGTGCCCCCTACGCCACCGGGCATCACCCCATCGAACAAGTCCGCTACAGCTGGAACGACCTGCACCACGAAACCGGGATCACCTCCGAGGACATCGGCCGCAGAGCCGCCGACTTCGGCGTTCACTACTGGCTCAGCCACCACCCCCGCGTCGTCGCAGAACCATTCACAGTCGAACCATCCGAGTCCTACAGCCTCGCCGAACTCGACGAATTCGCGCAGACCCTCGCGCACATCGCCAGCGAGGCCCGCGCCAAGCCCGATCTCGTACGCCACGCGCCGCACCACACGCCAGTCCACCAGATCCACCACGACGCACTCGACGACCCGACACGATGGGCAACCACCTGGCGCGCCTACCAGCGCAAACACAACCCTTGAAAGCCGGACGTCTGCAGGCCGCTGCGCTCCGGCGACGCAGCAAGGCTGTGCACAACAATCTCCGTCGCGTTGTAGGTGGAGAAGTACGAGCGGGCACGTCATCACCGACCGCGCCGTGCGCCCTGTAGGACAGCCCGACGTCCCACATCCTTGG
>JBBQZQ010000084.1:0-12908 GCA_038207565.1 Mycobacteriales bacterium
ATGTTCCAGCTGTACGTGGTCTTCGTCAACCGCGTCGGGACCGAGGGATCGCTGCGGTTCTGGGGCGGCTCACACATCGTCGACCCGTGGGGCGAAGTGATCGCCGAAGCCGACGAGGACAGGGAGCACCTGCTCACCGTCAACGTCGACCTGTCGCTGGTGCGCCGTCGACGGCGGGAGATCCCGCTGGTGCGGGAGGGCCGGTTGGGGCTGCTGCGCCGGGAGATCGACCGCCTCCTCGAAGAGGGCGGCGACCTGTAACCCGTGAGTGGCAATTAGTGTTCTGACGCCGATTGCCACTCACGCCGTCCGGAGGACCAAGGAGCAATGATGGCCGGGAACGTGGTGCACGCGGTGATCTTCGACCTCGACGGCGTGCTCGTGGATTCCGAGGAATTGTGGGACGTCGTTCGCCGCGGCGTGGTCGCCGAAGCCGGCCGGCCCTGGCCCACCGAGGCGACCCGGGCGATGCAGGGCATGAGCACGGCGGAGTGGTCGGCGTATCTGATCGATACGGTGGGCGTACCCGCCGAGGCTGATCAGGTAGCGGCGACCGTCATCGACCGGTTGGCCACCCGGTACGACGCGCGGTTACCTCTGATCCCGGGCGCGGTCGAGGTGGTCGAGCGGCTGGGACGCCGCTGGCCGCTCGGGCTCGCCTCGTCCTCACCGCGGCGGTTGATCGACAGTGTGCTGGAGTCAGCTGGGTTGGCACATCGGTTTCAGGTCAGCCTCTCCACTGAGGAGGTGGGGGCCGGCAAACCCTCGCCTGAGGTGTATCAGACCGTCGTGCAGCGGCTTGGTGTGCACCCACTGCAGGCGATAGCGATCGAGGACTCAAGCAACGGGCTGCGGTCAGCCGCTACCGCCGGATTAGGAGTGCTCGCCGTGCCCCATGCCGCCTTTCCGCCGTCCGAGGATGCACTTGCCCTCGCCGACGTCGTCGTGGACTCCCTGGACGAGATCACCCTGGAGCTGGTGGAGTCGATGGGCCGCCGGAACGGGGAGTGGCCGGGTCGCCGGTGAAGGTGTGCGCCGTCTTCTCGAACGGGTTGCCGAAGCCGGCCGGGTTGAGGTTGTTCCAGGAGCCGCCCTGCGCCGATCCCCAGATGGCGCCGATCGTGACGTAGGTGAGGTAGAAGCCGAGCTCGCCGATGGCCGCCACGGTCCGGCTGTGCGTCGACTCGTGCCGGGCCAGGTTGTCCGGCACGGTCCCGTCCGGGTTGAAGCATCCGGACTGGGTCCAGGCGACGGCACCGAGTGTCAGTGCGCCGCCACCGGGACCCACTGCGATGAACAGCATGCCCCGGCGGAAGTCCACGTTGCCGCCCCCGATCGCCACGACCAGCGTTGCGACGAGGCCAACGGTGGTCAGCAGCGGCGATTGCACCAATTTGATGAGGAAGCTGAACAACCACGCCACCGGGTTATCCGTGTTGTCCAGCAGCGGGCCGAACACGGCCCCGAGCAGGCCCGCCGTCCCAAAGAGGATCAGACCGACGGTGGCGGCCACGCTCGTGTCGAGCTCGAACGGCGCCCAGACACCGAGGATGATGCCCGTCCAGCTGAGGACTGCGAGCACGCCGCCGATCAACCCCCCGACCACCCACAGCAAGACCTCGTCCCAGACCTTCACCCGGTTGGCCGCCGCACCCACCGCCCCGAGAATCGCGCCAACGATGGAGGCGATCAGCAGCACGACCAGGAAGTCCGGTCGCCCCGTGGGGTCCACATAGCTGGTTGGGTTGTCCAGCGCGTAGAGGGGCGCTGTTGCAGTGGCTGAGGCAGGCATAATCAACGGGGCAAGTGCTCCGATCGCATCCGAACTTGCTACGGGCCGCCCGGTATGGCTCGCACTATCCCGTCAGACGAGGACGACGTGCCAGGTGTTCCCCCCGAGAATCTTGCAGAGACGGACTTGCTCCGCGAGCTGGAGCATCTGCACACGACCCGCCACGGCACTTTCCTGCACGGCGGATCCGATGCGCTGCGTGAACACACCAGCCGCACCGCGCTACTCGAGGAGGAATACCTCCGGCGGCACCCCGAACGGGAAGTCGATCCGGCCCGCACCCGGGCCGGTGCCCGGGGCGAGGAATGAGCACACCCGTTACTGATGTGTTAGCGCACGCCGAGTGAAATCACCGGGTGCTGGCGCGGGTCAAGCCATCGCAGGATCGCGATCACCACGGCCCGGTCAGTTGAGACACATCCCGACGTGGGGCGGCCGCTGGTGACGTGGAGGAAGAACGCCGAGCCGGCGCCCGGGTGGACTGGCCAGCGGTTGTAGTCGATTACCACCGCGTAGTCGTAGACGGCACCGGCCCGGCCGAGATCTTCCCCCGCCTTCTCGTTGAAGCGGCACGTACCCGGGGCGCACGTCTGGTGGGTGTTGTAGGCGGGCGACCCGACGTCGGAGACCCACCAGTCGCTGGTGGAGGCATGAAACCACGGTTGCCGCGTGCCGGGGTTGGCAGCTCGACCGAAAGTCTGGGTGAGGCTGAACAGGCCGGCCGGGGTCCGCGAGGTCGATTCGCTGGCCTGACCGATCCCGTCAGCGCCGATGTGCGCCGGGACCGGCCCCAGGATGGGTCTCCAGCCGTTCCCGGCCCGCTGCCAGGCCTCGATCGTCGCCGTCGTGCTGCTCGCGTTGGGCGCAGTGACGAGCACCGCTTGCGACGTGGTCGCGGGTATGCCGCGCAGAGCTGCCGGAGGCGCAGCGGCGGTTGACGCGGGTCGAGTGGACGGCTCTTGGACATACGCTCCGGTCGAGGCCAGGGCGGCGAGGAGCAGGACGCAGCCGGCCACAATCGGCATCGGCCCCGAAGCGCCGATGCGCCGACGCTTGTACCCGAGCGTGCATCGATGGAGTCCCTCCCGCACAAGCTGCCGCATCGCCTCTCCCCTGCGCATTCAGCGGGGTTATCGGACCGCTTTTGCCCCGCTGAGCCCGCTGAATGCCGGTCGCAGGGCGCAGATTCCCACGTGAGAGTTCGGATCTCTGTGCGGCGCGCCGATCAGCAGGCACGGTTCGAACGCTTGCCATGTCCGGGGATATCCCGACGCGCGGTGCCCGGGTTCGAGCCGAGCGCGGAGTCGTTCGAGCCGAGCCTGGCGCTGTGGCGGCGCTTTCGCGACGACCTGGCGACGGCTGTTCGCCGCGAACCCGGCGAGGAGTTCGCGTTCGCACGCACCGAGCCGTTCGCCGGCACCGTGGCGTGGCGCTATACCTTCGTGGCCGAGGGCACCGGCACGCCAAAGATCACCGGCCACTCGTCGGAACGTGGGTCGCGGTGAGGCCGAATTGTGCCGTTGCGGTACGCGCCAGACGCCCGTCCGTAGTGACCAGCGGGCATCGCAGGTTTCCGAGAACGCGACCTGCCGGAGCGGGCGCGGACGCCCCCCGTGTGCAGCTTCAGCTCATGCGATCCAGCATCAAACGATGATGCGCGACACCACATGGTCAGCGCAATTGGTGACTAGATAGATCCGATCATGGTGTATTCTGGGAGTCATGACTCGCATCACGATTGACGTCAACGACGAGTGGCTCGAGGCTGCGCGCGACATCCTCGGTACGGAGACCAAGGTCGCGACAGTGAATGAGGCCCTGAGGTCGTTCGCGGTGCGCAAACAAGCGAAAGAGATTGTCGCCGCCCTGGACAGCGCCGAAATGGACTACTCCGGTTCGGCGGAGGCCTGGCGATTCGGCGCCGGACGCGACCTGGCCCGCGTCATCGAGGACGCGCAGCAGCCACGTAGCGCCTGATGGCCGGAGAAATCTACCTGGCGGACACCACAGTCTACGTGCTACAGGATCGATACCCGCAGGTACGCCGGCGCTTTGCCGCCTTGCTCACCGAGGGACGGCTGGCGGCCTGCCAGATGACCGCATTGGAGTACCTCAACAACGCCGCCAACCCGAGCAGCTACGAATCGGTGTGGGGCGCACTCCACGGACAGCGGTGGATCAATGTCACCACCGAGGCCATGGATCGCGCGCTGGACGTACACCGCGAGCTGGCCTCTGCCAGCCAGCACCGGAACTTTCGGCTTCCCGACCTCGTCATCGCCGCCACAGCCGAATTGAGTGGGGCGACCGTCCTGCACTACGACACCGACTACGACCGCATCGCCGGCGTCACCGGGCAGCCCATGGAATGGGTGGCCGAACGAGGATCGCTGTAGAAGTTCAGCCGGTCGGCTGGCCGGGAAGCTCCGCCTGCCACAGCAGCGCGCCGGTGCCCGAAAGCGCGTAGAGCGTGCGGCCGGCGCTGCCCCACAGCACCGTGCCGTCGGGGAGCACGAGCGGCGAGGTGGACAGATCGCTGAAGCCGCTGTGGTGCCCGTCAAAGGTCCAACGATCGTCCCCGGTCGCCGGGTTGAGCGCATGCAACACACTGCCGTTGGACGCCGCGTAGATCGTGCCGTCCGGTCCGATCACCGGCCCGGGAGTCACCGCCGCCTCCAACGTCCGTCGCCAGCGCACGGTGCCGCTGGTCGGACCGTCGCCGGTCGAGGAGCCGCTGTGCCGGGCATCGTGCAGCGCGGCCGGCCAGGGTGCCCAGCTCGTGACCCCTGGGGGCTGCGACGGTACGGCCGACAGCGCTCGCTCGGCGACCTGCCCGGAATTCGCGGGCCTCCCATTGGTCGCCGGCGGCGACGTCCCGGCCCCACATGCCGGCACGAGCAGCCCAAGGGCAGCCAGCCCCGCCGCCGTTGTCCGACGGCGCCACGAGGCCATGCTCCGACCCTAGCGCGAAGGCCCTGCGGCGCTTGTCACGAATCCGTGACGTGACCAGGGCTGACGCGTCGCCGACCGTAGGCTGACCAGATGTACTCGACGCAGGTCTCACGTCACGTGAGCGCTCCGCGTTCAGTGGTATATCGGGCCCTCCTGGATGCGGGCGCGATCGCGAAATGGCGGGTGCCAGCCGGCATGAGCAGCCGCGTACATGAATTCGATGCCTGCGAAGGCGGCTTGTTCCGGATCTCGCTCACGTACGACGCGCCGGGTAGGGCTGGCAAGTCTGCATCCCACACCGACACCTACCACGGCCACTTCGCAAAGCTCGTGCCGGACGAACAGGTGATCGAAGTGTTCGAGTTCGAAACCGCAGATCCCGGACTTCGCGGGACGATGACCATGACGACCACGCTCACCGATGCTGACGGCGGCACTGATGTCCTCGTCAGGCACGAGGGGATTCCCGACAGCGTGCCGACCGCCGACAACGAGACGGGTACGCGGATGGCACTGGCAAACCTCGCCGCGCTCGTTGAGGGAGGTCCAGAGCTGGTCGGCACCCCGGTTAGGTTAGCGATCGGTCGGTGGCTGCGGGCCGACGAAATCGGTGCAACGAGCTCGCTAGATACCCAATTCGTTGAAGAGATCGAGCCAGATCTCGCTGCGGGTCGGGAACGGGGGAATCGCGTGCCGCAGCCGCGTGAGCGGCACCTCGCCGACGATCGCGATCGTCGCGGCGTGGAGGAAATCGGCGACCTCGGAGCCGGTGATGGTGGCGCCGACGATGACGCCGCGCCCCTCGTCGATCAGGAAGCGGCTCGTCCCGCGGGCGCCACGGCCGTAGAACGAGCCGCCGGCGTTGCCCGACGTGGGGACGTCGACGACGCGCACATGCAGCCCCGCCTCGCCCGCGGTCCTCGTCGTGTGGCCGACCGCGGCGACCTGCGGATCGGTGAAGATCACGCGCGGTGAGCGCGCGCCGTCGGCGAGGTGCTCAGCCGTCATGTCCTTGCCGAGGATGTGGTCGGCGGCGATGGCCGCCTGGTACTTGGCCATGTGGGTGAACTGCGCGCGCCCGTTGAGATCGCCGATCACATAGAGCCAGTCGTGGCCGGGGACGCGGGCGTACGCGTCGACCTCGATGTAGCCGTCCGGCTCGATCCCCACGCTCTCCAGCCCGAGCCCTGATGTCTGCGGCGTGCGGCCGACCGCGACGAGCAGCTCGTCGCCCGTCACCGTGCCGCCGTCGCCGAGCGTCACAGCTACTGTGTCGCCGTCACGGCAGACCGACGTCGCCTTCTGGCCGGTGCGGATGTCGACGCCCTGCTCGGCCAGGGCGTCCGCCACCTGCTGGCACGCGAACTCCTCCTCGCGGGGGAGCAGCCGGTGCTCGCCCTCGACCAGGGTGATCCGCGCACCCAGCGAGCAGTACGCCTGGCTCATCTCGACCCCGACCACGCCGCCACCCATGACGATCAAGCTCGCCGGGATGGCCTGTGCGGTCGTCGCCTCCCGGTTCGTCCAGGGACGGGCGTCGGCGAGCCCGTCGATCGGTGGCAGCGTCGGCGTGGTGCCGCCGGCGAGGATCACCGCGCGGCGCGCCTCGATCGTCTCCTCGCCGACGACTACGCGCTTCTCGCCGGCCAGCCGGCCCCAGCCGCGGTACAGCGCGATGCCGCGTTCCTCGAGCCACGGCAGCTGGGCGCTGTCGTCGAGATCGTTGATGATCTCGTCGCGGCGTCGCAGCACGGCGCCTCGGTCGAGCGGGCCGGTCGCCGCCTCCGCCGTCCCCGGCACCCGGCGCGACTCAGCGAGGAGCTCGCCGGGGCGCAGGAGCGCCTTCGACGGCATGCATGCCCAGAAGGAGCACTCGCCACCGACCTTCCGGTCCTCCACGATCGCGACATCGAGGCCGGCCTGCGCGAGTCGCCCGGCCGCCACCTCGCCGCCGGGTCCGGCGCCGAGCACCACCACGTCGTAGCTGTGCATCAGGGGTGACCTCCTCAGTAATGGAGACTGGTTGATGCGCCGTCACGGCGGACGCCTGTGCGGCAGTTAAGGATTCCCGTAAATGCCGTGGTCGCCGATGCGGCGCCACACGAGGATCGGTTCCGTGTCAGGGCCCTGTTCGAGATGAAAGGTCGCGCGTCCATCTGGGGAGCTGAAGTTCCACGTCAACGAGTAGATCGAGCTGCCCGTGAGGCGGTGGATGCGTAGTCGGCGCGGCCATGGTGGTGTCCCAGCGAAGGCCCCGGCGCCGACCGCTGGCAGGAAGTGATCGCGGAGCGCGGTGAGGAACATCCCCCGGTGCTCCGGGGGCAGGCCAGCGAAGTCGCGATCGAACGCCGAGCTAGTTCGATACCTCACCCCTCGGCCTGGCGGTGAAGATTCTCAAGATGAGTGAGGAGCTGCTCGGCATTGCCGAAGTCGGTGTGCCGACCCGTAGCGAGGTCGGCATCGGCGTCGCGCTCAGCCGCTTGATGCCCCTCACTCCAAAACCACGCGGTCTCAGCCGGCACCGCAATGTACGGAACGAGGACCAGCTCACCGTCCCGGAGCACCACCTCAACCTGAGCCCCCGGCTGATCCAGACCGAGCGCCCGACGTGCCTGCGCCGGGATGGTCACCGTGCCATTGCGCTGCTGCACCGACACAAAACCCAGATGCTCTTCCATGAATCCAGGATACCCGGAATCCAAGGGTTGGTGCAGAACGACCCGTGTCATGTTCCCGCGTTCTGGATGCAGACTGCTTCAAAAGGAGCCTGGTTTACAGCAGTCTGCATCCAGAACGCGGTGGCTACCGCCTCGAGCAGCCGGGACAGCATGGCGGGCCGCCGCACCTCACCCCGATCCTCTGTCACAGTCGAATGCTGCTGCATCCGGGCTGACGCTGCGGTCAATTCAGCATGGTCGGTCACCCGACGGCCGCTAGCTGCGAGCCCTGGTGCGCCTGACCGAAGGCCCGCTGGATCGACACCGGGATCCTGCCCCGGTCATTGATGCTGTGGCCCTGCTGCCGGGCCCAACTCTCCGCGATGCCGCCCTCGGGCGGCGTGCGCACGGTGATTTCAGAGATCGTCGCTCTCGTCTCAGGCGACCGGCTGGCGGACATACTTGCGGGCCATGTCGATTCCGACGATCTCGGATGCGCCATTGGGCTCGGGGCCGAGTGCCCTGGCCACCGCAGGCCCGAGCTTCTCCGCGAGGAAGCGGTCGGCGTGCGCCTTCGACTCCATGGTTCTGCGCGGTGCGCTCGGAGATCACGAGGCGTTCGGCGATCTGCCGGTTGGTGAGGCCCTCGGCGACCAGCTTGGCGACCTCAGCCTCGCGCGGGCTCAACGCTACAAGGTGCGCGCGCCCCCCGAGGTGGGCGACGAGCGCGCGGGTGCGCTCGGCGTAGGCCGACATGCCGAGCGAGCGGGCCAGGCGGTCGGCCTCTCGGGCGGCGGTCGCAGCACGGTTCGAGTCGCCGGGTCGGTTGCGGGCGGCGAGCGCCGTCGCCAGGTGGTAGCAGGTTTCGCCGACGAACCCGTGCGCCCCTGCACGGTTGGCCTGTTCAGCGGCGTTCGCCAGATCGTCAATGGCCACGTCGAGGCGGCCGAGAGCGACGGCCCCGCGGCCGAGGGTGAGCTCAATCGGACCCATGTAGGCGACCCCTTCGCAGACCACGTGCTCGCCGCGGAACGGGTCGAGCCGGTCGAGTAGCAGCGACAGGTCCTCGCGCCGGCCGAGGTCGGCAGCGGCGCGGGCACCGCACACGTAGGTGTGCAGGACATGAAACGGCGGGGGAGACCAAGTTTCCACGGGTCCTGCTTGCTGGTACGAGGCGGCGGCCTCGTCGGACAGCCCTGCGTACAGGAGCAGAAGCGAGCGCGTCAGCGGACCCATCGTGCGGAACAGCGGCAAAGGCTCGAACGGACTTCGCACGAACTCCATCGTCTCGTCGGTGACTCCGATGTGGCCGGCAAGCGCGCACTGAAGCGCGAAATACGCACCCCGTGCCGGGCGAAGCTCGACGGGGCTCATCCGGGCGAATCCCCGACGACCGGTGGTGCTGGCGTCGGCGTACCGGCCCTGCGCCTGGGCGATGAACGAGGCCACCCTGTCGAGATGCCACGCGCTGACCGGGCCGCCGACCCGCTGGACGGCCATCTTCAGCGCAGCAAGCTCGTCCGCGGCCGCCGCTAGCCGCCCACTCTCCATCAACGTGTCGATCCGCCACAGCTCGCCCCACATCGCGGAACGAGCGCTGTTCGTCCGCTCCGCCAGCCTGAGCATCTCGCTGGCTACCAGCATGCGCTCGGACCGGCCGGCCGGTCCGGGGCAGGCCTCTTTCCGGGCGTGTAATGCCTCTACGAGAGCTCGGTCGTCGCCCGCTGCACGGGCGAGTTCGAGGGCCGCCGCGCTCAAGGCCTGGACGCGCTCCTGCTCCCCGTCGTAAAACGCGAGATGACTGCGCTGGGCCAGCAGTCGTGCCCGCAACGCCTTGTGTTCCGTGTTGCCGAGCCCCGCAAGCGCCTGCTCGCACAATTCCCTGGCGACGGCATTGACGTCAGCGTCGGCTACTGCCTCGAGGACCAGCGCGGCCTCGGCCAGGAGCTCCGGGTTGTGCGCCGTGCGGGCAGCCTCTGCGCCGGTAGCTGCGGCATCTACGCATCCCTGGAGGTCTCCCGCGAAATAGGCGGCCCGGCCGAGCGCAATCAACACCTGGCAGCGCTCGATGGCGGCTAGCGGTGGCGCTGGTAAGGCCAGCGCGGCGCGGTAAAGACGGACGCCCTCTTCGAAGGCGAGCCGTCGAACGGCCTCGCCTGCTGCCCGGATGGTCCACGTGCGGGCGGTGGTGCCCTCGTCGTACGGAGCCAGTTGCCACCAATGCCGGGCGATGTCCGTGAGGTGTTCGGAGAGGTCGCTTGCGAAGTGTGCCTCAATCGCTTCGGCGACGGCGCGGTGGAGCGCGGTCCGATCTGCTGTCGTGAGCGATGCCTCGACCGCCTCACGGGTGAGAGCATGGACCGGAAGGCACTGTGCGACCGGTTCATCGAGGGCCCGCGCCACGAGTGGGAGCGGGAAATCCCGCCCGACTACGGCCGCGGCCTGGACGAGCCGACGGCACTCCGGGGAGACGCGGTCGAGCCGTACCCGCACGACGTCGAGGACGCTACGTGGCGGCCGGTCCGGACGCCACGTGCCGTCCGCCATCGCCCGAGCGACCTCCCGGACGAACAACGGGTTGCCACCGGTGACGTCGAGCGCGGCACGGGCGTCGACCGCGGAATCACCCGCGGTCATTCTCGACAGCTGCTCGCGCACTTCGGCGAGGTTGAAGCCCCGCAGCGCAAGGCGCTCGACCGACGGTGACCGGAGGAGGTCGGGGACCAGGCGTGGAAGGATGCTCGCCGGCTCGACGTCGCGGAAAGCGGCGAACACGAGCAGGGGAAAGCCAGTCATCTGGTGAGCCAGGTGGCGCAAGACCAGCAGTGATGACTCGTCAGCCGAATGGATGTCATCAAGGATGATGACGAGACCGCCCCTGTCCGCGGCAGCGAGCACCGCCTCACTCACATCGTCGAAGACTCGGAACCGGTCCTCCGGGGACTCGACATCCGCCGCGAGGACGTCGTCGGCGTCGACTCCAAGCGAGCGGAGTACCTGGCGCCAGGGCCAGAACGCGGGCGCGCCCTCGCCCTGTACACACCGTCCCCAGGCGACAGTGGTGCCGCCGGCGAGGGCGATGCCAGCGAACTCTTGAGCGAGCCGGGACTTGCCGATGCCGGGCTCGCCGGCGCAGAGGACGAGCCGACCGGCTCCACCTCGGGCGGCGTCGAGCCAAGCGCGCAATGCCCCTAGCTCACGCCGCCGTCCGACGATGACGCCGGGCACCACGCTCACCGAGCCTCGCGTCGGTGTCCTCACGACTACGTATCTCCTGTCAGCGGCGGTCACGCACCGATGTAGTACATCCGCCAAGGTAGCTTTACCACGTGAAGCAGATCGCGAGTAGTCCATTGCGTCATCCAACGGATGCCGCAATGGCGGCACGGCGGGGAGCGTTGGATCGGATCACTATTCACTCAGCACGTCGCTGACCGTCCGCCGGCTTATCCGATGGTGATCCTTCAGTTCGTAAGTAGCCGTAATGAAGTAACAAATCCATCATGAGCGGCATCATCGCAGGTCACGGGCTTAACAATTGTCCCAGATGAATAACTTATTTCATTCCGACTACTAAGTGGTAGACGGCGTACGCGGCTCGGATGGGGCTGTTGCGTTGTGCTACGTCGGGGCACGCGAGATCGTTAATTTCGGTTGGTCAGATTGCCAGGGTCAGCTCGTTGAAGGCGGCGGGGACCCGTAGGTTGATGACCTCCTCGGCCCCGAGTTCGTAGCGCCCGCGGCGGATGTTCTGGATGAACGCGTGCCCGGCGCTGATCACTCGCGCGCAGCGGAGCTGTTTCAGTCCGTGCATCGGTCGCAGCCGGGACTTCAGCCCTCCGTGATCGGCTTCGATCGAGTTGTTCGCGTATTGCTCGGTGACATGACAGGCGCCGGCTACCGACTCGTCGAGCACCCGCGGTAGGCGGCGGCACGACGGGCGATGCCACCGCGAATACCAGCGTCAGCCAGCGCCGTGCGTCCCGGTGAGAGTGGTCGCGAACACCGTCGCGTTGTGGGGCGTCGCCGTTCGGAGTGTTCCGGTGCCGAGTGTTCTCGTGCTGGTGGAGTGGCGCCGTCGTGTCACGGCGCATCCTGATCACTGGCGCCACTCGCACCGGACGGCGTCACCACCCTCAGCTCAGCACTACGTCTCCCAGTTGTCCCGCTCTTCAGGCCCCATCGGCGGTGCAGACCCTTCGTGTGGACGATAAGGCCTAAGGTGTGCGCATGGCATCACCTGCCTCGCTACCACCGACCGCGGCGCCAGTGCCGGCCCTGCTCTCGGCGCACACTCCGCGCGCGATCCGGGACGCTCTCGTAGATGCGGAGCGAGCGGAGTTCGAACGGCGCTACGCCGAGGAGATGGATGGGGCTGCCCGCACGCTGGACCTGACGGGTGTACTCACCGTGCTGGATACATATCGCAAGATTGCAGACATCACCCAACGGCAGGGCGTCGAGGCACATCGGCGCATGCTGTCCCAGGTCACCCGCCTGCAGAACGGGCAGGCCCTACCCACGGTGTCCGGTGAGGTGCACAAAGAGGAGATCAACGCGAGGCTGGGCCGCTGACTGGGTGTATTCCTATGAGATCCTGCCCGAGGCGCGGGATCAAGTCGGCGGGCTGCCCAGCGCCGCGCTGATCTACTACGCCGAGCTGATCACTTTTGTTGAGTTGACCCCGTGGGACGCTCCTCCGTACCGTGACGACAACCCGGATGGGAACATGCGCAAGATCGTGTTCGGCGGGGCTGGCGAAGGCATCGCCGTCTACCTCATCCTGGAGGACCAACGCCGCGTCGTTGTGCTGAGCGTGACCTGGGTCGGCTAACGCGACGGGTCAAGCATTGCAAGCTTGTCCAGTTCCGGGCTGCCGATGTCCGTGTGGGACGGAGCTTCCGCACCATCGCGTTCGAGACACCCCCGAGCTGGCGGTGCACCTCGCCGCTGTCGCCGGTCGCCTGAGCCGACGAACTCGTTTGTCGGCGTCGGCGTCAGTTGCCAGGCCATCGCGACGGCGAGATCAGGATGTTGTTGGGTGCCGCTGCGATTCGAGGGGGTGAGCAATGGTCTCGATCCGTGTCACGCCGTCAAGATTGCCGATCGTCTCCTAGTCGTTTGCGCTGTCAAGCTGGTGCACCCAGCCCTGCACAATGCGAACCTTTCGACATTGATCCCGGGCGAGCCAGTGGTGCTGGCGGCCCCTCACGCGAAGGTTCGACGCGATGGGTACAGGGTCGTCCGGCCCCCGTCCCGCGGTGTGTCGTATGACGTGCCCGAGCGAGAATCTTCACCGGGCGGGTCTTCCGGGGCGCCCTCCTGAGCGTACCGGCTCTGACCTGCGGCGTTCCCGTAGAGCGTTCCGCGCATGGGACGGAATGACTGTCGCTTCGGGCGTCGGGCAGCTCGCACTTGACAGTCAGAGGCGGTCGATTGAGACAGGTCGGCAACGTCCATGCGCATCAGCCGATCTGCTCGAACAGGGACACGATGATCCCCTCAGG
>JBBQZQ010000085.1:0-12702 GCA_038207565.1 Mycobacteriales bacterium
CGAGTTCCGGCGCCTGTTCGACGCCCTACTGCTCGCCGCACCACACAGCCTCACCACGCTGCTCACCTGGTCAACCTGGCGCCGAAGACACCAAGCCCGAGCCCGCGACTGCCACTACAAACGACGCGAAAACCAATGATCACGAACTACGGCTGCAGTACTAGCCGGGCACGTACGACCGACGCCTGACATCTCTGCGTCTGCACCAAGGTGGCAGGTGCGCGATGTCCAACAACTGGTCCGCGGTAAAGCTCTGGGTGCTGCCCTGGGACAGGTTCGGAGCGAGAGTAATCCGCCAAACGCTAACCGGATGATTTTGACATGCGTTTCACACAGTCGCCTAACTGTCGCCGCTAACCACCTTAAACTCGCCGATATACGGATTCTTTTGATCAATCATGCAAATGGGATAGGGCTTGGGTGAGGTGTTTACATCACCGGGCCAGTAACAGACACTCTTTTCTACGGCATCCCCAACACGGTGGATCAGCCGGACGCACCGCCTCGTTATTCGGCAGGGACCCGTCATGAGAACCGCATCGCTCCTGGCCACCGGTATGCTGTCAGCAGTGACTGCCGCGCTCATCGGCGCGTCACCTGCGTCCGCGGTCGTCGGCGCGACGCCGGCGAGCTGGACTCCCAACATCACCAGCGCGGACTCCACTGTGCGCCAACTCGTGCAGTGCAATTCGACAATGTACGCCGTTGGCGAATTCACCGCCGAAAGCCAGGGCGGTATCAACTATTCTCGAAAGAATGCCTTCAGCTTTTCGGCAAGCACCGGCGCAGTGACCTCCTGGAACCCTGCAGTCAATGGCAAGGTCAACTCGATCGGGTTCAATTCCTCGTGCACCACTGCCTACCTCGGGGGCACCTTCACGTCGGCGGGCGGCGCCGCTGCGCAGAACATCGCGGCCGTGAGCACGTCCACGGGCGCGCTGGTGACCACCTTCATGCACAGCGCCAACGCCCAGGTGCAGACCGTCCAGATGGTCAACGGGGGAGCGGACCTGCTGGTCGGCGGCTACTTCACCTCGATCAATGGCACCTCGCGCAACCTTTACGCGTCGCTGTCGCCGAGCACCGGTGCCGTCACCAACTATCTCAACATCACTGTCGCCGGGCGGCTACCACCGGACGCCGGAGCCCCTAACGTCTACAACCAGCAACTCTCACCGCAGGGCAATCGGTTACTGTTCACGGGCAACTTCACCTCGGTGTCCGGCCAACCACGCCGCCAGGTCGTCGAGCTCGACCTGGGTAGTACCGCGGCCACCCTCGATCCGTGGCACGACAACACGCTCAACGTCACCGAGTGTGCACGCAGCCAACAGTTCTATGGCCAGGCAGCGGCTTTCTCGCCCGACCAACAGACCATCTATCTCGCTGCCACTGGTTACCAAGGCACGTCCCCGTACTGCGACGCGGTGACCGCCTTCACCAACACCCCCACCGCAGTGGTCAAGTGGATCAACAAGACCGGCGGCGATTCGCTCTACTCCGTGGCTGCCGGTCCCAGCAATGTCTACATCGGAGGGCACCAACGCTGGGCCGACAATCCGCAGGGTTCCGACACCTGCGTCACCACTTGTGTGCCGCGTCCGGGCATCGGTGCTATCGGCGCCACCAGCGGGCGCGCCACCAGCTGGAACCCGACCCGCTCGCGCGGGCGCGGTGCCGACGACCTGGTGACCACCCCGGCCGGGCTGTGGATCGCCAGCGACACCTACTTCGGCTCGGTCAAGTGCGCCGGTATCTATCACCCCGGCATCTGCTTCTTCCCCGGTGCTGCCTGATTCTCGGTCGCTCGCGGCGGTCGGATATCGCGCGCCCAGTCCGACTCGGCAAAACCCGTGGCGAACAAGCGTCGAGCATGGGTCATCCACCGCAAAGACGCGCCGGCGTACCCGAGGCGCCTCATTCGGCGATCGCCAGCGCGACGTGAGCGGGCCCGATTCGCTCGGCGCCCACGTCACACGCGTGCGCCAATGCGCCGTGTGCGACATGCAGCAACCGTGCGCGAAGGCTGCGGTCGGTGGCCTCGTAGTTCTCGAACAGGCGCTGCAGGGCCGCGTTGTCGATGACCTCCTCGAGCGCAATGTCGCGCTCGATCGCGAGACCGACCCGATGGTGCAGAATCAGCCCGAAGCCGGGTGCGCCCGGAACGGCGGGCAGCTCGACCCGGGACTCCAAGAACTGCGCAGCCGCAACGTAGGCCGGATCGCCGAGGTAGCTCTCGTGCACCGCGATCACGGCTGTAGCCAATGGCAGCTGCTCCGCGATCAGGCGCACCACGCGGCCGAAGAAGCCGGTGCGGACCTGCTCCGTCGAAGGGAGCCCGGCCTGGTTGAGCCAGTGGTCGGTGTCGTCGAGGATGAGCCCGGGGCGCAACCCGCGATCGGTGATCACCTGCAGGATCAGCTGCGCCTGCTCCAGCACGTCCTGCCCGGACGGGGGAATCTGGCGAACCACCGCCCCGAGTTCGGCAGCAAGTTCCACCCCGAGCCAGCCGATCTGCGGGGAGATGCTGAGCCGGGTAGGCCGCTTGGTATCGGCGATGCCGTAGGCCGCGCTCAACGCCTTGGAGGCCTGCCTCTCATCGGTTCGGGCCGGATCATGCTGCTCGATGTACTTCGCCACCGTGCGTACCAGGTGCCGCGCGAACGCAGCCGGGTCGGTGGCCACCTGCGCCGACTCCAAGGCGACCCGGACCCGGATCGGTGCGACCTGCGGCACCCACCGGTCGAGCACATGCGCGCTCACGCTCGACTTTCCCGAACCGCTCGGCCCGATCAGCGCGATCCGCTCACCGCGGCGCATGGCGGCCGCGAGCGCCTGCTCGCAGCCCGTGCGCTGCGTGAGCACATCGAAGGGCACATGCAGCATCGCCAGACTCGCCTCGGGCGGCGTCGTATTGAAGGCGTGCCGCTCCTGGAGCATGCGCAGTAGATCGAGGCTCACGAGGACCAGTGTGCAGTGGGGGTCAGACGGAAAACGCGTCGCGGACGGCCGGTGCCAGAGCGGACCTCGTCGCTCACGACCAGGCCGGCCTTCTCGAGGGCGGCGAACACCTGAGCGGCGCGGGCGCGCGTCCACCCCAGCCGATCGAGCAGCACCTCGTCCGACGCGGAGGCCGCACCGAGTGATTCCAGTTCGGCGGCGAGCATGGATTCCGGCCGGCCGAGTTCGCGCAGCGCCGTGGCACGCTGCCCGAAACCATCGACGATCGCGGCAGCGTCCCCGCCGTTCTCGACAACGTCGCGTGCCACCGCGAGCACCCGGCGCGGGTTGCCGCCGGCCACGTCCGCCACCTGCCGCGCCCAGGCGGGCGCACGCTTGCCGGTGCGGCGGCGCAGCAGGTCCACTGCGGCGGCCGGCGGCAACGCGCCGAGCTCGATGACCCGCTCGAAGAACGCGCTGGCCGGGGGTAGCAGCAGCCCCCCCTTCTCCTCGCTGCGGGCAGAGACGATCCAGGTCCACTGCAACGCCCACAGCTGATCGCGCAGCGTCCCGAAGAGCTGGTGCCCGGCTTCCGAGCGCACATCGTCGACGATGACCACGGGACGATCGGGTGCCTGGGCCACGAGCTCGAGCAGCGCATCCACGTCCTGCTCGGCGACCATGCCGCGGGCGTTCAGGACGGTGCCGGCCACCTCACGCAGGATGCCGGCTCCGGTCGCGGCCCCCTCGACGCGCACGTAGTGCACCAGCCGTCCGGACGTGCGCAGGTGGTAGGTGAGCGAGCGCACGAGCGAGGTCTTGCCGATGCCGGGTTCGCCCCACACCAGCGTGTTGTAACCCTGGGCCACCGCGGACTCGAGCCGGTGTCGCTCTTCGTCGCGGCCGACGAAGAGGGCAGCGTCGACACGGGTGTCCAGCAATGGCCGTCCACTCATCGTCATGTTGCTAACAGTACTTACTGAAAGTTTCGTTAGCAATGGCACCTGCAGTGATCAACCGAGCAAACGCGCGCGATATCACACCTTTCTCGCTGTTGATCACGGGCGGCGACCGACAGCGGTCGGCGATCATCCGCAGCCGGACCGGACGTCTGGCCGGCACCGGGGCATCAGGGATCGGGCATCAGGACATCACGGGTCGGGCATCAGGGCATCACGGGTCGGGCATCAGGGCATCACGGGTTGGCGGGCGCGTCCTCGCCGCCGGCGACGCGGTCGGAGGTGCGCGCGCCGACGGCACGCTGCGCCGCACCCGAGACGCCGTCCTCGGCCGCAGCCGCCGCGTCGCCCGTCCCGGTGGGCTCGCCGTCGACGCGGGGACCGTCCGTCCCCGCGACCTCGGGCAGCTGTTCCAGCCGCGACTCGCCGGACTCGGCCTGGCCGGAGGGCGTGTGCATGCCCGCCACCTGCGAGCCGTGCTCGGCGGTCGCAACCGCGTCGTCGACGGTCTCCCCGCTGCGCTCGGGCACCGGCGAACCCAGCGTGTCGTCCTCGCCTGCAGCCATGAGGTTCCTCTCCAGTCGGCCGTGCGGACCCGGACCCGATCACCGCTGCCGTGGCGCCGCGGACGGACCTGGCCCGCAGCATGCTGCCCTCCGGTAATGCTGTCAACGCCGACCTGAGGCAGCACTTAATCCTCGATGCCGGAGTTAAGGGAGTGCTTAGGTCGCCGTTGACACGACGGCCGCCGGGGCGCCCAATGTGCACGACGGTCACGAGCCGAAGGAGTTCCGCATGCAGGTTCCGGCACCATTCGAGTACGAACGCGCGAGCAGCGTCGAGCAGGCGATCGGATTGCTCACGAGGCTCGGTGACTCGGCGCGTCTGGTCGCCGGCGGGCACAGCCTGCTGCCGATGATGAAGCTGCGCCTGGCTAACTTCGAATACCTCATCGACATCAACGACCTGCACGGCGAGCTCGGTTACATCACGGTCGAGCGAGACCAGATCCGGATCGGCGCGATGACCCGCCATCGCGAGCTGCTGGACTCAGCTGAGCTCGCGGCGGCGCTCCCGATCTTTCGTGACGCCGAGCGGGTGATCGCGGACCCGATCGTGCGCAACCGCGGCACGATCGGCGGATCGTTGTGCCAGGCCGACCCGTCCGAGGATCTCTCCGCGGTGTGCACCACGCTCGACGCCAGTTGTGTGATCCGCGGTCAGGACGGCGAGCGGGTCGTGACGATGGAGGACTTCCACCGCGGCCCGTACGAGACCGCGGTGGGTGATGCGGAGATGCTGCTCGAGGTCCGGATTCCGTTACGCCCCAACGGATCGAGCGCCTACGAGAAGGTCGAGCGTCGGGCCGGTGACTGGGCCGTGACGTCGGCCGGGGCAGCGCTCTGGCTGGACGGTTCCAGCATCGCCGACGTCAAGGTCGGGCTTGCCGCCGTCGGCCCGAACACCACTGCGCTGCCTGCGATCGCGGCGGCGCTGCGCGGCCAAGCACCGTCGGAGGACGCGTGGGAGCAGGCTGCGCAGATCGCCTCGCGCAGCTGCAGCCCGACAACCGACTCGCGCGGTACCGAGGACTACAAGCGCCATCTGGCCGGCGAACTCACCAGGCGCGCGCTACGCCGCGCCGCCGCCCGTATCGAGGAGGGGTCCTGACATGCAGGTGACCATGACCGTGAACGGAGACGAGGTCACCCGCGAGATCGAGGGACGGCTGCTGCTGGTCCACTTCCTGCGCGACCACCTCGGCCTTACGGGCACGCACTGGGGATGCGACACGAGCAACTGCGGGACGTGCGTCGTCTGGCTCGACAACGAGCCGGTCAAGGCATGCACCGTCCTCGCGGCCATGGCGGGTGGACACGAGGTACGCACGGTCGAGGGCCTCGAGCAGAACGGCGAGCTCGACCCGATCCAGCGCGGGTTCATGGAGTGCCACGGCCTGCAGTGCGGGTTCTGCACGCCCGGAATGATGATGACCGCGCGCGCGCTGCTCGACCGCGACCCCGACCCGTCCGAGAGCGACATTCGCGAGGCGATCTCCGGCCAGATCTGCCGGTGCACCGGGTACGCGACGATCGTGCGCTCGGTGCGGTGGGCCGCCGCGGAGGAGGCCGGCACGCGGACCACCACCCCGGCCACCGCCCCCTCGACCATGGCGAGCACGTCGTGACCGCGGTCGAGGACCGCCGCAGCACCGAGTTCGAGGACAACGACCAGAAGCCCGTCGGGCACGGGCGGATGCTGCGCAAGGAGGACCCGCGCTTCATTCGCGGCCTCGGACGCTACTGCGACGACGTGCAGCTGACCGGCATGTTGCACCTGGCGATCCTGCGTGCCCCGATGGCGCATGCCCGCATCGTCAGCGTCGACACCTCCGCTGCCGAAGCACATCCGAAGGTGAAACTCGTCGTCACCGGCGCCATGCTCGCCGAGAAGGGCCTGGCCTGGATGCCTACCCTGTCCAACGACGTGCAGGCTGTGCTCGCCACCGACAAGGCGCGCTTCATGGGCCAGGAGGTCGCGTTCGTCGTTGCCGACGATCGTTACGCCGCGCGCGACGCGCTCGAACTCATCGACGTCGAGTACGAGATGTTGCCGGCCGTCGCGGACGTGCGCACCGCGCTCGACCCGAGCATGCCAGTGATCCGTGACGACCTCGAGGGCAAGACGGACAACCACTGCTTCGACTGGGAGACCGGGGACGCTGCGGCGACCGAGGCCGCGTTCGCCAAGGCTGACGTCGTCGTCACCGAGGACATCGTCTACCCGCGTGTGCACCCGGCGCCGATGGAGACCTGTGGCGCGGTCGCCGACTACGACCGCGTCGACGGCAAGCTGACGCTCTGGTCGACGACGCAGGCGCCGCACGCCCACCGCACCCTGTATGCCATCGTGGCCGGCCTGCCCGAGCACAAGATTCGCGTGATCGCACCCGACATCGGCGGCGGCTTCGGCAACAAGGTGCCGATCTATCCCGGTTATGTCTGCGCAATCGTCGGTTCGCTGCTGACCGGCAAGCCGGTGAAGTGGATGGAGGACCGGTCCGAGAACCTGACGAGCACGGGGTTCGCGCGCGACTACGTCATGCGCGGCGAGATTGCGGCGACCAAGGAGGGCAAGATCCTCGCGATCCGTACGCACGTCCTGGCCGACCACGGCGCCTTCAACGGCACGGCAGCGCCGACGAAGTACCCTGCGGGATTCTTCGGCGTGTTCACCGGTTCCTATGACATCGAAGCCGCGTACTGCTCGATGACGGCCGTCTACACCAACAAGGCGCCCGGCGGTGTCGCGTATGCGTGCTCGTTCCGCATCACCGAGGCGGTCTACCTGGTCGAACGACTCGTCGACTGCCTCGCCTACGACATGCAGATGGATCCGGTCGATCTGCGGATGAAGAACTTCATCCAGCCCGAGCAGTTCCCGTACACGACGAAGACGGGATGGGTGTACGACTCCGGCGAGTACGAGGCGACGATGAATGAGGCGTTGCGCATCGCCGGGTACGACGAACTGCGCCGCGAGCAGGCCGAGAAGCGCGCCCGCGGGGAGCTGATGGGCATCGGCGTCGCGTTCTTCACCGAGGCGGTCGGCGCCGGCCCCCGCAAGGACATGGACATCCTCGGTCTCGGGATGGCCGACGGGTGCGAGCTGCGGATTCATCCGACCGGTAAAGCGGTCGTTCGCGTCTCGTGCATGAGCCAGGGCCAGGGGCACGAGACAACATTTGCGCAGATCGTCGGTGAGGAGCTCGGCCTACCGCCCGCCGACATCCAGGTGGTCAACGGCGACACCGACAACACCCCGTTCGGGCTCGGCACCTATGGCAGCCGCTCGACGCCGGTGTCGGGTGCGGCCGCGGCGATGGTCGCCCGCAAGGTCCGCGACAAGGCGCGCATCATCGCGTCCGGGATGCTCGAGGTGTCGGTCGCCGACCTCGACTGGAACAAGGGCTCGTTCGCCGTGAAGGGCGACCCCGGCAAGTCGGTGACGATCCAGGACATCGCCATGCGGGCGCACGGCGCGGGCGATCTGCCCGAGGGCATCGAGGGTGGGTTGGACGCGCAGGTCTGCTACAACCCCGAGAATCTGACCTATCCCAACGGGGCTTACATCTGCGTCGTGGACGTCGATCCCGGCACCGCAGTCGTCAAGGTGCGCCGCTTCGTCGCAGTCGACGACTGCGGCACACGCATCAACCCGATGATCATCGAAGGCCAGGTGCACGGCGGTCTCACCGACGGCGTCGGGATGGCGCTCATGGAGATCATCGCGTTCGACGAGAACGGGAACTGCCTCGGCGGTTCGCTGATGGACTACCTCATCCCCACCGCGCTGGAAGTACCCGACTGGGAAACCGGGTTCACGGTCACGCCGTCGCCACACCACCCGATCGGCGCGAAGGGGGTCGGCGAATCCGCGACGGTCGGGTCACCGCCCGCGGTGGTCAATGCCGTCGTCGACGCGCTCAAGCCGTTCGGGGTGCGGCACGCGGACATGCCGCTCACGCCGTCCCGGGTCTGGGACGCGATGCGTGGCCACGCGACGCCCCCGATCTGAGATCGTGATGGCGAGATGACGAAGCTGATCGAGGCTCGCGCGACCGCGCTGGCGGCCGACCGGGTGCCGTTCGTGCAGGCGACGGTGGTGCGCGCCCAGGTACCGACCTCGGCGCACCCGGGTGACGCGGCGATCGTCTTGCAGGACGGGTCGATCGAGGGGTTCGTCGGTGGCCAGTGCGCCGAGATGTCAGTACGCGCCGCCGCACTCGGCGCCCTGCGCGACGGTCAGAGCGTGCTGCTGCGGGTGATCCCGGTTGGCGAGGTGACCTTCCCCGATTCCCCGGGCGCTCAGGTCGTCGTCAACCCGTGCCTGTCCGGCGGGGCGTTGGAGATCTTCCTGGAGCCGAAGTTGCCGCCGCCGCTGCTCGAGGTCGTCGGGCACACGCCGGTCGCCGAGGCGTTGCTGGCTATCGCCGACGTCCTGGGTTATGCCACCGCGCGTGGCTTGCCCTCGGCGCTCGGGGACCACACCGCGGCGGTCGTCGTCGCCAGCTACGGAAAGGACGAAGAGAGTTCGTTGCGGGCTGCACTCGACGGCGCAGTCGGTTACATCGCCCTGGTTGCCAGCCCGCGACGCGGCACCGGTGTTCTCGACGGGATGGGGTTGTCAGCCGACGAGCGGGCGCGCATCAGCACACCTGCGGGGCTCGACCTGGGCGCGCGTACCGCCGGCGAAGTGGCAGTGTCGATCATGGCGGAGGTGATCGCGTCCGTACGTTCGGGCGCCCCCACCTCGACGGCGATCACGGCACCCGCGCAGGCCGTTGATCCCGTCTGTGGCATGACGGTCGCCGTGCTGCCCGACACGCCGCATCTCGTCCTTGACGGCGTCGAGCACTGGTTCTGCAACCCGGGCTGCCGCGACCAGTTCGTGGCGAGCAACGGGCGCTGATCGTGTCGTGAGCGCGCCGTTCGCCAACATCGGGCAGCTGCGTCAGCGCCTCGACGAGGTCGACTACCTCGTCGACGACGGCACGGCGACCGCGATCTTCCTCGCCACATCGCTCGGCCAGCCGCTGCTGCTCGAGGGGGAACCCGGTGTCGGCAAGACGGCCGCGGCGAAATCGCTCGCCCGCGCGCTCGACACCCCCCTGATCCGGCTGCAGTGCTACGAGGGCCTTACTGCGAGCGAAGCGCTGTACGAGTGGAATTACCAGCGTCAGCTGCTAGCGATCAGGTTGGCCGAGTCGTCGGACACCACCCTGCGCGACGCCGACCTGTTCACCACCGAGTTCCTGCAGGAACGAGCGATCCTGCGGGCAATCCGGTACGACGGTCCGTCGCCGCCGGTGCTCCTGATCGACGAGATCGACCGCGCCGACGACGAATTCGAAGCGTTGCTGTTCGAGTTCCTGGGGGAGGCGTCGGTGACCGTCCCCGAACTGGGCACGTTCACAGCGGCACGCCGGCCGATGGTGGTGTTGACGTCCAACCGCAGTCGCGAACTGCACGATGCGCTGCGCCGACGCTGCCTATACCACTGGATCGACTACCCCGAGCCCGCGCGTAGTGCCGAGATCCTGCGGCGCAGCGTGCCTGCGGCGAACGAGGCGCTCATCGCGTCGACGTCACAGTTCGTCGGACGGGTGCGGCAGCTCGACCTCGACAAGGCGCCGGGCATGGCCGAGGCGATCGACTGGCTGTCGGCGCTCGCCGTGCTCGGTGCGAGCGAACTGGTGCGCGCGGACGTCGTCCGCACGCTTGGCTCGATCGCCAAGACCCCTGACGATCGCATCGCGATCACCGCGGCGCTCGATGATCTCGGCTATGCCTCGGGCTGACGCAATGCTGCGTGGCATCGACCGCGCGGCGTTCGGGGTGTCGTTCGCGCAGCGGCTGCGGGTATCCGGAGTACCGGTCGGGCTGACGTCGGTGGAGTCGTTCGTGCGCGCCCTGCGGGTTTCGCACCCGGCCTCGCGCGGCGAGCTCTACTGGACGGCGAGGGTCTGTCTGGTGCGCCGGCACGGCGACCTGCCGCGTTTCGACGCGGTGTTCGCCGCGGTGTTCGACGACGCCGTGCTGGAGCTGGACCCGACTGCACGCCGCCTACCGCTCGGCACGCCGGCGGGCGATGACGATGCCCATGCCTCGCTCCCGGAGTCGTCCGCGCCGAATGCCGCCGGAGCCGGACTGCCCTGGGTGACTCTGCCCCCCGTCGTCGGCGACTCCGAGGACTCCGAGAGCCCGGTGTGGATCCCCGAGCGGCTGCCCAGTGAACTGCAAGGTCTCACCGACGTCGCGTTCGAACAGCTCACCGCCGAGCAGCTGCGGTTGCTCGGCGGCTGGATCGAGACGGCGGTTCGGACGTGGCCGATGCGCCGGTCACGCCGGATGGCTGTCGATGGTGCGGGTCACCGGATCGCGTTGCGCGCGACGGTGGCCCGCTCGCGGCGCACCGGATGGGAGGCGGTCGACCTGGTGCACGAGCGCGCCGTGCAGCGTCCCCGCCGGGTGGTCATGCTCTGCGACGTGAGCCAGTCGATGCAGGCGCAGGCGACGGCGTACCTGCACCTCATGCGCGCCCTGACGCTGGGCGCGCACGCCGAGGTCTTCGCATTCGCCACCACCCTCACCCGGCTCACGGCGACGCTGGCCCACCGCTCGGCCGAGATCGCAATCGGGCAGGCCACCGCCAAGGTCGTCGATCGCTTCGGCGGCACGCGGATCGCGGGCAACCTCCAGGCGCTGCTCGCCTCGCATCACGGCGCGGCGGTGCGCGGCGCGATCGTGGTGATCGGCTCGGACGGCTGGGACAGCGAGCCGCCGCAGGCATTGGCGGCAGCGATGTCCCGGTTGCACCGCCGGGCACACCGCGTCATCTGGATGAATCCCCGCGCGTCGGTGCCCGGCTTCCAGCCGCGGGTCGCGACCATGGCCGCCGCGCTGCCGTTCTGCGACCGCTTCCTTCCTGCCGGCACGTTCCGGTCCCTGGGCGACGTCGTGGCGGAGCTCGCGGTCAGCTCCAGAGCGTCACGTGGATCGAGGGGCGGAACCGCCCGACGGTGACTCCCGAGCCGCGCAGCATCGCCTGCGTCGCACGTGGAGTCGTCACGAACCGGATCAGCTCGGCCGCAGCGGGTGGGGCCGACTTGCTGTCCAGCGCCAGGATGTTCCACGCGCCCTTGGACTGCAGGGTCGGCGCGGCAATCCGGGTCAGGTGACCGTCAGCCACATCGCGGGCCACGGCGAAGGACACGGCGAGCGCGATGCCGTTGCCCCGCTTCGCCTCCTCCAGCGCGGCGGCCTGGCTCTGGAAGATCTGCTGGCGCGCTTCGGGAACGCCGACGCGCAGGATCATCGCGTGCGTCTGACCGATACGCTCGGTGGCCGACGGCCCGAGCAGCCACGTCTGCTCGCGCAGCTCACCCAGCCCGGCGTGGACGCGCGACATCGGATGCTCCGGTGCGGCGACGAGGGCCAGGTCGTAGTTGAGAAAAGGAGTGCACCGGACCGACTCGTCGGTACTCGGTGGGCGCGGCCCGATCGCGACGTCCACACCCCGGGTCAGCAGCAGTGAATTGAATTCCAGCGGGCTGTGCACGCTGAGCTCCACGTCGAGATCGGCAGCGCGGCCCGCGAACAGCTCGATGAGACCGGGCGCGCAGTGCTCAGCGAACATGCCGGACGCAGCCACGCGCAGCAACCGGCGCCCTGCGCCGGCCTGGCGGACCTCGAGGATCGTGCGGTCCTGCAGGCCGAGCATCTCGGCAGCCCGGCTCGCGAGCCGAAGCCCGCCGGGCGTGAACGCCAGACCAGCGGCGGTCCGGGTGAAGAGCTTGTCGCCGAGCTCTCTGCGCAGCTGGCCCACGTGCAGCGACACCGCCGCCTCGGACACGTCGAGGTCGGCGGCTGCTCGCTTGACCGACCCGAGTCGCACCACGGCCGCGAAGGCGCGCAGCTGCGTCGGTGTCACCCGGGCGACGCTACCTCGCCCACGTTGAGGTGCAGGCGCGCTCGAAACCGCTCTATCGTGCTGCGTTCAACGCGAAGCTGCATGTTGTTCAGCGCGGACCGGATAATCTCGGAGACTGTGGCCCTGAGTAGGAGTCCTGCTTGCTCAGGGCCACCCCGCATCGCCGCTCCTAGTACTGCAGCCGTAGATCGTGATTTTGATGCTGGGGCCGCGGTGATCAGCGTTTCTGCCGGGTGTGGGGCGGCCACCGGGCGAGCATCGATTGTTTGTGTGGAACAACGAGAACGCCGCGGTGGCCGCGGCTCACAGC
>JBBQZQ010000086.1:0-12232 GCA_038207565.1 Mycobacteriales bacterium
ATCTTTCACCGCCTCACCACGACCACGAGCCACGACCGCAGACAGCAGGACACGGAACGCGGCGTAGAGGGCAGAGAACAACACCTGAAAGATCATGCCGGACCTAGCCTCTACACCCGGCTGAGGTTTTTGAGCCCCACACCGCATACAAAACCGAAAAGAACACCCCGACGATCATGCCGAACACAATCGAACGGAGGTTTTTGAGCCCCACAGGGCAAAGCGTCGTCTACAACTGAATTGTGGACGACCTAATTGACAACCTTGTGGGCGTGGCCGCTAGGCGACACGCTGTTCCGGTCAGTCGTTCTGAACGGGGCACCTGTGCGTATGTGGTGCCGCGGGTCCGCGACGGACGTACGGGCACGCCCCCGGGTTAATGGCGAGAGACCGACCCGTGCCCACCCGCGCTTACTCTGGCGGTTGGCCGCCGGTATGGGCGAACGTCTTGTTGACTATTTTCCATGTGCCGTTGATACGGCACAGTGCGAAGAAGTCGACGAAGGAAACCGTTCCCCAATAGCCTTCTTCCATCGCGATCACGGTCGCCACGTCTCCAAGGTGCGTGATCGAGACAATCCGGCTCTGGTAGTTCCCGGTGTCCGCCGGACCTTCGGCGACCATGTCGAAGAGCGTCTGGATCGGCACGTCGTAGCGGGTGCCAGCGAGCTCGCCGAACATCCACGCGTCCTTGTGAAACACTTCCTGCAACTTGGTGGCATCGCCTTTGGCTTCACCATCGAGGCAGGTTTGGACTACGTCCCGAATCGCGTCGTACTCCTCGACCGACGACCCGGAAGTCTGCTGCAGATCGGTGTCTGTCGACATGGATGTCCCACCTCGCTATTTTGAGAGGGCCGCTATGGTACCGCCGGTCGGACGGGCTGACAATGTTCAAGCGATCCCTCTCTGAACCCGCCTGCTTGCAGCCGGTGGTCGTTTGCGGGTAGTCCCAGCCTCATCGGCCGAGCGTAGGTATAGGTCCGTACGTGAGCCGAGACTGAGGACCAAGATTCTCGCGGGCAGTCGCCTCGAAGACGGCCCGCGTTCGTGGTGCGCGCCGTGGGTCACGAGTCGGCATCCGAGCAGGCCGCGAAGGCGGGCCGACGAGCCGTCTATCCCACGCGGGCCTCGGCGAAGACGAAGTTGGTTGCTGGCCCGACGGCCCACCGCCACCGCGACCGTCCGTCGTGTTAGGCCGCTCCGGCCCCGCCGGAGCGGCCGTTCTTCATCCCGCAGCGGGACCCCAGTCGATGCTCCGCGGCCGGAATGAGGAGAACGGCAGGATGGTGTGCGCTCCTTGGCCGTCGGTGCGCATGATCATCAGGGCGTTCTGGTCTCCGTGCTCGAGCCTATACACGATCCACTTACCGTCCGGGGAGTAGCCACCGGCGAAGGCCCCCCGATCGGGGGTCCGCAGGCTGGTCAAGTAGCGCAGCCCGGTGCCGTCCGGGCGGATCGTCACCATGTTCACGGGCCGGTTGGGGTTGTCGGCGTTGTCGCTCATCACCAGCCGGGAGCCGTCGGGCGCCCAGTCGTGCTTGTAGGTGATGCCGTACAGGGTGGGCGTGATCTGCCGGGCGTCGCCTCCGCCGATGCTCACCGCGAACAGAGCCGTCAGGTTATCCGGGGTGAACGACAGGAACGAGACCGTCTGACCGTCGGGTGAGACCTCGGGGGTTGCGGCGCCGCCCGGCCCAGTGCCGATGCGGCGGCGGCCGTTGCCGTCGAGGTTCATGATCCAGATCGCGTCGTCGTTCGTGACTGGGTCATAGCGTTCGAAGACCAGATGCCCGCCGTCGGGCGTGAACACGGGATCGGTCTCGCAGCCATCCGGCGGCGTCTGCGACGGGATGACGTGCCGTCCGGTCCCATTCGCACGGACGAGCGCGATGGTGCACTCGTTGAGCGAGTAGGCCAACCTCTGTCCGTCCGGGGACCAGTCGGGTGTCGTGGCCTCGCCGGGGCCGTTTGTGATCTGCCGCAGGTCGTGGCCGTTGCGCCGGACCGTGAAGAGCTGATTGCCGTCGCCGGTAATGGCCTGGAACGCGATCAGTCCGTTCTTGGCGGGGAAGGTGGCGCTGGCCGGCGCTGGGCTCACCGCCATCGTGAACACGGCAACCGCGGAAAGCATTGACGCGATGCGGAAACGCTTCATGATTGATGCACCTTTTTCTTCTTTGGGGTTGCGTGGGTAGCGGGAGGCCGCGTGCGGGCGATCAGCACGCACGCGGCGACGGTGCAGGCCACCGTCACCAGCACCAGGGCGACGTACGCCCATACCGACGGGTACGCGTGGACGGCGGTCGGCGTGATCGGCGGGAGGGTCGGCGCATTCCCCGATTGGATCGGGCTGGACGCTGACACCCAGCGTGAGCAGCGCCGCCGCTGTGGCACTTAGCCATCTATCCATTGGCTTTCTCCTCGTCCGCTGGTCGAAGCACCAGGCCGGTGGGGCACTGGTTTACGTTGATGGACGCTATGGGCGCGGTGGGGCGCCGGTAATGCGGCGAGCCACAGTCTTTGGCTGATGCGTGCACTCGGGCTCCACGCACGGGATTGGGGTTATCCGCAGTGCTTTTGCGCGAGGGGTCTGGGACGATCGGCCCGTGCCCACGACAGTGCTGATCGTTGATGACCATGACGCGTTTCGTGATTCGGCGAGCGCGCTGCTCGAAGCGGAGGGTTTCGCGGTCATAGGGCATGTCGCGGGCGGTGTTGCCGCGCTGGCCGCGGTCGAGCGGCTGCGTCCGGAAGTGGTGTTGCTGGACGTCCAGCTTCCTGATCTGGACGGGTTCGCGGTCGCCGAGCGGCTGGCGGCGACTGATGAACCGCCGCGGGTGGTGCTGATCTCGAGCCGGGACGCGGATGCGTACGGTCCGCGGCTGGCCGCAGCGCGAATGTGCGGCTTCCTCGCGAAGCGGGAGCTGTCGGGTGCTGCGCTCGCTGCCCTGGTCGGTTGAGTCGTCACCTCGCTGGTTGCGGCTGTCGTTGTGGCCGGCCGCCGCGGTGGCGGGTATAACTGCCGAGGCAAATCTGTACGGCTGGGCGGAGCCTCGCGACTGGGCGCCGGACCTCCTCACCGGATGGTTCTTGATCGGGTGCGGCCTGGTGGCTTGGTCGCAGCGCCCGGCGAGCCTGTCCGGTGCGCTGCTCGCGGCGGCGGGTTTTGCCTGGTTCGCGCCCAACTTCGCCACTACCGGCATCAGCGGGCTGGATTGGCTCGGTGCGCACGCGCTGTATCTGCACCGCGGCCCGCTTGTGGCGCTCGTGCTCACCTATCCGCGGGGGCGCCCAGTCCGGAGAACGGAGACGGCTGCGCTCGCTGCTGGGTATGCGGTCGCATTCATCACTGCGGTGTGGCGAAGTGAGACCGCCACCATCGTGCTGTGCGTACTGCTCGTCATGTTCGCGGCTCGCGCTTGTCTCGGCACGGTCGGGGCCGAGCGTCGTATCCGGCTCGCCGCGCTCCAGGCGACGACAGGTCTCGCGGCCATACTTGTGGCGACCGCGATCCTGCGTCTCGCGGTGTCCACCCGGGTTGCCACCACGGCGACGCTGTGTGGGTACGAGGCGGCGCTTTGCACCTTGTCGCTCGTTCTGGTCATCGGCCTGTTCAGCTCGGCGTGGGAGCGTGCCGAGGTCACCGATCTGGTCGTCGAACTTGGGCAGACCCGAGCCACCACATTGCGTGAGGCGCTGGCTCGTGCGCTCGGCGATCCAAGTCTGCAGGTCGGCTATTGGCTGGCCGAGGTGGGCGGGTTCGTCGATGCCGAGGGGCGCTTGCTCGTACTGCCCGACGCAGGCCATTCGATGACGGTCGTCGAGCGGGACGGCCAGCCGGTGGCGGTCCTCGTCCACGACTCTGCGGTCTTGGGCGACCATGGGCTGCTGGAGGCGGTCGCGGCTGCTGCCAAGCTCGCCGCGGCCAATGCGCGTCTGCAAGGTGAGGTTTGCGCGCGCCTTGGCGAGATCACGGAGTCGCGCCGGCGCATCGTCGCAGCGAGAGACGAGGAGAGGGAGCGGCTGGAACGCCGACTGCGCGAAGGGGCGCAGCGCTGCCTCGGCGAGCTTGCCGAGACACTGCGTGAGGCGCGTCGATCAGCGGTTGGCGAAGGCACGGCGCAACGCATCGCGCAGTCGGTGAAACAGCTCGTCCGGGGCCGGCAGGAGCTGCAGCGGTTGGCCCGCGGCATCCATCCGCGCGAGTTGGCCGAGCGCGGGCTCGCGGCGGCGCTCACCTCGCTCGCCGAGGAGTTCCGGCTGCCTGTCGAGCTGTCCGTGTCGGTGGTCGATGCCGCGCCGAGCGCGGCGGCGTGTGTGTACTTCGTCTGCTCGGAGGCGCTGGCGAACGTCGCGAAATACGCGGCTGCCACTACCGTCCGTATCGCGGTGCGCCCAGACGATGCAGTAATCATCGTCGAGGTCGCGGACGACGGGATCGGCGGTGCAGATCCCGGTCGCGGGACCGGGCTGGGTGGCCTCGCCGACCGGGTCGAAACTCTCGGCGGGACGCTAACTGTGGAAAGCCCGCGCGGCGGCGGGACCCGGTTAACCGCGCGGGTCCCGGATAATCGCAACGGCACCTGAGGCTTGCCTCTCGGTGTGCTCCGCGCAGCCGGTCAATGCTCGCCCGAGCAGTCAGCGGGGATCGCGAGAGCGGGCCCGGGAGGCGTCGACTTCTTCAGGTGCTCGATCTGCTGGACGAAGGTCTTGGTCTGCGGATCCTGCTCGATCTGCTGGTAGACAACGGACAGCGACCGCTGCATAGCGACCAGGTCAGCCGACGAGGCGTTGACGAACCGAGCGCCCATCGCGCAGACATGCCTGACGTTCGTCGCGTCCTCCCGGGCGAGCGTTACGGACTGCTCGGCGGCGTCGTTTGCGGCCTGTGTGAGCCAGCCGCGCTGCTGCTCGGTGAGCGCCGCGAGCCGGCTCGGATTCGCGAACAACACATCGATCTGCGTCCACAGCGCGACGTTCGCCGCGACGTAGGGGGCCTTCGCCGCGAGCCCGAGCCAGTCGTAGCGGCGGATGTCGAACTCGAAGCCTTGGATCTTGCCGACGTCGAGAGCCTGGCTGCGGAACGGGCCGTAGGCGTTCACCACCGTAGCGCCCAGCGCGCGGATCGCCTGCTCCTGGACACTCGACAGGTAGGTGCCGAAGGAGATGCCTCGCCAGTTCGCCGGAGCGAGTAATGCACGCTTGACGCTGATCGGCCGGCGGAGACTGTCGCCAAGGACGCCGAGACCGCTCACGCCGCTGCTCTTCAGTCCAGCAAGCATCTGGCCGGGGATGGCGCTCTTGAGGACCGCGGTTTCCAGTCGATAGTTGTCGATCAGCATCGGCGCCGAGAGGGCGCGGAAGCCCTCGGCTCCGAGCACGTCGAACACCCGGCTCCCCGCCCATCCAACGTCCACCGCGCCCGACGCGACAGCATGCACGACCTGGGCCTCGGCGTCCGGGGTGTAACTGCCCCACTGGTCGATGACCTTGATCCGGATGGCCCCGTGCGACAGGGCGGCAACCCGCTGGACAAAGTCCGCGACAGGCGGAGCGTCGTTGCTCAGACGCGACGGAGTGCTGGCCATCCGCAGCACCAGCGGCCCACCTCCCGTCCGACCACCGGCCTTGTCGCCCCCCGGTGCGGCACCGGTACACCCGGAGGCCGCCACGGCGAGGGCGACCAGCGCAGCGAGACCGGCTCGGGCAGCAGCCATCAGGTCATCGCCGCGGCAGAGTGATGTGCAGCCTCAGGACGGATCTGTCCTGGCCGAGCGCGAAGACTTCGCCGACCGGGCCGAACGTCGGTGACCTGAGCAGCGGGCTCTGCGTGCCTGGCCACTGCGCCACTAGCCGATGCGCCCGGTCGAAGACTCGCGTCGCCGCGCACGCCACCTGTGCGCATGGGTCGCGGCTGCAGCCGGTCACGTAGGTGTAGCCGAGAGAATCGACAGTCGCATCACACGCCCCGCCCGGGAACTCGCGACGACTTCCGAACGCGTCCACCGCGTGCCCGTTTCGATCGGCGTAGACGACCCTGGACCTGTCATCGTTGGCCATCACCAACCTTCCGTGCGCGTCGATGCTTGTCAGATGCAGGTGGCCGACGAGGTCCGGATCGGGCGAGGCGGTGCCACCGATCTGCCAGACGAACGCGCCGCTCGGTGCGTACTTGGCCAGGATCTCGAGTTGGTCGTCGGCGACATACACGTTTCCCAGGTCGTCGACGGCGAGATCGAATGGCGACAGGAACTGTCCCTTCCCGGCGCCGAAGCTGCCGAACTGGCGAACGTAGTGCCCCCGGGCGGTGAAGAGCTGAACCCGCCCGTTGCCGCTGTCCGAGACATACACGATGCCGTCGGCGCCGACCGCGAGCGCCGCATGGATGTCTTTCGGGTTTTTGGGGTCGCTGGAAACGAACCGGAATTCACCGGGGCCGCGACCGGGCCTTCCCCAGCGCCGAAGAACGTGCCCGTCCGCCGAGATCGCCGTCACCCGCTGGCTACTGTCAGTGAGATAGATATTTCGATCCGGACCAATTGCCAGCTCGGCGGGGTTATCGATCCCGAGCGACTTCGCGCTGTATCGGGCGGTGATCGTGAACGGGGTCGGCAAAGCCGTTGCGGGCTTCGTCCCACTCTGCCGGTTGCTGCCGGCCGAGCTGCTCGTGCCGCATGCGGCCAGCAGGACTGCTACGCCAGCCGCGACGGCGGTAGTCGTCAGATCGCTCCACCTCTTGGGCATCGTTCACCTCGCGGCTCGAAGGTCGAGGCAAACAGTAGGCCGACCGCAGGTCGACCGGATCCGGGTTACCCCCATTGTCGGACTGTGGCCAGTATCAACGTCCCGCGTCTATGCCGTGCGAGAATCCGCGCGATGGACGGTGAGAGGGCTCGGCTGGCCTTCGTGGCTCGCGTTGTCGGCGGCCTGCTCGCGATCGGTGCGGGTGCAGGCGCGCTGGCCATCGCGCACCGCGGCGGGCGGTTCACGACATATGCCGGAATCTCTTCGGCGGGGTCCGCGCTCATGCTCATTGCCGGACTCGGCTTGGCGACGGCGGGCCTCGTCGTGGCTATCGATCGACGGGCGGGCCTGCTCGCGGATCTCGCGTTGTGCGCCGGGTTGATGTGGTTCGCGCCGGTGTGGATCGCCTGGCAAGACGGGCCACCACTCGTGCGCAGCGTTGCGGTGGTGCTGAGCGGGTTCACCTTCCCGGTGCTGCTCCACCTGGTGCTCGGCTACCCGACCGGCGGGATCACGTCGCTGTCTATCCGGACCTTCGTTTGGCTTGTCTACGTGGAGGCAACGCTGGCCGCGGGTGTCCTTGCGTTGTCCAGGGATCCGTACTTCGACCCTGGCTGCTGGGCGAACTGCACGGTCAACAGCTTCCTAGTCCGCTCCCACCCGGTGCTCGCGCATGACGTCACGATCGCCGATCGCTGGTTCACCGCGACGGCGGCGGGGCTGATGGTCGCGATTTGCGTGATGCGACTGATTACCGCCTCATCTCCGGCGCGCGTACGCCTGGTGCCGATCGCCGTCCCAGCAGTCGTGTTCGCCGGTGCGCTCGCCGCACACGGCATCCGGCTGCACAGCACCGTCATCGAGGACCCGACCGACACCGCCCTCTTCGCGATCTACGTCATCACAAGCGGCGCGGTGATCGTTCTCGCTGCGGGGCTGGTGTGGTCGGTGTTGCGCGCGCGAGCGGAAGGCCGAGCCGTCGTGCGGATCGTCGCCGATCTCGACGACGCGCCACCAGCGGGATTCCTCCAGTCCGCGCTCGGCGCGGCGCTCCACGATCCCCACCTGCGCATCGCGTACTGGCTGCCCGATACGCAGCGATTCGTCGACGCGAACGGCCGGAATGTCCCCGAGCCTGCCGGCTCGGCCGGACGCACCATCACTCGCCTGACCAGAAATGGTCGAGCGATCGCGGCCATCTCGCACGCCATCGCCAGCGACCAACTGGAGAACCAGCTGGGGCCCGCGATTCGGCTGGGGCTGGAGAACGAGCGGCTGCAAGCTGAAGTCCTCGCACAGATCGAGGAACTTCGCCGCTCGCGTGCCCGCATCGTCGAGACCGCCGATCTCGAGCGGCGCGGTCTCGAGCGGGACCTTCACGACGGTGCCCAGCAGAGTCTGCTCGCGCTGTCCTACGACATTCGGCTGGCCCGCGCCAGCGCCAAGTCTGATGCGGATTCCCCCACCGAGCTGATGCTCGCCCGCGCCGTCGAGGAGACCCAATCCGCGCTGGAAGAACTGCGCGAGCTCGCGCACGGCATATATCCCGCGATACTCACCGAGGCAGGCGTTCTCCCCGCACTGGCCACGCTCGCCGACACCGCCCCGCTGCACATCCGGATCGTCCGCACCGACGACCGCCGCTACCCGGCGCCTATCGAAGCCGCCGCCTACTTCGCCGTCGCCGAAGCCGTCGACGACGCGGCCCACCGCACGGCGCGTCACGCGACCCTCACCGTGGCCCACGAAGACGGACGACTGATCGTCACTGTCGACGATGACGGCTCGAGCCGTATCTCGCCGATGCTCGCACTGGCCGACCGCGTCGGGGCACTCGGCGGAACCGTCCTCGTCGAGCCGACGACCTGCCGAGTGGAGATCCCGTGCGCGCCGTCGTAGCCGACGACGTCCTGCTGACGCGCCAAGGAATCGTCAGCCTGCTCGGCGACGCCGGCGTGGAAGTCGTCGCACAGGCTACCGACGCTGACGAGCTGATCCGGCAGATTGAACTCACGCATCCGGACGTCGCGCTCATCGACATCCGGATGCCCCCGACCTACACGAACGAGGGGCTCGTCGCCGCCGCTCAGATCCGGGCACAGCATCCCGAGATCGCGGTACTCGTCCTTTCCCAATACGTCGAACCCACCTACGCGATGCGTCTCATCGAGCAGCATCCAGAACGGACCGGCTACCTCCTCAAGGAGCGGGTCTTCGACATCGTCACCGTCGTCGACGCCTTGCGGCGGCTGACTGACAACGAGACCGTCATCGACCCGACGATCGTCTCGCAGCTCGTCGGACGGCGCCGGCGCAACGATCCCGTCGCCGCGCTCACCGAACGCGAGCGCGAGGTCCTCGGGCTCATCGCTGAGGGGATGTCGAACCGGGCGATCGCGACGCGCCTCGTAGTCACCGAACGCACCGTCGAGGCCCACGTGACAAAGATCTTCCAAAGGCTCGCACTGCCCGAATCGACCGACCAACATCGCCGGGTCCTCGCCGTCCTCGCATTTCTTCGAACCTGACCGACCGAGATCCTTCCACCACCGAAAGCCTCACTCCGGCGCGCCGCGGTCGGGGCTGAGGCGCGCATAACGACGATCCACAATGAAACCCGCACGAGTACTGCTGCGATTGTGCCGACCTCGTGATTGTGCCGACCTCGCGAGCCAATAGGCTGTGTGGCAGAGGGAATCGTCGTCGACAGGTCGGCACAACCACGGCCAGCCGACGACGACCAACCTGCTGTCAGACGCGGGTCACCGAGCGACCTGGCTCACCGCAGTTGAGCGCGCCGCCTGCGCCCCGCGACCCTGTGGGGCTCAAGAACCTCAGCCTGCTCTCGTCAGGCAGCGTGCTGGTATTCGTTGATCAGACCGCCGAGGACCTGCGTCCGCCGGACCGGGCCCGCCAAGCAGAATTGTTGAGTTCTGCCGGAATCGATCGGTGAACATTGCGCGAGAGCCCGATGGGGACGGTGCGTGTTGTAGTGGTCCTCGAACTCGGTCAGCACGTGTCGGAGTTGCCGGTCGCCGAAGATCAGGGTCCGGTCCAGACACTCGCGTCGGATCGTGCTCACCCAACGCTCGGCATACGCGTTGGCCTTCGGAGCACTCGGTGGGCTGCGCAACACCGAAATGCCCGAGGGCGCGAATACGGCATCGAAGCTCGCCGTGAACTTTGTGTCGCGATCGCGGACCAGGAACCGGAACCCGTCAGCCTGCTCCCCCAGCGTGAGCATGAGATTGCGGGCCTGCTGCGTCACCCACTGCCCCGTCGGATGCCGCGTCACCCCCAGGATGTGCACCCGCCGAGTTCCCACCTCGAGGACGAAGAACACATAGATCCGACGCAGCAGCACGGTATCGACGGTGAAGAAGTCACACGCCAGCATCGTCGTCGCCTGGGTCCGACAAAACTCCGCCACGACGGACCCGTGCGGCGCGGGGCCGGGTCCAGCCCAGCCTCATTCAGGATGTTCCAGACTGTCGCGGCAGCCACCGCGTAACCAAGTCCCGCGAGTTCACCGTGGATCCGACGGTGACCCCACGTCGGGTTCTCTCGCGCAAACCGGATCACCAGATCCCGGATGACAGCGGCGACACGGGGACGCCCGCCCACTGGCTTCGTCTTCGGCGGGTAGGTCCAGTGCCGCGCCACCAACTGCCGATGCCAACGCAGCAGCGTCTCGGGCGTCACGATCCTCACCCGCAACAGTTCACGCGGAAGCAACCGAGCCAGCGCCGAAAGGACCAGCCGATCCTTCGGCTCCAGCCGCGGACGAGTCACCTGCCGGCGCAACACCGACACTTCATGACGCAGCACGAGCAGTTCGACGTCCTTCGCCGCCTCGCTACGACCTCGGGTCACGACGAGAACGAGCAGCACCCGCAAGGCCGCATACAGAACAGAGAACAGCACCCGACGATCATGCCGAACCCAGCAAGCACCCCGGGCCGAGGTTCTTGAGCCCCACAGGGCGAGATGGATGATCATCTCGGTTATGCCAAGCATGACCCGGGCGGGCGTGACGGGGGCAACTCGCGTAACGGCACGCGTGGCAAGACAGTGCTGACCGAGGCCGGTCCGGTGCCGATCGAGGTGCCCCGGGATCGGAACGGTAGCTTCGCGCCGCAGCTGGTCAAGAAGCGGCAACGCCGGCTTGTGGGGCTCAAGAACCCCGATCGTCGAGACAAGACCGCGATCACGCCGCATGACGGTATTCGTTGATCAGACCGCCGAGTACTTCGTCTCGCCGAACCTGGGTTCGTCCGGGTTGGGCAGCAAAGATGGCGGGACTAGCGATCGGAGGTCGTTGATCACGCGAGCGGTGCGGGCGATGGCCGTTGTAGTGCCTCCCGTACTCGGCGAGCACGCGCACCAGCTGTCGTTCACTGAAGATCAGCATCCGGTCGAAGCATTCGCGCCGAATCGTGCCGACCCACCGCTCCGCGTAAGCGTTGCCCTTTGGCGCCTGCGGCGGACTACGCAACACCGTGATGCCCTCGTCGGCGAACACCGCGTCGAACGAGGCGGTGAACTTCGTGTCGCGGTCGCGGACCAAGAAGCCGAAGCTGTCGACCCGCTCCCCCAGCGCAAGCATGTAGTTGCGGGCTTGCTGGGTCACCCACTCCCCCGTCGGATGCCGAGTGGCGCCCAGGATGTGGACGCGACGCGTGCCAACCTCCAAAACGAAGAAGACGTAGATCCGGCGCAACAGCACGGTGTCGACGGTGAAGAAGTCACACGCCAGCATCGTCTGCGCCTGAACGCGACAAAACTCCCGCCACGACCGGCCTGTGCGACGAGGAGCTGGAGCCAGGCCCGCCCGATGCAGGATGTTCCAGACCGTCGACGCCGCAAATCCGGAAGCCGAGCCCGACGAGCTCGCCATGAATGCGGCGGTGACCCCAGCTCGGATTCTCCCGAGCCAGCCGGACCACCAGGTCACCGATGACGCCCGATGTCCGCGGACGACCCCCCACTGGTGGGGTCTTCGGAGGATAGGTCCAATGTCGTGCGATCAACTGCCGATGCCACCGCAGCAACGTCTCCGGCGTCACAATCCTCACTCGCAACACCTCGCGTGGCAGCATCCGAGCCAACGCCGCCAGCACCATCCGGTCCTTCGGTTCCAGTCGAGGGCGAGTCACCTGCCGCCGCAGCACCGCGACCTCATGCCGCAGCACCAGCAACTCGACATCCTTCGCCGCCTCGCCCCGACCACGAGTCACGACTACAGCGAGCACGACGCGGAAGGCCGCGTAGTAGGCAGAGAACAACACCCCAAACATCATGCCGAACCGCCAAGCACAGCGGGCCGAGGTATTTGAGCCCCACAGGGCTCATCGCGTCGGTCTTCCCTCATACTGGCGTCATGTCGCCGGCTGGACCGGACGAACACGCTGAGGGCCTGATCGAGGCCATTCTTCAGCGCGGTGAACCCAGCGCGCCAGCTGTCGGTCAGATCTCCGAGGTGTTG
>JBBQZQ010000087.1:0-11789 GCA_038207565.1 Mycobacteriales bacterium
GGTCTCGCTGCGCTCGAACCGCTCGGCACAGCCCCATCCCCACCGGCTCGCTAGCAGCGCTCACTCACCACCCGTATAACATGCCACCAACCCCTACGGACAGCCCCAACCCCCCCGGCACGCACGCAGCGCACGCGCACCAGGCGCAGAATACGCAGGCACAGGGTTAGCGCAGCGGGCCGCACCGGTGCGGTCACCTCCTACCTTGTGTAGCGTCCCGCTCGGCCCACTGGGGCAGCGAATGCGAAAGGAGATGTGCCGGTCGTGCACATCGTCATCATGGGCTGCGGCCGCGTTGGCTCGTCGCTGGCTTTCCAACTGGTCAAGCGCGAGCACAGCGTCGCGATCATCGACCAGGATCCGCTTGCCTTCCGACGCCTCGGAGAAGACTTCGGCGGCCAGGAGGTGAAGGGCGTCGGCTTTGACCGCGAGACCCTGGTTGAAGCCGGCATCAAGCAGGCCGACGCGTTCGCAGCCGTCAGCAGCGGCGACAATTCCAACATCATCGCCGCTCGGGTGGCCCGTGAGACCTTCGCCGTCCAGCGGGTGGTGGCGCGCATCTACGATCCCAAACGGGCCGAGGTCTACGAACGGCTGGGCATTCCGACCGTCGCCACGGTCCCGTGGACTGCGAGTCGGCTGCTCAAGAGCGTCCTCGGTGACGCCACCGCTGAGGCGTGGCGCGACCCTTCTGGCGCGGTGATGATGCTGCAGATAACCCCACACGAGGGCTGGGTCGGCCACACCGTCGGCGAGTTCGAGTCATCGACGGGGGGACGGGTCGGCCTGGTGACCCGCTTCGGCGTGGGACAGGTCGCCACTCTCGCAACACCGATCCAGTCCGGGGACACTGTGCATGTGTTCACCGACGAGGATCACTCACGAGCCGTTCGAGATCGAGCCACCGCCGCTCCCGAAGCGGACACCGAATGAGGGTCGCCATCGCGGGGGCCGGCGCTGTCGGCCGATCCATTGCACGCGAACTGCTTGGCAACAAGCACGACGTCCTGCTGATCGACAAGGAGCCGGACAAGATCACCCCGGGGCGGATCGAGGGTGCCGAATGGCTGCTCGGAGATGCTTGCGAGGTCGTGAATCTCGAGGACGCCAAGCTCGAGGAATACGACGTCGTGATCGGCGCGACCGGTGACGACAAGGTCAACCTGGTGGTGTCCCTACTGGCCAAGACCGAATTCTCGGTGCGCCGCGTCGTCGCCCGCATCAACCACCCCAACAACGAATGGCTGTTCAACGAAGCCTGGGGAGTGGACGTCGCCGTGTCGACACCCCGCGTGCTCGCAGCGCTGGTCGAGGAGGCCGTAGAGGTCGGTGACCTCGTGCGCCTGTTCAGTATCCGAGAAGGTCAGGCCAACCTGGTCGAGGTCACCCTGCCCGACAGCGCGCCATGCGCGGGCAAAACCGTCCGCGACCTCGAGCTGCCCAAGAACTCCGCACTGGTCACCATTGTGCGCGGCAGCAGGGTGATCACGCCAAGTCCCGAAGAACCGCTCGAATCCGGCGACGAGTTGTTGTTCGTCGCGTTGCCCGAAGCCGAATCAGCGTTGCGCAGCGCCATCGTCGGCTGAGGCGACGTCCCCGGACGTGCCGTGTTCTGCTACGTCCTGCGACTGGGCGGGGGGCGACGCGGCAAGGCGCGCACGGGCCCGCCGAACCACCCAGTACCCCATCGCGAGCGCGACGATCGAGAGCGGGTAGCCCATCACGATGCGCGCGAACGCCAGCCAGCCGGTGGAGTTGTCCCCGTAGAGCGTGGCTTGCACGATCCCCCGCGACAGGAACAACGAGGTCGCGATCAGAGTCGCGATCATGTAGGCGGCCAGCAGCCCGCGACGGCGATACCAAGGCCGGGCGCCGTCGTCCGGTGTCGGATCCAGAAATTCCCAGATGACACCGACGAGGGGACGGCGCACCAGCACGGACACGCCGAACGGGACGGCGTAGATGAAGCTCTGCCAGATGCCGAACAGGAAGTATCCACGCGCCTGGCCGGTGCGCGCGGCGATGAGCGCCGCGATCAGCACACCGAATAGACCCGACAGCGCCTGCTGCACCGGTTGCTTGCGGGCGAACCGGTAGGTGGCGAGGATGATTCCGGTTGCGATCGCGGCGACGATTGCCGGGCGTAGTCCCGATGCCGTGTTCACGATCACGAAGACCACCGGCGGCAGCGCAGCTATGAGCATGCCCTGCCAGCCGCCGATGCTCGCGGTCATCTGAGCACGTGCGGTCTCCCGCAGCGCGGCCCGGGTCACGCTGGTGTCGGCGCCTTCGGCAGCTCGCTTGTCAGCACCCCCGTCAGCACGGAGTACGTCGCTCAGGCGCCGCACTGCAGCTCGTACCACGGGTTGTAGATGGCCAGCTTGCCGTCGTGCTCACCGACGCGGCCGCGGGCACGCACCTTGCGGCCGGGCTCGATACCGGGGATGCGCCGACGGCCCAGCCACACCAGTTGGATCGCGGCTGACCCGTCGAACAGCTCGGCCTCGAGAACGGGCACCGTGTCACTCGGTGTGTAGACGACGGCGCGCAACCGGCCTACGACATCGGCCATCTCGCGAGAATCGAGCGTACTCACCTTAGAGCACGCCGGAGTGTTCTCGACCTCTGACTCGAGCTCGTCGGCGTCGAGTCGCTGAATGCTCGCCGTCAAGCGATGCAGCAGACCCATGCGGTGTCCCACACGTTCAGGGTAACCGCGTGCGCACCTGGTGCAATCGGGAGTGCGGAGTCAGCCGAGACGGGGCGTCGCGAGCCGTCATCCAGGCGGTGACTCGGGTAGTTCGAGATCTTTCGGTAGCTGAAGCGGGACCGGCTCGCGTACCGGCAGCGGCTCGGCGCCGCGCACGACGACGACCTGCGCGAGCGCCTCCTCCATCCGGGTGCCGCTCCCCGGGTCGGCAGCGTCACCGGCGAGCATCGCTCGCAGAAACCAGCGCGGGCCGTCGACCCCGATAAAGCGGACCGGCACCCGTCCCCCGTCGGACGGGATGGTGCCGGTCAACTCGACACCGAACTGCCCTTCTGGGCGCTCTTGCGGCGCGCCTTTCTGGGACTTGAGCGACTCCGCGATCTCGGCCCTGACCTCGTCCCAGATTCCCTCATTGCGTGGCGCGGCGAAAAGGCCGAGCTGCATCGTCCCGTCCGGCCCGGCCAGGGTCGCCGCGATCACCTGTTGTGTCTCGTTCAGCTCAACCTGCAGGTCGAGGCCGGCGCCGATCGGGATGCGTAATGCTCCGAGGTCGGCTCGGGGCAGGTCGTCCTCGGGCGCGTCGCGCTCGTCGAAAGGACCCGAGGTCGCCGCCGGCGCTGCCCGCACCCGCTCGTCCCATGGCGGCGTCGCATCGAGCTTGGACCGCTCGGTGCGCTTCTGCTTGCGTCGCAACGCCACTATCGCTCTCCTCCATGTTGCCCTTCGAGACCGTGCTGCTTGCCAGTTCCGTGCCGAAAGCCGACCGCCGCGTCGAGGGCGGCGGCGCCCCCCGTCGACCCGTGACCTCCGACACCGCGTTCCGACGCGGGCAGCTCGTTCACTTCGACGAACACCGCCCGTTCGACACGCTGGATGACCAGTTGAGCGATGCGCTCGCCACGGCGCAGGTGCAGCGGTTTTGCCGGATCGTGGTTGATGACGATGACCTTGACCTCGCCCCGGTAGCCCGCGTCGATCGTGCCAGGTGCGTTGACCAGGCCGAGTCCTGCGCGGGCAGCGAGGCCCGAGCGGGGGTGGACGAACGCGGCGTAGCCGGGCGGCAGCGCGACGGCCATGCCCGTCGGCAACACACACCGTTGCCCCGGGCCTAGCGTGACGTCCGCTGCCGCGACGATATCGGCACCAGCATCGCCGGGCATGGCGTACGCCGGTAAGGGCAGGTCGGGGTCGAGCCGTTGCACGAGCACCTCTACCGAAGCCCCATCCCCACCGGCTCGCTCGCTGCGCTCGCTCACGGCACGATCCTCACTGCGTTCCGATCGCACCGGCGAAGCCCCATCCCCACCGGCTCGCTCGCTGCGCTCGCTCACGGCACGATCCTCACTGCGTTCCGATCGCACCGGCGAAGCCCCATCCCCACCGGCTCGCTCGCTGCGCTCGCTCACGGCGCAGAACGCTACCCTCGACGGGATGGACACGGGCAGCGAGCGTCGGCCGCAACCCGGTTCCGACGTGACCTACCGAGAGGCCCTGCGCGCGCCCCTGTGGTGGTATCCGGTCGCCCTCGGTATCGCTTCGTTGCTCGCCGCCGAGTTCCACATCGCCGGCTCGATCCTGACCGACTGGATACCGTTCGGCACGCTGCTGCCGCTCGCGGCCGCCATCGTCTGGTCGTTGGGACGCGGTGCGCTCGAGATCTCCGGCGGCGAGGTGCGCGTCCGTGATGCACACCTGCCGCTGCGGTACGTGAGCGGCGCCGTCTCGCTCGATGCGCCCACCCTGCGCCGCGTCGTGGGACGCGAGGGCGACCCGGCAGCATTCGTCTCGATCCGTCCGTGGATCGGACCCGGCGTTCAGCTGTGGCTCGACGACCCGGACGACCCGGCGCCTTACTGGGTGCTGAGTTCTCGCCACCCGCACCGCCTCGTCGACGCGATCCGTGCCGCATCCTGAGCGTGACTGCCCTCTGGGCCGTAGGATCCCGCCTCGCTACGATCCGGCCCTATGACTGACACGGCGACTGACACGGCGACTGACACGGCGACTGACACGGCGACTGACACGGCGACTGACACGGCGACTGACACGGCGACTGACACGGCGACTGCGGGCAATCGATTCCGAGGCCGGACCGCTCTGGTCACCGGCGCCAGTCGCGGCATCGGACTGGCGATTGCCGCGCGCATCGTCGCCGAAGGCGGAAGGGTCGTCATCACCGCGCGCAAACCTGACGGGCTGGCCGATGCGCTCGCCGCCCTCGGGGGAGCAGACGTGGCGCGGCCGGTGGCAGGCCGTAGCGACGATCCCGAGCATCAGGTCGAGGCGATCGCGACGGCGATCGAGGTTTTCGGCGGCCTCGACGTCCTCGTGAACAACGCCGGGATCAACCCGGCCTACGGCCCGCTGACCGAGCTCGACGAGGCGGCCGCTCGCAAGATCATGGACGTCAACGTGCTGTCGGCTCTGTCATGGACCCGTCGTGCGCTCGAGGCCGGCTTCGGGGACGCTCGCCCGGGTGCGGTCGTCAACATTGCCTCGGTCGCCGGAATCGCCCCGGCGCCGGGAATCGCTTACTACGGCGTCAGCAAGGCGGCGCTCATCGGACTGACCGTGCAGCTGGCCGCAGAGCTGAGTCCCCGGGTACGAGTGAACGCGGTCGCCCCCGCGGTCGTGAGAACCCGTTTCGCAGCGGCTTTGTATGAGAGCGACGAAGCGGGCGCGGCCGCGGGTTACCCCCTGGGGCGGTTGGGGGAACCGGAGGACATCGGTGCGGCCGCGGCCTTCCTGGCCTCCGATGACGCGTCGTGGGTCACTGGTCAGACTCTGGTCGTCGACGGCGGGATGGCACTGCGCGCAAGCCTGTGAGCGGCCGGTGATCCGCACGGGTGGACCGTGCGGATCACCCTGCTGGCGTCACTATGCGCAGTCGCGGCAGAGGTACTGCCCGTTGCGCTCGCGCGCGAGCCGGCTGCGGTGGTGCACAAGGAAGCAACTCGAGCAGGTGAACTCGTCGCTCTGCTTGGGTAGCACGCGAACGGTGAGCTCTTCGCCCGAGAGATTCGACAGGTCTGCGCCAGGAAGTTCCAGCGCCTCGTTCAGCTCGGTCTCGTCGACGTCGATGGAGCCGGACTGCGCTTCGGCGCGACGCGCCTTGAGTTCTTCTAGCGAGTCCTCGCCCAGTTCGTCGACGTCACCCCGACGGGGTGCGTCGTAGTCGGTCGCCATACTTCAACTCCTCTTGCGATCCGGCCGGATCGCTGTCAGCTCGGTGGGTAGCTCAGGTGGCTAGGTCAGTGGCGGTCGGGCGAACCTGACGTTTCGTAGCGACGCGTCGCGCCTGTAACGGTCAGGGCTTGCTGTTTGTGCCCGCGAAGTTGAGGAAGTTCACAGTCCTTCTCGTCCTCGGACGCGGAACGCTACCGCGTTCGTATCTGCCGCCAACGCACGGGCCTGCTGGCGCATTCCCGTCAGGCATGGCTGAAGCCGGATGCCGCCATGGTTAAGCTGTCGCCCACACGCCGAGGAGGCAGTCCCTGTCATGTCAGCCCCACCCAGTCGGCGCCCGCTGCCTGCGCTGATCTTCGTCGGGGCACTCACCGTCCTCACCGCTCTGGTCTGGTTCCGGGTGCTCAACCGCACCGAGGGCAATGCCAGGCCGAACCCGTCGACCTGCGTCAAGACCACGGCCCCGGTCGCCGAGCCCACCGTGCTGCCCTACCCGAAGCGCGTCTCGGTCCTGCTGCTGAACGCCTCGAACCGCGACGGATTGGCCGCGACGACCCAGAAGATTTTGCACAAGCGCGGGTTCGTCATCACCCAGATCGGCAACGACGGACCAACGTACGGGGGTCAGGCGCTGATCAAGGGGGTCGGCCAGATCCGGTACGGCCCGCAGGCCCGGCTCGCGGCGACCCTGCTGCACTATTACCTACCGGGGGCGGTGCTGAAGGTGACCGACTCGTCATCGGCGGCCGTGACGCTGTCGCTGGGGACGACGTACAAACAGTTGCGTACGAAGCCGTCAGTGCTCGCACAGCTCAAGGCGGACGGCGTCACGCTGAGCACGAAGCCGGGTACGCCCGCGCCCACCCCGTCTGCGTCCTGCTGAGCGAACGAGCCGCCGAACGCGTGCGGCCGCTGCGCGTCAGGGCCCGTCGACGACCGCGTCCGCATCCAGTCCCTCGAGCAGCTCGAACAGCGTGGGCGCGAGTTCAGGCGCGCACGCGACCGTCATCCGCTCAGACGGCCGGCGCCCACGAAGGCCCGAGGTGACGCACCCCGCTTCAGCGGCGATCAAGGCCCCGGCAGCGTAGTCCCATCGGTTCAGCCCGGCCTCGAAGTAGGCGTCCAGTCGACCGCAGGCGACGGCACACAGATCGAGACTGGCCGACCCCAGCCGGCGGATGTCGCCCACCCGAGGCAACAGCTGGGCCACCACAGCGGCCTGCCGGGCACGCCGGTCGGCGGCGTAGCCGAATCCGGTCCCGATCACACACCGCTGCAGGGCAACCGTCCGCGGGCCGCGGAGGCGATGCTCGCCGAGGAATGCGCCGCCACCCCGCCGCGCCCGGAACAGCTCGCCCGTGGCGGGGTTGCAGACCGCGCCCGCAACGACCTGCTTGTGCACCTCGGCAGCCACCGAGATGGCGTACTGCGGCAGGCCGAGCACGAAGTTGACCGTGCCGTCGATCGGATCCAGTACCCAGCGGACCCCGGATGTACCCGGACGCCCACCAGCCTCCTCACCCAACACGGCGTCGTCAGGACGGCGTGCGGCGATCTGGTCGACCAGCCACTGCTCGCTGGCGCGGTCGACCACGGTGACCAGGTCGGTGTCGGTGCTCTTGGCACTCACCTGCAGCTCGCCGTGTGCCGCGCGGGCAACGAGCGCGGCCGCGCCGCGGGCTAGTTCGGCGGCGAACTCCGCCAGCTCGGGCACGTCATTCATCCGCAGCGGGCTCATGTCCTCATCGGATCACGACCGTCGCCGTGACGGGGGATAGGGTCTGCCCGGATCGTGAGGATTCGAAGGGAGCCGGACGTGACTGAGCACAGCAGCGCAATGAGCCCGGGCCAACTGGGAACCGAGGCCGGACATGAGTGAGACCGCACAGGCGTTCGGCATCGACATCGGCGGGACCGGCATCAAGGGTGCGCTCGTCGACACCGAGACCGGCAGGCTGGTGACCCCACGCAAGCGGATTCTCACGCCGAGACCGTCGACCCCCGACAACGTCGCCCAGGTGGTGAGCGCGCTCGTCACCGACGCCGGCTGGACCGGCCCGGTCGGGGCAACCTTCCCGGCGGTCATCAAGAATGGCGTGGCGAAATCGGCTGCGAATGTCGACCCGAGTTGGATCGGCACCGACGTCGACGCCTGTTTCACCGCCGCCACCAAGTCCGAGACCGACGTGTACGTCCTCAACGACGCGGACGCCGCCGGATTGGCCGAAGCGCGCTTCGGGGCTGCGCGCGGTGTGCGCGGCGTGGTGATCCTGCTGACCTTCGGCACCGGCATCGGTAGCGCCCTGCTGATGGACGGCGTGCTGGTCCCGAACACCGAGCTGGGTCATCTCGAGCTGGACGGTCACGACGCCGAGAAGCGTGCCGCCGCCTCGGTACGTGACGAACTCAAGATGTCCTACAAGGAATGGTCCAAGCGCGTCGAGAGGTACATGGCGCACGTGGAGCGGCTGTTCACCCCTGATCTGTTCGTTGTCGGCGGGGGTGTCAGCAAGGACGCGCAGAAGTGGGTCCCCCGACTCGACCTGAAGACGCCGGTGAAACCGGCCGAGCTACTCAACGACGCAGGCATCGTCGGGGCAGCCGTGGCGGCCGCCGAACGGCACGGCGAGTAGATGTACGTGCACGTGGCGATCGGCGCAGTACAATGGCGATGGCGCTGCGCACGTACTGGACTCGAGACTGAGCCGACACACAGACGGCCAGCCGCCCACAGACTTGTCGTCCGCGTCATGCGGAATCTCGTTCGCGACCGGACAGTTGTCCGTGCACGCCTGTGGTGAAAGGTCATCAGTGGTTTCCAGCCAGCACCAGCAGACCGACGAATCCGAGCAACCCGCCGGTGCGGCCACCGTGGCTGCTGCAAGCACGACGAGGCGCGCGGCGACCGCGGTGAAGTCCGCGACCAAGACCTCGAAGGGGACGGCCCCGGCGAAGTCCACGCGGAGCCCCGCCAAGGCCCCTTCCACCAAGACAGTAGCCAAGGCCGCCAACCGGACCGGCGCCGCGACAGGCCCCGCCTCGGCCGAGCAGACTGCGCCGGTCGGCGACGCGGCCAGCCCCGGCGGCGCGGCCAGCCCCGGCGACGCGGCCAGCCCCGGCGACGCGACCAGCCCCGGCGACGCGACCACGCCCGGCGAGGACGCGATCACTCCGGGCGAGACCGAGGAGGGCGCCGAACCCGCCACCGAGGAATCTAGCGAGGAGTCGGCGGAGTTCACCTGGGACGACGAGGAGGAGTCCGAGGCGCTGCGGCAGGCCCGCAAGGACGCGGAGATGACCGCGTCCGCAGACTCCGTTCGTGCCTACCTCAAGCAGATCGGCAAGGTCGCGCTGCTCAACGCCGAGGAGGAGGTCGACCTCGCCAAGCGGATCGAGGCCGGTCTCTACGCCGCCGAACGGCTGCGGCAGGCCGAGGAGTCCAGCGAGAAGCTGGTGCTCCAGGTACGTCGCGATCTCCGGTGGATCGTGCGGGACGGCGAGCGCGCCAAGAACCACCTCCTGGAAGCCAACCTGCGTCTGGTCGTCTCCTTGGCCAAGCGCTACACCGGCCGGGGCATGGCCTTCCTGGACCTCATCCAGGAGGGCAATCTGGGCCTCATCCGGGCCGTCGAGAAGTTCGACTACACCAAGGGTTACAAGTTCTCGACATACGCCACGTGGTGGATCCGGCAGGCGATCACCCGCGCGATGGCCGACCAGGCGCGCACCATCCGTATCCCGGTGCACATGGTCGAGGTCATCAACAAGCTGGGCCGGATCCAGCGTGAGCTGCTTCAGGACCTTGGCCGCGAGCCCACGCCCGAGGAGCTCGCGAAGGAAATGGATATCACGCCGGACAAGGTGCTGGAGATCCAGCAGTACGCGCGCGAGCCGATCAGCCTGGACCAGACGATCGGCGACGAGGGCGACAGCCAACTCGGCGACTTCATCGAGGACTCCGAGGCCGTCGTGGCCGTGGACGCCGTGTCCTTCACGCTGCTGCAGGACCAGCTGCAGTCGGTGCTGCAGACCTTGTCCGAGCGCGAGGCCGGCGTGGTTAAGCTCCGCTTCGGGCTCACCGACGGTCAGCCGCGAACCCTGGACGAGATCGGGCAGGTCTACGGCGTCACCCGGGAGCGGATCCGCCAGATCGAGTCGAAGACCATGTCGAAGTTGCGCCACCCCTCGCGGTCGCAGGTGCTGCGCGACTACCTGGACTGAGACTCGCCCGCCGCAGGGCCCGAATTACCACTATTGGGCCGCGGCGCACCGTCCGATTCCCGCTGCGGGGCGAATGCCCCCCGTGGTCTTGGTCTGGGTGGCGGACACGTGGCCTCCTTGCCGATCGCGGATGCGCCAGCCTGTGGGACGACACGTGCAGCCACCGGGTCAGGTGTTCCGCGCTGACCGGACGGCTCAACAGGTAGCCCTGCCCGGTGTCGCAGCCGGTGCGCAGCAGGATGCCCAGGATGTGCTCGTCCTCGACTCCTTCAGCCACCACAGTCAAGCCGAGGCTATGGGCCATGTGAACCGTCGAGGTCACGATGGCCTTGTCGCGGGGGTCTTGCGGCATGTTCATCACGAAGGACTTGTCGATCTTTATGGCCGACACCGGCAGGTGTTTGAGGTAGCTCAGCGAGGAGTAACCGGTGCCGAAGTCGTCGATCGCGGTACGGACGTTCGTTGCTCGCAGCTGGGAAAGCACCGCGATGACCGCCTCCGGGATCTGCGCGGCGCCAGACTCGGTGATCTCGACTTCGAACTGCGACACCGGCGGTCGGTGATTCTTCGCGGCGTCACGCAGGTCGCGGATGATGTGGTCGTCGGTGAGCGACAGCGCGGACAGATTGACCGCGACCCGCAGGTCGCGTCCCATCGCGTTCCACGCCGAAATTTGGCCGGCTGCGGCGTCGATGACCCAGTCGGTGACCTCGCCGATGACTCCGCACCGCTCGGCCACGGCGATGAACTCGTCGGGGTAGATCAGCCGGTCCTCGCGTTGCCAGCGCACCAGCGCCTCGACCGCGTCGCAACGACCAGTCGGCAAATCGATCTTGGGTTGATAGTGCAGTACCAAGGCACCGTCGCGGATGGCCCGGCGAAGGCGCGCACCGGATCTTTCGACCTCGTCGTCAGCGTGGCGGCGGCCGCTGGTGCCGGTGAAGGTCATGACGGCGCCGCGTGGCCCCCCTGCGGTCGGACAGCGGGGCCACGGTGTACTCCACGGGTAACCGGCTGCCGTCGCGCCGCCAGAACACCTCGGTGTTGATCCGCCTACGCTCCCCTGCGTTGGCGGCCGCATTCGTGGGGCAGACCTCCCATCGGTAGGGTGCCCCGTCGGGATGGGAGTGGTGGACCAGGCTGTGCCAGTGCTGTCCGACCAGTTCGGCGACCTCGTAACCCAGGGTCCTGGCCGCCGCCGGGTTTGCCGAGGTGCACACGCCGGCCGCATCGACGGTGACGATGCCTTCCCCGGCCGCTGCGACCAGAAGAGCGTTGTGCCGTCCCTAGCGCTCGCTTGCCTGCAGCGCCTCGGCCGCCCGGCGAGCTAGGTCGTCGCGTACCGTCCGCTCGGCCTCGCGCAGCGCCGTGACGTCGACGGATACTCCGAGCACCTCACCGTCCGCGGACATGATCATTCGGCCGGCGAAGCGACGACCGCCGGTCCGCGATTCCACCTCGAAGTCGCGGGCCTGTCCGTCCTCCCGGATACCGGCCAACCGCAGGCGACTGAGGCGTGCGTCCTCTTCCTGGAGCGTCGCCAGCCCGGAATCGAGGGTGACGCCGTACTCACCGGACCGATCGCCCTGCGTCCTCAGTCTGTCCGACGCGTCGATTTCCCAGACATTGATGCCGCCGACCTCGAGAGCCATGCCCAGGCGCCGCCGCTGAC
>JBBQZQ010000088.1:0-11720 GCA_038207565.1 Mycobacteriales bacterium
TAATGGTCAAGTGCTCACCGACAACAGCATCCGGGGCACGACATCCCAGCAGCGGTTACGCCTCCTCGCGACCAGCGGGCGCACGGTCTGTTGCAAGACCTCCACCGAGGATCAGTGCCGTTGAGTGCTGACCCGCCAGCCGCCACCAGAACCGAGCCTGCCAAACAGCCCCGGCAAAAGCCATTAGTGCCACGGTGAGTGGTCTTCACGACTGCGACCGGGTGGTCTATCCCCGACCAGTGGTGTTCGAGGCTGGCCCCCGGATACCGAGCAGGCCGCGAGACGTGGTTGAGTGCGCAACGTAACGACCGTCCGCTCGGTGACCGCGGGCCTACCGCAGGTGGGCAAAGAAAGTGGCGATGTCGCCAGCCAGCAGGTCGGGCTCCTCGGCTCCAGCGAAATGACCGCCACGGGGGAAGACCGTCCAACGCTCGATATGGTACAGCCGTTCATACCAGGACCGTGGTGGCTCCCCTTCGGGCACGAACTCGTTCGCGAACACCGCCATGGCGGTCGGTACGGCCACGAAGTCAGACGGTCCGATCGGGGTGCCATACCAACGGTTGTCGTAGTAGTCGCGCATTGATGAGGTGATCGACCCGGTGGCCCACCAGATGGTCAACATCGTCAATAAGGCATCGCGACCGAACCGTCCATCGAGGTCACCGCCGCTGTCTGACCAGGAGCGCCACTTGTCCAACACCCAGGCGGCCAGCCCAGCCGGAGAATCGTTCAGCCCGTACCCCAACGTCTGCGGCCGGGTGGACTGCACCGCGCTGTAGCCGCGCTCCGTCTCCTCCCATCGGGCGACGTGGTCGAGGTAAGAACGCTCCTCGACCGACAGCGGTGGTGCCCCCGGCCCCGTGTACGGAGACATTTCCGGTGTGCTGAGGTGGATCCCGATCACCCGGTCGGGCTGCGACAGCGCCATGGACGTGGCAACCCCGGCGCCGAAGTCGCCGCCATGCGCTCCGTACCGCTCGTACCCGAGTTCCTGCATGAGCCGATGCCACAGTCGAGCGACGAACGCCCGATCAACGGCTGCGTGCGACGGGCGTGGTGAGAACGCGTAGCCCGGCAAGGACGGCACGACCAGATCGAACCGGTCACCGAGACGGTCGACCAGCGAAAGGAGTTCAACAAACGTGCTGGGCCAGCCGTGGGTGAGGACAAGCGGCACCCGACCGTCGCCTGCCCGATGGTGCACGAAATGGACACGCACGCCGTCTACATCGGCCACATGATGATCGAAACGATTGAGCCATTGCTCCTGCGTCCGCCAGTCGAACCCGTCGGCCCAGTACCCCAGCAGTCCACGAAGGTAGTCAAGATCAGCGCCCTGCGCCCACGGCCCCCCAGGCGCCGAATCAGGCCAGCGCGTGCGTCGAATGCGCTCCCGCAGATCGTCGAGAACTGCGTCTGACACCGCGACGGCGAACGGCTCGAGGCGCATCCCCAGATGATAGCGACCGTGATCGACAACCAGAGATCTACCGAATCTGCCGCCCCACGGACGGTCTTAACGGTACGCCGCCGAGGTCTGCATCCGGGCTCCGAGTACTGCATAGGTCTGTGCCGCAGACTAGTTGACAGTAGTGCAGATCAGCCATATGGTTGGTGTCACAAACTAGTCTGAGGAGATTGCGGTGGAGCGGACGAAGCTCGAGGCGGCGGCAGCGAACTACACCTACCTGCGGGGGCTCTTCTTCATCCCGTTGGGCGTGCTGCCGATCGTCAGCGCGTTGGGGAACACCGGATGGGGCCGCTGCAGAGCAGTTGGGTGTTCTTAGCCATCGTGGCGTTGATCGGGGTCGCGTGCCTCCCGATCAACAACTTCTACAACAGGCACTACGGCACACTCCGTCCCTCGATCGGGCAACAGGCAAGAGCCGCTGCCGCGGTCGGCGTCGCCATCGTGGTGGTCGTGGGGGGGTCGACCCTGCTGCGAAGCCGCGCGGGATGGTCCTTGGACCTCCCGGTCAACGCGAACGCGGTGACCCTGTCCCTGGTCATCCTCCTCTCCTACGCAGCCGGCCGGGTCCTGAAGGCCCACCACCTGATCATCTGGGGGACGGTCCTGGTGGCGGGGGCGATCCCGCTGTGGGACGGGGCGGATCCGAGCAGCATCGGGCTGGCAATCGTGGGGGTGGCAATGATGGTGAACGGCGTCTTCGACCACCTGCTCTTCATCCGCACCTTCGGTGCTCCCGCGGGCCTCGACGGCCAGGACGACAATGCCCGAGCCTAAGCCTAAGCCCGAGCCGGTGCTCGACCGACTGGTTCACGAACCAGGCCGGCTTGCGATCCTGACCGTCCTCTCCTCCGTGACCGATGCCGACTTCGTCTTCCTGCAGCGCGCGACGGGACTGACCAAGGGCAACCTGTCCAGCCACCTCACCAAGCTCGAGGAAGCCGGACTGGTCGCGATCGAGAAACGGTTCGTGCGGAAGAAACCCAACACCAACATCGCCCTAACCGGGTCCGGCAGAACGCGAATCACCCAACACTGGGAACAACTCGACCAACTTAGGCGACTCTCGGAACCCTCGCCATGACCCGCCGCACAAGCCGCCACGACCTGGCCGCGCCCTACCTTGACGAACTCATGAAGGAACTTCGGGGCCGCGGGCCAATGAGCCATCACCAACGGGGAGCGCCTTTCACCGCCGCCGGCGAGGTGGCACGGCAAGCTCACCGCGTCGCCTTCGAGACTCTCGGAGGCGACGACTACCGTTACCCGCACAGACAGTGGGCAGTCCAGGTATGGGGACATCGCAGCACGAGTTGGACATGCAGATCCTGGAACACATCTACGAGAACTGCACCGACGACCACCCGGCAGCCATAGGGGGGCCTTCGGGAGCGGTTCGGGGAGAACGACACCGCCGCCACAACCAACTCCCTGAGCACGCGCGGTCTGCTCCGCGCTGACAACCGGATGTCGGCCGGGTACTTCGTCACGCCCGCGGGCCGCGCTGAAGTCGAGGAAATGCGCGATCGTCGAGTTGACCGTGGCCTACGTCGACGGCTTTGCCGCGACCAGTTGCTGCGATGGATGGATGATCGAGGAGCTAGCAACGCGGACAAGAGAGTCGCACGAGAAGACTTTGACGCATCACCAGATCTCCTGCCGTTCACCGACGAAGAAACCGAAGCTGCTGCAGAGCACCTGAAGCAACATGGCCTCATCGAGTCGATCAGTGCCGGCGAGGCCGATCACATCCTCGTGTGGACAACTGACCGAGGACGGCAGTGTCTAGACGAGGGCGGGGACGTCTTAGCCTTCATCACGATGGACGTCGAGCGGAACGCGAGTCAGGTCTTCAACATCACTGGCTCTGGCAACAGAGTCGCGGCCGCGATCGGAAACGACAATGAGGTGATCGCGAGCCTGTCCACGTTCGACTCAGACGCGGCGGCACAGTTTGCCGAAGCGGTCTGGCAGGCCACCCGGGCGCTTGGGCTTGACGCTGATCGCGTCGACGCGCTCGTGGCTGACGTCCAGCAGACGGAGGATCCGACGAGAGCGCAAAGGGCCACGGCGCTCCTCCAGACGATGGTTGTCGGCACGACCACCGTAACCTTAGGCCAGGTCCTCGGGGTGCTCGGCGCGTCGGCACTCGGGATCGGCACCTGACGCACGGCGCCACTGTCTCGCCGGTGAAGGATCCTGATCCGGTATCGGGTCATCCGGTTCGAGTGGCGCCGGATCTGTTTGATGGTGTTGCTGTCGGGTCGCAGGGGTACGTCGGCGCACGAAGGGTCGAGGCCCACGCTCGATCAAACGTACGGATGTAGGCGGTTCTCCGATTGCGCTCAGGCGAGGAGCTTGTCGAGCAGCCCCATCAGTTGCGTGCGCTCAACCGCTGTCAGCTTGGCCGTCACCGTGGACCCCGCAGCGACACGTTCCGCCAGATCGGCGCGGACTGTCGCGCCACGAGGGGTGAGCCGGAGGAGCTTGACACGACGGTCGGCGCCGGGCACCCGCTCGACCACGCCGAGCTCCTCGAGCCGGTCGGCCAGACCGGTCACGTTCGACGCATCGCAATCCAGATGTCGTGCCAGGCCGCGCATAGCGGATGACACGGTCAAGCAGTACTTCAGTGACGAGCAGTTGGCCGAACTGGCCGAGCGACGCGAGCGGCTCGGCGAACAGGCCCTCACCGATGTACAGGCGGCGTGGCCCGACCTGATGGCACGGGTACAGACGGCGGTGAACACCGGTCTGAACCCGGCCGCACCCGAGGCACAGCAGCTCGCGGCCGAGTGGATGGGGCTGCTTGAGCAGTTCCACGGCGGCGATAAGGGTCTACGCGACTCGCTGTACCGGATGCAGGCCGAGAACGCGCAACAGATCGAGCAGCAGCACGGCGGCCCCTCGCCGGCGCTGATGGAGTTCATCAAGGCCGCGAACGCCGCCCAGGCATGACGGGCGGGTGGTTGGGCGATAGGGACGCCGAATCGCCCAACCGCCGCGTACTCGACGTCCGCAGAGCGATCGTCACGCGTGACCATTACGGGATCCGCTCGCGGCGACGGCCGCTCCGACGAATTGTCGCCGTACGCCGTTCGGCTACCGGGACGAGTTCGGCTTGCGGAGCGGCGTGTTTCTCGGCGGTAACGGGGGCGCGTGTCAGGCTGGGGTCATGGGAGTTCCGGACTCAGCTCGCGACCTGACCACCGAGGATTGGGAGCTCGTGGAGCTCGCCCGCGCGACGATCGACGAGAACACTGATGCCTCGCCGGACCAGGACGGCGTACATACCGTGGGCGCGGCGGTTCGGAGCGTGGATGGCCAGAGCTTCGCTGGTGTGAACCTCTATCACTTCACCGGTGGCCCGTGCGCGGAGTTGGTCGCTCTCGGCGCCGCACGTGCTGGAGGCGCCCGTCAGCTCACCACAATCGTGGCCGTTGGCAACCATGGTCGCGGACCCATCGGTCCCTGCGGACGCGATCGGCAAGTGTTGCTCGACTACCACCCCGGCATTCGCGTGATCTTGCCGACCGAAGTCGGGGTCCGCAGCGTGCCGATCCGAGACCTGATGCCTTTGGCCGCGGTGTGGACCGTCGACGGTGGCACTCAGGCGTACGACCCCAGTCTGTTCGCCGACAGCTGATCCGCAAGCCGATCCCTCATCGAAACAGCCTGCTAGCATTGACAGCAGGGAGGTGGTCATGATGGCTGCTGTCAGCGTCCGGGATCTCGATGAATCGGTGCGGGAACGGCTTCGTGTCCGTGCGGCTCAGCATGGCCGCTCGATGGAGGCTGAGATTCGCGCGATTCTTACCGACGCCGTCACCGCACCTACCGATCCCAGGGGTCTAGCTCAGACACTTCTTGCGCGGTTTAGCGACCTCGGAGGGGTCGACTTCGAAGTTCCGCAGCGTCTGGAGGCGCCCCGGGCGGCGGATCTGTCCAGGTGACGACTGGCCCGCCCACGCCGCTCGGCATCGTCGTCCTGGATACCAACGTCATTTCTGAACTGATGAGGCCGGCACCGGACATACGAGTCCAAGACTGGGTGCGCGAGGTCCCGCCCGCCACCGTCTACACGACCTCGGTGACGTTGGCCGAGGTGAGATTCGGCATCGCACGCCTTCCGGCGGGACGTCGACGAACCCTCCTGTCTGATGCTGCCGACGACGTGTTCGACGGGTTCGCGGACCGCGTCCTATCGTTCGACGCCGCCGCGGCCGACCAGTACGGCGACATCGTCGTCGAGCGTGAACAGGCCGGAGTGCCGATCTCCGGCTTTGATGCCCAGATCGCGGCGATCTGCAGGTGTCGTCGGGCGACTCTCGCCACCCGAAACACCCACGACTTCCGTCGTCTGCATCTGGACCTGATCGATCCCTGGCTCATGCCGCCTGAGTAGACATGTCCGGCCAAGGCCCGGTTGGGGATGGACAGCCGGCGAGGGAGCGCCAAGAATGACTGTGTGCGGGCCGTCGGGCGCCAGCAGGAGCTTGTACAGGTCGACCGCTTGCTGGACGACCTGAGCGACGGCCCTGCGCTGCTCGCCGTCCGTGGTGAGGCAGGCATCGGCAAGTCCACGCTGCTCGGCGATGCGCTCGATCTGGCGCGAACGCGTGGCCTTGCGGTGCGTTGGGGGCGACCGGTCGAAGTGGAATCGGCGCTGAGCTACAGCACACTCGCGGATCTCTTCCGCGGCGACATCGACCAGGCCGCCGCGCTACCCGCGGTCCAGCAGGCCGCGCTGCACGCCGCCCTGGTCGGCTCCCCTCAGGGCCAGGGCGGTCAGGACCCTCGCACGGTCTCGGCGGCCACCTTGGCGCTGCTCTACGGAATGACCGCCCGCGATCCCCTTGTCGTCGTCCTCGACGATGTGCAGTGGCTCGACCGGTCGTCGCTCGGCGCGCTGGCCTTCGCGATCCGGCGGTGTGACGGCCGCCTCGGCGTGCTGACCGCCGTGAGAGACGGCCCCGACGTCACACGGCCGCAGCCGGCCATCGAGCCCTGTTCCGCAGCTTCGCACCGCCTGCTCAATCTCGGCGGCCTGCCCGCACCTGCGCTGCACGAGATGATGTCCGCTCGAGGCCTACGGCTCTCCGGCCCGCAGGTGAAGCGGCTGCATGCCTCCAGCCGGGGCAACCCGCTGCTCGCCTTGTCGATCGTCGGCCCGATCGTCGGCCCGATCGCCGGCCCGGCCTCGGACCGCATGGTCACTTCGCTCACCGTTTCCATTATGCCGGACGGCGACGCGCCCGCGCAGACTGAGGGCATCCTCGCCGAGATGGCCACCTGGCTTCGACGGTTCGACGACACCACCAGGGACGTGTTGCTCACAGCGGCGCTACTAGCCGAGACTCGCCTACCGCTGCTTCGCGCCGTCCACGGGGATCTGGTCGACGGGGCACTGGCGGCGGCCGAAGCGGCTGGTGTGATCCGCTGGGCTCACGGTGCGGTCGACTTCAGCCATCCGATGTATCGCGAGGTGGTCGTGCGCGAGACAAGGCCGCACGACGTACGCCGCCGTCACCTGTTGCTTGCCGTGATCATCGACGACGACGAAGCGCGAGCCCTGCACCGGTTGTCGGGGGTCGTGCAGGCTGATGGGGAGACTGTCCGGCTCGCCCTAGCCGGAGCAGAGAGGTCCCGTCGCCGGGGTGCACCCGCCGACGCTGCCCACATCCTGCGGCGGTGCCTCGAACTCGGATGTCGGGACTCGACCGTCCATCTGGCTGCAGCCCAGGACCACCTCAGAGCCGGTGAGCCGGAGCACGCCGGCAGCTGTGCACAGAACTCCTGGAGCGGCAGTTGCCGACTGCGGACCGAGTGGGTGCGCTTCACCTGCTCGGGCTCGCGGCCTCCTCGGTGCACGCCTTCGCGGAGGGGGTGCCGGTTACTCGAGCGGGCGTACGACGCCTCGAAGGATCCCTGCGTGCCAGACGCGCTGAGAGCCGAGATCGCCCTGGATCTCGCAGCCGGGCTGTCCAACTGCGGCAGATCGGCTGACGCAATCTCCTGGTGCCGGGCAGCGATGGAGTTGGCAACCGCCAGCAAACGACAAGATGTCTGGGCCTCGGCCGCGGCCGGGCACGCGCTGGTGCAGTTCATGGCCGGAGGGGCCCTCGACGAGGCGCTGTTGGCCCGCGGCGTGGCGGCTGAGGATCACAGCACCTCCATGATGGCCGTCAAGTGGCCGTCGATGCTGGCGGCAGCCCTCACCGCGTGGTCGCACCGGGTGGCCGATGCCCGGGCCAGGCTCGCTGCGGTTCGACGTCGTTGCGAGGAGACCGGGATCGAGGACGGCCTGGGACTTGTGCTGTGGACCAGTGCCGAGATGGCGCTGTGGGACGGTGACGTCGCGGCCGCTCGTGAGCTCCTGCGTGACATGTCCACCGGTGCCGACGTGGAAGGGAACCGGCCGATGCAGATTCTGGCCCGTGCCGGTGACGCCTACCTCGCCGCGTGGACCGGCGACATCGACGTGGCTCGCGTCGTCTGCGACGACGTGGTGTCGCTCCCTGACGCGGCCGACAACCCGATCGCCGTCGTCTTCGCGACCGCAGCGCGCGGAATGGCCGAACTCACCGTCGGCGACCAGGCGGCGGCCGCTCAATGGTTCGCGCCGCTCGTCGGCCACGTCCACAGCCTCCACCTCGGCGAGCCGGTGTTCACACCCTTCGCGCCGGACGCGGTCGAGGCGCTGGTGGCAATGGGTGAGCTGACCTCGGCCCACTCCGTGCTCGCCCTCCTCGAACGCGCGGCCAGCAATCCCGGCAGGGGCTGGGCCAAAGGGTGTGGCCTTGCGGTGCCGCGGCCAGCTGGTGGACGCTCGTGGCGACCACCGGTCCGCCGAAGCGCATGTGGCCCGCTCGGTGGAGGCCCTGTCCGGCGACGCCTTCCGCTACGAGCGGGCGCGCTCCCTGTTGGTGCTCGGGCGGTGCAGGCGTCGACGTCGGGCCCGGGGGGCCGCTGCCGCGAGTTTCGCGGAGGCAGCCGACACGTTCGCGTCGATCGGGATGGCGGGCTGGGCCGGCACCGCCCGCGACGAGGGGCGAACGCTGGGGGTGCACGGCATCGGCAACGAGCTGACGCCGACCGAGGAACGGGTGGCCCGGCTCGTCGCTCAGGGTCTGACCAACAAGGCCGTCGCGCTTCGCCTGGGCGTTTCGGTCAAGACCGTCGAGAGCCACGTGAGTCGGTGCTACCGCAAGTTGGGGCTCGCCTCGCGGGCCGAGATCGGCGCTTGGGTAGCAGCAGGGGCCATTCAGCGCAGGGAGATCCCCAATGCGCGACCGGGGGTCGGGCGTCAAGGGTGAAGTGAGGCCCGCCAGACGAGGTGAGCCGCCCGTCAAGGATGTGGACGCTGTGCCCGACCCCACTCGGACCTCCGAGCATTTCTCGCCACCGCCTCTCGGCTGTCTCGGGCCCGGATCGCTCGCACCGCTCGAGCTCGGCGGGCGGATCGTCTTCCCTGCCAGACAACTCGCCGGATCGCCACGAGACGCACGACGGCACTGACACGAAGGAGCATCGCATGTCCGACCACACCAAACCGAGGCGAGGCGCTCTTCGGCTCCTCGCCGTCGCCGCCGCCCTGCTCACCGTGGCGACGACCGCACCCCCGGCGACCGCGACCTTCCCCGGCCACAACGGTCGCATCGCCTTCCGCCGCTTCCTCAACGAAGAACGCACCTGGGGCGCTGTCTTCACCATCAGATCGCACGGGAAGGATGAGCAGCAGATCACCTTTCCTTTGCCTGGATTCGTCGACCGCGATCCCGACTACTCTCCCGATGGCCGCACGATCGCCTTCCAGCGCGAGAGTGAGACCGCCAACGAGATCTGGGCCGTCAACGCCGATGGCAGTCACCTCATCCGGCTGACCCGCCACGACGAAGGCTGCCTGCCCGAGAGCGGCACCTGCGACAGCTCGCCAGCCTGGTCCCCCGACGGTACCCAGATCGCCTTCGCTCGCGACACCGGGACCATCGAGGAGGAGAACAAGGGAATCTGGGTGATGGACGCCGACGGCACCGATCAACACCAGGTGACCCAGTTGGACAAGCCGGGCCTGGGGCTCGACCGCTCCCCGCAGTTCTCACCCGACGGCCGACGGCTGGTGTTCGAGCGCCTCAACGTTCGCGATGCGCGGCCCGTGGACGGCATCGCCCTGTGGGTGCTCAACCTGAACACCGGCAGAGAGCACCGAATCACCCCGTACGTGCTCAACGCGGGCGACACCCCGGAGTGGTCACCCGACGGCAGGCGGATCCTGTTCCACGACAACGGATCGGGTGACCCGGACGTGTCGGCGAACCTCTACACCGTGCGACCGAACGGCACCCGGCTGCACCAGCTGACCTTTGAGAGGGGCGGCACGGTGAACTATCTGGGAGCGTCGTTCTCGCCCAACGGCCGCTACATCACCGTTGGTCGGCGACCGGAGACCGGCGGCACGAACGCCGACGTGCTTGTCATGCGTGCCGATGGCACGCACGCCCGCAACATCACCCGCAGCGTCCTCTACGACAGCTACCCCGACTGGGGACGCAAGGTGTGCCACGACGAGGACTGAACGTTCACCGGCCGGGATGGCCAGCGGAGCTTGCCGGTGCACCATCGGCACGCGTGCGCACGTACAATGGCATCATCTGATGTCCTAGGACGCGCATGGAGGCGACAATGAGAACGACGCTTGCCCTTGACGATGATCTCGTCATGGAAGCTCAGCGCTTGACCGGGACGACCGAGAAGGCTGCGTTGGTCCGTCAAGCTCTGCGGGCGCTGATCGAGCGGGAGAGTGCTCGCCGGCTCGCACAACTCGGAGGTAGTGAGCCAGGTGTGAAGCCCGTCCCACGCCGGCAATCAATGCCCGCGTGATCCTCGTCGACACGTCGATCTGGATCGACCACCTGCACGATGGCGACGCCGAACTCGTCAACCTGCTCCACGACAGCGGCGTGCTGGCGCACCCGTGGGTGACGGGAGAGCTCGCCCTCGGCCACCTCTCGCGGCGCGATGAGATCCTCGGGCTACTCCACAACCTCCCACAGGCGACAGTGGCGACGGATGCTGAAGTACTCGCCCTGATCGAGCACCAGCAGTTGTTCGGTCTCGGCATCGGGTACGTCGACGCGCACCTCATGGCCGCGATCATGTTGACCCCCGGCGCCCGCCTCTGGACGCGCGACAAGCGACTCGGCGCGGCGGCAGTCCAGCTCGGGATCAACCAACCCGGCGATGCGCAGATGCCGTGAGAGGGCGAAAGCCCCTTCCCGTAGATCGATCCTCTGGCGGCACAGCGACCGCGCGGATCGCGCCATGGTCGGGCGGAGCCCGCAGAGCCATGGTCAGATGGCTACAGCACACGCTATCTGCGGCTAGATGAGTGAATCCGGGCTCGTGGGTACCTGCGGGCCGGGCCTACTGCGGAGAGTGAACTTACACATGGGTGGGGTGCGGGTTCAGCGAACGTAGTTCTTCCGCCAGTTCGCGCAGTTCATCGGCCCGGGCGAACAGGAAGTCAGCAGGCACTGTCGACATGGTCGCGATCCTCTGATTCGTCGGCGAAGGCACCCGCGTTTTCATGCGTACCAGTTCGTCGCAGTCGGGATCTCCGAACGATTCTAGCCAGGTGGAGTGCAGCATCCTGTTCCGCTCCGCTTCCGCATCCCGCACCAACTGGATCGCCAGATCGAACCGCTCCCTGGTCGGACCCTCGAAGATCATGGAACCAACCGACACAGCGAGCTCGATCAGCCACTTGATCGACAATCGGGACGTGACCGACGACGAAACGTAGGGACTCGGTGACTGGATCATCGACCCGACCAACGCCCCTAACGTGCCTTCCACCTGACTCATTGCAACCACGTAGTGGCCCATAGCTTCGTAGGACCGATCGGAGAAGCTCACGGGTGCAAAATACGCTGGCTGCAAAAGGCACATGCCACTGAGCACCAAGACGTACCGGTTCCACGGGGTGCACGAGAGTCCCGACACACCCGGTCATCGGCATGAGCGGACGTGTCATAAGCGGATCCGCCTACGGCGACGGGTGCTGTCGTCGGCTGGGCAGAGCCACCGACCTCAATCGGTGCTGTCGAGGATCAGTTGGGTCGCTTCGTGCGGTGCGTCCCATTGTGGAAAGTGACCGCACCGCTCGAACCAGTGCAGCACCGCGTCGGGGAACAGCTCGGTGGCGCGTGCGGCCTGTCTCGGCACGGTCACCAAGTCACGACGCCCCCAC
>JBBQZQ010000089.1:0-11716 GCA_038207565.1 Mycobacteriales bacterium
CGGCTGGGCGGTCTCGGAAATCTGGGACACCGCCGAGGATTCCACCCGCAACTTCGAGACCAACGTGGTGCCCAACGTGCCCGAGGGCGCCTTCGATGACGCCACCCACGAAGTCATCGAGAACGTCAACGTAATCGCTGCCCGGTCACTAATCGCGCAGTAGCCTCGCTCGGTGTCGGTCCACAGCCGCGGACGTCCGGCTCGTGGCTGGTACTCGCCTCGAAGTAGGTCCAGTCCGAACACCAGACGGTAATCAGCTTCGGTTGGTGGCCGTTCTGGCGTCCGGTGACCTGGCCGAACCGATGGCGCTCTCGTCCGACGGAACGCTGCTCGCCATGCCGGCGTGGAACTGCCACGAAGTGCTGCCCGTGCCCCGTAGGGAACGCTCGCTCATCCGCAACCTCGACGGGCCCAACCTCCAGTGACGCTTAAAACTCCCGCCGATCTGAGGCGAGGACGCCTTGGCTTCTTCTCGTGCGGGGCGTCCACGTCGTAACCCGGATTCGCTGCGACCGCGGGACAACCTCGCCGATGCCAGGCGCCCGTCGGGCTAGTCCGCTCTCGAGGGCGCCTCAAACTGGCGTCGTCTACTGATCTGGGGCATCGTCCGGTCCAACTACGAGGGGGAAGTATGCCGCAATACAAGGTCGTGGAGATGAAAGAGGGCGCGATGCGTGGCGCCATGTCCGGCGACAAGCTGGAGAAGGTGCTCAACGAGCACGGCTCGAAGGGGTGGACGTTGAAGGCGATCACTGCGGTGGATGTAAAGGGCCTGACTGGCCGGGGGGTCGACGGCATCCTGATCACCTTCGAGAAATAGGACTCGATCACTCGCAGAGCTTGAGCGCCCGCTCGATGAGCGGTCCGATGTCCTTCTTTGTCCCGGGAGATTGTCCCGCCGACCATATCGGGTCGATGGCTGGGTACTTTGCCTTCGCTATGCCGTTCAGGGCGTACTCAGTGCCGTCGGGGGCGATGAAGGTGGCGGACCCTACTCCGGCGCTCCCGTAACAGTTCAGCAGGCCGTGATCGACATTCAGTGGCCAAGCCTTACCGAGCAGGGACTTAGTGACGACGCGGGGGTCGACGGCTGGCTGTGTCCGGGGTGGTTGGGTGCTGGGAGCAACAGAGGATTCGGGCGTGGTAGTGGTGGCGGCCGGCGTTGTCGTGGTCGTGGTGGGAGCCGTCGTCGTGGGTTCTGTCGTCGCCACGCTCGTTGGGACGGTTGTCGGCGCGGACGACCGCGTATCCGATGTCGTCACGTCCGGGCTCGAGCTGCTCGTTGTTGTAGGCAGCGGGTCGGCCGTATTTGTGGATGGCGCGGATTTCGGGGAGACGCCAGCACCGACGCCCATCACGGCGAACGCCGCGACCGCCGCGACCGCCGCGACCTTGCGGCTTGGGATCCGCGCCCACCCAAGCCCGCCCCTGATGACGGCGATGAGGGCTATCACCAGCCCCACCAAGCCAACGAGTATCAGCAACCCGCCCAGAAAACCCCGCACAACGCCCCCGGCTGATCGCTTCCGGGAACCATATCCGCCGGTGTTTCGGTTCGCATCTGGAACGGAGATCGTTCGGCGTCCGCGCGGCTCAGCTCAGGTCACCGATCCAAGATCAACCATGCTTAGCGGCGAAGAGCGGGTTTCTCGCCCCTGTCAACCGGAGTACGTCGATGGCATAGGCACGGACACCACGGCTCGTGTGCCCGATGGCCTCAATCAGTTATCGCCGCCGCCGTTGTCGCCGCCGTTGTTGCCGTCGTCGCAGCCGCTGTCGACGATGGTGTTGCACATGTCGTTGCCGTCGCCGCCGTTGTCGCTGTTGGTGCCGGTGCCGCCGTCGAGTTGGTCGTCGCCCTGGTCGCCTTGCAGTGTGTCGTTGCCGTCGCCGCCTTGGAGATTGTCGTCACCGGCGCCGCCGGAGAGCTGGTCGTCGCCGGCGCCACCGCTGAGCTGGTCGTCCTGGGTGTCGCCGTTGAGCTGGTCGTTGCCCGAGTTGCCGATCTCGGTGTCGTTGCCCGAGCCTCCGCTCTCGGTGTCGTTTCCGGCGCCGCCGACGAGCCGGTCGCCGCCTCGGGCACCGGACAGTCGGTCATTGCCGGCGCCGCCGTAGACGGTGTCGTTGCCGTCGCCGGCGTAGACGGTGTCGTTGCCGTCACCGGCGTAGACGGTGTCGTTGCCGTCACCGGCGCAGATGAGGTCGTTACCGGCGCCGCCGTAGATGGTGTCGGCGCCGCCGAGGGCGACGATCACGTCAGCGCGGGAGGTGCCGTGAATGACATCGTGGTGGGAGGTACCCACGATGGTGGCACGGTGGCCCATGCAGGTCGGGGTTGTGGAGGTAGTGGCGGCGGTGGCCAGCATCGGGTGGCTGACGAGAACGATGATCGCGGGGGCAGCAATGGCTGCGATGGAGCGAATACCCATGATGGTGGTCCTAGGGGTGTGCGGAGTGGGGCTCACTCCGGGCGGGGGGTCGCCGGATACGGCATGTGAAGTTAAAGTAAAGAAAATCTAGAAGGGTCGCAACTTGGGTGGCCGTGCCTGCGTAGAGCAACTGCCGCGCGGCGGTCTGTAGGTGCCGGGCCCGGGAGGTTTCTGCCTCGCGGCGCGACGGTGATCATTCGAATGGACTGGAGCGCCGCCGATATGCGCCGACAAGCAGGCCACATCCATGGTCCACGCGCAGGATGTCGCCAAGCAGATTCGTGGTCGCGACGAAATCGGTGCGACGACCGGCAGCTCGCTTGGAGTGAAAATAGGTCGCCCTTCCGCCGGGCGTCAGCCGGTGGCGCCCTGCTCGGTGGCCGCGACGGCGGCCTTCAGCCCGGCGATGTAGTCCGCCTCCGAGCCGCCGATCACGATGGTGCGAGGGTTGCCCGACAGGTCGTCCTCGACCCGGTAGAAGCCCAGGATCGTGCACCGACGGTGGATCACCTTGAGCACAAAGGTCGCGGCGGCGAGATCGCCGGCCATGGCGGCTTCCCAGAAGCCCGCCTGCAGCGCATCCAACCGGCGCAACTCCAAGTGCAGTGTCTCTCGTCGGTGATCGGGCGCCTGCTCAACGGCTACCTTCTGAAGCCACGCGGTGACCGCCAACGCCGCGATGCGGCCGTCCAGGTACCCGACACGCTGCGCGATCTCGGGCCAGTCCAACCCGCTCAGGAGCGGGTGGCGGGCGTCGTAGGCGCGGTCGTGCGCGACGACGTCGAGATGCTGGACGTCTCGAGATGGCCGTGGCGGTGCTGGCAGGCGCTGCGGGCCACCACGACGGCACCTCGGGTCGCGGATGACACGGGTAGTTGTTCTGAGGATCGTGCTCGGTGTGGCGTCAAAGTCACCGTCCAGCGCAGCGCGTCAGGAACTCGCGCGGACGGAATCCAAGTTTGGCGAGGTGTCCAATACCCCAACACGGACGCTGGACTGCGTCGCGCCGGGCATGTCTCAGCACTCGTGTAATCGCCGATTAATACCTCCGGCGGTGGCGCGTCAATCAGACGGCCACCGCCGCAGGCAGGTGTTACATGCGGAGCCCTTGCTAATGGAGCGTGATTACCTTATGCATCCCCATGAATGCGTGGGGCATGCCGGTGACGTCATCGGCAATGAAGCATGCAAGGACGTAGCTGCCCCTCGGCAGTGAATAGTGCAGCACCAGGTCTCGTCCGGGGGATAAGACCTCCATGGTGAAGCTTGGTCCGTTGCGCGCGAAAGGCGGTCGAGTGTGGGCTCCGCTATCGAAGAACGCCTGTACCTGAGCGTCCGTCGTTCCGGCTTTGACGGGGATCAGATCCATGAAGTGGATGGTGTCGGCGACGTTTTGGACGAGAATGGAGCCGCTGGCGTGTAGTTCTCCGCGTACCTGGAATCGGTCGCTGCTGGTGAGTGACACGCTGGCCGAGTGGTTCCATCCGGAGCCTTGTGCGGCCGCTTGTTCGATGCCCTCTCCGACCACAAAGCGGGTGACCGTTTGCGCGGTGGGTAGGCCGGAGGAGTTGAAGTCAAAGGCGTAGTAGACTTTTTCTTCCAGGTTGATGGTGGCCGTTACCGGGGTGCCCATCTCCACGTCGGCTCCGCCGTAGATCGTCACGTCCCGCACGAGGTCGCGAGTTCCCTTTGCGGGTGCGGACCCGAATTCCTCCTGCAAGTCAGCATCCAGCATCGCGAAGCTAACCCCTGGCTTCAGTCGGAACAAGACAAGCCCACTGCCGGCGCTGTTCGTAGTGCTGATCTGGAAGCTGATGTTTCCCTCTGGCACGTGGGTGGTACTGAAATGCAGCCCAGCGCTGCTGCCCGACACCTGCACTGTCTGGCCGCCGACTGCTGCAGAAGCCGATAATCCTCCTGCTAGCACCGCCACGCCGGCGGCTACCGCCGCCGCCGCTACCTCCGCGAGCAATTTACGCATTTGACCTCCCCCAGTCACGATCGCCGCGGCGCGCGGCGCCATGTCGACAATGGCCCTGCTGATGGCACCTAGTCAATGCCTCGCGTTGACTCACGAATAGATGCCCGCGTAGGGGGGTCGTTGCCTCGCGTAGGAATGCCCGCTTGCGGCGTGTCTGCGTCGCTGCCGTCTGGTCCGGCGCTATCGGGAAGCAGATGGGGCTGACAATGCGTGAGCGCAAGGCTAGAGGGCAGGCCGACCGCCGTATCTACTTCGCCCAGTTGCGTCGGTAGCTCCATGCTGGGGTCAGCGCACGCCTCCGCAGGGTGGCCCAGTCCGCGAATGTGGAAAGTGTTGAGTTGTGGAAACGCGATCACCTGGGGCTCGCTGCTTTCCACACTTTCCATACTTTCCATACTTTCCACGGTTTCCACACCAGCCTGCAGCGCGGTGTTGCGTTGACGATCCCCGGTGCACGTCGAAGGCGCGCTGAGGACCGGCTGCCGTCAGAGGCTAAGCGCGAGTTCGTCGAACGCGACCCGGAGCCGGTCCTGGGCCGCCACGTCGGTGGTGAACTCGTAATGTCCGCGGCGCATGTTCTGAATGAAGGCATGGCCATTGGAGATCGTGCGGGCAGAGGCCAGTCGTTTGAGTCCGCGCATCGGTCGCAGCCGCGCCTTGAGGCGCCCATGATCGGCCTCGACCGCGTTGTTGGCGTACTGCTTGGTGACATGTCGCGCGGCGGGCTCGAGTTCCTCGACGATGCGCGGGTAGACCGACGCCCGGTCGGTCGTGACCTCGACCGGCGACGGCCCAACACGCAGCGCGCGGGTGAAGAACTGCCGTGCGGCAGCGGCATCGCGGCGGGTCGAGACCAGCACGTCAATGACCTGCCCGTGTTGGTCGACCGCCCGGTAGAGGTAGGTCCACCGGCCGGCGACCTTGACGTAGGTCTCGTCCACGAACCAACGATCGCCCGTCGTGTGCCGGGCTGGGCGGGCGGCGTCGATGAACTCCGGAGTGAAGGTCTGCACCCACCGGTAGATCGTGACATGGTCGACTTCGATGCCGCGCTCGGCGAGCAACTCTTCGACGTCGCGGTAGGACAGCCCGTAGCGCAGGTACCAGCGCACCGCGACCGCGATCACCTCACGCGGGAACCGGTAGCCGGCCGGCGCGGACGACGATGCTGAGCTTGACGTGATCATCCGGTCAGTGTCCCGGCCGGCGGATTCGACGAACGCAGCAGACCCCTCTAGCGTCCCAGGTCCGCCGCTGCGCCGGCCCCGGTTCGTGACCGGGATTGGCCTCACGCCAGTTGGTTTCGTAGCGGTCGATGTTGCGTTGGATCTGCGCCGCCCGGGCACTGAACGCACCGACGAACTCGGCCAGCTGCACGATCACACCGGACTGCGGGTCCACGGTGAAGCCGTGCGCTGCGAGCGCCGCACGGAACGCTGAGTCGGTCATCACGGCGGCGTGTCCGATGCCGTTGATCGCATCCAACGAGTCCCGCACGCCGACCGTGTGCAAACCGCGCCACTGGCCTTCGGCGAACACGCGGGCGTTGATCCGCAGATGCAGATGACGATGCGGATCACCTGCACGGGAGGTGTAGTGCCGCACCGTGACCGCCTCGATCTTCTGGACCGGCACCTGCGCCTGGGCACCGCGCGGACCCACCCGGGTCGTCGCATGCTGCGCCAACCAGCCGATAATTTGCGTCGCGGCACGGTCCTGGGCAACGTCATACGCCGCACCGATGTCGGGATGCAATTCCGACATGCCAGCGACCACGATTCGGTCCGTTGACGGTCACTTCGACGAACCGCACCGCCCGGTCGTCGTTGCGCAAACGTCCCTTCGGTGCGCCAGTGTCGGAGTCGATACCGGCCACCCACGCCTCATACGCATTCCCCGGTCAACGGCGCTAACCGCCGCACCCCGGCATCCGGCGAGGCGGCGTAACGGTCCGCGACACCGGTCCCCTCGGCGAGGTAATAGTCATCCGCGCGACCTCGATCGGCCTCCACATAGTTGCGGGCAGCAGCGGGCGAGCCAGTTAATCGCCGCGAATCGTCAGCGCGACCCGAATGCTCGCGCCAGGAGCGTGCCGGGCGGTGTTCGTCAGCGACTCCTGCACGATCCGATAGGCGGCCAAGTCCACGACCGGAGGCAGTCTGGGCAGCGCCTCCGCGGCAATGAGGATGTCCAGACCGGCGGCGCGCCAGCGGGCGAGCAGGTCGTCAAGCTGGGCCCGCGAAGCGACCGGGCGGGCAGCCTCCGCGTCGACATCAGGACCGAGCACGGTGAGCAGGCGCCGCAGCTCGACCATCGCGGTGCGCGCCGAGTGATGCGTCGGCCTCGGAGCCGGTCATGGGCTGCCAATACAGTGGCGATATTGGTGGGACGACAGGTGGGAGCCGAATGTCGCACACAGAGCGCAGGCGCTGACGCAGTCGCTGCGCCGGGGTGCCAGCGACGTCGGCGGTTGACCGGGGCAACGATGATCCGAGGAGCGGCTCGATGACCAGACGGCCTTGGGTCGTGTGGTTGGCCGCGACAGTTGCGGTGGTGGTGGCTGGTCTTGTGACCCTTGGTCTCGTGAGCCACAGCCAGAGCCACAGCCGGAGCGGTTCCGACGGTGCCTCGTCCGGCCCTGGCGTGCCCGGCAATCAGTCGACCCAACCAGATGGGCGCCCCAGAGCGTCGATAGGCGACGTCGGCGCGCCGGTTCGGGCCGCCTTCTATTACGGCTGGTTCCCCGAAGCCGAGAACTGGGCGTCGCAGTTCACGCCGCTCGCCGGGAAATACGATTCGTCGGACCGGGCCGTCGTCGCCGCCCAGGTCGCGCAGGCGAAGGCGGCGCATCTGGACGCGTTCATCTCCTCGTGGTGGGGTCGGGGCACCAAAACCGACAGCCGGTTACCGCTGCTGCTCGACACCGCGAAACGGCTTGGTTTCCACGACGCTGCCTATTACGAACCGGAAGGGTTCGGCAATCCAACGGCGAAGACGGTGTCCGCCGACCTGACCTACCTCTCGACTATTGCTGGGCGCTACGGCGACACCTGGCTGCGCGTGGGCGGCAAGCCGGTGTTGTTCGTGTACAACGCGAATGACACCACCTGCGCGGTCGCGGACAAGTGGGCTGCGGCCAACGCGGGCAGGTTCTACCTGTCGTTGAAGATCTTTCCCGGGTATACGGCGTGCCGGAACCAACCTGACTCGTGGCATCAATACGGTGCGGCGCTGTCCATCAGCCGTGTCCGCGGGTATTCGATCACCGTGTCGGCGGGTTTCTGGAAGTTCAGCGAGGCCGCGCCACGGTTGGTGCGCGACGTGGCGCGGTTCCGAGCGGCCCTGGCCGCTCAGGTCGCCTCGGGCGTGCGCTGGCAGCTGCTCACCACCTGGAATGAGTGGGGTGAAGGCACCGGGGTCGAGCCCACGCGGGAGTTCGGCGCTGCCTACCTGGACGCGATGGCCTCGGTGTACCCGGGCGCCCGCTAGCTGTATTGACCACAGAGGTTGGTGACGCTCAGCCGAACTCGCAGTGGTTGCTGACGCCCTCCACAGCTCGCACATCACTTGGCGCTCTATCTTGAACCGCCCGATACGCCTCGCCGGCCCGGGGTAAATAGAGCCGGCGGCAGCGGCGGGCGGGCGCACCCCATGGTTCACCCCGTCCGCTTACATTCAATGCTCGCGGCAGCGCTAATACCGGTCGCAGACGGCAAGGGGTCGCTATGTCGCAGGTCAGGGGGGTCGGCCGTCGTGCGACTAGTCGGTATCGGGGCGCGCTGGTTGCCGGCATTGTGCTCACGGCGCTGGTGGCGGCGGGCTGCAGCGGAAGTAGCGTCCCGCGGGTCATCGGCCCGGGGACTCTGGTGACTTCGACGGTGGCTACGCACAGCGCGGTGTCGGTGAGTCCGGGCGGCGTCGGTCGACCGGGTCCGGCCGGGGAACTGCGCAGCGGCGGAAAGGCCGGCCGCTTTGTCACCTACCTGCAGTTTCAGGTCCCCGAGCCGGTCGGTTCGGTGGTGTCCGCCACTCTGCATCTCATGGTCGAATCGACGACGAAGGGCGGCGTGCTGGTCGCCGGCACGCAACCCGCCGCAAGCACCGATGCACCGTTGACGGCCGCGAGCGTGCCGCCGCTGGCAGCGGCACTGGGCGACTCGGGTCCCACGGTGAAAGGCACTGCGGTGAACGTGTCATTGCGGGGGCTCGTCACCGGATCAACCGGCGTGACCACGCTGGCCCTCATGTCCACCTCCGGTGCTGTTGTCGCCTACCACGGCATCTCCTCGCCCGCAGCCCCGCAGCTCACCGTGACCCGAAGCGTCGGCGGTCCCACGCCGGCTCCAGCCGCGGCGACGTCGCCGCCGCTGCACATCGCCGCCGCCGGCGACATCGCCTGTGATGCGGGCAAACCCAAGCCGGCCGGTCCCGACGTCGTGCCCGGAATCGCCTGCGGGCAGCAGCAGACCTCCGATCTGCTGCTAGGGCTGCACCCCGACGCGGTACTGCCCTTGGGCGACACCCAGTACTCCAACGGGGCTCTGGCCAAGTACACCGCCGCCTACGGGCCCAGCTGGGGCCGGCTGTTCACCATCACCCACCCCGCCACCGGCAACCACGAGTACCTCAATTCAGCGCAATCTACCGCCGGAGCCGGATACTTCGCCTACTTCGGCGCCGCCGCCGGGTCGGTCGACCAAGGCTGGTACAGCTTCGATCTGGCCGGCTGGCACCTCATCTCGCTGAACGCCCAATGCGCCGCGGTCGGAGGCTGCGGCACCGGCTCGGCCCAAGAGCGTTGGCTGGCCGCCGACCTGGCCGCCCACAAGAACAAATGCACCCTGGCCTACTGGCATCAACCCCGGTTCAGCTCCGGTCAACACGGCGACGACCCGCTCTACAGCGCCTTCTGGAACGACCTGTACCAAGCCGGCGCCGAAATCGTGCTCAACGGCCACGACCACGACTACGAACGGTTCGCCCCCCAGAACCCCGCCGCCCAAGCCGACCCGGCCCACGGCATCCGTGAATTCGTCGTGGGCACCGGCGGAGAAGACCAACGTCCGTTTAAGACGGTGCAGCCCAACAGCGAGATCCGGTCGAACCACTTCTTCGGCGTGCTGGACCTCACCCTGAACGCCGGCTCGTACACCTGGCGCTTCATCCCCGTCGCCGGCGCCACGTTCACCGACACCGGGACCGGAACCTGCCACGACGCGCCCGCCCACCACTGACCGCACGGGTCCGCTTGCTTATCGTTGCGCGACCGAACCCACATCGGTCGCTGATCCGACCGCAATCCGTCAGTCACGGACGAGGAACTTGCCGTGTCGGCTCGTTCCTCGGCATGGGCGTGTCGGCTCCCTGAGTCGAATACCTCGGCGGCAGGCACCTCGAAGCCATTCAGAAGAGGCGGACCCTGTGTGCTCGCGAGTAGCCTCGTTCGCGTCACGCACGTTTGCGCCCGCCGGGCGATGCCGCGCCGGCTGAGCCGGACCGCCCCAGGCCTGACCACTATCGTTTTGGTGGCCGGTGTCGTACTGTTCTCGGCCCCGGCGAGCGCCCTCGCCGCCGACACCACCGTACCGAGTGAGCCGGGCACGATCACTGTCTCCAACGTGACCGCCACCGGGCTTTCTGAGGTGGCCAGGCTTGTCCGACAACGTGGGCATCGAGGGCGACCGGGTTTACCGCGGGCCGTCAACGGCGGCCGACTCTGACCTGTCGCTCATCGCCACCACAGATGCGGTGACGTCGTATACCGCAACGAGTCTCCGCAGTTCCTTTGTCTACAAATTCGGCATTGACGCCGGACGGTTTGCAGCATCTCCTGGCCCGAGCGAGGTGGGACGCCGACGCTGTGCGTGATGATCTGCGCGCCTATGTGCTCGACGTTCCCGGACTCGGACGCGGTCATTGTCGTGGATGAGACCGGCGATCTGAAGGAGGGCAACCAGTCGGTCGGGTGCAGCGCCAGTACACCGGCACCGCGGGACGGATCGAGAACGCCCAAGTCGCGGTGTTTTGACCTACGCCACGCGGCGCGGTCACGCACTGATCGACCGGGCGCTCTACCTGCCCAAGTCCTGGGCCGCCGACGAGGACCGCCGTGAGCGTTGCGGGGTCCCGGCCGGGGTCGAGTTCGCGACCAAACCGGCCCTCGCAACCGCGATGATCACCCGCGCTGTCGAGGCCGGGATACCGCCTCGGTGGGTGGCCGGCGACGAGGTCTACGGCGGACCCAAGGCTGCGCCGCAGCTGCCATGAGCACTCGCAGCTGGCGTTGTTCACCACCTGGGACTACCACGCGTTCGTTACCGACCGCGACCGCGACATGCTGCAGCTCGAGGCCGAGCACCGCCGCCACGCGATCGTGGAACAGTCCATCGCCGAGCTGAAGTCAGCAGGCCTTGCGCATTTGCCTTCCAGCCGGTTCATGGCCAATGCCGCCTGGCTCGCCCTCACGGCCATGGCCCACAACCTCGGGTGTGCCGTCGGGCTGCTCGCCGGCGGCACCCTGCACCGCGCCACAGCCACCACCCTGCGCCGTGCGGTGTTCACCATCCCTGGTCGGCTGGAGCGCTCGGGCCGCCGACTGGATCTGCGACTACCCCGAGGTTGGCCCTGGGCAGAACCGTTCACCACCGCGCTGGAGGCGATCACCGCGATCCCGCAACGCTGCTGAACAAGTCAACCGACCCGACGACGGAGGATCCTTGGGCAAGCCGCCAGACCGGCACCCTCTCCCCTGCTGCGACAACCCCCGCGAACAAAATAAAGATCAATAATGCAGGTATTTGATCAACTCATCACTGAGCGGTGGATCCGGGTTTGGTGCTCAGCAGATCCCAGACAGACGTGACTTCGCCGCTGCAGTCCAACCCGAAGCACGGTTTGTCCCCGTCGCGATCTGCAGCCTGGTCGCCGGCGTCATCTGCATCATGGCCGGACATTGCGGATCGTGCTCGCCGCCGCGGGGTTCGTGGTCGTCGTTTCTGCGATCGGGTTCAGTCGCAGCGTCCTCGGAGTGGACCTCCTCAGCGACGTCCTCGCCGGTTGACTCATCGGGCGCGGCTGGCTAGTCGTTGCGCTGGGGCGTTTCACCCGTCAACCGCCGGATGCGTTCGTGAGGCTGCAGGGTGCGACCGCGGTCGTTAGGGTGGCCGCACCCTGCCTTCGGGAGGTGAGGACTTGCTCAGTTCCCCGAGTCTGAACCGGCCGTTCCGGTGTCGGGGCCGCTCTGGTCGCCCTGCTGGACGTTGACGTTGTCGGTGTCCGGACCGGAGTCCTTGGCCTCCGCAGCGGC
>JBBQZQ010000090.1:0-11545 GCA_038207565.1 Mycobacteriales bacterium
CCCTGCAGCATGATCTGGGTGGCGCCCAGATCGACGGCCTCGCCGCAACGGCGCAGCAGTTCGCCCACGCTGTGCGTCCAGCCCTGCTCGTGCTTGGGCGAACGGTAGAACGCGCAGAACTTGCATGCGGTGACGCACACGTTGGTGTAGTTGATGTTGCGGTCGATGATGTAGGTCGCGATGCCGTCCGGATACCGTCGCCGGCGCACCGAGTCGGCGGCCCGTCCCAGAGCGTGCAACGGTGCGTCGGTGTAGAGCAGCAACGCCTCGTCGGGCGTGAGCCGGCCACCGTCAGCAGCGTGGGCGAGCAGATTCGCGAGGGCGTCCGACATGCCGCGAGCCTACGGGCGATTGCTGAACGGTCGCCCGTCGGTCCGGCCGTCGCGCGCGACGTGCGACCGGGCAGACCCCGCACGTCACACGGGCCGGTTGCGCCGCGGCACGGACACGCCGAGGGTTGTGGCGGATCCGACGCGCGGTGTGAGGATGCCCCGTCATGGGGGCGATCACGCGAGCGGTCCGCGCCGCGGTGAAACCGATGTCGACGCGCATCCATCGGCTGGCGCGGGGACGCGGGACGCGACGGCCGATGCCCCGCGCCCAGCGGCATCGACACGATATGCAGTACGGCTGGGTGCTGAGCCCTCCGCGGCACGTCCGCTGGCGGCCCGTCCCGCGACCGCCCGCCGAGCCTTATCGCGACTACCTGCCCCCGCCGAGGCGAGGCCCGCGCCTGACTCACCTCGCGCTGCGCCCGAGGCGCGGGAGCCTGAGGGCCGATGAGCGCGCCTGGCGCGAACGCACGACCATGGTGGTTGTCCCGTCGCTCGTCGGGCGAAGCATCTTCGACGCGTTGGAACTGCTCGAGGAGGCGGGGCTCTACAGCTGGCCGTTGGACCTCCCGGCACAGCAGGAAGATCGGGACGAACTCGTTGTGCTGGACCAGGAACCGGCCGCCGGCGAGCCGGCGTCGCTGCACTCGGTCGTGGTGCTGCACGTCGGCCGCGGGCCGGGCGACGCGGGTGTGCGCGAACCCCGTCGGCCGACGCCGCCGTTGCACACCCTGTCGGGGACGGCCGACGAACCCGGCCGGCCGGCGGGTCACTGAAGGGTGGGCGCGAAGAGGTCGCCGAGCGGAATCTGAACCGCGAACGGTTCGTCGATGTCGGCGCTCTCCTCAGCCGTTCACGTGCGGGTTTCGACGAAGTCCCCGCCGCGCAAGACGTACGGTCTCGCTCAGCCGGCGATGAGGGCACGAAGTGCCGGACGCAACTGGGCCAGGACATCCGGCGCCGTAGGGGGTCCGTCCGCCGCGGCACGCTGGCCCGCGACGCCGTGCAGGTAGGCCGCCGACGCCGCGGCGAGCGGGGCGTGCAAACCGGACGCGAGCAACGCTGCGAGCAACCCGCTGAGCACGTCACCGCTACCGGCCGTTGCGAGCCACGGCGTGCCGGTGGGGTTCACGTAGGCCGTGCCGCCCGGATCAGCGACCACGGTGGCGTTGCCCTTGAGCAACATCGTCACGCCCAGATCCCGCGCAGCCCGACGCGCCGCGGCGAGGCGGTCCTCGCCCACCTCGCCGGCGATTCGTTCGAACTCACGGTCGTGCGGGGTGAGCACCGTCGGCGCCTCCCGGTCACGAACGAGTTCGGGACGCTGCGCGAGCACTGTGATGGCGTCGGCGTCCACGATGACGGGGACCTCGGTCGACAGCACGTCCGCCACCAGCTCGGCGGCAGCGTCGTCGGTGCCCATGCCCGGCCCGACTACCCAGGCCTGCACGCGCAGGTCGCTCGGCGTGGCATTCGGATGCACCACGACCTCGGGATAGCGCGCGCGGATTTCATCCGGCGACCCACCCGCGTAGCGCACCATCCCGGCGCCGCCACACAACGCCGACCCCGTCGCGAGAACGCCCGCCCCGCTGTACTCCGACGACCCCGCGACGACGCCGACAACACCCCGCGTGTACTTGTCATCCGACGCCCCCGGCACGGGCAGCGCGTTACGCACGTCGACAGCCTCGAGCACGTGCGCGTCGGTCGCCGCGATCGTCTGGCCGAGGCCGATGTCGACCAAGCGCACCTCCCCCGCGAGCTCGGATCCGCGGCCGATGACCAATCCGGCCTTCAGCACCCCGAAGGTGACCGTCATATCGGCGTGCACGGCCTCGATACCCGCTGCACCGGTGTCCGCGTCCACACCGGAGGGCAGGTCGACGGCGATGGTCAGCCGGTCGCGCGTCGCCCGCGCGAGCCCGGCGGCGGGTTGGCGTAAGGCGCCGCGTCCGCCGATGCCCACGATGCCGTCGACGACCAGATCAGCGCTGTCCAGCAACGAGCTGTCCGGACCGGCAACGCGCCCGCCGTTTCGGCGCAGCTCCGCCAACCCACCGGCATGAGCCCGCTCGGCATCGAGCAGCAGCGCCGTCACCACGGCGCCGCGCGCAGCCAGCCGGGCACCCGCGTAAAGCGCGTCGCCGCCGTTGTTGCCGGCGCCGACGAGCAAGGCTGCGCGCGCTCCGTACACCTGGCCGAGCAACTGGGCGCACTGCACCGCGAGCCCGTCGGCCGCGCGCTGCATCAACGCCCCTTCCGGCAGCTGCGCCATCAATGCGTCCTCGGCGGCGCGGACGGCAGCCACCCCGTACACCCCGTGCATGAATTCAGCCTGCCCGCTCAGCTCTCGGCGATCACGGTGGCCGAAGCGATGCCACCGTCGTGCGAGAGCGACACGTGCCAGCGGGTAACGCCGAGGGACTGCGCGCGTTCGGCGACCGTTCCGGTCACGATGAGTGACGGACGTCCGAAGTCGTCGGTCACCACCTCGGCGTCCGTCCAGTGCATGCCGCCGCCTGCCCCGAGTGCTTTGGCCAGTGCCTCCTTCGCCGCGAACCGTGCGGCGAGCGATTCGGCGGTCCGCGGTATTCCAGTGCCGCTGACCAGCTCCGCCGGCGTGAACAGCCTCGGCCCGAGTGACGGGGTGCGACGCAACGTCTCGGCGAACCGGTTGACCGGCACCACGTCGATGCCGACGCCGACGATCACGACCCGGTCGGGCGGTCGGCCGCCATCGCGGCCGGGGTGCTCTCCGCCGACGCGTTCACAGCGCCGGCCGAAGGCGTAGTCGGGGTGCCGTCGGCGGGCGCGTAATCCGAGAGGTGTCCCGGGAACGCCGACACGCGCGGGTTCAGGTACGCAGCGGCATTGTTGACCGCGGTCGCGACCTCGCCGAAGCCGGTCGCGATCAGCTTCACCTTGCCCTCGTAGTTCACGATGTCGCCGGCGGCGTAGATGCCGGGGACGGTCGTGCGCCCCATCGAGTCGACGGTGATGCTGCGCTTGACGATCTCGATGCCCCACTCCATCAGCGGGCCGAGGTTCGCGGTGAATCCGAGAGCAGCAACCAGCCGGCGGCACGGCAGGGTGCGGATCTCGCCGGCAACGTTCAGGTCGACTTCGGTGATCGCCGGATCCCCGCGCACCCCGGCGATCTGCGCGTCGGTGATCATGTCGACCGCCGACGCCTTGAGCAGCTCGACCGAGTGGGGGTGCGCGCGGAACTCCGCGCGCCGGTGCACGATCGTCACCGACTTGGCGATCGGCTCCAGCATCAGTGCCCAGTCCAGCGCGGAGTCGCCGCCGCCGACCACCACCACGTCCTCACCCTCGTAGAGGGTCGGGTCGGGAACGAAGTGGGCCAGTCCGCGTCCGAGGTAGTCGCCGCCCGCGGGCAGCGGACGCGGCGTGAACGTCCCGATCCCGCCCGTGATCACGATGGAGCGGCACTCGATGCGCAACCCCGCCGAGGTGGTGACGGCGAAGGCGCCGTCACCGCGTTCCAGCTCGACCGCCTGATGGCCGAGCAGGTACTGCGGATCGTGTGGCGCCGCCTGGCGCATCAGCTGGTCGACGAGATCGCGGCCGCGAATGGCCGGGAAACCGGCGACGTCAAATATCGCCTTCTCCGGGTACATGGCGGTGATCTGACCGCCCGGCTCCTCCAGCGAATCGAGGACGGCCGTCGACAACGTCCGCACGCCCGCGTAGTACGCGCCGAACAGGCCGACCGGCCCGGCGCCGACGATAAGCAGGTCCACCGAGGTGGACGTCGCCGCGGTTTCGTCCACACTCGCTTCTGCTGCACCCACACCGGCACCCTATGACAACGGCGCAAGCGCCGCCGGGACGCATGCTCCGACGCCGCTGCTCGAGGCGCGCGATCTATTCGACGGTGACGGACTTGGCGAGGTTGCGCGGCTTGTCCACGTCGTATCCGCGGGTCTGCGCGATTTCGGCCGCCAGCACCTGCAACGGGATCGTCGTCACGAACGGCGACAGCAACGTCGGCACGGCGGGTACCTCGATCAGGTGGTCGGCGTGGCGGCGCACCGCCGCGTCCCCGTTCTCGGCGATCACGATGGTGCGCGCGCCGCGCGCCTTGATCTCGGCGATATTGCTGAGCATCTTCTGGTGCAGCACAGCGCGTCCGACCGGCGACGGCATGATCACAACGACCGGCAGACCCTCTTCGATCAACGCGATGGGCCCGTGCTTGAGTTCGCCGGCGGGGAACCCCTCGGCGTGCATGTAGGCCAGCTCCTTGAGCTTGAGCGCACCCTCGAGCGCGATCGGATATCCGACGTGCCGGCCGAGGAACAGCACGGCCTTCGACTGCGCGATCTCGCGGGCCAGCTCGCGGACCGGCTCCACGAGCGTCAATACCTCGGTGATGAAAGCGGGCATCCCGGCGAGCGTCTCGTACTCGCGCACGATCTCGTCGCCGTACTTGGTGCCTCTCGCCTGCGCGAGCGCGAGCCCCACCAGTTGCACCGCAGCCAGCTGGGCCACAAACGTCTTGGTCGCGGCGACGCCGATCTCCGGACCGGCGTGCGTGTAGAGCACGGCGTCGGCCTCGCGAGGAATCTGCGCGCCGTTGGTGTTGCAGATCGCGAGCACCCTGGCGCGCTGCTCGCGGGCGTGGCGCACCGCTTCGAGAGTGTCGGCGGTCTCACCGGACTGGCTGATCGCAACGACGAGGGTCTGCCGGTTCAGCACCGGATCGCGGTACCGGAACTCTGACGCCATCTCGACCTCGACGGGGATCCGCGTCCAGTGTTCGATGACCTGCTTGCCGATCATGCCGGCGTGATAGGCCGTCCCGCACGCGACGATGAATACCTTCTCGACCTCCCGGAGCTCCTGGATCTCCAGTCGCTGCTCGTCCAGCACGATCTGGCCGCCGACGAGGTGACCCAACAGCGTGTCGGCGACGGCGGCGGGCTGTTCCTGGATCTCCTTGAGCATGAAGTAGTCGTAACCGCCCTTCTCGGCGGCGGCGAGGTCCCAGTCGATGTGGAAGTGCGTGCCGTCCACGGTCGCGCCGGAGAAGTCGGTGATCGTGTACCCGTCACGCCGGATTTCCACGACCTGGTCCTGTCCCAGCTCGACGGCCTCGCGGGTGAACTCGATGAATGCCGCGACGTCGCTGCCCAGGAACATCTCGCCGTCCCCGACGCCGAGGACGAGCGGGGAGTTTCGCCGCGCAGCGACAACGACGTCGGGCTGCTCGGTGTCGAGGAAGACCAGGGTGAACGCGCCGTCGAGCCGTCGGCAGATCGCTCGCACGGCGTCGGCGAGGCTGCCACCGGCACTGCGCAAGTACGCCGCGACCAGGTGGGCGGCGGTCTCGGAGTCGGTCTCGCTGACGAACTCGACGCCGTCGCGCTCCAGTTCGGCCCGCAGCTGGACGAAGTTCTCGATGATGCCGTTGTGGACGACCGCGATGCGTCCCGTGGCATCGGTGTGCGGGTGGGCATTGCGATCGTTCGGCGCGCCGTGCGTGGCCCAGCGGGTGTGGCCCATGCCCGTCGTCCCGTGGATCGCCAGAGACGCGACTTCCTTGTCGAGATTCTCGATCCGGCCCGCCTTCTTGGCCAGCTGGAGCTCACCGTCGGGCGAGACGACGGCGACGCCTGCTGAGTCGTAACCGCGATACTCGAGCCGCCGCAGGCCTTCGACGACCACATCGAGGGACGGTCTGGGGCCGACGTAACCGACGATGCCGCACATGCGTGCCAGGGTACGGCCAGCGGCACCACCGTCCCGTCAAGCGACTGTCAGGGCGCGGTAGACGGTGCTGCTGTGCTGCTGGTGCCCGACGCTGCGGGACTCGTCGCCGGGTCCGAAGCTGATGCGGACGAGGTCGGCGTCGGCGTCGGCGTTTGAGCCGCCGGCGGCGTTGTCGTCGTCGTCGGCGTCGCGGTGCTGGTCACCGGGTCGCCGGTGACGGTCACTGTCGGCGTCGCGGTCACCACCGTGGGCGTGACCGTGACGGTGACCGGCGCGGTCGGGACGAAGCGGCTCGTCCCCCCGCCCACGGTGCCGAGCACGCTCGTGCCGCCGCCCTGCTTGCCGCGCACCAGATCGCTCAACGGGCGCCCGGCGACCAGCTCGACGGCGGTGACGAGCAGCAGCACACTGACGAAGACACCGACGCTCGCGGCGGCGAGCACCTTCCACGTGTTCGGCCGCCCGCCTGGCAACGAGCGCCGCGGCGGCGGCTGGACGGGGGCTGTGCGGCGGCCGGCGACCCGCCGCGCACCGGGAACGGCAGTGCGCACCCGCTCGCCGGTGCGCTGTAGCGAAAGGCCGTACACAGCGTTGCCGACCACGGTCAAGACGCTGGCCACGGCCGCGCCGATGACGGTGCCGGCCACACCGAGGTAGGACGCGCTGACGGTGGCTGTGATTGCTGCCAGGGCGCTGGCCAGCACCTGGGTCAGGCTGAGCGTGATGCGCGGACGGGTGTCATCACCGTCGGCGGGGTTGTCGGGAGCAGGGACAGGGCGGGGTGCGGTACTCGTATCCATTACTGGGCTCATTGTGCGCACCTCGGCTGGGGGATTCCAGTGCGGCTGAGGCCGCTCTCAGGTGCGGGTCGGGCCATCGAATAGCGTGGCCGGGTGACCCAGGACGATTCCTCCCCCCCAGACCGGCACTCCTGGGAACGGCCGGGCGCTCACGAGGTCGCACCCGGTATCCACCGCATCCCGCTGCCGCTGCCGAACGACGGGCTCAAGGCGGTCAACGTCTACGCGATCTCCGATGGGGACGGGCTGGTCTTGATCGACGGCGGCTGGGCGATGGCCGACACCACCTCTCTGCTCGAGCAGGCGCTGGGGGAGATCGACGCGAAACTCGCCGACATCCGTGAGTTCCTCGTCACCCACGTCCACCGCGACCACTACACCCAGGCGGTTGCCGTCCGGCGGCTGTTGGGCAGCCACGTGTCGCTGGGCGAGGGCGAGCGAACAACCCTCGACGCGATCAGCGCCGAGCCCAACGACCACCAGGTCCTCGAGCTGCGCGCCGCGGGTGCGCTCGAGGTGGCGGCGCAGATGGCCGAGTGGCAGAGCGAGGGCGACCCCGCCGACTGGGAGTACCCGGACCGCTGGCTCTCCGACGGTCTCGAGATTGCGTTGCAGACGCGGGCGTTGAGGGTGATCGCCACGCCCGGCCACACCCGCGGCCATGTCGTCTTCCACGACTCCGCCGCAAGCACCCTGTTCGCCGGCGACCACATCCTGCCCCACATCACGCCGTCCATCGGGGTCGAGCTGAACCGTCCGGAATCTCCGTTGCGCGATTACCTCAGGTCGTTGCGGCTGATCCGCGCGATGCCCGACGCACGGCTATTGCCTGCGCACGGCCCGGTCGCACCATCGACCCACGCGCGCATCGAGGAACTGCTGAAGCACCACGACGAGCGGCTGACGGCCACCGCCGATGCGGTCGCGCAAGGAGCGAGCACGGGATTCGAGGTCGCGAACCGGCTGGGGTGGACGCGCCGCAACCGACGCCTGGCCGACATGGACGAGTTCAACACGATGCTCGCCGTGCTGGAGACGATGGCCCACCTGCAGGTACTGGTCGAACGGGGTTGGCTCGCCCGCAGCGTCGATGACGAGATCGTCCACTTCCGCCGGATCTGAGGTACCGGATCCGACAGGCACTCGACGGGCCGTTTCAAGCGGACGCGACGACCTTCGCCACCCGCTCGGCGATCTCGTCGGCGCGGCCCTGGGACTCGGCCTCGACCATGACGCGAACAAGCTGCTCGGTTCCGGACGGACGGAGCAGGATGCGCCCGCTGTCGCCCAATTCGGCTGCAGCGGCGTCAACCGCGCTACCCACCTCAGGCGACATTGCCACTGCAGCTCGGTCGGCGACCGGCACGTTGATCAGCGTCTGCGGCAGGCGCTGCACCACTGCAGCCAGTTCGGCCAGCGATGATCCGGTCGCAATCATGCGCGCCATGATGTGCAGCGCGGTCAGCAGTCCGTCACCGGTCGTGGCGGCGTCGGTGAACACGACGTGCCCGCTCTGCTCCCCGCCCAGGGCGAGGTTGTTCGCGCGCAACGCCTCGAGCACGTAACGATCGCCCACCGAGGTGGTGAGCACGCCGATGCCCGCGCGTCGCATCGCGTGATGGAAGCCGAGGTTGCTCATGACGGTGGCAACGACCGTGTCCTCGCGCAGGGCTCCGTTCTCGCGCAACGACAGTGCGCACAGCGCCAGGATCTGGTCACCGTCGACGATCTCGCCGGCTGCGTCGACGGCCAGGCATCGGTCTGCGTCCCCGTCGTGGGCAATGCCCAGGTCGGCGCCGGCCTCGCGCACCGCGGCGGCGACGATGTCCAGGTGCGTCGAGCCAACCCCGTCGTTGATGTTCAGACCGTCCGGGTCACAGGCGATCTCGGTCACCCGGGCGCCGGAGCGCCGGTACAGCTCGGGTGCTACTCCCGAGGCCGCGCCATGCGAGCAGTCGACCACGACGTGCAGACCGTTCAGGCGGTCAGGGACGGCGCCGAGCAGGTGCGCGAGGTAACGCTCGGTGGCGTCGGCGGCGGCGCGCACTCGCCCGACCAGTGCGCCGGTAGGCCGTGCGCCCGGGCCGGCGGCCACCGCCTGCTCGATCTCCGCCTCGATATCGTCAGGCAGCTTGTGCCCGCCGCGAGCGAACAGCTTGATGCCGTTGTCGGGCATCGCGTTGTGCGAGGCCGAGAGCACGATGCCGAGGTCGGCGCCGTAGGACGCAGCGAGGAATGCAACGGCCGGAGTGGGCAGCACACCGACACTGAGCACGTCGGCGCCGGCCGAGGCGAGCCCGGCGACCACCGCCGCTTCGAGCATCTCGCCGCTGGCGCGCGGATCTCGCCCGACGACGGCCACTGGCCGGTGGGTCGCATCGTGTGCGACGAGCACCCGCGCCGCAGCCCCGGCGACAGCCATGGCAAGTTCGGGCGTCAGGTCGCCATTCGCCAGCCCGCGCACCCCATCGGTGCCGAACAGCTTCGCGGAAGGGGCTGCGGCGCTCAACCGGACACTCGCGGGCCGCCGATGGCCGCTCGTCGTGCCACCCGGCGGATCAGCGCTTCGAGTACTGCGGAGCCTTGCGGGCCTTCTTCAGGCCGTACTTCTTGGACTCCTTCTCGCGAGCGTCGCGAGAGAGGAAGCCGGCGCTCTTGAGCGCGCCGCGCAGTTCCGGGTCGAGGGCGATGAGCCCGCGGGAGATTCCGAGTCGCACGGCGCCGGCCTGACCGGTGACCCCGCCGCCGTGCAGTGTGGCGTCGATGTCGTACGCCTCACCGGTCTCGGTCAGGCGGAGCGGTTCGGACAGGATCATGCGATGCGTCGCGTTCGGGAAGTAGTCCTCGAGCGGACGACGGTTGATCGTGATGGTTCCAGAGCCCTCACGGATCCTGACGCGAGCGACGGCGCGCTTGCGGCGACCGGTGGACTGGACGAGCGGATGCGGCATGACTGGGATTCTCCGTTAGGGACGAGCGCGGGCCGCTTCGAGGGCCATCGGCTGCGGCTTCTGGGCGCTGTGGGGGTGCTGGGGTCCGGGGTAGACCTTGAGCTTCTTGAGCATCTGGCGGCCGAGGCGGTTCTTCGGGATCATGCCCCGCACTGTGCGCCGGACCGCCTCTTCGGGCTTGATCTCCATCTCGGCCGCATACGTGGTCGAGCGGATGCCACCCGGGTAGCCGGTGTGGTGGTGGACCATCTTCTTCTCGGCCTTGCCGGCGGTCAGAACCACCTTTGCGGCGTTGATGATGATGACGTGATCACCGGTGTCGATGTGCTGCGAGAAGGTCGCCTTGTGCTTGCCGCGCAACACTCGGGCGACCTCGGTCGCCATGCGGCCGAGGGTGAGACCCTCTGCGTCCACGACGTACCACTCGCGCTCGATCTCTGATGCTCTGGGGCTGTAGGTGCGCACTGCGCTCACTCTCTTCTGCACGTTCTTGCTCTGCGGGACCGGACTGCCGACCTCGGCACGCACTCGGGCGCGCTCCGCAGCTGTCTCAGGGCCGATCGAGCACAGTAGTGGCGCGGCGGATCGACGGGCAAGTGCGCTGCGTCGACGCACCTCAACTGCGGTCCGTCCAGTCGCGGTATCCGACCTCGCGCAGCGACAGCCCGTGCGGTGGTGCCAGGGGGGCAGCCCCGGTCCGGTCCTGCGCATCGATCAGTTCCATGATCGATCCTGCGTCCTTTCGTCCACGACCCACAGCGACCAGTGCCCCGACGATGCTGCGCACCATCTGGTGACAGAACGCCGAGGCCACGATCTCGAAGCGCAGCAATGTCGTGTCGGGCACCTCGTCCCAGCCGACTGCCAGGACCCGCCGGACGAGCGAGACATCGGGCTGGTGACGTGGCCGCCGACAGAAGCTGGAGAAGTCGTGCTCGCCGAGCAGATGCGACGATGCAGCATCGAGCGCGGTGCGGTCGAGCCGTCCCGGGACCCACCAACTGGTGGTCGCCAGGAACGGATCAGGTACCTCGTCGTCGAGCACCAGGTATCGGTAGCGACGCCACTTCGCCGAGAACCGCGCATCGAAGCCCGGCCCGACCTCGTCCACGGACCGCACGACGATCTGAGGACCGAGAAGTCCGTTGAGCGAGTCACGCAAGGCAACCGGCGACGGTGACGGTTCGGTCACATCGAACGTGATCACCTGACCATGGGCATGGACCCCCGCATCGGTCCGCCCGGCGCATGTCAGCGTCACTGGTTGGCGGGCAACCCGCTCGATGGCACCACGCAGCTCCCCGGCCACGGTGCGGACCCCGGCGTTCTCCGCGAAGCCACGGAACCCGCTGCCGTCGTAGGCCACGAGCAGGCGCAGCCGGACGCTGTGGGGCCTGGCCGGATCTCCGGGCGGTGCGCCGCTCGCGACGGAGCCGCCCGGCGGGGGCGGCTCCGGTACTTCGATCATCTGCGAGTTCGGCTCAGACGAGCTCGAGCTTCGCCATGGGGGCCTTGTCGCCCTGGCGTGGGCCGAGCTTCAGGATGCGCGTGTAGCCACCCGGGCGATCGGCGTAGCGCGGGCCGATGTCGTCCATCAGCGCGGCAGCGATCTCCTGGTCACCCAGGTAGGCGAGAATCTGTCGGTGGTTGTGCAGCCCACCCTTGCGCGCCTTCGTGATCATCTTCTCGGCGATGGGCCGCAACGCCTTGGCCTTGGCCTCGG
>JBBQZQ010000091.1:0-11191 GCA_038207565.1 Mycobacteriales bacterium
GCGTCGTACAGCCCAGTGAGCAGGTGCGTCGCGCCGGGACCAGAGGTGGCGATGCACACCCCGACCTCACCGGTGAACTTAGCGTGCGCGCAGGCCATGAACGCGGCGATCTCCTCATGCGTGGGCCGAATGTAGCGAAAATTCAGCCAGTTCGACGATGTTGCCGTCCCGCCTCATTCACTGGCACCTGTCGTCGGATACGGGTCCGCGCACACTTCGGTAAGCAAAGGCCACGACGAGGCCCACCAACACCGCAGCCACGATGAGCCACAGCAGAAGAGCGCCATCGTTGATCTCGAGCATTTGTTAGAGGAACCAGTCTGGCTGGCCCCCTTTCCTCCAGTCCTGAGTTGCGAAGATCCTGAACAGAGACGGCCCGTGGGCCAGCGAGCGCAACGGCAACGGATGCGCAATAGCCATCGCGCGACTCTTGCCAGCATGCGAACTTTGCCTTATGACAACTATACTGGCCCAACATCAGACGTGACGCAAGGGTCAGACCGGACGGTTCTCCGTCGAGACAGGCGGGCGACGTCCTCGATTACCTCGGCCAGCTCACGCTGACCGTCGAACAGCGCATCGATCTCGTCGCGGGTAACGGTCGGGTCATGTCGAGCCCGAGGAGCAGGACGAGGGCGGGGATGATGAGGAACCCGCCGCCGACGCCGAACAGCCCGGGGAGGAAGCCGACAGCGAGGCCAGCTCCCAGTGAGCGGGGCAGGCAGCGGCGCCAGTTGACTGCTCCGCCAGATATGGCGCAGGCGGTGCCCGCGTGATCTACCTGCCGCCTGGGCACCACTGGATAGATAACGGCCGGGTACAAGTTCCGCAAGCACTACAAGTTCGAGCTGATGGACAAACTGCAGATTTCATCGGCGTACCGATGGTCGCCACGACCTTCAGCTTCATGCTCTGGTGGCCATCGCATTATGCGGCATCGGTTCCGCCGAGGCTGACGTTGGCCCTCGCTGAGTTCGTTGGTGGGCGTTGAGCTCCTGTGGACGAAGTCGCGGTCTGCTCGATGGGCTCCGTCATGCCGAAGGTGACCTCCCCGTAGTGGCCGTCCGTTCAGCCCATAACCGTTCCCGAGCTGGCCGGGTTGTGCAGTCGCCTGCGGGAGAAGGTGCCGATGTTGATCACGGCTGTCGTGTGCTGGGCGGCGTAGTGGACCGGCGCGGTGTTGTGGTCGTGGCCCGCCTCCACCTGCTCCACGAGCGTGGCCATGAGTCGCCCGACGACGGGAGCGTTCTTGAACTGGTTGCCGCTCGTTCCCATCGCGACGTAGAAGCCCGGCGCGTCGGTGCGGTCGTAGATCGGCATCCAGTCATCGGCGGCGTCGTACACGCCGGCGATGCCCGATCTGCGATTGGGGACCCGGAGCCCGGGCAGCCGGCGCGCGGCCCGGGTGACCTGGGCGTCGTGCCGCTCGGCGGTCACCCGCGGGTCGGCGTCGTCCGGGTCGTCGACCCACTCGAGGCGGTCGCACTCGGGCTCGGTGCCCCCGACGAACAGGGTGCCGTGCACGCTCGGACGCAGGTAGGTGCCGAGATCGAGGTCGGCGATCGCCGGTCCCAAGTGGCCGTCGCCGTACCCGGCGGGCGCCTGCACCTCGTGGACCTCCTGGCGCAGTGGACGGACTCCGATAGTGAACTCCGCGCCCACGCCCGCGAGCCGGTTCAGCGCGCCGGACCACGGTCCCGCCGCGTTCACCACGACCGCGCAGTCCACGGTCGTTCCGTCGGCAAGGCCGAGCCTCCAGCCACCGGAGCGGGACGGGCGCAACCCGGTCACCGAGGTGTGGAACCGGAACTGTGCCCCGTACGCGGCCGCGGCCGTGGCGAGGTTCTGCGCGGCCAGGCTCGGGTCGTCGACGAATCCGGCGTCCGGCGTGTAGAAGCCGCCGAGGGTGGTCGTGCTCGCCGCCCAGAAGGCGTCGTCGGTGACGGGCTTGTTCGGCCAGTGACGTCCGTTGTCGAGCTGGGGGAAGCGTCGGACGAGTTCGTCGGCGTCGAACTCTTCGTACGGCACCGACGCGGCCGCGAGCAGCCGGAGCGTGCGCTCACGCGGCATCACCGGGACGTCGAGATGGATCATCCCGGTGCGCCGGAACGCGGCCAGGCCGACCGGGTCGCGGAATCCGAGGTGCTCGGCCCAGGACTCCAGCAGAACTTCGACTCCCAGGCCAGTGCCACGGCGTCGAGGGTGGAGTAGGTGAAGCGGATGATCGCGCTGGACGCGCTGGTCGACCCGTGCCCGGCCCCGCCTGCCTTGTCGAGGACGAGCACCGCCGACCGGACTTCGCGAGCTCGAGCGCGATCGACGACCCGATAACGCCGGCCCCGACGACGACCACGTCTGCGGTGCGTGCCATCGAGATCCTTCAGACGTCGATCACGAGGTTCTCGAGCGGCTTCGAGCAGCAGAGCAGGATCTTGTCCTGGGCGATCTCACGCGGGCGGATGCCTCCTGCGTGTTGCATGTCCACCTGGCCGGACAGCAGGGTGTTCTTGCACGTCCCGCACACGCCCTGTCCGCAAGCGGAGGGCAGCGTGACGCCGGCGCGCAGGCCGGCCTGGAGGATGCTGGTGCCGGGGTCGCACTCGACCACCCGGCCGCTGCTGCGAAATTCCACGGTGAATGCGGGTGTGGTCGAGGCCGACGCGGCGCCGGTGGTTGGTGCGGGCTCGGTGTCGGCGGTCCGCCCGAGCAGGAAGCTCTCCTCGTGGCACCGCGCCGGGTCGACCTCGGCCTGTCCGAGTAGGTCGCGCACGGCGTCCATGTACTGCGGCGGGCCGCATGTGAACGCCTCTCGGTCGTGCAGGTCGGGGGCGATCTCGCGCAGCATCTCCAGGCTCAGGCGGCCGCGCGGCCCGGCCCAGCGCTCTTCTGGCGAATCCGTCTCGCATATCGCGGCGACCCGGATGCCGGTTCGCCCGGCCGCCATGTGCTCCAGCTCGGTGCGGAAGATGATGTCCCGCGGCGACCGCGCGCTGTGCACGAACACGACGTCGAGTGTGGTGTCGACGCGCTCATGCAGCGTGCGCGTCATCGACATGAGTGGCGTGATCCCGCTTCCCGCGGACAGGAACAGGTACTTCCGCGCCGGGTGCTCGCAGAAGCTGAACCGGCCGAGCGGACCCGTCACCCGCACCCGGTCGCCGGGTGCGAGTTGGTCGTGCAGCCAGTTGGACATCGGGCCGCCGGCGACCCGCTTGACGGTGATCGTCAACAGGTCCGTCCGGGTTGACGACGAGGAGATCGTGTAACAGCGTTCGAGCCACTGCCCGTCCACGGTGGCGGCCAGGGTGACGTATTGGCCGGCCCGGAACGCGAAGTGCCGACCCCGTGGCGACTCGAGGACGAAGCTCGCGACGTCGTGCGTGACGGGGACGACGCGCCGGCAGACCAGCTCCTCGTCGATCTCCGGATCGATCTCCGGGGCGGCCGCGGAGAAGCCCCCGGCGTCCGCCCGGACCAGAAGTTCGGTCACGATGCCACCGCCTCGCGAAGTCGGGTGACGTACCAGTTGCAGAACGCCTCGACCTGGTACTCGCTGCGCGTGTACGGCCCCGGCTCGTAGGCGGGGCTGCTCACCCCGAGCTGGGCACGGGCGACGAAGGAGCCGTCCTGCAGGTTGGTCTTGCGCCACACATCGGTGAGCGCGTCGAGGTCGTAGTCCTCCCCCTCGACGGCGTCCGGGTGCACGAGCCAGGTCGTGCGCACCAGGGTCTTGTCCGGGGCGAGGGGCAGCACGCAGAACGTGACGGCGTGATCGCCCAGCACGTGGATCCAGGCGTTGGGCTGGTGGTGCATCGACAACCGTCCGAGGCGCGGCGTCGGCAGATCGCCGAGCAGCTTGCCGGACACAGCGCGGCCGTCGGCGCTGAACGATTCACCGGCGCCGTCCAGCGGCTCGCGCTGGATGCGGAAACCCGATGCCCGCCCGTCCAACTCCTCGATCCGGGCGAAGGGCAGACCCAGCTCCCTGCAGGTGCCCTGAAGGTCGGCGTCGGCCCGCAGGTAGCGCTCGAAGGCCGGCCGAAGCAGGTTCGGCACCTCGGCCTCGGCGTAGCCGTAGGTGGGGAACAGCGAGCACGACAGCTCGGGGTGGCCGTCGCAGTGATAGCACTCGCGGTTGTTCTCCATCACCAGCTTCCAGTTGCCGTCCTCGACGATGTCCTCCCGCGCAGCGACCTTCGCCCGGCGCAGCTGGTGCGGCAGCAGATAGGGCTCGAGACGCGCGACGATCTCGTCGAAGTCGCCCGGAGGCTCGTCGGCCAGGCAGAGGTGGATCAGGCCGGCCACGCTGCGCACGTGCACCGGCTTGAGGCCGAAGCAGCGGCGATCGAAATCGGCGGCCTGCTGGCCGGCGTGCACGAGCGCTCCGTCCACGCCGTAGGTCCACTTGTGGTAGCCGCAGACGATGTTGCCCACCGAGCCCGCCGGCTGGTCGAGGATCCGCGCGCCGCGGTGCCGGCACACGTTGTGCCAGGCCCGCACCTGCTCGTCGTCGTCGCGCACGATGATCACCGAGTAGGTGCCGATCTCGACGGTGAGGTAGTCACCCGGCTCTGGTATCTCGGCCTCGTTCGCGGCGAACATCCAGTGCCGGCCGAAGATCGCGGACATGTCGAGCTGGAAGATCTCGCGGCTGGTGTAGAAAGGGCGCTCCAACGGACGGCCGGGGATCCGGTCGGCGAGCAGCCCGGCGATGTAGGCACAGTCGCGGGTTCCGGTCGCGGCATCGGCAACTGCGGTCATAGGGGAGCTTCTCCGTACTCGTGGGCAGTGCGATCAGGTGGTCACGCACAGGCGCAGCGCGTCGTAGATTGCGGCGTGGATGTTGCGGCTGCTGACTGCGTCGCCGATCCGGAACAGCTGGTAGCGCCCGGGAGGGTTGCGCACGATCTGCTGCGGTGTGCCATCGAGCAGCGCCTGCTGGTCGACCTCGCCGAGGTTGGTGGACGCGTCGAGCAGATCGAAGTACAGCTGGTCGTTGGGCAGCGTCCCGTGCTCGACCACGACCGCGTCGACCGTGCGCTCGATCTCGACGTCGGCGTAGTCGCTCACCAGGCGCGCGAGCAGCCGCCCACCGCCCGTTCGACGGACCGTACTCAGCCGGTAGGCCAGCGTCACGGCGACGTCGGCCTCGGCGAACGCCTTGAGGTACGCCGGCGAGTTCATACTGCCGACTCCCGGCGCGAGCGTGCGTTCCGGCGTGACGATCTCGACGCGGGCGCGGTTGCCGGCGAGCAGTTCCGCCGCGTCCAGCGCGGGCTCGGCGCCGTTGTCGTCGTAGACCAGGACGTCGCCGGTCGGGCGGCCCGACCCGGACATCACGTCCCAGCTGTCGAGAACCAGGTCGTGCCCCTCCTGCAGGAAGGACCGGTTCGGCAGACCGCCGGTGGCGACGACGACGACGTCCGGCTCGAGCGCTGTCACGTCCGCAGCCTCGGCGTAGACGCCGTAGCGGAACTCCACGCCCGAGTACTTGGCCTCGGAGACCCGCCAGTCCACGATGCCGGCGAGGTCCCGGCGACGTGGTGAGGATGCGGCGAGCAGGACCTGCCCGCCGGGCGCGTGCGCGGCCTCGAGGACCACGACCCGGTGGCCGCGCTCGCCGAGCACACGGGCCGCCTCCAGGCCGGCCGGTCCGGCCCCGACGACAACGGCCTTTTTCACCGGCGCCACGGTTCTGGCGATGACGTGCGGCATCGTCTGCTCTCGGCCGGTGGCCGGGTTGTGGATGCACTTCGCGTCGCCAGCGTCATAGATCGCGTCGAGGCAGTAGTTCGCGCCGACGCACGGACGGATCCGGTCCTCGTCGCCGGACATCAGCTTGCGCACGAGATGGGGGTCGGCCAGCTGTGGCCGCGTCATGCCGACCAGATCGAGCAAGCCGTCGCGGATGGCGTGCCGCGCGGTCGCCACGTCGGAGATCCGCGCCGCGTGCATGACCGGGATGTCGATCGTCTGCCGGATCTCGCCGGCGAACTCGAGGAACGGCGCAGACGGCGTTCCCATCGACGGGATCACCTTGGCCAGCGTGGCGTCGCTGTCGATCGTGCCCTTGATCAGGCTGAGGAAGTCGATGCCGTCGCCGATGTAGTGCCGCAGCGCCTGCACCGCCTCGTCGCGTCCGAGGCCGTCCACCCGGTCCTCGTCCATTGACATCCGAATGCCGACGATGAACTCCGGACCGACCGCAGCGCGGACGGCCCGGATGACCCGGCGCGGGAAGGCTAGCCGGTGCTCGAAGCTGCCGCCCAGTTCGTCGCTGCGCCGGTTGGTCGCCGGCGACAGGAAGGCGTCCATGAAGTGGCCGTAGGACTGCATCTCGATGCCGTCCAGACCGCCGTCCTTGCAGCGCACCGCTGCGGCGACGAAGTCGTCCACGATCCGGTCCAGGTCCCAGGGCTCGGCGGCCTTTGGGAACGAGCGGTGCGCCGGCTCGCGCAGCGCCGAGGGGTAGACGAGCGGCAACCAGTCGCCGGAGAAGTTGCTGGTGCGCCGGCCGAGGTGGGTGACCTGGCACATCACCGCCGCGCCCGCCTCGTGCACGTCGTCGGCCAGCCGTCGTAGCCACGCCACGATGTCGTCGCGGTACAGCAGCAGGTTGCCGAACGACGGTGGGCTGTCTCTGGAGACCACCGCCGAGCCACCGATCATGGTCAGTGCGACCCCGCCCCGGGCCTTCTCCCGGTGGTAGAGCCGGTAGCGGTCCTTGGGCAACCCGTCCTCGGAGTACGCCGGTTCGTGGGACGTACTCACGATCCGGTTCCGCAACCGCAGGTGCCGGATGTCGAAAGGCTCCAAGAGCGGGTCAAACGTGCGCACCAGCCGAGTGTGGGCTGCGCGATCCCACCACACTAGCGAACAAATATTCACACAATCATGCAATATGGCTGCATGATTGACTCGCGCCTGCAGGTGCTGAGGATGCTGGCACAGCACGGCACCGTGACCGCCGTCGCCCAAGCCCTGAACTACACCCCGTCGGCGGTCTCTCACCAACTGCGCACACTGGCCCGCGACCTGCAGGTCACCCTGCTGGTCCACGACGGACGGCGGGTGCGGCTCACGGCCGCAGCGCGGACCCTGCTTGTGCACGTCGACGACCTGTTCGCCCAGTGGGAGACGATCCGGGCCGAGGTAGCCCAGAGCGCCGACGAGGCGGGGGGCTCGCTGCGGATGTGCGGATTCTCGACTGCGGCGGCAGCCCTGCTGCCATTCGTGGCGAGCCGCGTCGCCGAGGCCCATCCGCGGGTCACGGTGCGCATCATCGAGGCCGACCCGGAGGACTGCTTCAACCTGCTGCTCGCCGACCAGGCCGACCTCGCCGTCGTCGTGGCCACGGCGTCGCTGCCGCCGAGTACCGATTCGCGCTTCGACCAGCAGCCGCTGCTCGACGACCCCCTCGACCTACTAGTCCCAGCGAATCACCGGCTGGCCGACCACCCGTCCGTCCTGCTCAGTCAGGCCGCCGACGAGCCGTGGCTCCTGGACCGGCCGGGACGGCCGCACCACCAACTTGTCCTCGCCGCGTGCGCCGAAGCCGGCTTCATCCCCACCGCGGCGCACGAGGCAGCGGAATGGGACACCGGCGCCGCCCTGGTCGCTGCCGGCTTCGGTGTCGCCCTCGTACCCCGCCTGGCGCGCCTCCCCGCCGGGTACCCGATCGTCCGCGTCCCGCTGCGGGGAGACCCGCGGCCGGCCAGACACATCGTCACCGGTGTGCGCAGGGGCAGCCGCACTCAACCAGTGCTCTCCGACGCACTCGACGCCCTCGGCACGATCGCCACGCGTAGTCGCGAGCACGGGTTCTCGTAGCAACACGCGAACTTCGGCCGGCCTCGTACCGTAAAGCGGTCGGCGAAGCGAGCTGATCGATTTCGCTCTGCCACGCGGGCTCCTGACGTCGTTCGTTCCCCGAGCACCCCGGCCGACCCTCGCGCAGGCGGGCTTCGTCGGCTAGTGCGGCCTCAGCCGGCGCGGCGACGGCGCGAAGGTCGCTGAGGTCCTCGACCTGCGCGCTGCCTGGGTCGATCCGCTGGCGCTCGAGCATCGCAGGTCGGGATTCTTCTCGCGGCGAACGGGTATGAAGGTGCCGGGCTGATACCTATGTGGTGGATCAATGTCTTGATCGTGTTAGTGATCATCGCCGGGATTTACGCTCTTGTTGTCATGGTTCGGTCTCGATCAAACCGGTTGTCCAGTCGCACCGACCGGACCGCTGAGCAGATGTATGACGAGTTTGCCGACGTACCAAGCGCCCAACGCCGCTTCGCCCGCCGCCACGGTGGAACGTGGCGCGACCGCAGCGCTGACTGACAACGCGCTGCTGCCGCCCAGTTGACGATCCTCTAGCGAGACTGTGTGCTTGGTCGTTTTGTTGCTACGGGGCAGTCGGCTGCGTCAGCAGGTCACGCACAGTCTGTGGTTCGTGGCCGAGCAGTTTGCCGAGCAAAGGGTCGACTCCGGCGAAGAATCCTTGGTCTGCGGCCTGGTACATGCCGAGTAGAAAGCGCGCCATGAACTCCTGCTGTCCTGCGGCGACCTGGGCGGCGATCCAGTCGTCGGGATCCACTACCGCGAGCCTGATCGTGCGGCCGGTCATCTCGGATGCGATAGCAGCGATCTCCTGAAAAGTAGGCGCCGTGCTCGCGGTAAGGGTCGTGGCGCCGTCGTGAGCGCCGTCGGATGTGAGGATGACGGCGGCGGCTTCGGCGGCGTCCTCGCGTGCCGTCCAGGACACCGGTCCGTCGGCGGGCACGGTGATGACGTCGGTCTCGCGCCAGGGGCCCATCAGCCAGTTCAGGCTGTGCGCATAAAAGCCGTTACGCAGCGAGGTCCACGCAACGCCGGACTCGGCGAGCAGCTGTTCGGTCGCAGCGTGATCGCGCCCCGGGCCGAACGGTGTGTCCACTGAGGCGCCCTGATGGCTCGTGTACAGGATGCGTCCGACTCCGGCGAGGACAGCTGCGTTGATCGCGGAGCAGTGCACGCTAACGGCGTCGACAGCTGGGTCGCTCGAGGAGACCAGCAGCAGCTGATCTGCACCCTCGAATGCGCCAGGCAGAGTTTGCGGGTCGGCGTAGTCACCACGTCGCACGGCCACCCCACGGTCGGCGAAGCGTTGGGCTTTGGCCGGGTCGCGTACGGCGACGACAACCTCGTCGACGGAAAGCTGCTCCAGCAGATGGTCGACGGTTGCGCCATTCAGTGCGCCTGAGGCTCCGGTGACGACGATCATGTGAGGTCCAATCATGTTATCGACGAAAATATTTGCTGCTTCCAGTGATAATCGAACGGTATCAGAGATGCGATATCATCGGAAACATGATCGCTGCAACTAATGCTCGGAGCGACGTCCGATCCAAGATCGTCGATGTCGCAACGCGGCTACTACACGAGCAGGGACCGTCGGCGGTCACCACGCGCGGGGTAGCGGGGGGTGCTGGCGTGCAAGCGCCGGCGATCTACCGATTGTTTGGCGACAAGGACGGCCTGTTGGACGCGGTCGCTGAACACGTCATGGCGACCTACATGTCCGCAAAAGCCGCGGTCTCGCAGGCCGCATCCGCAGACGACATCGACCCGCTCGCCGATCTGCATGCCGGATGGCAGAGCTACATCGAATTCGGCGTCGCCAACCCCACGCTGTATGCCCTCTTGAGTGACCCGAGGCGTGCGCTGCGCTCGCCCGCAACGCAATCGGGTCGACATGTGCTGGAAGCTCGAGTTCACCGGGTCGCGCTGACCGGGCGGCTCCAGGTGAGCGAGCAACGCGCCGTCGACCTCATCCACGCGGCCGGCACCGGTACCGTACTCACCCTCCTGTCGACGCCGCCTGAGACACGCGATCTCAACTTGGCTGAGGAGATGTATGAAGCAGCGTTGCGGCAGATTCTGATCGATGCGCCCAAAAGCGCAGAGAACGGTCCTCGGGCCTCGGCAATCACTCTGCGCGCCATTGCGCCCAGACTCGACGTGCTCAGCGACGCCGAGCGGCAACTCCTCGCCGAATGGCTCGACCGCGCCATCGATGCCCTCTAGACCTTAAACGACACAGCGTGAGTCGTTTGCAGACGAGTCATTCCGCAGCGGGGTTCCAGGGCGGCGCCGGTCCGATGCTCCGCATCGACCCCAAGATGATCGGCCGTCTGGACGACATCGAGGCGGACCTGATCCTTCGGCGCAAGCACGCCGAGGCCGAAGGCTGGCTCGGCGAGATCGAGGGCATCGACCTCACCCTGACCTTCCTGCGCGACAAGCGTGCCGAGGCGCACCGGGTTCACCAGCGAGATCCGATCCACGTCGGCCTACCAGCCGTCGGCTCCCGTAACGGATCATGACACCAGCGGGACCTTCACCGACGTCAATCTGGAGACTCGCCGCCCCGACCGGCCGGTACCGCCGATGGCCGGTACCGCCGCGATCGGGGCGGTTGTGCATCTGCTGGCCACCGCCATCGAGGAGGGTCGGGACCTGTCCTCGATGAGCGGCATCCTGGCCGACACCGCCTACCGTCTGCTGCTGGCCTGACGGCCCGGTCTCACTTCAGGTGCCGGGTGAAAAACCGGGCCGCGTCGTCCACCTCGAACCACGGGGTACCGGCGTGCCCGCCCAGATTGGCGTGCAGCGTCTTCTCCTTGGTGCCGAAGGCGTCGAATAGGTCCAGGGTCGGCTGCCGTTCCATCCCTTCGTCGTCCCATTGCAGCAGGAACTGCAGTGGAATGGTGACCTGCCGAGCCGCCTCGCGCAGGGTGTCGGGCACGAAACCCATGCCGAAGAAAACGGCGGCCGAGATGCGCGGCTCGACCAGCGCCAGTCGAATGCCTATGGCGCGCCGATCTCGGGCAGCGAAAGGAGGGCGTCCACGGTGGTCCGCCATTCCGGGACCGACCTTTCGACCAGCGGGACGATGAAGGCGTCGACGATCTCGTCGACCGGCTCGCCGCGTCGCGTTCGACGAACTCGCATCCTCCTCTGACTCCAGCAGGACGCCACCAGCTCGACTCGGCGCGCCCGAACGATCGTCAACGCAACAGACCAGGTCGAGGAAATTCATCCGGTCACTTCGGTGCGACGATCATCGTTCCGCGTTGCCCCTGCTTGACGTGGATGGTGCACACGAACTCGTACCGGCCGGGACTCGGCGCCGTGAAACTCGCCATCCGCGTCTGCCCGG
>JBBQZQ010000092.1:0-10470 GCA_038207565.1 Mycobacteriales bacterium
CGACCAACCGCATGCAGAACAGCCGGACAGACCGGCAGCCCCGCCATGCCCGCAACCAGACCAGCCGCACAAAGATCAACACGACCCTCCGAAAACGTCACACCAATTCACGCGGTGGATCCAGGCTGAGGGGTCACCGGCGACGAGTCGCACCGTGGGCGGGTGAGGCAACAATCGTGCCCGCCCGTCGCCCACCCGGCGCCGTCCCGTGGCCGAGGCGATCAGGCGTCGCCGCCCACGGTGCCGGTGCCGGCGGCCGTGACGCTGTCGAGGCGGTAGCGGTCGAATGCCTCGCGCGGCGCCTCGGCCTTGATTTCGCCGCGGCGCGCCAGCTGTTGGAGTACGGCCACCACGATCGACTGCGCGTCCACGTGGAAGAACCGGCGCGCCGCCCCACGCGTGTCGGCGAAGCCGAAGCCGTCCGTCCCGAGCGAGGTGTAATCGCCCGGCACCCACCGGCTGATCTGGTCGGGAACGGCGCGCATGAAGTCCGAGACCGCGACGATGGGGCCTGGTGCATCGGTCAACGCCGTCGTCACGAACGGCGTACGCGCCGGCGAGTCCGGCTCGAGCAGCGCCAGCTCCTCGCAGTCGACTGCATCGCGGCGAAGCTCGTTCCACGACGTCACCGACCACACGTCGGCGTCGACCCCCCACTCCTCGCCGAGCATGCGCTGGGCGTCCAGCGCCCACGGCACCGCTACGCCCGAGGCCAGGATCTGCGACTGTGGGCGTCCGTCCTCACCACGTGCGGGTGCGTACCGGTATATGCCCTTGAGCAGCGCGTCGACGTCCAGGTTCTCCGGCTCCTTCGGCTGCGCGATGGGCTCGTTGTAGATGGTCAGGTAGTAGAACACGTCATGCTCGCTGACCTCGCCGCCGTAGGCGCCGACGCCATACATTCGCGACAGCCCGGCGCGCACGATGTGCGCGACCTCGAAGGAGAACGCCGGGTCGTAGGCAACGCAGGCAGGGTTGGTCGAGGCGAGCAGCAACGAGTGCCCATCGGCGTGCTGCAGGCCCTCGCCGGTCAATGTGGTGCGTCCAGCCGTTGCTCCCAGCACGAAGCCGCGGCCGAGCTGGTCAGCCAGTGCCCAGAACTGGTCGCCGGTGCGCTGGAAGCCGAACATCGAGTAGAAGATGTAGAACGGGATCATGGGCGTGCCGTGCGTCGCATACGACGTGGACGCCGCGATCAGCGAGGCCATCGACCCGGCCTCCGAGATTCCCTCGTGCAGGATCTGGCCGGTCTTGGACTCCTTGTAGGACAGCAGCAGATCGCGGTCGACCGCCTCGTACTCCTGCCCGTGCGGGGAGTAGATCTTCGCCGTCGGGAAGATCGAGTCGAGGCCGAACGTGCGCGCCTCGTCCGGGATGATCGGCACGAAGCGTGAGCCGATGTCCTTGTCCTTGATCAGATCCTTGAACAGGCGGACGGTGGCCATCGTCGTCGCAACCTGCTGCTTGCCCGAGCCGTTGCGCAGCTCGGCGTATGCCTTCTCGCCGGGCAGGGTCAGCGGCTTGGCCCGCACGACCCGCTTGGGCACCGCGCCACCGAGCGCCGCGCGGCGTTCTTTCATGTACTGAATCTCGTCGGATTTCTCGCCCGGGTGGTAGTACGGCGGCAGTTCGGCGTCGAGAGCCTCGTCGGAGATCGGCAGGTAGAGCCGGTCGCGGAATGCCTTCAGATCGGCCTTGGACAGCTTCTTCATCTGGTGCGTGGCGTTGCGTCCTTCGAACGACTCCAGCGTCCAACCCTTGACGGTCTTGGCCAGAATCACCGTCGGCTGGCCGATGTGTGCCCGCGCCGCCTCGAATGCCGCGTACACCTTGCGGTAGTCGTGACCGCCTCGGGAGAGTTTGCGCAGGTCCTCGTCGCTCAGGTCCTCGACCATCTTGCGCAGGCGCGGGTCGCCGCCGAAGAACTGCTCGCGGATGTAGGCGCCGGTTTCCACGGTGTAGGTCTGGTACTGCCCGTCCGGAGTCTGGTTCATCTGGTTGACCAGCACACCGTCGCCGTCGCGGGCGAGCAGTTGGTCCCAGTCACGGCCCCAGACGACCTTGATGACATTCCACCCGGCGCCCCGGAAGTACGACTCCAGCTCCTGGATGATCTTGCCGTTGCCCCGGACCGGTCCGTCCAGGCGCTGCAGGTTGCAGTTGATGACGAAGGTGAGGTTGTCGAGTTCCTCCCGAGCCGCGACGCCGATCGCACCGAGCGACTCGACCTCGTCCATCTCGCCGTCGCCGAGAAACGCCCACACGTGGGAGCTGGACGTGTCCGCCAGGCCGCGTGCGTGCAGGTAGCGGTTGAAGCGGGCCTGATAGATCGCGGCGATCGGACCGAGGCCCATCGACACGGTCGGGAACTCCCAGAAGTCCGGCATCAGGCGCGGGTGCGGATAGGACGACAGGCCGTGGGGCGCGCGCGACTTCTCTTGCCGGAAACCGTCGAGGTGCTGCTCGGTCAGCCTGCCCTCGAGGAAGGCGCGGGCATAGATGCCAGGCGCCGCGTGCCCCTGGAAGTAAATCTGGTCGCCCATCCCCGTGGCCAAATCCTTGCCGCGGAAGAAGTGGTTGTAGCCGACCTCGTAGAGGGACGCAGCGCTGGCGTACGTGGCGATGTGCCCGCCGACGCCGACCATCTTGTTCGCTCGCGACACCGCGATGGCGGCGTTCCACCGGATGTAGGCGCGGATGCGTCGCTCGATGTGTTCATCACCCGGGAACCACGGTTCGCGCTCGGGCGCGATGGTGTTGATGTAATCGGTGCTGCGCAGCGCCGGCACACCGACCTGCCGCTCGCGTGCCCGTTCGAGCAACTTGAGCATGAGGAACCGGGCCCGCTGGCGACCGTCGGAGTCGACCGCGGCGTCGAAGGACTCGATCCACTCGCGTGTTTCCTCGGGATCGATGTCGGGCAACTGGCTAGGCAGGCCATCATTGATGATGTTGAAACGGTCTCGCGTCACCCCTCCAGTGAACACCCTCAGCAGCCAGTAGGGTCAGTACATGACTTACCACCGGGTAATGCAGCTTGCCTGTGGTAATCGGCTCCAAGGAGGATGAAACTCGTGAGTACGACCACCGCGTCCGGGAGCGGTCCCGGCGTGGCCGAGCGGATGGGCCTTAAGCCCTCGATGCTCGTGATGGAGATCGGCTACGACGAGGACGTCGACATCGAACTGCGCGACGAGGTCGAGTCGCACACCGGCGAGGAACTCGTCGACGAGGATTCCGACGAGGTCGTGGATTGCGTCCTCGTCTGGTATCGCGACAACGACGGCGATCTGGCCGACCTGCTGGTCGACGCGGTGAGCCCGCTGGCTGATGACGGCGTGATCTGGCTGCTGACCCCAAAGCGCGGACGGGGCGGTTACGTAGAACCGTCTGACATCAGCGAGGCGGCCTCGGTGGCCGGACTCTCGCAGACCTTGATCACGACCGTGAGCGCGGAATGGTCCGGAGCTCGCCTGGTCGGACGCAAGTCGAGTGGAGGCAAGAATGATCGAGGTCGGTGAACTGGCCCCGGACTTCACGTTGAAGGACCAGAACAACGAGGAGGTTACTCTCTCCTCGTTCCGCGGGGCGCAGGCGGTGCTGATCGTGTTCTACCCGCTCGCCTTCACCGGCATTTGCACGGGCGAGTTGTGCGTCGTCCGCGATGACATGACGTTCTTCCAGAACGACGACGTCCAGGTGCTGACGGTCAGCGTCGACTCCGCGTACTCGCACAAGGTGTTCAGCGAACGCGAGGGGTACGAGTTCCCGCTGCTGTCGGACTTCTGGCCACACGGTGCTGTCGCCAAGGCGTACGGCGTGTTCAACGACATCACCGGCTTCGCCAACCGCGGCACATTCCTCGTTGACAAGGAGGGTGTCGTCCGCTTTGCGGAGATGAACGGCCCGGGCGAGGGCCGCGATGCGAACGACTGGCGCAAGGCCATCGATTCGCTGTAGGACTGATACTGCTGCTGGGTTATCGGGTGGCTCGGCGCGGGTGCCTGGTTTCCGGTCTGCCGGTGGCCCGGGGTTGATTTCCCCGCTGGTGGTCGGGTCCGCGATTGTTCTCCCCGCTGGTGGTCGGTGGCGCACGCAGTAGGCGGTCGCCAGCGGGGAAAACCCGGCTCGGCGCACCCTCGGTAGCGCCCTGATGCGGAGGTCGGCGGCGGGGAAAACCCGGCTCGGCTCACCCTCGGTGCGCACGCAGTAGGCAGTCGATGGCCGGACGGTCGGCGTCCTCGACGGACCGCAGCACCTCCTCGGCGCGCTCCACCACGAGCCCGGTCCCGTCCAGATCTTCCGCGACGTCCTGAGCGGTGTAGAGCACGTCGGCGTATTGCGGGCCGCCCGTCCCGTCGCTGAGGTTGCGCGAGTCGTGCGCGATGACGAGCAGTGTCCCGCCCGGCGTCAGGGCGGCGGCAGATGCACGCACTGCAGCGCGGCGTTCAGACGCGGGCAGTTGCAGGTAGCAGAGCAGGGCAAGATCGACCGGCTGGTCAGGGCGATAGGACGTCGCTTCCGCCAGCACCCAGGTCACCGGCTGCTCGGCAGGTTGGCCCGCTTCGAGCTTGCGGGCCTTGTCCAGGGCGACTGGCGAGAACTCGACGCCCGTGACCTGCCACCCCCGTCCGGCCAGCCACAGCGCGTTGCGGCCCTCACCGCACGCCACATCGAGCGCGCGTCCCGCTGGCAGGTCCGCGAGTTCGCGCGCCACCCACCTGTTCGGCGCGATGCCCCAGACGAGCTCCTTGGCGCGGTAGCGCTCGTCCCATTCGGCCGCCTTCATCGCAGGCTCCTGCCGTACCGGTCGGCAAGCCGCGCGGCCCGTGCCCGCTCGGGGTCCATGTCCACGGCCGGCGCGCCGTCGAGCCCGGACGCTGCGAGCTCACGACGCTCGGCGCGGGCCATCGCGAGGGGTGCGGCCAGGGCGAGCAGCGCGAAAAGGTACCACTGCACGATGTAGGCGAAGTGCTGCGGTTCGATAGCACCGCCAGCGGGATTGGCGAGATCGGGCCCAGGAATCGGGGTCAACCCAAACGTGCCGGGCTGGCGGGCGAGCAGTTCGGCGTAGCCGTCATAGACCGGACGGGCGAGTCGCGACTGCTGATTGCTCGGATTGATCGACTCGACCTCGCCGTGGCTGAGGTGGAGCGCGCCGTCATTTCGCTTTTCGGCAAGCTGCACTCGCGCCCGCACCGTGACCTGACCGGTAGGTGCCGCGGCGACCGGGGGGCGCGCTCCTGACGAAGTCGACGCAACGAAGCCGCGCACCACGAGCAGGTCGGCTCGCGCGCTGCGTAACGGCGTGAGTACGAGCCAGCCGCCGCGGTCGTTCACGTTGCGATTACGGACGTAGGACTCGCGGTCCGGTTCGAAGGTCCCGGTTGCGGTGACGGTGCGGAATCGCACGCGGGTTTCGGACACCGACGCGTGCGCGCCGGTGAGGGGCAACAGCTGGACGACTGCGACCGCGTCGCTACGGGAATTGACGCGCAGGTCGTCGTTGGCGGCAACCTTGTCACCGAGCCGGACGATCTGCCACGTTCCGGCGGCGACACATACCAGCGCGACCACGACCATCAGCACCGACAGGGCCGCGTAACGCGGCCGCCGCAGAGTGCGCAGCGTGGACGCCAGCGTCGATCCGAGCACGCCATCACGGTACGGCCCGTTCACCGCCCCCGTCCCGGTAACCTGATGCGCGGCCCGTGTTCAGGGCAACGGGCGCTTAGCTCAGCGGGAGAGCACTCGGTTTACACCCGAGCGGTCACTGGTTCGATCCCAGTAGCGCCCACCGACCAGATAGCCCGTACTTACTGGGCTACAAGCAGGTGACGCATGACGGACTGTCCCGCCGTGCGATCCACGTGCGATTCGGTGGCGCTACGCGAGAGGCCAGGAGGCCCAGCGATGTCCACAACCATTGCCGTCAGCCACGCCGTCGTCATCGACAAGATGCACGCCGCCGACAAGACCCACCCCGTCACCAGCGCCAACGCAATGCCGCCGGAACCGCCCGCCGCATGGCTGATCAGTAGGCGAACTCCCTGACGGTTCCCCGGGGGGATCCGATTTGGGGAACGCGGGGCGATCAATCCTTGTGTGGCGGACTGGCCTGCTGGATAGACCCGCCGCGGCCTGAATGAGCCCAGCTTGCTAGACCCGGGTTGATCGGTTTTGTCGATGGTTCAGGCGTCGGCCACACGAAGCCCGGCTGCGTGGACGGTGTCCGGCAGGGACGGGGTGATCTGGCGGTATGCGGGAACACCGAGGTGATGATGCGCACGGGTATGGCGGGGTTGGCGTGGCCGAGTTGATCGCGCGCGCGATCTGTTCTGCGTCGTTACGTGCCATGACGAACCTCGTGGGGGTGGGGATTGACCTCGCCGCGGGGAGCCAAGGAGGGCCTGTCCCCGCTGGGGGAGGTGAGGACAGGCCCTCCCGGCCACACGAGTCCTTAGGCCGCAGGGGAACGCCCGGACTTCGCTTCCTCAGGATTCTAATCTGAAGCGGGATATAGACGAAACGTCCTGAATCAGTTCAAATTCGGCTCAAGTGGTTAGGTATGGCGTCAAGCGGACAGAATTTTTGTGGGCGGCGCCTCGGGTGGCCTTCCGGCGCCGGACGTCGGTGGGCCCATTGCAGGGGACGATCTGAGGCGCCGCCTATCCCTCGGCTCTTTCACGCGAGCGATAGCGGGCGCGGCGTAACTTCACCCGCATGGGCTTCTATTGCTCAATCGACGGCAACGAAGGCGCCCGTTTCACCGTCGAGGACCGCCCCGTGCCCGACATCGGCGAGATAGTCGAGTACGGCACCAAGAGCTACCGGGTGCGCACAGTTACCCCGCGCGGGCATCGCACTCGGGCGGCAACCACGACGGTGCAGGTACACCTGACGCCGGTCAAGGAGACCGACTAGAACGGCCCCGCACGCTGGCCCGGACGGATTGTCCGGGAGAACTCCGCCTGCGACCCGGCGACGGCGCAAGGCCAGACTGGCTTACAGCGCGAGGGCGGTCCACTCCAGTGCGCACGCCGTAGGGTTCACCACGCGCACCGCCGAACTGTTAGTAGGCCCCCGTGAAACATCGGTAAGAACCGGCGCCGCTCTCAAGATGGACAAAGCTGTGCAAAGGCGACGCGTGACCTGTTCATGGTTGCGCAGGTCATGGGTCACGCGTCCACCGAGACGACGAAAGGGCACCGTGGCGATCAGTCCACACGCGGCGTCCCTGTCGATCGAGCAGATATCGCGGCTCGCCCGGAATGGTGGTCGGCTGAGGGTTGCGCGTCTGATTCCTTGGCCGTTGCACCGAATGGACGGCACCTCACAAGGCCCTTACGGTGTGGCTAGTAGATGGGTTGTCACCCCCGGGCGATCGATCTGCTGAGCTGGTGCTCGTCGCCCCTGTATGAGTGGCCAGCACGCGGGAGCTGTGCCGATAGCCACCGGCACAGCCCCCGCGATCCATGACTGCCGTTGTTGATCTCGCTGGACTTCGGGGGAGAAGCCGGCGTGGAGCGACGACGGTTGGACGGGCGGCGCCTCGGGTGGCCTTCCGGCTTCGGCCGGTGGGCCCATTGCAGGGGACGATCCGAGGCGCCGCCTGCCCAGAGTTCGCGGCTCGTGCGCGCCCGTCGACGGGCCGGGCAGATGTCCGCTGGCTTGGTGCGGTGCGCTGACTCGCGCTATCGCGGGTTCGCCGCCCGCGGCCCCACGGTCGGAGACCAGATGAGCCGCCAGCTCTGCGCCCAGGTTGCTCTTGCGTTTCACGTCCTGCGTTGAGGTCGTCGCCGAGGAGGGCTGGGCTAGAGATAGACAGCTCAAGTATCCCCAGCTGCTGCCGATTGAACAGATGCCGGCTCGACACGGGTCGGCATTCTTGGGTCTATCTATTTTTGGGAGCGATACATGACGGTGCGTTGGGTGCGCAGTGTGGCGGCGGTTGGGGCGGCGGTGGCGGGACTGGTCACGGTCGGGGCGGCGACGCCGGCGCTGGCGGCCACGTCGCCGGGTACGACTACCGCGACGGCGAATGTGCAGGCCTCGATCACGCTGTCGGGATTGACACCGGCGTTCACGTTGACCGGTGCGCCTGGGGCGACGGCGACCGGCGCGGGCGCGGTCACGATGAAGGTCACCACGAACAACAGTTTGGGCTACACGGTCGGGGTGCAGGCGGCCGGTGCGACGATGACCGGCGCGGCTACCGGCAACACCGACACCATCCCGGTGTCGGCATTGACGGTGAAGGAGAACACGGGCGCGACCTACACCGCGCTCAGCGCCACTGCCGCGGTGACCGTGCACAACCAGAACGGCAAGTCGCTCGCTGCCGGTGACACCGTGACCAACGACATGCAGTTGGCCGTGCCGTTCGTCAACTCCGACAGCTACAGCGTCGTGTTGAACTACGTCGCCACCACGAAGTAGGACCCGCGTGCCCCGGCAGCAACCCACGCCTGGGCAGCTGCCGACGCTGCGGCGGCTGCCGGGTCTGCGGCAGGTTGCCGTGCTGCTGGCGGTATTCGCCGCTGTCGCTGTGGTGCTGCCCGGCGCTGCCGCGCGGGCCGGCGATGCACCGCTGGTCCCGTTCTCCCTCACTCTTGCCCCGGTCCGGCTGAGCGTGCCGGCCACCGGGTTGGCTAATACTCAGATCATCACGCTGAGCAACACCGGTGCCAGCACGGTGCCCGTCAGCGCGCTGCGCTACGACTTCACCCAGGCACCCGACGGCGCCATCAGCTTCGTCCCGGCGCGACCGCTGTCGGCAGCGTCGTGGCTCACGGTCACCCCCACCACCTTCGTGCTACCTGCCGGAGAACAGCAGAAGGTCCGCGTACGCATCGCCATTCCCGCTGACCCGGACCCGGGCGAACACCAGGTCGGGCTGGTCTTCTCGGTCCCCAGCGGCAAGACCAACCACAACATCGCCGTCAACCGCGGCGTCGGCACCCAACTGCTGATCTCGGTACCCGGACCTGTCGTGCACCGCGCCGCGCTGACCGGGCTGAGCGTGCCCCGCTTCGTCGACGGCCGCTCCGCGCAGCTCACCGCCACCATCCACAACAGCGGCACGGTGCACCGCGACTACCTCAACGCCACCCAGTTGCACGCCGACATCCACGGCACCCAGGTCAGCTTTCCTGATTTCACGGTGCTGCGCGGCTCCAGCCGGGTGATCAGCACCCGCGCCCAGCACCTCCCGCTGATCTGCATCTGCCAAGTCAGCGTCACCACCGACGACGGAACCGGACACCCCACCAGCCTGAGCCGACGAATCATTGTGTTCCCGCTACGCGCCGCGATCGGCCTGTTCCTGCTCGGCATCGCACTCATCATGCTGCTGCGCCGCCTCCGCACCCGCCAACGCCGCCGCACCACCGAACAACTCGAACGCACCCGCCAAGCCGGCTACGACCAAGCACACCAAGAACTCGCCACCAAACAGCAATAACCACCCCGCCGCTAATCCTGCCGAAACCAACACTTGCCGCTACCCTAAGCCACGCCCACCCGGGGGAAGACGATCTAGCAACTCTTGGGAATTTCGGCGAGCGGCAGCAGCGGTGACGGCACACCGGTCCCATCAAGCTGACGGCACCGGGAATAGACTTCATTCATCGATCTAACAGATTGCGAATTGCGCGGCAAGGTCGAAGAATAGGAGTACCAAAGCCAATCGCCAGCTTAAGGTCTTATACACGACTTGCTCGCACCGTCACGACCGCGGCGTGCTTGCTCGTTGCTGGATCAGCGTGCGCTTCATCAAAACCGTATAAGCAGTCAGGCGCCCCGCCCCTTCGCATCTGCGGCACGACAGTGTGGCAGGGCACAGGCGCGAGCCCCGTGCTCGTCGCAGCGGCCCGCAAGCTAACCGTCCGCGAGAGGTCTCCGGACGGCAAGGTCTACTTAAAGCTCAGCAGTTGCGCCAGAGGTGTAAAATTCACGCTTATCCCTCCCACGGCCGCGTCGATAACTAACACCGTGGCCGCAAGGGATGGTGAACCGGCGGCAGTAGTGCTGGCACCCCAAATTGGATCATTCAGTGCTAGGAGTCAGAGCCGGGACGGCACGCAAATAACAATACTCTTCCGACTATTTCGCTCGCACACGACGAAAAGCGGTAACTGAAAGTTCAGATATAGAGCGCCTTTCTAATCGTCGCATCCTCTTCACCCCTACCTCAATTCCCTCGACGCGAAGCACTCAACGGGGTCACGTCATATCGTCTAGGTCAGCGGCCGAGGCTGGGGCCGTCGCGTCCGGGGTCTGGTGTGTGGCTGGGGCCGTGTCGGGTGGCGTCGAGCATGCGCTGTTGCGCGGCTTGTTCGGCTTGTCGGGCGGCGGTGTGCTGGGCCCGCTCCCGGGTTTGGGCTCGGGCGTGGGTGTCGTCGAGGTTCCAGCTGCTGTGCGCGCCGGCGAGGATGGTCTCGGCGTCGGGCCGGTTGGTGAGGGCGGCCG
>JBBQZQ010000093.1:0-9843 GCA_038207565.1 Mycobacteriales bacterium
CACGCCAAGCAGGACTCGAACAATCCCGGCTACGCCGGCTTGCCTGGCGCCGCCAGCACCGACAAGATCGACCCATCCAGGACCCCGACGATGTTGGCTAATAGAACGCGAAAGTGCGTCACAAAGTCAGACACACGTCAGCCGATGTCCCGGCGCTAGCGATTGCACTCGCCAAGATCTGGAACATCGGCGTGGAGGATGCTGCCCCACGCCTGGTCCGCAACACCGACCGACTAGCCACTCCGCGATAGAGCGCTTGAGTCGTTCGACACTCGGGAAACTGTTCCCTTCTGGTGGTCACGACACGTAGCGTCGAGCCGCTATGGATGAAACGCAGGACCCTCGCGACGTCGCGTTAGAAGCCGTGCGATTACGCAGCGAGCAAAACGCGGCTGACGTGGCCATCCTCGATGCCGCTTGCCTCGACGCGGCACGCGAATGCGTCGGGCTCTGGCATCGACTTTGGTTTGAGGCACCCGTCTCTGTCGATCAAGTCTTCGAGATCAAGTTCCGGGTCTGCTTCCCCCTCGCGGCCCACGCCCTGAATCACGTCGAGACCGCCCTCGAACTCCTCGAACGGCGTCCGTGGGTAGCGGCCAGTTGCGCGCGTGCCGCCTTCGAACACGCCCTCGCTGCGCAGTGGGTGATGCTTACCGAAGTGGGTGAGCGAGAACTGGTCAACTGGATGAATGGGCAGCGCTACCTGCGGGCAACGGAGTTCGCCGACGGACTAGCGCGGGTGCCGTTCGATGCCGACGACGCGTCGCTATTGCTCGACCCAGCGGTACGCGAGGCACTTCTCGGCGACCCGCCCGATCCGAGCGGCTGGTCGGTGGCCAACGCCTGCAGCAGGTTCGCCGACACCAAACTCTTCTACGACATGTATCGAAACCTCTCGCAGGCCGAGCACCCATCGCTCGGTCTCATCGCGACGCACCTAGCAGTCACCCGAGATGGAGTGCGGAACAATCTCAGCGCGGCCGGATCACTGAGCCCATCCGACGAGGCTGCCAGCGCCCTAGGACTGTCCGCCCTATGGGCAATGCACGTGCTCGAGCAGATGCGTAAGGACGGGCCGCACGCCGCAACATTCACCCTCATCGGCGATCGCGCCTCACTACCGGTCGACCTCCGGGCGAGCGACAGACACCCCGAACGACAGCCCGCATGCCTGCCCAAGGATTGAGTCTGCGCATTGGCCGGCACGAGCGTCCGAGCGGGTCATATCCCGAATGCGGATGAACGACAGTTTCGCGACCGCTTGATCAAATCCGACTACGGTGCGGTCGGTCACAGCAACGCCCCGTGTGTCCGGATCGTCGCGATGCAGTCGTCGAAGCTGGGTTGCCCGCCGTAGACGAGTTCCATGGCCGTGGCGTAGCCCTGACGGGCGACTGTTTGGCACGGATGGGCTTCGTCGAGTATTGGGCTGTCGTGCATGCCTGCTTCCGGTCGGGGCGTGAAGCTGAATTCCGCAGCCTGACTGTGTTCGTCAATGTCTGCCCAGAGTGCACCGACGCCGGCTGGGCCCGACGCTGTAAGGGCAGCGATGACCTCTCGTGATCCCAGGAGCTGGTGAATGTCGTAGAGGTGGCGTCCGCCTTGCAGCAGCTTGGCCCGTGCTGCCGGATCCGGGAAACGGGATGCGCCGTCGTGGAGGAGTGCGAGCTTCTCTAGCAACGTGCGTTCCGGGGCGAGGACGGAGACTGGCACTGCAGCGAATTCGTCCCACATGTCTTCGTGATCGCCGAGGGTGCCGATCGCGTGGTTGGCGACCAGGGAGCGCAGGTCGTGACGCTGGGTGGGGTAGGGGCCACCGCGCGAGCCCATCTCGAGCAGCACGCCTTCGGACACAGCTGCTGATCCATACCGAGCGGGGTAGGGGTAGCGGACGTTTCGCTTGACCCCGGTGGTGCTCGCCACGGCAATCGATCCGGCATCGAGGTGCGCGGCCACGGCATCGCGGATGGATTTGAGCACGCGGTCTCGGGCCCCGATGGACAGGTCTTCGTCGGGGAAGGCGACGAGCAGATCGACGTCCTCGGAGAATCGTTCGATGAGGCCGAAGACGCGGCTCAGACTCGTCCCGCCTTTGAAGATTGCCGGGACATGGTGGCGCTGACCGCCCTTGTCTACGACGAAGACGGCCATCGTTGCAGCGCGGAGTACTTCGATCACCCAGAAGTCCTTCTCGATGAAGGCGGCGTCGATTCCGAGTGCGTCTGCGGTCGTTGCGACCAGCGCATTGAGTGTGTCTGGGTAATCCCTGAGCCGCGCCATCAGAGCGTGGCTCGCTCCGGGACCTTTGCTCGACCGTTGTGTGGTGCGGAGCGAGCCAGTGCGTCGGTAAGTCGGACGAGATTGGTCCTCGCGGCGGGGGAGCGTTCCCCTTCGACGGCCCTCGTGACCGCGTCGAGGCGCACCGTGCGTTCCTTGACTGCGCGTGCGGTTGCCGAGACAAGTGCGTCCCAGCCGCCTTCCACGACTGACTCCCAGTCCCCGCGAAGCAGTTCCACAAGCGCGATCTCGGCATAGCGCAGCTCCCGGCGGAGCATGTTGTTGCGACGCGAGATCCGCACCCCCGGTACCGAGGTGGGGACCGGTCCGGCGACCGTGAATGCGGGCTTCGCCGGCACCTGCGATGTGAGGCCCAAAGCTCGGGCCGCACTATGCCCGGCCGGCCCCACCCCGGTCTTGCCGAGCACCTCGACGGCGATGGCATCGGAGGACGGTCTCGTCATCCCGTACCGCGTCGGTGTCCCCTTCCAATACAGACCCTTGCGGACGGCTACCAACTCGCCATGCCTGTGAGCTCTCGAAGCAGCTGAGCTGGCCGCTCCTCGGCTTCCGGGCAGCTTCTCCACGCGCACGAACGACCCGGGAGGCACCTCGGCTAGGTGCTTCCCCGGAGTCTTCGTACTTGCTCTCATGACATGAAACTATACCGAGATCCTGTCACACTGTCCACCCGCTCGCCCGCGAATGGGCACTGACCTCTCAACGATCGTGCTACGCACGGACTCACCGGAGACTGGAGGATCTGATGGCAGCGACTATCGATCACCCCCCCCGGACCTCGCAGTTGGCAGCGTGACCATCGGAGACTGGAGGATCTGATGGCAGCGACTATCGATCAGGGGTGGCCGCGGCTCGACGAGCAGATCCGCGCTTGGGTCGTCACAACCTGTTCTCGTTGCTGGCGCCGTTCACGCTCGGCGAGATTGAGCGCGTCGGCGGCCCTGCCGCTCACCAGGACTATTGGAAGCAGGAACCCGACCGGCGCCGATACTTGCCGGCAGACGCGATTCGTTGGATCACCCGCTGCGCTGACTACTCGACGATGAGCAGGCCCCACGAACCCGATCCACGCGCCGCGTGTTTCAAACGATCATGGCCACAAACGGTGAGGAGTTGTCGATCGGTCGCGTGTCTTTCGCGCCCTGAGTTTCGCAATGTCAGACCCGGTCTCGCGGGAAGTCCCTGAGGCTATGGGTGACGATCATGCCGGCACCCGCTCTTATCGCTAGTCAGGCGCAAGCGGTTGAACACCGACAAGTTTCGCTTATCGGTAGCCAGGACCGGCGTGTTGGGGAGGTCCTCGCCTCTCGCTGACGAGACCGAGACCACGGGGCTTTCACGAGGGGCCTTCTTATACCGCATCGTGGAGCTGTTGGCTGTGCTGGGGCGGGCCGACGGGACACAACGTCACTGTCGGGCGGGCGACGTCGGCCCCGATAACGTTATGACATGCCGCACTTGCAGCCTTCGATCTTTGTCAGCTACGCGCACGAAGACGCCGACCTCGCGCATGCGCTTGCACGGGCGCTCGAGACGGAGGGGGCACGCGTCTGGCTAGACCAAGGCGAGCTGCTCATCGGCGACTCTCTAATCGAACGGATATCCGAGGCGATCGCCGAGTTTGACTTCGTCGCCGCGCTCGTGAGCCCCGCGTCGGTGGAGTCGAACTGGTGCCGCAAGGAGATCGCGCTTGCCATGAGCAAACAGCTCCGGCGTGGCGCCAGGAGGGTGACAGTCCTGCCGCTCCGTGTTGGCAATGTCGCAATGCCGGCCTCTCTTACCGATGTCAAGTGGCTACAACTCGACCCGGGAGCGCTTGCGCGGTGCGCCGGGCAGGTGGTCAGTGACGCGTCGCGGCATCTTGAGCTACCGCTGGCGCGGCGCGCCCAAGCGTCGAGCCTGTGAACGGCAGCGGCAGCTGGGCGCGGATGTCAGAGATGGCGAGCGATGACGAGCCGGTGCGGCTTGTGGGTGTGGACACGGAACAGGTTGGCCGTCCCCGTAACGATGGAAGGCGCGGCAGTGGGCTGTACCGGATCCCGCTACTGTTGAACAGAGTCCCACCTACCGTGTGGTCGGAGAACTTCGCCGACGCCTGGAACTCTCCACCGGCGTGGACAAGCATGCACAGGCCGGGTATTGCGTCGGTGCAGGGCGACCGCATCGTGTTGGACGGATCGACGATCGACGAGCTGGAGCGGTACCACCTTCAGACGCTCAAGCTCGTGGTGCAGCAGCTCAACAAGAGGACCAAGCAACACCTGCGTACCGAGCGCGAGCACGCTGAAGCTGCAGAGGCGGCCGCAGCTGAGCACGAACGCCAGGTCCGGGAGACCGCCCAGCGCCTCCGTTTCGGCGAGGACGACTCCTAGCGGCTGACCCCTTCGAGAGCTGTCATCCCCGGACATCCGGATCGAATGCGAGACTCGCAGGATGGCCAAGTCTCGAGTGACTTACCCGTGACACCCGTTGAGCAGGTGCTGGCTGACATCCGGGCGATCGCGAAAGACGAGCACGACAAGGGTGACCGGTTCGAGCGGTTGATGCTGCACGCCTTCAAGACCGATCGGACCTTCCGGCAGCAGTTCTCCCAGGTGTGGAGGTGGATGGAGTGGCCCGGCCGAAGCGGGATGGACATCGGCGTCGATCTCGTCGCTCGCGATTCCGCAGGGCGCCTCACCGCGATCCCGTGCAAGTGCTACACACCGACAGCGACGCTGACCAAAGAGGAGATCGACTCTTTCGTCGCCCTCTCAGGCCAGAAGCAATGGTCGCGTCGCATCATCGTGGCCACGACCGACCTGTGGTCGGCCAACGCGGAGAAGTCTCTCGAGGGTCACACCGTTCCGGTGGAGCGGATCGGCATCGACGACCTCGATGCCATGACCGTCGACTGGTCGTCCTACGACGTCTCGAACCCAGCGGGCCTCAAACCCACAGCCCGCCACGTGCTGCTACCGCACCAGGTCCAAGCCGTTGATGCAGTCCGAGCCGGCTTACAGAAGGCCGACCGCGGCAAGCTGATCATGGCTTGCGGAACAGGCAAGACCTTCACCGCGCTGCGCATCGCCGAGAAACAAGCAGGCGCCGGAAAGTCGGTGCTGTTTCTGGCGCCCTCGATCGCCTTGGTGGCGCAGTCGCTCAAAGAGTGGACGGCGGAGTGCGACGTGCCGATCCGCCCCTTCGCCGTCTGCTCCGACGCCACTGCCGGCAAGCCGATCGAAGGCGAGAACGCCACCTCGCACGATCTCGTCGTACCTCCAACCACCGATCCTGTCGCCCTCAGGGAGGCCGGCGTTCACGATCTCGCCGCCGGCGAGATGACGGTGGTTTTCTCGACCTACCAGTCGATCCAGGTCGTCGCCGACATGCAGGCCGCGACCGACCACATCTTCGACCTCGTGGTGTGCGACGAGGCGCACCGCACCGCCGGTGTTGCCAGCGTCGCTGGTGCGGACAGCGCATTCGCGCTCGTGCACCACAACACCATCGTCCCCGCGGTCAAGCGGCTCTACATGACGGCGACTCCGCGGCTGTTCAGGCCGGTGGCCGCCGATGCGGCCAAAGAGGCCGATGCGATCCTCGCCTCGATGGACGACCCAGAGTTCTTCGGGGAGGAGTTTCACCGGCTGGGCTTCGGCGAGGCGGTGGAGAAGGGACTCCTCGCCGACTACAGGGTGCTGATCCTCACCGTGGACGAGGCCGCCGTGAGCGAGTCGTTCCAAGACCTGCTCTCGACCAACGGCGAGCTGAGCCTGCCCGATGTCGCCCGGTTCGTCGGCTGTCTCTCGGGCCTAGCGAAGCTGCCTGGTGCCGCAGGTGCTGGCTTCACGGGCGAGGAACCCGTCATGCAGCGGGCGGTGGCGTTCTGGTCGAAGATTGTCGACTCGGAGCGGTTCGCCCAGCAGTTCGAGCAGGTGGCCGACGTCTACTTCGAGCAGCTCGAGGCCGGTCCCGGCGGCGACCAGATCACGCCGCTCGCGGTCCCCACCCGGCACGTCGACGGAACCACCAAGATCAGTAGCCGTCGCACCGACATCCGTTGGCTCAAGGAAACCCCACCCGATGGCGTATGCCGTGTGCTCACCAACGCCAAGTGCCTCACGGAGGGCGTAGATGTCCCGGCGCTCGACGCAGTAATGTTCCTCACGCCCCGGCGCTCGAAGATCGACATCGTCCAGGCGGTCGGACGCGTGATGCGGAAGCCTCCGGGCAAGCAGCTCGGCTACGTGATCCTTCCGATTGCAATCACGGCCGGCCTCGACCCGGCGACGGCCCTGGACAAGAACACCGACTACGACGCCGTGTGGGAAGTACTCCAAGCTTTGCGCGCCCACGACGAACGCTTCAACGCCTACATCAACCGTATCGCCCTCGGTTCGACCAAGCCGGGCACAGGCCCTAACGACAAGGTCCAGGTGATCCCTGTCGACGTCGTCGGGCCCGATGGTGGGCCCGACGTCCAAGGCCGTCTCTTTGAGTACGAAGAGTGGACGAACGCGATATACACGAAGATCGTCCAGAAGGTCGGCTCCCGTACCTACTGGGAGGACTGGGCTCGCGATGTCTCCCAGATGGCAGCGCGCCACGAGGCCCGGATCAACACGATCCTCATCACGCAACCGACTGCCGCGTCGGCGTTCGAGGAGTTCCTCGCCGAGCTGCACGCCACCCTCAACGACAGCATCAGCCGTGACGACGCCGTGTCAATGGTGTCCCAGCACCTGATCACCCGACCGATCTTCGAGGCCCTGTTCGGCGACGACGCCTTCAGCGTGGCCAACCCTGTGTCCGTGGCCATGAGCGGGATCGTCGCCGTGCTCGATGAGCACAGGCTCCAGACCGAGACCGAGCAGCTCGACGACTTCTTCGCGTCGATCCGCCGACGGGTGGAGGGCATCCACCCTGAAGACGGCGAGGCCCGCCAACGAATCATCAAAGACCTTTACGGCCGCTTCTTCAAGATTGCCTTCCCAAAGGTGGCCGACTCGCTTGGCATCGTCTACACGCCGATCGAGGTCGTGGACTTCATCATCCGGGCCACGGAGGCGGCGCTCGACGAGCACTTCGATGGCGCCGGCCTCTCCGACGAAGGCGTGCACGTGCTCGACCCCTTCACTGGCACCGGCACTTTCATGACCCGCCTGCTCCAGTCCGGCTTCATCCGACCTGAGGACCTCGACCGCAAGTTCGCCGGAGAGCTCCACGCCAACGAGATCCTGCTGCTGGCGTACTACATCGCCGCCGTCAACATCGAAGCCACCTACCGCCAGGAACGAGCCCGGCACATCGGCACCGACCCGGGCTACGAGCCGTTCCCCGGCATCGTCCTCACCGACACCTTCCAACTCGGCGAGGCCGCTGACGGTTCAGGCCAGTGGGACGTGTTTCCGATCAACAACCAGCGGGCCACCAAGCAGAAGGCCCTCGACATTCGGGTGATTTTCGGCAACCCGCCATACTCAGTCGGCCAGGAGTCGGCCAACGACGACAACGCCAATCTCAAGTATCCGGGGTTGGATGGGTCCATCACCGCTACGTACGCCAAGCGGACAGCAGCCACGAACAAGAACAAGCTTTACGACTCCTACCTACGAGCCGTGCGGTGGGCCACTAACCGCCTGCTCGATTCCCCGCAGGGCGGCGTGGTCGCCTTCGTGACGAACGGCGGCTACATCGACTCCAACAGCACTGACGGCGTTCGCGTCACGTTTGTTGACCGCCGTTCTGGATGACGACGTGGAGCCTGGGGACCGTCGTTGAGGTTGCAGACGGCTGTTGAGCGCCGGTGCCTGGATTGATCTTCGTGGTCGGCGCCGTCACTGCGCCGTGCACCGGGAGAATGCCTGCGGAGTAGACGACAACGGCCCTCCCGCTTCTGTGTCGTGGAGGACCGCTGCGGGAGGGCCGTGCTGAGCGCACGGAGGCACCCGTTGGTGACGGTAGAGGCGGATCAGGTTCGGGTCGAGTCGCGGTTGGCGGCCGGTCAGGTGGGTTGCCCGGACTGTTCGGGGGCGCTGCGCCCGTGGGGGTGGGGGCGGGCCCGCGTGGTGCACGGAATCGCCGGTGCGTTGCGGCCGCGGCGGGCCCGCTGTCCGCGGTGTCTGATCACGCATGTGCTGTTGCCGGTGATGGTGCTGGCGCGGCGGGCGTACGCGGTCGAGGTGATCGGTTCGGTGCTGCTGGCCCGCGCCGGCGGCGCGGGACACCGGGGGATCTCGCGGACGCTGGAGATTCCGGCGGCGACGGTGCGGGGCTGGCTGCGGGTGATGGCCGGCCGGCTGGAGCCGACCCGGCTGCACCTGGTGCAGGTGGCCTGCCGCGCTGGGGTGGACCGGCCGGTGCCCAAGACGCTGGGCTGCCCGTGGCGCGACCTGCTCGCAGCGCTCGGGGCGGCGACCGCGGCGGTGACCGGCCGCTTCGGCGGGTTGGGAGTCCTCGGCCCGGTGACGGCCTGGCAGGTCGCCGCGGCCTGTTCGGGTGGTCGGCTGCTGGCACCGGGTTGGCCACCTCGGCGGGCTGGTGCGGCCGGCAACACGAGTTGCCCCTGACGCCCGGCACGGATGCCCGGAATCCTCGCGAGGGTTGCTGCCCGGCCGGTCCCGGTCGGGCATTCCCCTTGACGGATAGAGGTTTCCCGTGGCGAGCACACCCGAGCAGGACGACATCAAACGCCGATCGCGGGCGCAGCAGGTGGCGTTGTTCCGCTACCAGTTGATCTGCCCTGCGCTGGATCGCAACCTGTCGAGGAAGGCCCGCGGCAAGATCGTGCGGGCGATCGCCGCGCAACCACATGCCGGCCCGTTCGGCGGGCAACACACCTATTCTCGCGACAGTCTGGATCGGTGGATCCGTCGTTACCGCGCCGGTGGGTTCGACGCCCTGACGCCCTCGATCCGCCAGCCCGGCTCCCGAATCGACACTGCGGTGTTGGAACTGGCCACGGCACTCAAGCGGGAGAACCCCGATCGCACCGCGGCGCAGGTCGTGCGGATCCTGCGCGCCTCCTCGGGCTACTCACCTTCGGAGTCCACGCTGCTGCGCCTGTTCCACCGCCGCGAGCTGATGGGCCCGGCCGCCGGCGGCGGTGTGGTGTTCGGCCGGTTCGAAGCCGAGACGCCGAACGAGCGGTGGGTCGGGGACGCGTTGCACGGCCCGCGGGTCGGAGGCCGCAAGACCTACCTCTTCGCCTTCCTAGATGATCATGCCCGGCTCGCGGTGGGTTCGCGGTTCGGCTTCGCCGAGGACACCGTGCGGCTGGCCGCCGCGCTGGAACCAGCCCTGGCCTCCCGCGGCGTTCCCGGATCCTGCTATGTCGACAACGGATCGGCGTTCGTCGATGCGTGGCTGTTGCGGGCCTGCGCCAAGCTCGGGATCCGGCTGGTGCACTCCACCCCGCACCGCCCCCTCTTAACCGGCTAATCTCAGGTGAGGGAGTGCTCGACACGCCGGTGGCTCGAAGGTTCTTGCCTACCTGGTGAGATGACTGGCATACCTATGTCCCATGACGACGGGACGTGAACCAGAGCAGCTGCGGGCTGAGCA
>JBBQZQ010000094.1:0-9785 GCA_038207565.1 Mycobacteriales bacterium
GATCGAGTCGGGCAATGTCAAGCTCGCCATGAGCCACGTCGTCCCCGACCTCGTCCAGAAGGTGCTCAAGGGCCAGGACCCGCTGCACCTCCTGGGCGCAGGTGACCAGGTGCGCCACTACACCTACGGTGCCGATCTGGCCCGCGGCATCCTCGAGTGCGTCGAGCGCGAGGAAGCGCGCAACGACGACTTCAACCTCTCGACCGCGGAGTCGACCACCGTTCTCGCGCTCGCGGAGATGATCTGGACGAAGATCAAGGGTTCCGACGTGCCGTTCCGCCACATCAGCGACCCCGGTTTCGAGCACGATGTGCAGAAGCGGGTTCCGGACGTATCCAAGGCGAAACGGGTACTCGGCTTCGAGGCCACCACGAGCCTGTCGGAAATGCTCGACGAGGTCATTCCTTGGATCGAACAAGCCATCGAGGACGGGTCGATCTGATGCCGACCGTCGGCTCGGCCCCGCTCACCCGGGCGCTCGGTGTCCTCGTGGCCGGCGTCGGCCTCGGCACGTTCGTGACCGCGCCGCGGGCTGCCGCTGCCGCCGCAGGGAACCTGGGTCCGACGCCCGATCCCCGGATCGTGCGGGTGCTGGGTGCCCGCCAGGTCGTGCAAGGCGCGGTCACGTTCGGCCGCCCCGAAGCGAGCACGGTCGGCGTGGGGGCTGCCGCTGACATCGCGCACGCGCTGAGCATGATCGCTCTCGGGTTCGCGGTCCCGCGTTACCGGCGCCCGGCGCTGATCAGCGCGCTGCTTGCCGGGGCGACCGCGGCGCTGGGTGGGCTGACCCTGCTCGGCGAGAGACCCACGGTGGCACCGGGCTGGCGCAAGCTCGACGACTGACGCGCCGCCTGAATGCTGCGTCGCCGCGGGTAGTTTCTCGGACTACTTCTCCGGCCAGTGGCCGTGCTGACGCTCTTGAGCGGCCACTGGCGTCATGACGTTGCCGTCGGTCGCCGGCAGGTCGCGCCTGGTCAGCGCCGCCAGCTTGAACAGCGGTCCGACCAGCCGGTCGTAGACGAACGGCAGCAGCCGGAACCCGGCGATGACGATCGGATTCGGCGGCCCGACCGGCACCGAGACATGATTGCGCGGGTGGTCGACCAGCTTGGCAATGGCCGACGCGACGCGCTCGGGCTGCAGTACCGGCACGGGTGGTCGCGCCTCGTGGCCGGTGTAGTTGGCTGCCTGGTAGTAGATCGGCGTGTTCGTGCTCCCCGGGCTCACGATGCAGACATGTACGTCCAAGCTGTCGCGGACCTCCTGCTGGAGCGTGCGGGCGATGGCGCGCTGCCCCCACTTGGCCGTCGCGTACGCACCCATGTTGGGTACGGTCACCGATCCGAGCAGGGAATTGACGATGATCAGCGTGCCGTTGCCCTGGCGCCGAAGTACCGGCAGCACTGCCCGAGCCAGGAACAGCGTGCCGTGCACCGCCGTGTCCACCACCTGGGTGAACACCTCGGCCGGCATCTGCTCGATCGTGCCGTACGCCATCACGGTCGCTGTGTGCACGACGACGTCGATGCGTCCATGTGCCTGCAACGTCTCGGCGACAACGCGCTGGACGTCCGCCTCGATGCCGACGTCGGCCGCGATGGTGCGGATGTCGCTCGCCCCGCCTGCACGGCACTCGACCTCGGCTGCGGCAAGTGCACCCTCATCACGGGCCACGAGCACGAGCCGGTCACCGGCGGCGCCCAGCAGCACGGCGGTCGCCAGGCCGATGCCGCTGGAACCGCCCACAACCACCACCACGCGCTCGCTACGCTCGCTCACGGCCGAGCCTCGCTTCGCTCGTTCGACCGGCGCAGCCCAATACCCATTGCTCGCTCGCTATGCTCGCTCACGGCCGAGCCTCGCTTCGCTCGTTCGACCGGCGCAGCCCAATACCCATTGCTCGCTCGCTACGCTCGCTCACGGCTTGAGAACCACCTTGATGCAACCGTCGGTCTTGTTGCGGAACATCTCATACGCCCCAGGTGCCTCCGCCAGCGGGAGTTGGTGGGTCGTCAGGTCCAGCGTCGCGAGCGGGTCCGCGGGGTCGAGGACGAGCGGCAGAATCTGGTCGGTCCAGCGCCGCACATGGGCCTGACCCATCCGCAATTGGATGCCACGGTCGAACATCTCCATCATCGGCAGCGGGTCGACCTCGCCGCCGTACACACCGCTGACCGACACCGTACCGCCACGCCGCACCCCCTTGAACGCACCGAGCAGGGCGTCGATGCGATCGAGCGCGATCTTGTCCGTGATCTTCGCGGCCAGGGCGTCAGGGAGCAGGCCGGTCGCCTTCTGCGCCAGAGACACGAACTTGTTGCCTGGTGCCCCGCCGTGTGCCTCCATACCGACCGCGTCGATGGTCGCGTCCGGGCCACGGCCGTCGACGAGGTCGATCAGCGTCGCGGACACGTTCTCGACGCCCGAGAGGTTGAGTGTCTCGGCGCCGTGCCGCTCGGCAAGGGCAAGCCGCTCCGGCACCGAGTCGATACCGATGACGCGCCCGGCGCCGAGCTGCTTGGCGATCCGCACCGCCATCTGGCCGATCGGACCGAGACCGAATACCGCCACCGAGCCGCCCTCGGGGACGTCGGCGTACTTGACCGCCTGCCACGCGGTCGGCAGCACGTCGGAAAGGAACAGGAACTGCTCGTCGGGCGTGCCGTCCGGGATCTTGATCGGACCGAACTGCGCCTGCGGCACCCGCAGGAACTCGGCCTGCCCACCGGGGACCGAACCGTAGAGCGAGGTGTAGCCGAACAGGGACGCGCCCTTGCCTTCGCTGCGCACCTGGGTGGTCTCGCACTGCGCGAACAGGCTCCGCTCGCACATCCAGCAATGCCCACAGGCGATGTTGAACGGGATGACGACGCGATCGCCGACAGCCAGGTCCCCGACATCGGAGCCGATCTCCTCGACCACGCCCATCGCCTCGTGGCCGAGCACGTCGCCCGGCTTGAGGTAGGGACCGAGGACGCCGTAGAGGTGCAGGTCGGAACCGCAGATGGCGGTTGAGGTGACCCTGATGATGGCGTCGGTCGATTGCTCGATCTGCGGATCGGGTACGTCGGTGACGGAGACGTTCTGATTTCCTTGCCAGGTGAGCGCCTTGATGGTGACTCCTCGAACGGTGGCGTGGTCGGTGTTGACTGGCCACGTCAAGCCTGCCCAGCCTGACGCGCTATGAACCTGACGCGCTATGAATCAGTGAGAGGAGACACGGTGCCTGCTTCGCGGTCAGCCTCGATTCCAGATGCGGTCGTCATCGGCGCCGGCCACAACGGCCTGGTGGCCGCGAACCTGCTCGCCGACGCGGGTTGGGACGTTGTCGTGTGCGAGACGGCTCCGACAGCGGGTGGCGCGGTGGCCACGGCGGAGGTAACCGCGCCGGGATTCCGCAACGACCTGTTCAGTGCGTTCTACCCGCTCGCGGCGGCATCGCCCGTGGTGCAGTCGCTGGACCTGGGTTCGTACGGTGTCAGCTGGTCGCGCGCCCCCGCCGTGCTCACCCATCTGCTCCCCGATGGCCGGTCCGCGACGTTGTGGCAGGACGCCGGGCGTACCGCCGCCTCGTTGGGCGAACTGCATCCCGCCGACGAGCGGGCCTGGCTGCGGCTCACCGCGCAGTGGGATCGCATCGGCCCCCAGGTCATCGATGCTGTGCTCCGCCCCTTCCCGCCGACCGCGACGATCCTGCGCCTGCTGCGCCGGCTCGGGATGGACGAGACGCTGCGCATGGCGCGGATGGCGGCCCAGCCGGTGCGCCGGTTCGGCGAGGAGAACTTCCTTGGCCCGGGCGCACCGATCCTGTTCGCCGGCAACGCGCTGCACGCCGATCTGCCGCCCGACGGTGCCGGCAGCGCGCTCTACGGCTGGTTACTGACCATGCTCGGTCACGCGCACGGCTTCCCGGTCCCCGTCGGGGGTGCCGGTGCGCTCATCGACGCCATGACGGCGCGTCTGGCCGCGCACGGCGGTCAGCTGCGCCTCGGCGCCAGGGTGATGTCGGTCGAGGTCAGCCGCGGGCGCGCGACCGGCGTCGTTCTTGAATCGGGTGAGCGCATCGGTGCCCGGCGCGCAGTGCTGGCCGATGTGGGCGCGCCGTCCTTGTTCGAGGAGCTGGTGGGTACCGACCACTTGCCGGCGCGCTTCGTCGAGGATCTCGGCCACTTCCAGTGGGACGCCCCCACCCTGAAGATCGACTGGGCATTGCAGACGCCAGCGCCCTGGACCGAGCGCGCTGCGGCGCAAGCCGGCACTGTGCACCTCGGCGTCGACATGGACGGGCTCACCGACTACGCGGCCGACCTGGCTACCCGCCGGGTGCCGACCCGTCCGTTCCTGCTGTTCGGGCAGATGACGACCTCGGACTCGTCCCGATCACCCGCCGGAACCGAATCCGCGTGGGCCTACACCCACCTGCCTCGGGGCGTCACGATGACCCCGGATCTGGTGGACGAGCACGTGGCGCGCATGGAGTCGACTATCGAGGCGCACGCGCCGGGGTTCCGGTCGTCGGTGCTCGCGCGCCACGTCCAGGCGCCCGGTGATCTACAGCGCCGCGACGCGAACCTGTTCGGCGGGGCCATCAACGGCGGGACGGCGCAGCTACACCAGCAGGCGGTCTTCCGGCCGGTGCCGGGCCTCGGCGGAGCGGCCACGCCCGTCGACCGCCTGTTCCTCGCCGGGTCGGCGGCACATCCCGGCGGTGGGGTGCACGGTGCGTGCGGGTCGAATGCGGCGATAGCCGCACTGGCGCGTGAAGCCAGGACGGGCGGTGTCCGCCGTGCGGTGCAGAAGTCACTGATGCGCCGGATCTACCGCGAGCGAACTTACGCTCTCGGAGGACTCTGACGATGGCCACCAATACCGCGTTCGTACAGGCAACACGCCAGGACGTCTTCGTCGTTCTGTCCGACGGTTGGTGTTATAGCAATTGGGTTGTCGGTACCTCGCACATGCGCGCGGTGGAAGCGGCCTGGCCGGCGGCCGGCAGTCGCCTCTTCCACGCCTCGGGTATCTGGCCGTTCGTCACGCGGGACGAGAGCGTGGTCGAGTCCGTCGAGCCTGACCGCAAGCTGGTGCTGACCGCGAAGGGCCGACCGTTCGGGGAGGCGCTCGTCGGCATCGAACTCGACGACGAGGATGGCGGCTGCCGGGTCACGATGCACGAGACACCGCAAGCGGGGCCCGGACGCTGGTTGCACAACCCGGTTTCGGAAGCGGTGCTCGTACGTCGTAATACCGAGTCGCTCGCCCGGCTGAAGGCCATCGTCGAGCGCCACACGGCGCCCGACGACTGACCGTCCCCGCTTCAGGGCAGTTCGTTGAGCACCTCGGTCATCTGCTTCCTGGTGTCATTGGCAACCTTTTCGAAGACGAGCCTGATGGCCGGTGCCGCCAGTTTCGCGGCCCCATGCATGTCGAGATCGGCCCGATAGGTGATCTCGCTACCCTCGGCGTGCGGGCGGACGGTGATCGTATCGGTGGACGTGGCCGTCTTGTTCTTGCCGACCAGCACGATCTTGTCGGTGGTCAACCCCTCGAGGGTGTAGGTCAGCTCGGTGGAGATCCCGGCGATCTTTGAGACGTTGTGCCAGGTGGCGCCCACGACGACCGGCCCGCTGCCGTTTCTCGTGCACTTCTGCGTTCCCGGGTCCCACTGTTCCGCGTTGCCGAAATCCTTCAGGTAATCGATGACGACATCCGGTGGGGTAGTGACTGTGAAGGTTCGAGTCACAGTGGTCATGCGGTGCTCCGTTTGCTCGATCGGGGAACCTCAGGCCGGCGGACCGTAGAACTGCAGGTCGTTACCTTCGGAGTCCTTGAACGGCGCGATCCGCCCCCACGGGTGGTCGCTGATCTCGCCGGTGAACTGCACGCCGGCGGACTTGAGCCGGGCTACCTCGTCGTCGATGCTGCCGTCGGGCTGGAAGGTGATGACCGCACCGCCTCCGTCACCGTGGTGCGTGCTCTCCCGGGCGTTCAAACCGATCATCAGGCCGCCGGCGTCGATCTCGCTCCAATCGTCCCCGCGGTCCTTCACGGTGAGGCCCAATGTGTCGCCGTAAAAGCCCACCGCGCGGTCCATGTCGTCGACCGGTACCCAAACAGTTGCTACACCCGATGCCATGTTCGCCTCTTTCGTGTGGAGTGTTCTGGTACGGAGAGCATGCCCAGGCGCGCGAAAATCTCACACGTCTATGTCAAAGCGGGTTGCTGGTCATCCGGTGCGGCGTGCTGCATGCTCGCACTACTGCGTCACATGACTCGAGCGTCGCCACGACACGAGCGTCACCACGACACGAGCGTCACCACGACACGAGGTGGGATCACCGGTGAACGACAAGGTCGAGGTTGTGCTGGTCGATCTCGAAACGATCGGCCGCGTTGCTGCGCCGAGCCCTACTCTCACCGCACCGGCATGACGAGCGCCCTCGACCTGCCGCCCGAGCATCCGTTCGGGGCGCAGCATCTGCCTTACGGGTCGATGCGGCGCGGCGACGGCATGCCGTTCTGCGCGCTGCGTATCGGCGATCACGCTCTCGACCTGTCGTCGTTGCTGGCCAACACACCGCACCGACACCTTTTCAGGGCAGGAAATCTGAATGCATTCCTGGCAGCGGGCAGGCCGGTGTGGAATGAGGTCCGAGCCGCGGTCGGCGCGAGCCTGTCGGACCAGCGCGAACGGGAGCGCATAAGGTCGCTGCTCGTCCCGGTGACCGATCTCGTCGCGGCTCTGCCGTTCGACGTCGCGGACTTCGTGGACTTCTACGCCTCGGAGCACCATGCCACCAATGTCGGACGGATTTTCCGACCCGACGGTGCGGCGTTGACGCCCAATTGGAAACACCTGCCGATCGGTTATCACGGACGCGCGGGCACAATCGTCGTTTCCGGCAGCGATGTGCGCCGCCCTTCCGGCCAGGCTCGTGACGTGAACGGTGACATCCGATTCGGGCCGAGTACGCGGCTCGACTTCGAAGCCGAGGTGGCCTTCGTGGTGGGTGCCGGGTCGACGCCGGGCCAACCCGTTCCGGTCAGCGCATTTCGCGATCACGTCTTCGGAATCTGCCTGCTCAACGACTGGTCGGCGCGCGACATTCAAGCGTGGGAATACGTCCCGCTCGGGCCTTTTCTCGGTAAGTCCTTCGCAACCTCGGTGTCGGGGTGGGTGACGCCGCTCGAGGCGCTGGACGGCGTCTGGTGCCAACCGCCACCTCGCGACCCACCGGTGTTGCCGTACCTCGACGACGCCGCGAGTCCCGCCGGGCTGGAGTTGAACCTTCAAGTCCGCATCAACGACACGGTGGTCTCGCGCCCGCCGTTCGCGACCATGTACTGGACCGGCCCGCAGCTGCTCGCGCACACGACGGTCAACGGCGCGCATCTGCGCACCGGTGATCTGCTGGCATCGGGCACCGTGAGCGGTGCACTCGCATCGCAACGCGGGAGCCTGCTCGAGCTGGCATGGGGTGGCCGCGAACCGATCACGCTCGAGGATGGCACGACGCGCGCGTTTCTCCTCGACGGCGACGAGGTCGTGCTCACCGCGTCTGCCTCGACCGCCCGGGGAACCATCGGTCTTGGTGAGGTCCGCGGCCGGGTGCGTGCTGCGCTGCCGGCCGGCGCGCAGGAGCACGACGGCTAGTCGATCCGCTGCCCGGGGCGGCGGGTGGGGACATTGCTGTCGCGCTCAGGTTTTCGCCCGAATCGCATCGCCATGCGCAGCCGGCTGCGCTGCTCGGGTTCGAGTCCCTCGCCGGGATCGACGGGTGGCTTGTGTTCCTCCCGCCGCCAGGCGGAGAAGACCGCCGACATCGCCAACACCCATGCGACGCCGATGATGACGCCGCCCAGAACGTCTGACACGTAGTGGACGCCCAATGCGATGCGGGAGAATCCGATCGCGAGGACGACGAGCGCGGCGGCCAGGTAGAGCCATCGTCGCCGACCACGGGGCACGACCGGCAGAAAGATCAGGATCAGAATCCCGCAACCCACGGTGGCCGACTGCGCGTGCCCGCTCGGGAACGACGTACCGTGCGCCGCGGAAACAGGGTCGGGAAGGTGCGGACGGGCGCGGTCGACCGTGGCTTTGACGAGGCTGTTCAGCAACGAGCTACCCAACGCCGTCACCGCCAGGAACGCAGCCAGCCGGGGTAACCGGCGATACAACAGCCACACGCCCACCGGCGTCAGGGCTATCCACCACCCGGTCGGCGACCCGACTGCGCTGATCGCCGTCATCGCAGACGTGAATCCCCGATGCGCGAGGGCGAAGGAATTGAGCGAGTTGGCGGTGTTGTGGTCCAGGCGAAGCACCGGGTCCGATTTGGCCGTGACCAGGACGACGAGGATCGAGAACGGCACTGCGACGAGCCCGACGGCTGCGAACGCCAGCAGCGCGCGGGCGCCGAAGCGGCGCTGCGCGTCGTGCTCCTCGCTCACCCGTGCTAGGACGCGCCGCATATTGTCACCGCGCCCGCAAGCACCGTCACGATCAGCCGATCGGTCTCGCCCGCGTAGTCGCCGTCGAATTCCATGGGCACTGCTCGGTCGGCGTGGATTTCGACACGTTCGCCGCGCAGGACCACGGCCTCGGCACCGCTGTTCGGACGGCGGCGCAGTATCCGCCACGCGAGCAGGACGACGTGGGCCCAGCCGCGTGGCGCGAGCACGATGACGTCGAGCTGGCCGTCCGACGGATCGGCGTCGGGCAGGACCGCTACTCCGCCCTGCAACTCGCCGACATTGCCGACCAGGACGCCGAGGGCGCGCACCTTGCGGGGCGGGCGCTCATCGATGCGTAGCTCGTAGTGTGCGCGGGGCGCATCCCGCAGGGCGCGCAGGCCGCCGGCGACGTACGCGGCCCACCCGTGACGCTTCTTGGCTTCCTCTCCCGTGTCGCGGATCAGCATGGCGTCGAAGCCGAGTCCTGCCATCACGACGAAGCGCCGGCCCTCGGCTTCCAGCACGTCGATCGTGCGCCCGTCGCCGCTGAGTGCCCGATCGAGGGCCGCCGGCACCTCCAGCGGCAAACGCAGATTCCGGGCGAGCAGATTTCCGGTGCCGGTGGGTAGCAGCCCCATCGGTATGCCCGTTCCGGCGAGCACGCCGGCGCTCGCCGCCACCGTGCCGTCCCCACCGCATACGAGCACCAGGTCGGCGCCGGCATCGACAGCCTCGCGGGTCTGACCCTCGCCCGGATCCTCCTCGGTCGTTTCGAGCCAGGTGACCTGCGCCGTCGGGTCCCGCCGCTTCAGCTCGGCTCGTAATCCCTCTGGATCGTCGACGGTGGCTGGATTGCACACAACGGCAATCTTCATTGCCGCCCGTCCGCCCCCCGGTGACGCACCTTGAACCCTGCTTTATGAGGCCCCGCGTCATTGGGCCGCGCGTCATGAGGCCCCGCATCATGAGGCCCTGCATCATGAGGCCCTGCATCGTGACCGCGGAGGATCACCGCCCAGGTGATCGCCAGCCATACCGATGCCAGCACCGCGCCGGCCATCACGTCGGTCGGAAAGTGCATGCCCCGGTACAGGCGTGCGGCGGCGACGCAGAGGGGCATCAGGACCGCCACCGCGAGTGCGATCGCGCGCAGCCACCCACGTCTGCTCGCTCGCACGGCGATGATCGCGAGCGCGGCGTACAGCGCCACCGCCGCGGCAGTGTGGCCCGACGGGAAGCTGGAGGTCGGTGGTGCCGAATCCAGATGAGGCACCGGCGGGCGGTGGCGGTCGATCACGAGGGTGGTCAGGACGAAGATCGTGACCTCACCG
>JBBQZQ010000095.1:0-9523 GCA_038207565.1 Mycobacteriales bacterium
CGCCGGGTGGTGCGCGCATCGAGCGCCCACCACCCGGCATCGCCGCCGATCGCGCTGTCCACAGGCTGCGGCGGCGTCCACAGATTCCCGCGGGCCACGGCCGGGGGTGGGGGAGAGGTCACCATGATCGCGGAATACCACAGGACTAGGAGGACCACCAGCCATGACCGTCTACACCGTCCGCCACGGCGCGGACCCCCACCACGAACTCGGCACCTTCCTCGAGCTCAGCGAGGCCCTCGACGCCTTCACCGCAGAACGACTCAGCCACGTGCTCCACCCAGACCCCGCGGCCCCCGCCGGCCCCCTCGAGCTCATCATCACCGCCGATGACCGCACCCCGGATGAGGCCGGACCGGTCATCGCCCGCTACGCCGCCAGCAGGCCCGCCAACTGAGCCCCGATCCACGGCGAGTCTCCAACACCCGCAACGGAACCAATGCATACAATCGTGCCAACGACATGAAAGGAGGCGGCATGGAGCATGTCACCGCGCTCGCCAACCAGAAAGGCGGCGTCGGCAAGTCCAGCTCCGCCTACAACCTCGCAGACGCACTGGCCCGCGCAGGCCAACGCGTCCTGGTAGCCGACACCGACCCACAGGGCAACCTCTCCCGCGCCCTAGCGGCCGAACCGATCGGGCCCGAACAGCCCACCATCGCCGACGTCCTCAACATCACCGACGCCGCCGGCGGCGCCACCCACAAGCTGGCCGACGTCATCGTGCCCAGCGTGTTCGCCGGTGTCGACCTGGCACCAGCACGCATCGAACTGTCTGTGGCCGAGGCCAACCTGCTCGGCTACACCGGGCGCGAGTACCGCCTGCGCGAAGCACTGGCCACAGTCGAGGGCCGCTACGACCACGTGCTGATCGACTGCCCACCTTCGCTCGGCCAACTCACCGTCAACGGCCTCACCGCCGCCACCGACGTCCTCGTCATCACCGAGGCCGAGCAGTGGTCCGCAGACGGAATGGCCGAGCTGCGCCGCACCATCGCCGGCGTACAGCGCTACCTGTCCGCAGACCTGCGCTACGCCGGCGTCATCATCAACCGCTTCCGGCCCAGCACCAAACTCCACCAAGCTGGCGCGGCCGAGATCGAACAGTACTTCCGCGAAGCCCCTGTCTGGACGCCCTACGTGCGCCTGTCCGTCAGCGTCCCTGAGTCCATCGCGGCCGGCATCAGCCTCACTCAGCACGGCTCGTCAACGGCGACCGAGCTCGCCGCCGTGTTCGACGTCTACGCCGCCAACCTCATCGGGAGCTGAACATGCCACCCAAGCCGCAGGCCCGCCGAGCAAGCACTTTGGCCGGCGCCCACCCCGTCGACGACCAACGCCACGACACCGAACCAGGCACCGCCACAGCGCATACCGCGCGGCCGGCCAAGGCCGCAGCCCGCCCCGGCGCTACCCACGCGCGGCAGTCCCAAGCCGTGAAGTTCTCCGCCACCGTCGACATCGACGTCCTCGACGGCGTCAAAGACGCCTTCTGGGCCGCGCGCAACCACGGCCGCTACCGCGTCCTCGGCGACCTGGTCACCGAAGCGCTGCGCGACAAGATGACCGAGCTGGCCAACGAGTTCAACAACGGTCAGCCGTTCCCGCGACGCCCCATCGACCACCTCCCGCCCGGACGCGTCGTCAGCTAACCGCCCACCCCCCGCAAATGCCACCACCCCAGGTATTGCGGAAACTCGACGGCGGCCTACCGCCTGGCCCACACACCTTCCCGGCCGTCCTACGCACAAACCGCTTCGTGACCGACCGAGATTTCTCCCCCGCCGGGCGATCGAGTATGGGCCGCGCGGCATCACGCAAGGGTGCTGCGCACTTGCCCGGACGCGCTCGCACACTCGCTTGTATCGCCCGGCCAAGCCAGCCCTTGCCGCTCCCGCCGCTCAGCGGCCCCTTCTCTTCACTTGCCCGGCGGGGGAGGGATGCAGGGGTTACCGCAACACCAGGTGACTCAACCCTCTCTCTCGCTGGGCAGCCAAGATCCTCGGACTCACCGCGGGTCACCAATGAAGGGAAAAGAACCATGACCAGCATCGTCACCGAAGGAAACGTCACCGCCGACGCCGAACTCCGGTTCACCCCCAACGGCAAGGCAGTCACCAACGCCACCATCGCGGTCAACGACCGCACCCGCACCCAAGACGGCGAATGGGTCGACGGGGCAGCTAGCTTCTACGAGATCACCGTCTGGGGGACCCCGGCCGAGTCATTCGCTACCAGCGCGACCAAAGGCACCCGTCTCGTAGTCGCCGGCGAGCTGGCCGTTGAGGAGTACACCGACCGCGAAGGCCAGACCCGCACCCGCCGGCGCATCACCGCTGAACACGTCGGGATCTCAGTCCGGTTCACCACCGCCACCAGCCACAAACGCCCAGCCACAAACGCCAGCGCACGCTAAACGGCGGGGGAGAGGTCACCGTCAACGTGGAGATGGCCTCCTCCCCCCCGAACAGGAAGGAGTATCACGTCATGCGGTTCTGGAAGAACAATCGCCTCGACGCCGAGTTCGAGATGGAGCCCTCCCGGGTCGTCGAACTGTTCCAGCAATCGCACTGGTGGGGCGTGGAATGGACGCTTGATCGCAGCCTGCGAACGTTCATGACCGACATGGACGGCCCGATCAGCGCGATCTGGGACGACCAGGACGGCTTCGACGGCATCTACCGGCTCGCGCTCGCCGCCGGCTGGGCGCCGAAATGACAACCGAGCTCCTCACCGGTGTACTCGCATTCCTCGGCGCCGGCCTCGGCTCAGGGCTGGCCTTCTGGGCCACCCGCTCCAGCACCGCACAGGACAAGCGACAAGGCGCACTGGAGGAATGGGGCAGACGCTTCACCGCAGCCCTTGAAGCGCTCACCTCCGATGACGCCCGACGACGAGAGATCGGCAGGCGGCTGCTCGTACAACTGCTGTCGAGCAGTCTGGCTACCGAAGACGACCGAGCCACGGCGGCTGCACTGCTGGACGCATCGGCGATCTACGTCGCGACTCCCGCCGGCGACCTTCGAGCCGTCGTGGAACCCGCCGAGCTGGACGACACCCGCGTGGTAGAGGACGATGAAAGCGACCCGGAGGAAGGTGAGCCAAATGAGTAAGACGATTTGGGTGAGCCGCGAACAAGTCGAGTCGGCTCGCGCGCTCGTCGAGATCTCCGGCGGCCTGGACAAGGTCGACCCCTACATCCGCAAGATCGCGACCGCCGAGAAGGCCAGCCGACGCAAGACCGAGCGTGACCAGGTCAAAGCCTCCTAGGAGTGCCCTGAATAATCCGCGTGCCGCTCGACCTGTTGATCTTGCCGGTTCGGGATGATCTTCGATATGCAGGGTCTGTGTGAGGATCAGCGTGAGTTGTTGGATGTGGAGTCGGTCGCGGGTCATCTGCTGAAGCCGGGCAGTGTGTTCGCGTTTTTGGCCGAGCATCGCCGGGAGTTGTTCCCGGATGAGATGTTCGCTGATCTGTTCCCGAGCGGACGGGGGCGGCCTAGCGTGCCGGGCGATGTGATGGCTGCGGTGATCACGTTGCAGTCCCTGCAGGGCTTGTCCGATAGCGAGACCGTGGACGCGGTGACGTTCGATCTGCGGTGGAAGGCCGCCTGCGGGCTGCCGGTCACGGCGGGCGCGTTCCATGCGACGACGTTGACCTATTGGCGGCGTCGGCTGGCGGCCTCGGATCGGCCGAACCGGATATTCGAGGCGGTGCGTGAGGTGGTCGCGCAGACTGGGGCGCTGGCCGGGAAGACGCGCCGCGCGTTGGACTCCACGGTGCTTGATGATGCGGTCGCCACGCAGGACACGGTGACCCAGTTGATCGGTGCGGTGCGCCGGGTTGCCCGCGAGGTCCCCGACGCCCCGGCGGTGATCGCCGAGCAGTGCCTCGCCCATGATTACCGCCAGCCCGGCAAGCCGACCATCGCCTGGGATGACCGGGCCGCTCGCGATGTGCTCATTGATGCCCTGGTCGGTGACGCGCACCGGCTGCTGGGTTACCTGCCCGAGACCGAGCTCGGCCCGAAGGCCGCCGAGGCGATCGCACTGTTGGCGCTGGTCGCCGGCCAGGACGTGGAACCGGTCGAGGGTTCTGAGGGCACCGACGGGCGCTGGCGCATTGCGCAGCGTGTCGCGCCGGATCGGGTGATCTCCACCGTGGATCCCGAGGCGCGGCATGCGCATAAGACGGTTCACCGCCGCCAGGACGGGTTCAAGGCCCACGTCGCGATCGAGCCGGACACCGGGCTGATCACCGACTGCGCGTTGACCAAGGCCTCCGGGCTCGGCGCGGACGGCGGATCGGTGAGCGAGGCGACGGTCGGGCTGGCACTGCTCGAAGGCGAGGACGAACCGGTGAGCGTGCTGGCCGATTCCGCCTACGGCTCAGGGGATCTGCGCGCCGGGCTGGCCGAGCGTGGCCATCGCGATGTGGTCAAACCCGCCCCGAGCCGCTCCGCGGTGCCGGGCGGGTTCACCGTCGATGACTTCACCGTCGACCACGCCGCCGGCACCGCGACCTGTCCCGCCGGCGTGAGAAGGAAGATCAGCCGAGCCGGTTACGCCATCTTCAAGACGGCCTGCACCGACTGTCCGCTGCGCGCTCGCTGCACCCGCAGCCGCACTGGCAAATCGCTCAAGATCCGTCCGCACGACGCACGGCAGCGCGCCGCCCGCAAGACCGCGCGCGATCCCGCCTGGCAGGCCGAATACCGACAGCACCGGCCCATGGTCGAACGCTCCATCGCCTGGCTGACCCGCGGCAACCGCAAACTCCGCTACCGCGGCGTCGCCAAGAACGACCACTGGCTGCACCACCGCGCCGCCGCGATCAACCTGCGCCGCCTCATCGTGCTCGGGCTCAACCACAACGGAACCGCGTGGGCACTGAACTGAGGCCTCAGGCCCAATAGGTCTTGCGTCCCCCTACCGCCAGACGCAAAATTGGTCCTGACGCGCCGGGCAAGCTCGTCGTCCAACCACGGTTGAGACTCGCGGCCAGACCGCCATTGAGACACTCGGCGCGTCGCCTCACGCCAAACGGACCACGCGAACCGCATTGTTCAGGAGGGTCCTAGACCACACGCACGGATTCCGCGCGCACGCCCGCTGCTAAACCGGAGGATGACGAGTTCGCCGCCAGGCCTGGCGAAATTCGCCGCGGCGTAACCCTTGAAGGGCAGTGACTACGGGGCTGTAATCGCCTCGCGCCACGCCCGGTGCGGCACTCTTCCCATTTCAGTCGATACTGGGCACTGTTGAGCAAGCGGAAGGTGTAGGCAGAACCTGACGACACCACCGGTAGCCCAACCTGGAGGTGTTGCGGCATGTACCTCGACAGACCCGCACGCTCGAGCCGTACTGGCCGACGAACCAGTTTGAGCGACCCGCCCGGACGTGACTTGGTGATCCTTGCCGCCTCGATTGGTGCAGTTCTTGGCGCCATCCTGATGCCGAGCCTGCTGGTCGCCGGCGCGCGAGAAGTGGAGCAGACGATCTTCGGCGCGCCGGGGAAATTCCACCTCACCTGGCACCTGGTATTCATCGCCTTGATTGGCGCGCTCATCGGTGCCGGCGTGGCTGCCACCTGGGCCTACCTGGGGACGTTCGCCAGCGCCATTACCGGCGCCCTGGCGGCTGTCATGCTCCTGTACGTGGCATTCGCGCCAGTGTTTCAGGCGTACTCGGGGACGTTGTCCGTCGACCACCTCACCCAGACAGCGAAGATCACCGGGGACCGCGTGTGCGTGCAGCAGCTCGACGAGGCCATTCGTACTCGCCCGGATCCCCCGGGCCTCTTACCGTTGCCGCCGGGTCGATACCTCGTGCTAGACAGCGGCTTGTCCGCTACCACGCGACTGGCCACAGTCGACCAAACCCCGTTCGTTCGACACTCCTACGTCGATGAGCTTGGCCGTGCCGGCTGCGGACTAGCCCGCTGAGTCAGCGTGTACGTCACGGGCGCGGAGGATGACGGCAACCTTCGGGGGAGGGGAACCAAATGGTGACCGATCCGAACGACAGGCTGCCCCGGCTGCCCCTGCCCGACGAACGATCTGCTCACTAGACCAGTGATGACGGTGACGCTCAACGACGCAGCCTTCCGCGGCCGCGGAGCCCGGGTGTGGTCAATCGGGGTGGGCCTGTGGGTAGCTGCCACGGTCGCGTTCCTCTGGGCCGCGGCCGAGCATGCGCCCTGGCCGGGGTGGGCCGATGTCGCCTACGGCGGGCTCACCATCGTGATCGCGACGGCCACGGTCTACCAGGTCACGGCGTGGGCGCCGCCGGCCGATGAATGGAGCAGATTCGATCGAGTGCTGCACCTCGCTGGAGTTGCCGCGGCCGCCGCGTGGCTGGCTGGGGGACTGTACGAGGCCACCGCACCGCTCACCCGGGATCATTCCACCGCCGAGCTCACCGCCCTGGCCCTCGGCGCCGTCGCAGGCGCCACGCTCATGGTGCGTCGCGACCGGCCGAGCATCGACGCCACCACGACGATCCCACCGGCGCCGGACGACGCACCCGACGAGGTGCAAGGCGAGCCCGTCCCCGAACTGAGCAACGTCGTGGCGATCTGGAGCCGCCCCGAATTTCGCGGCCTCAGCGCGGCAGAGCGCGGCGAGCTGGAACGGGCCGGCGAGGTCATGCAGAAGTTCATCGCCCACAAGGTCTTTCTCAGTGACGGGCTCGCCGCGCTCAAGACCGCGACCAGCGCGATCCGCAATGCCCACGCCCGCGGCGTTACCGCATCCCAGCTCGCGGATGCTCTTAACCTATCCGAGCGGTGGGTGCGTGGTGTGATCGAGCGGGAGTCAACCCCACCCCAGCCGCAGTGACGATTCGGCGTGTCGGTAAGGAAGCTGCCAGGAAGTGCAAGACGAATTTCGAATCGAGGCAGCTCGACTTGTGCGGCCTTCGCGAAAGCATTCGGGTACGGGGCGCCGGTACCTGTCCAGATCTCATAACCTGGCCGAACCCTCGCTATCCCCGGGGGGTAGGGGGAGGACTGAGCTGTCACGGCGTTCGCTTCACCCCCCGCGTGTTGCCAGGCGACTCGTGTCGAGCCTCCGTTTACAGATCTGCGCGCCCGCGTCGACCGTTCCCGGAACCGTGGTCTAGACCCCAACAAATCCGGGGATCGACGCCTACAGGATCTCGACGTCGCCGGCGGCGTCGACCAGGTCCAGCTCGTCGGCGCCGAGCTGCTCACCCTCCGCTTAGCGGCGGAGCATCACCCGGCCAGGTTCGCGGATCGCGCAGTGCCGGTGCCGGATCACCGGCGGCTGGCGCAATCGCGGTTTCCACAGCTCGGGGCTTGCACTGTCCAAGAAAGAGTGGATCATTTGGCCCAGGCGCCTGGCGCGTTGGAGCGCAGCTTGCCGCGCGGCCCGCGCCAACGAAACGTGCTCGGGATCTCGAACGATCTTTTTCGGCGTTCCCGAGGAGGGCGATCGGCTCGCATAGGCGGGAACAGGCGGCACTCGGCGGCGGAACTTGTCGGGCTGTCAAGGGCCATTGAGATCTGCCCAGGGGCGGTCGTGAAACCTGCCCGGTGACGGTCACGAGAACAACAGATTGACAGCTCAAGATCATCTTAGTCTGCGGCCTGCGACACCCGCCGGAGTTCCTGGGCCAACTCGTCAAGCGGCGGCTCTGCAGGTGGTCGCCCCAAGGTTGCGTAAGCGTCTCATCCATGAGATTGTCTCATCCATGAGACAAACCCGAACTCTCTGGCCCCCGCAGACTGATCCCTACCGTGCGCTAGCCGTGTACCAGAGCGCCCGGGACACTGCCGACGCCGCGGCGGTCGCGCGCGTTCACCTCCTCGAAGCTGCGGTCGGCGTAGCCCGTGACGCCGGCTGGTCGGTGGTTCAGATCGCGGACCACCTCGGCCTGAGCCGAAGCCATGTCGCGCGTTTCTACCGCAAGAACGGCCTCATTCAAAGACCAAAGAGCCCTACCGCCGACAATCACATGCGGGTCAGCGCCGCCATCGACGCTGCGATCCGGTCGATCTCGTGACGAGTCACGAAACGACGGCGTTATGACTCAGGTGATCAGCAAACGACCGTTGCCGGGCGCGACCGGTGCGTGTGGCCAGTAGCCAGCAGATGGCTGCCATCCAGGACGAAGCTTCCCTCACCTGATCACCCAGTCGGCCGCCTCGCGACTTGTCGCCGCAAGCGATGGCCTAGCGGACAGGCGTCTGCTCATCGAGGTCATCAATTTCCGGCAGTCCTCTGTCGGTGTTCGGTGCCATGCTGGCCGAGTCGCCTCACAATCTGACTTTCCGGAGGTGTCCTTATGGTCATCGCTGCCTACGCTCGAACGCTGCGTCCAGGAGTGTCGATCTCGCAGTTCATCGACGCTTGGCGCCCGGCGGGGCAGGCCGACTACCCCGCTCAGGTTGAGATCGGTATCGATCCGACCAACGACCGCCGGGTTCTCACCCTTATCAAAATCGAAGGTTCCATCGAAGATCTGCAGAACCGCTTGTCGCGCCTGGTTCATCCCGACTCGTTGGCACGCCTTGAGAAGGTCGTCGAGTCCACCGAACTCGAGAGTTTGGAATTGTCGAGTCGGCCCAAAGGGGTTCGGCGGTTGGACTGGCTCGATGGTCTAGGTCTCGAAGGCTGATCTGTGCGCACCGAGGCCTCGATGCTGTTGGCTGGCCCCCCGCTGCCGCTCCACCACGCACCGGGCTTGTCCTCGCGCCGAACCAGGATCACCACAAGCGCGGCGCCGGCGGACGCTGAGTAGCCGATGACCCGCACGCCCGCGTCTCGACTTTTTCCGCGCGGGCGCGGGGCTGCCGACCCGAACCAACCCGCCGCCCGAGCTCGAACTCGTCATGACCGCTGAGGACACGGACAGCCAGGGTGGCGACATCGCGGTCCGTTTCGCGGCCGGGCGACTCCCAGTCGGCAGGCCCAGCTGATGCAAGCCAGACGGACGTTGGCGGTGCAGGCCAACAGAAGGCGGGTGTCGGACCCTTACGCCAAGATCAGCCCTATGACCGTTCAAGACCGCACGCCGCCGTTGGAGGTAGTCGGCGAGTGCCCGGGCGTGATCCCCGACTGGCCCGCGCTGCTCAGCCTCTGCGAACTCCTGGATCACCACCTGCCAAGTTCGGAGTTACCGAGCTACAGGTTCGGTGGTGGTGATCGCGGCTACGGCGATCTCCTGCCGCTTGCTGTCGGTCGCGGTTTCGATGTGCCGGCGCGCCCGCACGTATTCGACGTAGCAGCGATGCGCCGCTGGCTCGAACTCTCGCCCAGCGCCGCCTGCGACACCATGCGCGCGACGTGGTGGATGATCCGTCGCCCTGAGGACCGTGCAGAGGCCGGGCAGATTCTGGATCACGTCGCGCGAGGCGGATGTGCCAGCGATCACCGGAATCTCCCTAGTCTCGATCACTGAATCTCCCTAGCCCTGTGGCCCTTCGGCGGGTCGTTTGCAAGGTCCGCCATCAGAGGGCGGGGCTCCCTTGAACTGACGGTGTTGCGGCCGTCGATCAAGG
>JBBQZQ010000096.1:0-8643 GCA_038207565.1 Mycobacteriales bacterium
CCTACGAGACCGCAGCCGAAACCTCGGGCTGGGAGGTGCAAATGACAGCTGAGGAGGGCGATCGAGCGGCCGCGGTTGTGGGACGTTTATCGGGCGTTAGCAGGCGGTACGGCTTCGGTTGGTCGTCCGCCCGGGGATCCCCTGCGGGACGTCCAACGACCGCGTGGATCCCGGTGACGCCCCGCCGATTACCTCGACAAGCGCCCGGTCACAGTCGTAAGAGAACCCCCAACGGGCTGCGAAACGCGCGGCCATCGGAGTCACACCTCAGCGACGTCGGTGGCCAGTTGCTGGTAAGCGGGGTGGAGTACCTGCCACCGCGCCCGCGCATCGCAGCGTTCACGCCCAGCGAGGTAGGCCGCGAGATCCTCGACGTGGATCTGGTCTCCTGCGCCGTAGGCGGCGATTGCGTCCAGTGGCACGCCGCGGTCTTCGATGACCAGGATGGTGTGGTCGCCATCGGCGGTAAGCGTCGCCTGGACCACGCCGTCTGGCTGGCCTTCGGATTTGGTCAGGAGCAGCAGCCGCCGTGGGGGCTCGCACACTTCCACACGACAGGTCCCCTCCCATTCGCTGGCGAAGTACCGTGCGCGAAACTCACCACCCTGGCGAAGATCACCGTCGACCTCCCCGAGCCAGCGGGCGAGACGACGGGGATCGGTGAGGGCTGACCAGAGGGCATCCATATCGGTGTCGAAGCGGTCCTCAAGGTGAACGATGCCCTTGCCATCCGCTGAACGCAGGGTGGCCAATGTGCGCACGCTTCCCGGCGTGTTGGTGGTCATGAGGTGCTCCTTCGCTCACGCTTGCCGCGCGCTATCTCAGTGTGCAGGGCATCGAGCCGCTGGTCCCACAGCGACAGGTATCGAGTCAGCCACTCGTTGATCTCAGTGAGTGGTTGGGGACGCAGTGAGTAGACCCGACGTTGCGACTCCTGGCGAACCTCCACCAGGCCCACCTCCCGCAGCACCCGCAGGTGCCTTGAGACGCCCGGCCGCGCAATCGGTAGGAGCGCGGCCAGTTCACCGGCGGTTGCCGGGCCCTCGGCCAGAGCCTCCAGCATCGTCCGACGGCTGTCGTCCGCGAGCGCTTTGAGAGCAGCTTCCATGACATCAGTGTACCAATTCGGATACGTACCCGTCAAGGTAAATAACACACCGGTCAGTTGCACGCGCACAGTGCACCTCAACTGTGGGCTGTTCTCGCCGTGAAGAGTGCGGGCTCGACGCGACACTGCACTGCTCCCCACTCGAGCGCTTCGGGGTTGCCGCCTCAGGGGTTCCGCCGGCCAGCTGTTCCGGTCGTCACCGGGAGCCGAACCCGCCACAGCGACCTTCGGCCAGCGACGGGAGCGAGCAGCGTAGCCCGCAGGGGATCGGCATATGGGAATCGGCGATGACGTTGCGACAAGGCGGCACGGCCCGTGCAAACGGCGCTGGGTGGGGATCTCGGTACGCTTGAGCCATGAGGGAACCGACCGCCGCAGCGCTGCGGTTCCGTGCTGCGCTCACCGTGCATCGGAGTCGCGTCGGCGAGGTGCTGGACCGGTATGGCGCCACCAACCCACGCCTGTTTGGCTCAGTGGCCCGTGGCGACGCTCGCGAGGACAGCGATCTGGATGTTCTCGTCGACCTGGCCCCCGCTGCCGGTAACGATCTTCTGCGCGTGTCCGGACTCGCCGAGGAACTCGGCGAACTCCTGGGCTTCCGGGTCGATGTCGTGGCGGCACCGCTCCTGCGAGGCGAAGTCTCGGCCACGGCCCTAGAAGACGCGGTGGCCTTGTGAGCCGCTCGGACGCGGAGCGCCTGGAGGACATCCGGGCCGCCATATCTCGATGCATCGCCTACCGCGACCACCTGGCTTCTGCAGAACTCGGCGCGATGGCCTACGACGCCGTTCTCCGCAACGTCGTTGTCCACGAGTATTTTCGGGTCAACCCGGACATGATTCGCGACATCATCGACAACCACTTGGAGCCCCTGCTGGACGACATCGGTTGAGCGCACTGCGACTCCGCCCATACCCCGATCCCGCGGCGGCGGGCTGCCGCTCTGGCAGCCGCGAATGGGGAGCGTCTTGATGTTGGCGTCGGGCGCCGCCCGATGCTCGATTCCGCCGTATCCGCGGTCAGAACGAGCCCATCTCTGGAGGTGCGCCATGAGCGCCCTACTTGTCGGATACGCCCGATGCTCTACCGATCAACAAGACCTAACCGCGCAACGCGATGGCCTGTCCGGCCTGGGCGTCGAGGCAGACCGGATCTACGTCGCTCATGGCCTGACTGCACCAACCGCGAGCGTCCCGGGCTACGTGAGGCACTGGCCGCCTGCCGGTCCGGCGACACTCTGGTGGTGACCAAGCTTGACCGACTGGCCAGGTCTCTGCCGGATGCTCGGGCGATCGCCGACGAACTCCCGCGCCGGCAGATCAGCCTGAGCCTGGGCGGGTCTGTCTAGGACCCCACCGACGCGGTCGGCCGGCTGCTGTTCAACGTCCTCGCCATGGTGGCCGAGTTCGAGTCTGACCTGATCCGGCTGCGCAGCCGCGAGGGTATGAAGGTCGCCAAGGCCAAGGGACGGCTCCGCGGCAAGCAGCCCAAGCTCAACCGCCGCCAAAAAGCACACCTGGTCTCGCTGGTGCATAGAGGCGAGTACAGCACTCTCGAAGTTGCCGACCTCTTCGGCGTCGGGCGCTCCACCGTCTACCGCGCCATCGGACGTCAACGCGTCGAAGCCAGAGCCGGCCTCGCGGAAGCAGCATCGAGACGCTGAAACAACTCACACAAGGGTTCAAGGGCCCCTTTGTGGTTCGCCCACCGGAGCAAGTTGCCGGTTGCGCGGGAGTGACCGCAATGGGCCGCGGTGCTCTTTCATCGGAGGGCGCCACAAGGGAGACACCTCTCAGACGGCTACCAGTCTGTTGCAGCGAGCGCCTGCTCAATCATCCGGTGCCCCTGTTGTTCAAACAGGACGTCACCGACCTGGTGGGCCTTGCAAGCGGTGCCGATTGCCTCGCGCAGCAGGGTTCGCGCCCAAGCCGCAACCTCCCGCGGGTCGGCGCCGTAGCCCTCCTGCCAGTCACCGTGTGTCGGCACGAGGTCCGTGGCCGGCTGATCGTGAGAGTTGATCACCCTCCGCAGCTGAGCCTCGGTCTCCGGGGAGATCCGATGGTCGCTGTCGAGCCACGGCAGCGATCGCGCATCCATCTCGGCCTCATCGCCGTGAGAGACCCGGGTTGCTTGCTGATGAAAGGCAGCCAACAGGGCACCCGCCTGACGGTAGGTCTCGGCGTCGTCCGCGCTCGAGCTGCCCTGCACGAGCACTCGGGCAGGTACGACAACGCAATCATGTTGAGATCTCGACGTGCGTGCAGTAATCGGTTGACTCGACCGGTCCTGACCCAGGGCTTGGTCCACTCCTCGTGTCCCGTGATCTCGCGGGTGATGTGGCCGTTGTTCGGCCCAGCTGCCTTCACAATGGATTCGCCTTGATCGTGGCGCAGGTGCAGGACGACCGTGTCGACCAACCCCCAACTCATGTCTGCCACGATCTCCGCGTCGGGGAACCATTCGTCAACGATCCGCCGCTGATCCTTGGAGAGCGCCACGACCGAACAGCGTAGTCAGACAAGACATTCAGCCGTCGAACACCACCCGGCCGCGCGGCGACGGTCCCGAGAGTTGCGCTTCACCCCCAAGACTTACTGTCGACGACCAGCCCGCCCAAGCGATAGGGCGCCGACACGCGTCCATGCGAAAGCCCAGCACGATCGTCACGCGGAGCGTAACCAGAGCTGGATCCCGTTACGGCACGCAGAGCGGCGCTTCCTGACGAGAGCGGCGTCGCCGGCTCTTTAGCGGTAAACGTCGCTGCGACGGCCGATGTGCACGATCTCCACGGTGCTGTCGTCGACGACCTCGTAGACAACCCGATAGTCGCCGCGTCGAGCGGAGTGGAGGCCGACCAGCTCGTCTCGCAGGGGCTTGCCGACGCGTCGCGGGTGCTCCGCCAGCGGGCCGAAGATGAACTCCACGCAAGCAGTAGCAATCTTTTCTGGCAACCGCTGCAGGTCGCGCTCTGCGCGAGCAGTGACCCGGATCGAGTACTGCTCGCTCACACAACCCCGTAGCGAGACTTGATCTTGTCGCTGTCGGCAAACCGACCGGCAGCGGCGTCGGCCCGCCCCTCCCGGATGGCCTCAGCAGCGCCAGGTGTGCCGAGAATCTCTAGGGTCTCTTCGATGGCGGCGAGGTCGTCGGCGGAGATCAACACCGCGGCTGGGTGGCCGTGGCGGGTGATCGTGACCCGTTCATGGGTGCGCTCGACCTCCGCGACGTACTTCGAAAGCCGATCGCGGGCCTCGCCCAGCGGTACAGCGGTCATACCCCCAGTGTAGCCAAAACTGTGGGCAAATGTACGGACCCATATTCCGCAAGCCGATCCACTTCCGGAGACGCAGCGGAGAGCCGGGCGGCGGTCCGACGCGAACGCGTCGTCGAAGGACCTTGGTCATACGGGATGGTTCCGGCGTACGCGAACCGAGACCCGCTGCGCACCACCCACTGTGCAGCGCCGGCTCGCGGCCCCTGGTTGGGCCAGTAACAAGTCAAGAGCCGGATTCCTGCGGATTTGCCGAGGAGGGTCTTGGTCGGTGTTTTCGTGGTCAGTGCGGGTGGACGGAATTGGTCGCTGCGGTGACCTGGGCCAGGGTGGATGCGGGGATCTCGGGGAATGGGTTGCGGCTTGGGGACGCGTCGAGGGTCATGTCCGTGGTGTTCATGACGACGGCGGCCCTGGCCTTGCGGGCGAGGTCCGGGTTAATGGGGCGGCCAGGACTGCCATGGCCCTCAGCGCCGGCAGTGGGACGTGCTTGGGGGCGTCCGGGCGGCCGTGAAGCGAGAGCAGGTGCTGGGCAATCTCGACAAAGCTGAGGTTGACAGGTCCTCCGATGGAGATTTCCTCTGCGATCCGCGGGTCGCCGAGTGCTGCGAGCACGACGAAGGCGGCGACATCGTCGGCAGAGACGAAGTTGATCTGGTTTGTGCCCGGCCCGAGCACCATCGCCGGCCCGCCTCCTGCGACCTTGGCGCCGATGACGTCCAGCCATGTCTGCATGAACGGGGTTGCCCGGAGAGTGACGCCCGTGAGCCCGCTGTTGAGCAGGTCTTGCTCGGCGGCGTACTTCATCCGGTGCAGTGACATCGGATGCTCTGGCCCGGCGCCGACGACCGACCCAAGCACATAGCGTTCGACGCCGGCTCGCTTCGCTGCCGCGATCAGGTGGGAGTTGCCGTCTCGGTCGACTGCTGCGGGGCTGGTCTTCGCCGGCCCGGTGAAGCCGTGCACCATCGATATGACGCACCTGCAGTCCTTGACGACGGCGTCGAGGGGGCCGCGGCGTACGTCGCCGGTCACGATGAGTACACCCGTTGGCAGGCCGGCCGCGCGAGCAGGTTCGCGGGTCAGCACGCGCACCGTTTCGCCCTGGTCGTGCAGCCGTTGGACGACCTTGCGGCCAAGGAGTCCGGTTCCGCCGGCCACGAGGATCATGATCGTGATCCGACGTCCGGGGCAGTGGTGACGGCGCGGCTCACGGCGTCGTCCACGGTGCCCGAGTCGCGGTCGACCCCCTCCAGGTAGAAGCGGGCCACCCGGATGAGTCCGTCCTCGATCTCGAAGATGATCACTCCTCGCATCTCGTGCTCGGCTCCGTCACGTCGTGTGCCTGACATGAGCCATTCCGACCACACGGTGCCCCCGTCCACAACCGTGGCGAGCACCGCCGCCTCGAGGTCGGGTACGCCGCCCAAGATCTGGCCCCAGTTGCGCCGCACCTGGTCGCGACCGCGGAAGCCGCGGAGCGGATGGGCCGGAGTCTGGTTGAGGTAATCCTCAGCGAAGCAGGCAACGATCGCGGCCAGGTCATGCTCGCTCGTCACTCGGGCCAGACGCTCGATGACCTCCAGCGGATTCGGTGTCATGGCTGCTCTCCAATGTTTGTTACAGTTGACTGTAACTAAAATGAGTGTGAGCGGAGACATGGCCAAAGTCAGACGAAGGTACGACTCCAGCCGTCGACACGAGCAGGCTCGCCGCAACCGCGACGCGGTCCTGGACGCGGCCGAGCGCCGATTTCTCACCGATGGGTACGGCCTCACCACGATCGCATCCGTGGCCGGCGAAGCGGGTGTGTCGGCCGAGACCGTCTACAAGGCTTTTGGGGGCAAGGCTGGCCTGGTCACGGCAATCTGGGAGCGCGGCCTACAGGGTCGCGGGCCGGTCCCAGCACCGCAACGGTCGGACGAGATGCAAGCACGCGAGGACGACCCACGGCAGATCATCCGCAACTGGAGCCAGCTCACCACCGAGGTCGCGCCGCGGGTAGCGCCGATCCTGCTCCTCATCCGCACCGTCGCCGCCAGCGACCCCGAGATGGCGCGAATGCTCGCAGCGACCGATCGCCAGCGACTCCGGCGAATGCGACAGAACGCCGAAACCCTGACCGGCCACCTCAAAGAAGGGCTCTCCCTTAACGACGCAGCCGAGATCCTGTGGACCTATAGCTCACCCGACCTCTACGACCTCCTCGTGATACGACGATGCTGGCCCATCGGCCGCTACGGCCGATTCATCTCCGAGGCCATGATCAACGCACTGTTGGTTAGCCAGTCCTGAGCCTGACTCGTTGGGCCGCTGGGGGCATGTCGCGATGGACACCAACGAGGGGGCGACGGTCCAGAGGTCCGTGCTGGCTGGGGGCTGAGCCTATTGGTTTAGGGGAACTGGCGTGCGTGATCGTCAGGGGTCGACCGCTTGGTTGCCGGGGCTGGCCGCCAGCAGCAGGCGTCGCCAGCTGTCGGCGAGCCATTCGCGGTACTGCGGATCGGACCAGCCTCGATCGGAGACAAGTAGCTGGTGGACGTCAGGGCTGTTGGTCACCCAGATCAGGTCGGCGACCTCGTCGGTGCTCAGGCCGGTGCGTAGTTGACCTGTCGCGAGAAGTTCGGCGGCCAGCAGGCGCATGTTCGTCGCGCGGCGCTCGCTGATCCGTTGCCACACCTCGGCGGCCTCGGCGTCGGTCCGGGAGGCGTCACGCAGTGCCAGGAACAGCGGAGCAAGTCTGGCGTGGATCCGGGCCATGGCCGCGGCATACAGGTCCAGCTTGCGGCCGGCGTCGGCTTCGGCCTGTATCTGTTGTACGTAGTCGCGGTCGAGTGCGGCGATGGGCCGGTCGGTACCGGAGATCGCTTCTTCGACGAGCTCTCGCAGGATGACCGGCTTTCGGCCCACGAGCGCGTAAACGGTGTCAACGTGGACCTCGGCGCGCCGTGCGAGCTCGGCGATCGTGGTGCCGAGATAGCCGTGCTGGATCACGAGCTCGCGGGCCGTGTCGAGGATGCGGCGACGGGTGGCCTCGGACTGGGTCCGGCGTTGCTCGTTCTCGTAACTGCGCTTCACACGTGCCTCCCCCCTTGACGTCGGCGACCGCTTGTCATCATACTTTAATCCGAAGCCTATTCGGATCAACTGAAGGAGTGATGGGCATGATCTACGCATTTGTCCAGGACGTGCCGATCGATGCAGCGACCTACGCGAAGATCAAAGACGGCCTCGGCCCTGACCTGCCGTCCGGTCTGCTCGTACACCTCGCCTTCACCCGCCCCGAGGGCGGACTCCGCTACATCGACGTATGGGACTCCGAAGACGCATGCGACCGCTTCGGCGAGGAGCGACTCCACCCGGTGGTCCACCCGATGCTCCAGGCGGTCTTCGGCGAAAACCTGCCCGAAGAACCAGCGCGCACGCCGATCGACGTCATCGACATCTGGCAGTCCAGCCGCACCGCCGTGTCATGAAGCCTCCAGCGGGATCCCGATCGTTTTGGCGGCGATCTTGATGGGCACCACCACGGTCGCCACCGTATCTGCGCCGGTCGCGAGCGCTGTGTGATCTGTGGCGAGACCTGTGTAGTCGACGCCGGCACCGTCGCCACACCGCAGGGGGCCGGTCTCGATGAGTGTGACGACGGCCAACGTGGCGACGGTCACGCTGAAAGCCGCGATGCCCGGCATCATCCTCATCGGAATCCCGGTAGCCGTTACGCCAGGGCCACCCGCTCGTTCCGGCTACGGGCGCGCAACGATCGCCACGACGGGCGGCGTCATCACCACCGTGATTCTGCCGCCACCCCCCCGACTGAGCCAGCTCGCCCCGCTCTCGCGGTCGTCAGCATTCATCCACCGAGCCCATGCCGCGTCAGCACCAACGGTTACACCGTGACCTTCACCCCGATCATCCCTCCCGGGGAAACCGCCTAGCCATAGTCCGATGCTCCAATCCGACAGCAGCTATTGGAGTGTGGATGAGGCACTTCACTAGCCGCGTATGACTCAAGCTCAGACCTACTCGCGTTAGACGCTCTTGTCCATTCAGTCGGCAAGCGGCTGGGGGCACGCGGAGCGTGCCGGTGATCCATTCAGTCGGCAAGCGGCTGGGGGCACGCGGAGACGCTTCTATGTGTGTCAAGCCGTCAGGGCTTGGTGCATGGTGGCTGGGGTGTCGGCGGCGAGGGTGCGGAAGATCTGGCGGGCGATGTAGCGCTTGAGGCTGCGTCGGATGCGTCGCTTGCTGAGTCCTTCGCGGG
>JBBQZQ010000097.1:0-8635 GCA_038207565.1 Mycobacteriales bacterium
GGAATGCTCACTCCCTTCAAGAAACCCGCCGGACGGGACCTCCTGGACTGGGAGAAAAAATTCAACACGCAGATCAATAAGATTCGCTATGTCATCGAACGGACGATCGCCAACTTCAAGACCTGGAGGATCATGCACACCGACTATCGCCGCCCCATCGAAACATTCACGACTACAATCTCAGCCGTAATCGGCCTACATTTTTACACTGCCAGCTGAATAACCCTCCAGGTAGCGCGAACGAAGTGAGGATACGCCGCGCTGGCGAGAGCGATATGTCGCTGATCCTGCTAATGGCGCCAGGTGCGCGCCGAATGGCTGCGGCGTCGCGGTAGCGACCAATGGGGCGATGCGGGTCTGACCAATGAAGCATTCGCGCGGCGCGTCCTCGCGTCCATTCGCGCTGGTGAAACCTGGATTGCCGAGCACGAAGGAGTCCCGCCGCCCGCACCGCGCTGATCGCGGCCAGCGCCGCGTCGGCATCGGCATCCAGCGTGGCGATCAACCGCGACACGGTCGGGTCCGACGCGACCGGGCCGAACATCCCGGGCTGGGTGCGCAGCACCGCGATGTCGCAGGCGGCGTCACCACCCAGCGCGACCGCGATCGCCAGATCGGTCACGATCTTGCCCGGGTCGTGGACGGCGAGGGGCCTGCGCCACGGCCCGAGCAGCCGCCTCAACTGGCCGGACAGGCCGCTGCGTCGGGCGGTCTCGACCAGCAACACTCCACCAGCGTGCGACACCAGCGACTCACCGCCAGCGATCATAGAGAACCACGCATGCAAGTCCTTATGCTTCACCCGCGAAGTGCCTCTCAACTCCGATGGTCACGGCCTCGACAACCACGATCCGACCCTGCTGAACAGGCACTTTGCGCATCCAGTGCCCGCGTGTCGCTACCAGATCAACCTCGGTGAAAGCCCGAGGTTAAGCCGGGTGACTGCGTGCAGATGAAGGACTGAGTCTGCGCGGGCCGCCGGCGGGCCGGGCGGTTCAGATCGGGTCGCTGTCGTCCCAGATCTGGGCGAACGCGGTGCGGGCCCGCCGCGCACGGTCCCGGCTCATCAGCATGTCGACGCTGAAGTCCTCGTGCGGCTCCATCACGTAGCCAAGCCATCCGTCCTCGGTGACGTATCGGCGGAACTGCGAGTAGAGAAGCTCGTTCTCGTGCTCCAGCTTCCCGGTGTCGAGGTGGTATAGGGCCGCGCCGTTGACGATCGCCACGGCTGACTCCCGGAATTCGCAGTTCTCGTGAGCGAAGTCACCCGCCGCTCCACCGAGCAGTTCCCGGAACTTGCCGAGAGCGCTGCGCTGGCTCTCGGCAACATCGCGCGGCAGCAAGAAACGGTAGACGCATCCTCTGCGCAGGTTGTCGGCCACGACGGTGAGAAAGCTGCCGGCGGCGATCTCACCCTCGCCGATCTCAATCACGTTCGAGACGAGGTTCATAGGGATGACGTCGGCCCGTCGGCAGTAGAGCTCCATGCGAACGAGCTCTGACATGAGGATGAGGCCCTCGCTGTTCCCGCTGCCGGACTCCAGGACGTCGTTGGCGGCGGTGGATATTTGCTGAGCAAGCATGGTTCCGATGCGACCAACCAGATCGGCGTGTTGTCGGGCTTGTGCTCGTACGCTCGTCATCGCCTGGTCGAGATAGCTGAGCACGTTGCTGTCATCAGGGGCGGCGGTGATGGGCTCGCCGTACACCAGATAGTCGAGGCTGACATCGAAGAAGTTGGCTAGCGCGGTCAGCTTGTCGAAGCTGGGCTTGTTCTGGTTCTTCATGTACTGGGACAGGGCGGCCGTGGAGATCCCCACAGCCGAGAGGATCTTCTTCCGGTTCCGACTGTACCCGCCGCGCTCGATGAGCAGTTCCAACATCTGACCGAGTTTCACTTCACGTTCTCGCACGCTGTCGAACCCATCCTCGGTTGGCGGCAGTCGGCAGGGCCCAGAATATAGCTAATCTTGACTTTCATCAAGCTAGACTCCTTGACGTAAGGTTAGTTCGTCACAGGTGCCGTTCGACGCTCGGTCACCCCCGGCAGGACCCTCGCCCCGCCCAAGGCGCGTGGTCAGGAGAACCGCGCCCGCCTCGTTCGTCGGCCTCGTTCGTAGATGGCCGTCCGGGGCGCCAGACTCGCGCGACGACAGGGGCGGTGGCTGGAGGTCCTGACACGCTATGTTAGTTTGACTTGATTGAGACATAAGTAGGACTACGATCTACACCGCTGGAGATCTGCAAGGCAATCTTCAGCGAAGTAGGTCTTTGAGATGGGTCGTTACCCCGATGACTCGTGGACACACAATGCCGTCCTTACCTGGGCGGGCGAGCGGAGGTCGGCCAGATCCGAGGATCTCGGCCGACGAGGGAGCGTGAAGTATGCGGAGCGCTGCGTCGATTGGCGGCAGTAGCCGGCCCGGAGTCGTCGTGCACCACGTGAACCGGCAGTCCGGCGCCGTGTGCCCGGTGCGGCGGTACGCCTGGCCCGGCCCACGGCTGGAGTGGCGAGCCGACGGTGGCGGGGCCGCCCGCTCCGCACGTCGAAATACAGACGGCCCGCCGCCGCAGCCTCGCTAGTCTAAGTCGCGCGATGACCGATTCCCGACCCAGTGACCCGTGCCGCGACGTTGTAGAGCTCTGGGAGTCGCCAGCAACTCGGCCGCCGTCGTGGCTGCCGGATCGCTACATGCGTCAGCTCGAGGGAGAGTTCGAGTCTACGTTCGCCTCTTCTGTCGCCAGTATCACGCTCCCGCCAGCCATCATTCGTGAGCGGCAGTTTCGGCGGATCAAATACCTTACGGACCTCGCGTACTCCACCGTTGATTTCTATCGGGAAAAGTACGATTCCGCAGGTTTTCACCCCGACGAGCTTCGTACGCCATCGGACGTGCAGAGAATACCGATAGTGACTAAGTCGGAGCTTTGTGCCGTCCCAGCCGGCAATCGCATCAGCCATGAGTACGGCGCCGAACAGCTGTTCCACACGCGCTCGTCGGGATCGTCGGGCCAGGTCATCCCCATTCGAGTGGATCGTGCTGCCGTCATCACCGACACCGTCCAGGGCGTCCGGCAGTTCTTCCTGCAGAGCGGAATGCGTTACAAGCCCGACGACCTCGCCGTTCAGGTCTGCACGAATCCCTGGTGGTACCAGTCGGTGGGTAATCGGTACCGCACGGCTTTCATATCGGCGCTGGTTCCCGTCACGGCGGCGGTCGGGCAGCTGGAACGCCTCCAACCGCAGGTACTCGCCAGCTATCCGAGCATTCTGGCCGCGATGATCGCGGACTCGAAGCTGGTGACGGTGAGTTCGCTCGATCTGGTCGTCACCCACTCGGAGACGTCGTCGCGGTACGCGCGCCGGCGTTGGGCCTCGGAGATCGATGTTCCAGTCCTCGACGAATACAGTTCTGAGGAGGCCACGAGAATAGCGCTCGAACTTCCGTGCGGCCACTACCACGCCTGCGAGGACACGGTCTACCTCGAGGTCCTAAATCCGGACTCGGGGCGGCCGCAAAAAGCGGGTGAACCGGGCGTCGCCGTCGTTACGAATTTGCTGAATGAGGCCATGCCGTTCATCCGATACGTTCAGGACGACTTTGTGAGCTTGGCGTCGGCCGCCGAATCCTGCACCGTGACTTGGCGGCAGCTAGCAAGCGTCGACGGCCGACGGAACGACAGCTTCGTGACACCGGACGGTGCCCTGGTTCCTGCAGGCACCATCCTCGACCTCACGTACCGGTGGATGTACGACTCCGACGTGCACATCGAGCAGTTCGAGATCGTGCAGCGGCGTACCGATCTCGTGCAACTGCGATACGTACCAAGCAGCCGCGAGAGCGAGCACCGGATATCCCGATCACTCACGCACCTAAAAGATCTCCTGGTGCTCACCCTCGGTTCCGGAGTCCAACTCGTCTCCGAGATGTGCACCGACATCGTTCGGCAGGACAGTCTGAAGCGCAGGCCAATTCGCTCCGAAGTGTCCCGATCAACCCCGGCAGGAACGTAAATGACATCCAATACACTGATCCTGGGGATCAACTGCGTCTATCATGAATCCTCCGCGTGCGTGTTCCGGGGCACGCAGCTTATTGCATTCGTGGAGGAGGAGCGATTCACCCGGGTGAAACGGGCGAAGACGCCGTCACTGACCAATGCCGACGAGCTGCCCCTGCACTCGATCGATTACTGTCTCCGGGCGGCCGCCGCGACGTGGAGTGACGTGGACGTCATCGCCGTGTCTTTCGATCCGTCGCTCCGGGTGCGCGATGGCGACGGATTCGTCGGCCAGGACGACGGGTGGGGTGGACTCGCGGGGGAAGATTCCTTCGGCCTGTCGGTGCGCAACATACCGAACAGGCTAAGCGAATTGGCTGCCGTCGATGTGCGGGAACGGGTCCGCTGGATTCCTCACCATGTTTCCCATGCCGCCAGCGCGTATTTCTGCTCGGCCTACGACCGGGCGGCCGTGGTCAGTGTCGACGGGATCGGCGAGGTGGCGACGGCTGCTCTGGCGCACGGTGAGGGGCCCAAGCTCCACATGATCGGCGAGCACATATACCCGCATTCCATCGGTTTGCTCTGGGAAGTCGTGAGCCTGCATCTCGGCCAAGAACAATTCTCCGGGCCGGGCAAGCTCATGGCGCTGGCGGCCTACGGGGACCCGTCCCGGTACCGGGGGCGGTTTGGAAGCTTCGTGAGCGTGGACGAGCGAGGCCTGCGCATCGACAACCGAATCACGCGGTTTCGTGATGAGTCGAACCTGCTTTACACTGTGCTGGGGGCAGCGCGCGGGCGGGGCTCCGAGATGGACACCGACGCGGCTGACATCGCCGCCGCGCTGCAGGAGATCACGGAGGACTTTATGATGGTCCTGGCCACCCGGGCCCAACTGGAGACCCGCTCCGAGAACTTGTGCCTAGCTGGCGGCGTATCGCTCAACTCGCGGGCGGCCGGGATTCTCGCCCGCTCAGGTCTGTTCGAGAGCATCTTCGTGCAGCCTGCCGCAAACGACGCCGGCACCGCGCTCGGGGCGGCTCTCGCCGTCCTGCACGGGGAGCTCGGCCATGATGATCGATTCGTCATGCGGCATCCCTACTGGGGCCCCCGCTACAGCCCGACTGCCATCGAGCGGGCGACAGCCGGCTGTGAGTTCACCTGCACGCGCGTCGATGACGTTGCCAATCACTCCGCGCGGTTGCTAGCCCAGGGATCCGTCATCGGGTGGTTCCAGGGCGCGATGGAGGTCGGGCCGCGCGCACTGGGTAACCGCAGCATCCTTGCCGATCCGCGGGTCGCCGGCGCCAAGGACGCGATCAATCTGCACGCCAAGCACCGCGAGTACTGGCGACCGTTCTCTCCCGCGATCATGTCCGACGATGTCGCCGGGTGGATCGAACAGGGCTGTGACTCGCCGTCGCACGGGTTCATGTCGTTCACCTACCCGGTGAACGCGGACAGAAGAGCCGCGATACCCGCCGCCGTGCACATCGACGGCACCGCGCGTGCCCAGACCGTCACCCCCGAGCTGAACCCGCTCTTCTATCGCCTGCTGAGCGAGTTCAAGGCGATGACCGGCGTGCCGGCCTTACTGAACACGTCTTTCAACGGGCCCGGTGAGCCGATCGTCTGTACCCCGGCGGATGCGCTGCGGTTGTTCAGGCGCAGCGGGCTGAACGCGCTCATCCTGGGCGATGTCATGGTCACCAGGTAACCGGCGCTCCGCCGGTTGCGGCGGGAGGCCGGAGTCAGTCCGCAGTGGCCCATACGACGCGGTTGTCCGCTGATCCCGTGTCGGGATTCCGGTAGCGGGTACGAGTGACGAGCGCCAGGGTCGGCACCGGGCGGGGTGCCCAGATCGCCGGCGGAAGGGCCCCGGACGGGAACGTGCCGGACGACTTGACCGTGTAGAGCCAGCTGCCCGACGGGCCGACGAGCTCGATCTGTGCCCCCGGCTCGACTGACTCGAGCTGCGCGAACCCCCCGTGCCCGGACCTGGTGGTGTGTCCGAGCAGCATGGTCGTACCCGGCGCTCCGAGGGGTGACGAGCCGGTGAGCCAGGCGATCCGGTCCAGGGGAAGACCGGCCGGAAGGGTGCCCAGCGCATCCCTCGGCAGGGTCCCGACCGGCGCGTCCAGGGCGAGGGAGGGGATGCGGATCCGGTACGGCAGGTCGCCGTCCGGGGGCCCGGGCTCCTCGCGGCCCGGCGGGGGCCGTCCGGGCCGCCGGCGGTTCCGGTGTGGATGGGGGTCGTCAGGGGCGGGGATCGGGCGCCTGGGTGGCATCGACCAGCGCGACCATCCTCGGCGGCGTCTCGCCCCGCCCAGGCAGAGGACGGTGTAGCTGGTGCCCGGCCGGAGGTCCACCTCGCCGGCTGCTAGGGTCTCCGACCCATCAGGTGTCTTCATGGCCAACACCGTGCGGCCAGCGGGAGCGAGGACCGAGGACAGCGCAATGAATGGGGGCGCCGGTTGCGCGGTGGTGCCGATGCGCAACCGGACGGGCCCGAAATCGGGATCGGTGACGAGGCTCGTGGCGACGAGCGTGTGCCCGCCGGGATCCGCGTGGCGGCGCAGTCGGTTACATCGCGCTGGCGTGGCTGGGGGCGGGGGCCGGACGTCGTCGTGACCAGCATGGTCGTCCGACAGCCCGAGGCCGGGAAGATCTCGGCAGAGGTTGAACCGCTGTCGTCCGACACGCGCACGCTGTGTCGTCCCGCAGGGACGGCGGTCCACCGCGTCGCCCGGTCCGGCAGGTCCGCAGCGATGCCCGCGTCGTCGACGGTCGCCGAGAACCCGTGCCCGGGCGGGCCGGTGTCGCGGAAGCGCCTCCCGGCGCGAGGGCGACTTCTGGCGCGCATCCGCAGGTCAGGGCTATGCTGCAGGTGCTCAGCGCGAGGGCGAAGCGGTGGCTGCTCACGAGCCGAGCCCCGCGACGTGCATGATCTCGACGAGCTTGACGAGACCGAGGCCGAGCAGCAGCACCACGCCGGCGATGAGTACCGACAGAATCTCGCGGCGGAAGATCGCCATGGCGATCAAGGACAGGATCAGCAGGGTCATCGTCACCGCGTCCTCTCGGCTGGGCGGCTAGGTGATACGCCGGCTCGATACCTTTAGTTTCGCTAGATCAAGCAAGCGTGAGGTTCATGTTACGTTTCAGCGTGACAGTTGACAACCGTACGGAAAGTAGTACTACGACAAACATCAAGCTCAGCTACGGATTTGTCCAACGAAACGAGCCGGTGCGTTGGCGACCGACCACGCGCTAATGTGCCGACCGCCTGATCCCCGGGCCAGGTCTACGCGGTGCGGGGCCCGGCATCGGCGCGCGGTCCCGGATCAACTTAATTCCGGCACGGACCGGGCTGGGGGCCGTTCGGGTGGTGCGGCGGCTCGACCGGACGGTCGGCGACGGCGATCGGCTGAATTCCGGAATGGCTGGGCGCACGCCGTGATGCGCCAGCCGCCGTCGGAGGAATCAGCGCAGGTCGGCCACATCGCCGGGGTCGACCAGTATCTCGGGGTCGGCGAACCGGTAGACCCGGCGCGCTAGCGACGATCGCGCGTGTCGAACACCCGACCGTGATCCGACCAGTCCAGGTGCAGCGGCAGCCGGACAACTGCCAACGCGCGCTTCCGAACCCGCCGCTACAGGGCCGACGGCATCACAACCGGCCTCGACTCGCCCGCCTCATGCTCGGCGAACGTCACCGGGCGACGCGCTCAGTTTGAACTCGGCAGCACCCAGGATGTAGGCAGTGGTCCGCACAGTCGGCGGTCGACGACCATGCTCGTACGCCGAAAGTGTCGGTGTCGCGAGATACCGGCACGTTCGGCGAGCTCGTCCTGACTCAGACCAGCCACGCGACGCGCCTCGACCAGCAACCCACCGCGCTCCACGAACCCCTCCCGATACGTATCAAATCAAATACAATGAAGGCTCGACCCGCCGCCCGATTACGCCCACGCTTACCCACGCGGATACGCAATGCCACTTAGGCTAAGTTGATCACGAAAGTGGTGGGCGGTTCTGCTTGGTGGCCTGACCAGCGAGAACGCTCATACGATGATCTGCAGAGGGCGCCGGCGGAGGGCCGCCGGTCAGATGGAAAGACGCAGGTCAGCGCCCTGATGGCTCCGTAAGCTAAGTGGCATTGCGCGGATACGCCAAATCACCAACGCCTACCGCAATCACCATAGCTCACCAACGAGCACGCTGCCTGCGACAACACCCGATGAGAGATCACCACAGCGCACAGCTGATCAGCGGATACCGGATCAGATCCGTCAGGTTGTCGGCTCGAACCCGAACCGCGCCCCACTGTATTCGCTGGTAGAAGTGCTGCGGAGCGATCTTCAATGATCGTTTTCACAGCATGAAAGATTATGAGTCCAGCCTCCCTGTCGTGCCCCGGCTTCAACCCGGCCCACACTGAAGCTGACGAGACCACCTCTGGAAGAACTCACGGAGCTCGGCCGAGTCGCTGGAGGCTTATCGGAAACTCAGCTTGAAGAAGTGAAGTGAGCGAATCGCACTGAAGGCGGTCGCGTAGGTTCGAAGTGGGCGGCGGTAGTCGGTGTGCATGCAGCGCCACGTCTTGAAGTTGGCGATTGCTCGCTCGATGACA
>JBBQZQ010000098.1:0-8480 GCA_038207565.1 Mycobacteriales bacterium
ACCGCGGCCGGGGCCAGGCCGATGAAGGTGCCGGCGCCGCAGCCTGGCTCGAGCACGTGGACCGGCTCCCCGTCGGCGCCGAATCCGGCCTCGGTGACGACGTCCCACATCGTTTGCGCGATCGCGGCGTCGGTGTAGTGCGCGTTGAGGGTCGTCTTGGACGCGGCCCGCCATTCGCGTTCGTCGAGCAGCTGCTTCAGCTCACCGCGGGCGTCGGCGAACCGTTCGCTGCGTTCGTCGAACACGGCGGGCACGGCACCCCACCCGGACCAGCGGGCGAGCACCTGCTGCTCGTCGCCGGTGGCGGGCCGGCCGGCCGCTTGCAGCTCGCGCAACAACGTCAGCGCGGCGACGTTGGCGGTGACCTTCGCGGCCGCGCCGCCCGGTGCGAGGTCGTCTTGGGTGGCGGGCCGAAACGTCGCCGGCGTTAGGTCGTGGGGGGGCTCGTCGTGGCGCTGCCCGGGTCGCGATTCTGGTCGAGGTAGGTCTTGCGTAGGCCCGGGTCGTCGTCCATGTCGTGGTAGTTCGGATGGTCCTCGGTCATCACCACTGGCAGCCACGGCGCTTCGGCCGGGTACCGGGTCGCCAGCTCGTCGTCCTCCGGGTCGTACTCCGGGTGTCCCGGTTCGGCTGGGAGCAGGATCAGCTCCCGGAGCACCTGGCTCTCTGCTGTTGCTCGTGCCATGCGAAGCCTCCCCACTTTCTCCAGGTAGTCCTCCCCGCCCGGGTCGTCCCCGGCCAGGTCCGCTGCCAACTGATCTATCTGGGCCTCCGCTTCCAGGCCCAATCGCGAAAAGAACTCCTCCGGGTCCGGGATCTGGGCCAGCTCGCTCGGCCGCCACGTCGCCCAGTGCTTGCGCGCCATCTGCCCGTACGGGTTCGGTGGCGGCGGGTTGGTGCTGGTCTCGCTCATCGCCTTCTCCTTCCTCGCCCGCGTCGGCGGCCGGCCCCCACAGCAGCGCATCGAATGACAGCTGCCCGGCCGAGATGCCGCCAGTGACGTCGCGCCGCTTGCCCCTTCCAACCATGCTCGTAGCTTCCTCACGAGTGTCGCACCGCGGAGGGCGTCGGCATGGCTGTGCCGGGCGTGGCGGGGCGCAGGTGGAGGCGGCGGGTGTCAGTACACGGTGTCACGCTCAGATTCCGTACAGGACGACTGAGAGGTGGTCGAGCATGACGACGATGAGCGTGAGCCTGCCGGCGGGCGCGCAGCCGCGCCGCGCTGGCCACTTCGGCGCCTGGCGTGCGCTAGCCGCGGTCCCGGCCATGGTCGGCAGTTTGTTAATGCTGCTCGTGTTGTTCGGCTGGATGGGCCAGTGGGAAGGCGCGGTGCTGCTGGGCTGGATTGGATCCGGCGCAGCCGTGTTTACGCGGCTTGGGGAACGTGTCGCGGGCCGAGTTGGGGCGGGTTTCCGTCGGCCGAGCAAGGCGCAAGTTGCGTTGCTGGCTCCGGCGTGGGCGGCGGCGCTGGTCCGGGCCGGGCTGGCCGCGAGCGAGGTGGATCTCTACGTGCAGCGCAGCCGTGAGCCGAATGCGTACGCGGCCGGTGGGCGCAGTGTCGCGGTCACGACCGGCGTACTTGCGAAGTTTCAAGCACACAGGAGGGGCGAGGACTATCTGGTGGCCATCCTGACCCACGAATTGGGCCACCACGCGACGAGAGGGACGAAGTTCGCGTTGGTGACGATGTGGCTTGCCTTGCCGTGGCGGTTCGCCTCGCGGCTGGTGATCGGGATTGGGCTGGGCACGGTCGGGCGGCGGCAACCGCTGCGGCTGCTCGCGTTGGTCGTGCTCGCCGGGGTGGTGATCGCGGTCGTGCAGGCCGTGCAGCAGCGGCAGTGGGCGGTCGCGGTGGTGCTGAGCACGGTGGGGGTGTGCGCGGTGCTCTGTCCGTTGTCCGATGCCGCGGTGAGTCGTCGTAGCGAGTACGCGGCCGATCGGTACGCGGCGTCTGCGGGTCTGGGCGCGCAGCTGGTGGCGGCGTTGCAGGTCCTCGACGGGGGGCAGCGCGGGCGGCGAGTGGGTCTGGTGGCTCGGCTGCTGAGTCGCCACCCCGAGGTGGGCCGGCGGATCGAGGCGCTGGGCGGTGTGCCCGGTCGCGGCTGAGCTACCGGCCCCGGCTGGGTGCCGGGGGTTTGGGTGGGGCGTACCCGGCCGCTGCGGCCATCTCCTGCGCCCGGGCCGTTGACGGGGCAGCCGTCGGCTCAGGGGCTTCGGTGCTGGCCGGGCGGGGCGCGGGTGTGGCTGTTGGATGCCTCGGGTCGTGGTTCACGGCGGCTGGCTCGGCGGCGTGGGCGGCGAGCATCGAGGGCAGTTCGGTGGCGACGTCGATGCCGTCGGCCGCTGCGGTGTCCAGCACCGCGGCGTACTGCGGCCAGTCCTCGCTGTGCGTCATGGCCGGGTTAGTCGACGCGGCCAGTCCACGCCAACGCTCGGCCGCGGGCTGCTCGGTGGTGGGGGCGCGCTGGTCGTGGATCTCCAGGTGTAGATGCACGATCCCGATGCGGTCGCCGAGTTCCTCGAGCTGCACGGCGATCGTCTGCTTCTGCTCATCGGTGCCGAACACCGCGCCAGTTCGTGCCCATGCCTGGCCGTGTTGCAGTTTGTCCAGGTCATCGAGGGCGGCGATCTCCCGATCCACCCCGACGGTTCCGTCGGCGGCGACGGTGAGCAGGGCGCGCATCGGCTCGTAGTCGCCGTTCGCCGCCGCCACAGCTACGCGCGCGTTGCGCTCTGCCGAGCTGCGAGTCCAGTCCAGCTCATGCCCAGCTTCGTGGGCCAGGTCCTCGATCCATACGCGGATGCTGCGGCCGTTGCCTTCGCTGAATTTATCTTTACCTCCAATGCCTCTAACGGCCACGCCGCTCGGGCTCGTCGTCTTGGACACTGTCCATCACAAAGCTTGTCGACGATTGCGATCTGGGCCGCCACGACCGCGTCTGGTTGCCGCGCATCGTGACGGTGGCACGAGCGGGCGGCTGCCCACAACGCATGCGGAGATGGGGGCGGTTCTGACGCAGTTATCCTGCACGCTGGTGCAGCACAGGCGGTCGCGTCCCAGCCCTGGTGTAAATGACGACGGACGTAGGTTCCTTCAAGAGCTACCAACTCAGCGAAGGAAGGACTACGCCCGTGTCTGCACGAGTATCTCCCACTGACCGTATCCGGAGCGAGATCGACGCCTTGTTCGATGGTCAGCGTGAGCTGTGCGAGGTGATCGAGGACGTCGCCCGTCTCGGCGCCCGGTTGATCATCCAGGCGGCGGTCGAGGCCGAGGTCGAGGTGTTCCTGGGCCGGGCCCGTTACCAGCGGGCCGCCGACTGCCCGGAGGCGCGGCCCGGCTCCCGCAACGGCTACTCCGACGCGACGATCAAGACCACGGCCGGGCCGGTGACGATCGAGCGGCCCAAGTTGCGCGGCACGACCGAGGCGTTCGCCTCCCAGTTGTTCGGCAAGTCGGTCACCAAGTCCAACGCGCTGGAAGCGTTGGTGATCGCAGGGTTCGTGCGTGGTCTGTCGGTGCGTGATGTGGAGAACACCCTGGCCGACGCCCTCGGTGCCGAGGCTGCGTTGTCGAAGTCGACCGTGTCACGGGTGTGCCAGGTGATCGGTGAGGAGTTCGAGCGGTGGTCGACGCGGCGCCTGGACGATCTTGAGCTGGACTACCTGTTCCTGGACGCCTCGATGTTCAAGATGCACCCCGGTGCCCGCGCCGAACCGGTGCTGGCTGCGTGGGGTATCACCACCGAAGGGGCGCCGGTGTTCGTCGCGCTCGCGGCCGGCGGGTCGGAGTCCACCGACGCGTGGGGCGACTTCCTCGACGAGCTCACCTCCCGAGGGCTGCGCCCGCCGCTGCTGGTCATCTCCGACGGCGCGGCCGGGCTGATCAACGCCGCCGAGTCCTCGCTGCCCCGCTCGCTACGTCAACGCTGCCTGATCCACCGATCACGCAACCTGCTCGCAAAGGTGCCCGCCGAGCACCAGCAGGAACTGCGCGAGGCCTACTGGAAGCTGTTCGACACCGACGAGCTGAACGCCGCCGGCATGAACCCGGGCCCCGACCTCGTCGCCGCCGTCCAAGCTCGTATCGACGGCTTCGCCGAGAAGTACAGCTCGACGTTCCCGTCCGCGACCAAGTGCCTGCTCACCGACCGCGAGCAGCTCACCAGCTACCTACGCTTCCCGACCGAGCACCACCGCCGCATCCGGCACTCGAACTTCATCGAACGCACCTTCGGCGAGACCCGCCGACGCGTCAAAGTCATCGGCCGCCTACCCGGCGAAGCATCTTGCCTCAACCTGGTCTGGGCCGTGCTGGACCGCGCCTCGCGAGGCTGGCGCGGCATAACCATGACCCCCGCCGCCACCCGCGTCCTGGCCGACCTACGCCACCAACTGCTCGACCCACCAACCCCGATCCGAACCAAGATCGACACCACCGTCAACGACCTCCCCGGAACTGTCGGAGCCGTCGCCTAACATCACCAACCAGGAACCCAGTCCGGAGTCATTTACACCGAACCTGGGACGCGACCGCACAGGCACCCCGGCCACTTAACGTTTCGGCTAGACGGTATGACGTGACCGCTCTGGGTTGAGTGGTTGCGGGCCGGGGCCTCACTCACACAATCTCGTGGGTTACCGAGCAGGGGCTGCCTGCTCGGCCTATCCGACATGTGTGGGAGGCCCCGGTGTTGTCAGAGCGTACGAGTGTTGGTCTGGACGTGCATGCGCGATCGGTTGCTGCGGCGGCGATCGACGGCGTGACCGGCGAGCTGACGAAGGCGAAGTTGACGCCTTCACATGATCACATCCGGTCTTGGATTAGCGGGCTGCCCGGTCCGGTCGCGGTGGCCTATGAAGCCGGGCCGACCGGGTTCGGGCTCTATCGCTGTCTGACCGCGGCCGGAGTGGGGTGTGTGGTGGTGGCGCCCTCGAAGCTGCAACGCCCGGCCGGGGACAGGGTCAAGACCGACGCCAAGGACGCGCTGCATCTGGCCCGGCTGCTGCGCCTGGGCGAGGTCACCGCGGTCGCGGTGCCCAGCGTCGAACAGGAAGCGGCGCGGGATCTGGTGCGCGCCCGTGAGGACTGCCGTGGTGATCTGATGCGTGCCCGGCACCGGCTGTCGAAACTGCTGCTGCGCCAGGGCATCGTCTATGACGGCGGGAACGCATGGACCGGCGTGCACGACACGTGGCTGCGGCGACAACACTTCGACACCGTCGCGACCCGACTGACGTTCGAGTCCGATTACGACACCGTGCTCAACGTGAAGGCCCGCCGCGAGCGGCTCGACACCGCGATCACCGCCATGGCCGGTGACAGCGAGTTCACGCCAGTGGTGCGGCAGCTGTCGTGCCTGCGCGGGGTGTCGACGTTGACCGGGTTCGCGCTCGCCGTGGAGATCGGTGACTGGACCCGGTTCAGCGGCAACAGCATCGGCTCCTTCGTCGGCCTGGTCCCCTCCGAACACTCCTCGGGCGCATCCCGGGTGCAGGGCTCAATCACCAAGACTGGCAACACCCACGCCCGCCGACTGCTCGTCGAAGCCGCCTGGCACCACCGACCGGCCTACCGGCCGGGCAAGACCATGCGCGATCGGTGGGAACTGGCTCCACCAGCCGCACGGACCCGCGGCGACGCCGGCAACCGGCGCCTGCACGAACGGTGGATCACCTTCAACCTGCGCAAGAAACGACCCGTCATCGCCAACGTCGCCATCGCCCGTGAACTCGCCGGCTGGTGCTGGTCACTAGCCGTCCTAGACACCGACACCGCTGCAGGTTCAGACACCGGCTGAGCCAACCCCAGACCGCTTCGTCGAGCCGCCGTGGTGGTGGCAACGCGTGGAGCAACCCGCGATTCAACTATGAGCAGCCGACCCCGTCGGCGACGCCCGACCCTAGACACGCGGAACCGCTCCTGCCGAACAGCCCGTCCTGCGGTAACCAACCCGCGAATATCAGTCTGACCGCGCGTCGCCAACGACACGCTCACCACCACAACGCACCGACGAAGCCGAGGCGCCCGCCCGGAGATATCCGAGCGGGCGCCTCAACCTGCCCCTTGACAAAATCGACTACATATCAGTTGACATCGAGCCAAGTCGCGGTGTCGGAGAGTCGGGGGGTGACGTCGGCGTGCTTGGCGATCGACTGCAGATCGGATTGAGAAACGGTCTTGGAGTGACCGATGCCGATTCCGACAGCGAGGAATGTGCCATCGGGCAGGCTGCGCACGATGAACTTCTCGATGAAGCCCGGCGTAAAAGCGAGCGAGGCGAGCGCTTCGCGCTGGGTTGTCCGAACCTTGGCACGGCAGACCGTGAGGATGGATTCGGTGGGGTTTTGCGGGGTCGGTTCTTGCGGTGTTGCGTAATTCAGGCACGCGGAGAGCGGCAGCGGGTTGTTCAGGGTTCCGGCAGTGTTCACTTTTTCTGCCGGTGTGTTGTGGAGCGCGACCGGGATGAGCCCGTGGCCTAGCCCGCGGAGATGGAATGGCATCGCCACCGAGTCCAGCCGCCTGGGGCGCAGGGCGGCAGCGAGCTTCATGAGAATGGTGCGAGCCGCGGCGTTGTCGTAGGTGTAGGTCTTTGGTTTGAAGCCGAAGGTGCCAGACACGATGAACTGCGAGCCGTCGGGATAATGCCACGAGAGTTGCGGTCCGTAGGCGTCCTGACCAGCCGCCTTCCACGGGTCGGCGTACTGCGCGGGCGTCAGACCGCCTTGGCGCGCGACGTGATGGCCGCTGCGGAAGTAGTAGCGAACTCCGGCGACCGTGGTGGAGTCGGCTGTTTGGACGAGCTTGCCGGGCACCGTGTCGAACTCGATCGTCCCGCTCGTCTTGCCGCCACCCGTTGCCGTTACGCTCGCCGATTCACTCACGTCGGTGGCAGGGACGCTCGGCCGAAAAATGTAGTCGCGGGTGATCGTATAACCAGACACATGGCTCACTGAGAACCTCCAGAGCAGCGGCGTGGGGTTCGTGCCGCCGACGTTAGAAGTGCTGTTGTGACGGTTCCCGCCGAACGCCCATACGCCGGTTACGACGACGGCCACGACGACTAGGGCAGCGATCAACGGCTTGAGGACTCGTGCGGGTGTTGGCCTGCGCTGGTCCGCTGGTTTGGTAACCAATCTCTCGAGCAGCGTGGCGGGGTCATGCAGTGGCCCGGCGAGGATGTCGATGGCGTCTCGTAGATCGTGTTCAGTGCGCACGTTCGCTCCTAGCGGCTGTGTCAGATTGTTCGGTCAGCTCGATGCGCAGCGTGGTCAGCGCACGAGCGGCGTAGCCGCGGACCGTCGCAGTCCGGCAACCCAGGACGTCGGCTATCTGGTTGTCGGCGAGTCCGCCGTAGAAGCGCATCACCAGTACTGCTCGTTGTCGGGGCGGGAGCGCGGCGAGTTCGGTCACGAGCATGGACCGGTCGGCCAGCTCCGTGGCGTGATCCGGCGACGCCGCGTCTCGGCGCGGAACGACGGCATGCGGCACGAGGCGGGCCCACTTGCGTCGCCACGACAGGTACTCATTCACGAGGCTGCGGCGTATGTACATTTCCGGCGCATCGAGCTCCTGGATTTCAGACCACCGGCTGTGCACCCGAAGCAGGACCTCTTGGACAACATCCTCGGCGAGCGCCCGATCGGCACACACCGCCGTGGTGAAGCGCACCAGATCGGGGAGTCGCTGGCGGGCATACTCTTCGAATTCCACGCCGTCCTCCAGGTCCTATCGTCCCCTGTGAAACGACGCTCGCCGCGGATCCGTGGTCCGAGCGCGTCTACCAATTTTCAGCTCTGCCGCGTCCAGATCGCCGCGACGACCGTGGGACAGCGCACTCGGGGTCCCCTCAGGGTGGGATGTGTTCCGTCAGGGACCTTGACGGCTTTCGTTCCTCACGACGTGGGCGTCGCGTTGTCGGCCAAGGGCAACCGAGAGTTGATCTTGCAATCGTGTGTTCTCGGCGGTGAGGCGCCGGATACGTTCGTGCGCGATGTCGAGTCGGGTGCGCAGTGATGGCTCAGAGGCGGGTTGCGCAGTGGCTCGCCGGACTGAGCTACCTCGGCGGGTGGTGGAACGTCGGCGGAGTTGCTCGAGCTGAGCCTGCAAAGTGGATTCGGCGTAGAGCCAGGCTCGGGAGACGCCCGCGCGGGCAGCGACCGCCGTAATTGTGATTGCCTCGCCATCCGCGAGCGCTTGGTTGATTGCGCTGGTGGCGCGGGCGAGGGTGTCAGCGCGCCGCCGCTGAGCTGCTTCGATGAGCGCGCCGGAGTTGTCAGCGCGCATCGTCGGTGCCGCTGGTCTGGGTGCAGGAGCAGGCGCAGGCGGTGCCGCACTTAGCCTCGATCCGTGTAACCGCGTGGCGGATGATCTTGACTCGCTGTGAATGATCTTCGGTGTGGTGTGGGCGTGTTCGATCTGCTGGTTTGCCCAGCTGTTCCAGGTGGGTTCTCCGGTCGAGCCTGTGCGGCGGTGGTCG
>JBBQZQ010000099.1:0-8455 GCA_038207565.1 Mycobacteriales bacterium
CTCACCGCCGCAACCAGCGAGTTCCGCTTCGCCGCAGCCGTCACCAACCTGCTCCGCATCCGAACCGCCCAGCCCGCCTGACCACAACACCCGCACAGCACACAACCAGCAGCCCGCCCGCCGACAACATTCCTCGGCCAACAACCCAAAGAACCGTCCACACAAAGCGCCACACGATTATGCGACAGGCTCGTACGCTCGCGTTTCGCCGTGTTGATCAAGGGGAGTTAGCGGTTACGGTCGGACGATGCCCTACCCGCTCACCACCTCCCGGCTCGCGATCGAGCCGCTGCAGTCCGGCGACGTCGACGCCTTCGTCGCCTACCGCAGGGATCCCGAGGTAGCCCGGTGGCAGGGGTGGACGCCGGACTACAGCGAGAGCGACGCCCGGCTGCTCGTCGCGACCCAGCCCGCGACCGAGCTGCCGGACCGAGGCGGCTGGATCCAGCTCGCCGTTCGTGCTGCCCGCGGCGCGATGTTGCACGGTGATGTCGCCGTGCACGTGCTCGATGACCAGCCGGACACCTATGAAATCGGCGTAACCCTCGCACCGGCGTCGCAGGGGCGGGGGATCGGTTCGGAAGCCGTCGCGTGCGTGCTGCACTACCTGTTCGCCGACGCAGGCGCGCATCGCGTCATCGCATTCTGCGATGCGCGCAACGAACCGGTCGCGCGCCTGCTGCGGCGCATCGGCATGCGGCAGGAATCTCGCCAGCTCGACGCCGACTTCTTCAAAGGCGAATGGACGACGCTCGACGGGTACGCAGTGCTTGCCCGCGAGCACGCGGGCAGCTGATCAGGACGAGTCGGGCGCAGCAATTGGTTTGCTTGGCCTCGGACCAGCCCGGACAATCCCCATACGTGACAGCACAATCCCCATCCGTGACGGCGCAACCCGTCGACGGTCGTGCCGGCATCGATGTGAATCTGGTGGGCCGATTGGTGAGGGCACAGTTTCCGCGCTGGGCCCATTTGCCGGTCACACCTGTCGAGGTGGACGGATGGGACAACCGCACGTATCGACTCGGCGCTCACCTGACGGTGCGCCTGCCGACGCATCAGCGTTACGCGGCCGCAGTCGACAAGGAAGATCGCTGGCTCCCCGTGCTGGCACCGCAGTTGCCGGTGCCGGTGCCGGTTGCGCTGGCGAGAGGAGTGCCGGGGGAGGGGTACCCGCACAACTGGTCGATCCGTCGATGGCTGGACGGCGACACCGCATCCCTCGACCGCATCGGCGATCTGCCCGGATTCGCCGTCTCGCTCGCCCAGTTCATCCGTGCCCTGCAGCGCATCGACGCAACAGGCGCACCGCGGGCCGGCGCGCACAGCTTCCACCGAGGCGCGCCGCTGGAGCACTACGACCACGAGACCCGCCACGCCCTTGCTGCGCTACGCGGTCGGATCGACACCGGGGAGGCGTCGCAGGTCTGGGACGCTGCTCTGGCCGCGACCTGGGACGGTCCACCCGTGTGGTTCCACGGTGACATTGCCAGCGGCAACCTGCTGGTGCGGGACGCAAAGCTGGCGGCGGTCATCGACTTCGGGACTTCGGGGGTCGGCGATCCCGCGTGTGACCTGGTGATCGCGTGGACGTTCTTCTCCGGCCAGAGCCGCGAGACCTTCCGCCGCGCGGTCGATCAGCGCCCGGCCATCTGGGCGCGAGCTCGCGGCTGGGCGCTGTGGAAGGCGCTGATCTGCCTGGCCGCGGAGATCGACACCGACGCGCCCTCGGCGGCCGTCAATCGCGAGGTGATCGACCACTTGCTGAGCGACGGCCTCGGCGCGCCCCAGGGGGGACGTCCTCAGATCCAGCGCTCGAGGCCGGATCGCTATCGGTAACCGTCAAGATTCGACCGGCAACTATTCGAGCTGCTGGGAGCGTGTGACGGCGGTGTCAGACGCGGATGACCGACGGACCGCCCACAGCCTCGATTGCGTCGAAGTCATCGTCCTGACTGACCACGTCCATCCCGTTGGCCGCGGCCACGGCGGCTATCCAAAGGTCGTTCACCTTCGCTTGGCGGCCTTCCTCGGCTAGACGCACCCTCAGCACCGCCCACTTCCGCGCGGCCTCCGCTGTCACCGGTAGGGCTTCGACGACAGAGACGGCGTCTAGTGTGGCCAAGCGGCGAGCACGCGTCGTCGTGTCAGTCGCGGACAGGACGCCCGCATGCAGTTCGGCGAGCGTCACCACACTCACCGCTGTCTGCTCAGGAACGGAGTCGGCGTCCAGGCGCCGCCCAGCTCCTCGGGCGATCAGGACGCTCGTGTCGAGCAGCGCGGGGCGCGCGATCACAACGGGTCAAGATCGTCAGTAGTCTCGCCGGCCAGGCGCTCGAGGTCGCCGATGAGACCCGCGTCGGCCTGGTTGTGCAAGATCAACTCCACCAAGTCGGCCTTCGTCAGGAACTGCCTGCGGGCAGACCGGATCGGGCTGATCTCGGCAACTGGCCTGCCATTGACGGTGACTGTCACATGCGTGCCATCGGCGACCTGCCGCAAGACATCCGCAGTGTGGTTGCGCAGATCCCGGGAGGCGACGGTGCTCATGTGCGTGACCGTAGCACTTCCGCCACGCTACCCTGGTAACCGTCTGATCTGATGGGCAAGAAGCGCGAAGTCTGAATCGATGACTCACAATTCGGCGAGCGAGCGAGGCTGATCAACACGGTGCAGTGCGACCGCACGCTCGCGTTTTCTCGTGTCGATCAAGGGCAGTTGGCGGCGCGCACGCGGCGGCGATCTGATCCGGCCCACCGAACAGCAAGGTTGCCACCCCAGGACGCCCTTAGAGCCACCCGCCTGACGCCGACCGTAGATTGACATAATGTAACTTATCGGCAAAGCGGGATCGCGGACGTTGGGGCCGAGAACTCGGGCGGCGAACTTTGCCCCAGGCTCAGCCGAACTCTGCCTGCGCGCCACACTCGGCGCACTCGTAGACGCTGTTGCTGGCCGGTACCAGTTCGCCGTGCGCGGTGCACGTCGGCAGGTCGCCGGCCGACAGCACGATGTTGCCCAAGCCCACGTCCCAGCCGCCGTCCACGTCACGCAGCAACCCGGCCGGCGAGACGACGGTGCGTGCGCGTTCGACGGCGATCACGGCGGCCGCAGTCGCCGAGAACGCCTCGCTGCCGCGCGTGCACCCGTCCGGCAGGCTCGCCTGGGCGACGTCCACCTCGTTATCGGCGGCATGGACGACTGCGGTCTGCTCGCTGCCGTCCGGTTTGCGGAAGGTTACGGCGTAGCGCTGGCCGCCGGGCAGGGCCTCGATCCGGTGCAACAGCGCGTCCATAAGCACAAGGATGCCTTATGGGGTGATTAGGACGAAATCAATGTGCGGCCGTGGCAGGCTACCTGCATGTGCCGAAACATCCGAACCCTGCACAACTTCGAACCAGCGGCCACGAACGACGAGGTGCGCGCCGCGGCGCTGCAGTACGTCCGCAAGGTCAGCGGCGCCAGCAAACCGTCCGCGGCGAATCAGGCTGCGTTCGACGAGGCGGTACACGCCGTCGCCCACGCGACCGAGCACCTGCTCGAGGCGTTGACGACTGCAGCACCTCCGAAGAATCGCGAGGACGAAGCGATGAAGGCGCGGGCTCGCGCGGAACAGCGATACGCCCGCGCGTGACCCCGCTCGATGCCTGACCGGCTGCTCGCCGACATCACCCCGCTGCGCGAATCCGCGGCGTTCCGCAGGCTCTGGATCGGCTCGACGCTGTCCTCGGTCGGGTCGCAGATGACGCAGTTCGCCGTCGTCCTGCAGGTCTACCTGCTGACGCACTCCCCCGCAGCCGTGGGCTTGCTCGGACTCGTGTCCGCCGTCCCGGCCATTGGCTTCGGGCTTCTCGGTGGGTCGATCATCGACGCGGTCGACCGGCGTCGCTTGGCGCTGCTCACGTCGGCCGTGCTCGCGCTGACGTCGGTGGCCTTCGCAGCGCAGGCGTTCGCCGGCCTCGACCAGCTCTGGCTGCTCTACCTGCTGGTCGCCGTGCAGTCGCTGGTCGGCTCGGTCAACGGCCCCGCCCGTCAGACATTCCTGCCGCGCCTGTTACGGGCCGAGCACGTTCCTGCGGGCGTCGCGCTGAGCATGCTGACGATGCATCTCAGCCTGGTGACGGGCCCGCTGCTGGCCGGTGTCCTCGCCGCGGCAGGAGGGCTCAAGCTCTGCTACCTCGTGGACGCGATCAGCTTCCTCGCCGCGCTGTACGGGGTGTTCCGGCTGCCACCGATGCGACCGGAGGGCGGCGGGGCAAAGCCAGGGGTGCGGGCAGTCCTGGACGGCCTGAGATTCCTCGGCCGAAGCCGGGTGCTGTGCGGCGCGCTGCTCGCCGACGTCAATGCCACCGTGCTCGCGATGCCGATGGCGCTGTTCCCCGCGATCAACGACGAGCGTTTCGGCGGATCGCCCCGCACCCTCGGCACGTTCACCGCGTCGATCGCGATCGGCGGCATCCTCGGGTCGGGTCTGTCCGGGCCCGTCGCACGGGTCACCCGACAGGGGCGCGCGATGTTGGTCGGCGGCGCGGTGTGGGGCCTGGCGCTGGCCGGGTTCGGGTTGGTGGACGGGCTCGTCCCGACCCTTGCCTGCCTGCTCGTGGCGGGGGTGGCCGACGTGAGCAACGTGGTGTTGCGCTCGACGATCGTCCAGGTCGCGACGCCGGACGCCTACCGGGGCCGGGTCAGTGCGGCCGAATCGGTGGTGGGGACGTCGATGCCCGAACTGGGCAACTTCCGGGCGGGCGCAGTCGGCTCACTCACGACGCCGGGGTTCAGCGCTGCGTTCGGCGGGTTCGCGGCCGCGGCCGGCACGCTCGCACTGGCGTTGGCATTCCCGGCGCTCGTCCGCTACGACGCGTCGACGGTGGCACCAGTGGGTTCGCCCGATGCCGGGTCGCCCCGCCCTACGTCGGCGGACCCACCAGCGCATCGATGAGATCCTGCGCTGTCGGCGAGCGGTCGAGCAGCTCACTGACGTGCGCCTTGGTCCCGCGGAGCGGCTCCAGCATCGGCACCCGTACCAGGGATTCGCGTCCCACATCGAAGATGACCGAGTCCCACGACGCCGCCGCGACCGACGTTCCGTAACGACGCAGGCATTCGCCCCGGAAGAACGCGCGGGTGTCCTCGGGCGGCGAGTCGACGGCCGCCGCGATGCTTGCCTCGTCCAGCAGGGTCGTCATCGCCCCCCGCTGCACGAGTCGGTGATACAGCCCCTTCTCCGGGCGCACGTCGGAGTACTGCAGGTCGACCAGCTGCAAACGAGGCGCATCCCAGTCCAGGCCGTCACGTTGGCGGTAGCCCTCGAGCAGGCGCAACTTGGCCACCCAGTCCAGCTCGCCGGCCAGCAGCGCGGGGTCGTCGGCAAGGCGGGTCAGCACAGATTCCCAACGATCGAGCACGTCACGGGTCTGCGGGTCGACATCGTCGCCCATACGGTCGTCGACGAACTTGCGGGCCCGGTCGAGGTACTCGCCCTGCAGGTCGAGAGCGGTGATCGTGCGCCCGTCGGCGAGCGCGATCGTGTGCTGCAGCGACGGATCGTGGCTGATCGAGTGCAGCTCGCGTACCGGGTGCGAGATCGTGAGATCGTCGGCGAGGAAGCCGGCCTCGATCATGGCCAGCACCAGTGCCGCGGTGCCGAGCTTGAGGTAGGTCGAGATCTCGGACATGTTGGCGTCGCCGATGATCACGTGCAGCCGGCGGTAACGGTCGGCGTCGGCGTGCGGCTCGTCGCGGGTGTTGACGATCGGCCGCTTCAGCGTGGTCTCGAGCCCGACCTCGACCTCGAAGAAGTCGGCACGCTGGCTGATCTGGAAACCCGCGGTGCGTCCGTCCTGCCCGAGCCCGACCCGGCCGGCGCCGCACATCACCTGGCGGGTGACGAAGAACGGCACAAGGTGGCGGACCAGCGCGGTGAACGGCGTGTCACGGCTGCACAGGTAGTTCTCGTGCGCGCCGTAGGAAGCGCCCTTGTTGTCGGTGTTGTTCTTGTAGAGATTGATGGGCGAATTCACGCCGGGCATCGTCATGACCCGGCGGACGGCCTTGAGCATCACCAGCTCGCCGGCCTTGTCCCAGCGCACTGCGTCGAGCGGGTTGGTGACCTCTGGACTCGAGTATTCCGGGTGGGCGTGATCGACGTACAGGCGCGCCCCGTTGGGCAGGATGACGTTGGCCATCCCGGTGTCTTCCTCGTCGTCGATGAACTCCTGCGCGACCGAACCGCTGCCGCCGAGATCGAAGCCGCGGGCGTCGCGCAGCGGCGACTCCTCCTCGAAGTCCCAGCTGGCGCGGCGGGCCCGCCCGGCCGGCAATCCGCTCGCGTACGCGTTCACGATCTGCGCGCTCAGCAGCATGGCGTTCGCCGTGGGCTGGCCGGGCAGGCTCACGCCGTACTCGACCTCGGTGCCCATCACGCGTCTGACGCTCATGGACCTGAGGCTACGTGGTCACGACGACACTGGCTCGGACGCGGGCCGCCGCCTGCAGCGGGATCGCCGGTCTACTTCGCGTTCGGCTTCCCGGCCCGCTCGACGCGCAGCGGCGCGATCACCGCGGGGCCGGACTTGGCCTTCTTCTCCTGCTTGGGTTTGCGGACTTCGCGTCCGCCCTTGTTCTTCGACATCGGGCACTCCTGAAGTAGAGGGAATGATTCTCCCCGGCCACTCCTCGCGCCGCGGTCTCGTGTGCGCCTGACGCTACGCCCGAAAACCGCTGCACGGCGCGCCGTCGTCAGGCCATCTTGCCCGGCGCCGTGCCGGTGAACCCGAGGCCGGGTACCGCGTGCCGACGCGAGCTGCCGCGGGACGCGACGCGATCTGGTTGTGATCAACAGGACGTACTGCGCGCCCTAGAGCCTGTCGCATAATCGGCGAGCCTCCGCGTGTTGATCACGAATTGTTAAAAGATCTTGTGATGGCGAAGGGGTTTCGGCCGGTAGATCGGGATCAGCCGTTCTTGTTGCCGCCGGATATGCGGGATTGGCTGGGCGCCGATCATCTGGTGTGGTTCGTGCTCGACAGCGTCGCGGCGCTGGATGTGGCGGGGTTCCGGGCCCGGTATCGGCTCGGCGGGGCGGGGCGGGCGGCCTATGACCCGGTGATGATGCTCGGGCTGTTGATCTATGCCTATGCGGTGGGGCAGCGGTCGAGCCGACAGATCGAGCGGCTGTGCCACTGTGATGTGGCGTTTCGGGTGGCGTGTGCGCAGGACGTGCCCGATCACGCGACGATCGCCCGGTTCCGCGCTGAGCACGAGCAGGCGCTGGCGGAGTTGTTCGAGCAGATCCTGCTGTTGTGTGCCCGGGCTGGGATGGGCCGGCTGGGCACGGTCGCGCTGGACGGCACGAAGATCGCCGCCAACGCGGCGTTGGACGCGAACCGCACCGAGTCCACGCTGCGCACGATGGCCGAGGCCGTCCTGGCCGAGGCGGGCGAGGTCGACGCCGCCGAGGACGAGCTGTTCGGCGGCACGCGCGGCGACGAGTTGCCCGCGGAGTTGGCCGATCCGAACGGCCGTAGGGCGCGGATCAAGAAGATCGTCACCGACCTCGACGCTGAGCGTGTGGCCAAGGCGGGCGGCGGCGTGAAGGCCGAACGGGCCGCGCGACGAGTCGAACGGGCCCGCGACACGCTGGGCCGGACCCGCCGCCGCGTCGGCGCACAGGCCGCCGCGCGCGCCGAACGCGACGCCGCCGCAGCCTCGGCGGGCACCTCGATCCCGGGCACCCGTCCGGTCCCGGTCGAGCAGCACAGTCAGGTCCGCCTGGCCGCCGACGTGCTGGCCCGTGCCGAGGCGGCCCTGGCCGCGGCACGCCGCCCCGCGCCGCCGCCCCCCGGAGCGCCCAACGAGGCCAAGCGGAACCTCACCGATCCCGACTCGCGGATCATGAAAACCCGCACCGGCTGGGTGCAGGGCTACAACGGGCAACTGGTCGTCAGCGCCGACTACCTCATCCTGGCCGCCGAACTGAGCAACGAACCCGCCGACGTCGGGCAGTACCAGCCGATGATCACCACCACCTGCGACACCATCGCCCGCGTCGCCACCGCCACCGGCGCCCACTGGAACCTGGGCTGCGTGCTCGCCGACGCCGGCTACGCCAGCGAGGCAAACCTCAGCGCCGAGGGCCCGGACCGGCTCATCGCCCTCGGCACCCGCCGCGACACCGCCAGCAACGCCGCCGCCAACCCCGCCGACCACGCCCCGCCCGAACACGCCACCGCACGAGAACGCATGGACCACCGGCTGCGCACCCCCGAGGGCGCCGCGCTCTACCGACAACGCGGCGCGCTCGTCGAACCGGTCAACGGCCACCTCAAAGACCGCCGCACACTACGCCGCTTCGCCCGCCGCGGACTCACCGCCGCAACCAGCGAGTTCCGCTTCGCCGCAGCCGTCACCAACCTGCTCCGCATCCGAACCGCCCAGCCCGCCTGACCACAACACC
>JBBQZQ010000100.1:0-8212 GCA_038207565.1 Mycobacteriales bacterium
AACCCATGCAGACGGGTAATGCCCTCCAGGCCCTCAGGCAGCCGAGCCCGCGCCAGCCTTCGACCTCCGTCGTCCACGAGCTCGACGTCGTGGTGATCTTCAGCCCAGTCGTCTCCGATGAACAGCAACAACAGCAACCCCCTGATGTCGGACCGGCACGATCACAGCACCCGGGGACCCCTGCAACCTAAAGATCAAGTGCTCACGCCGAGGCAGGCACAACACCCCATCAGCAGTCCAGTCACCGGCGAACCGGCGGGCACACGGTCTGTCAATAGGCCTCAACAGATGGACCCGGTTCCGTCAGTGCTGACCCGCCGGCCGCTGCTGCACCAGAGCCTCCCACTGAAGTTCCGGTTGCTCTCATTAGATTCCGCGGCCGCGCCGCTGTCGGGAGAACTCCCCGCTACTGAACCTGGGGACGGTTCAGTTCGCGCATTCGTTGCAGGGTGTCGAGTCGCAATTCGCGGGAGGCCCGCTCCTTCCGTTGGATAGTCGCAGGCCGGGCGGGCGGTCCGGCTGCTGCGGATCGGACTTACCAGGCATGAAGTGCGCGTCGGCGCCGTCGGATTCTTAGGGACGCCCTCAGCGCATCTGCCGACGGACGTGTTCGATAGCCATGTCGAGGGCAAGCTCCAGCGGCCGGGTGGAGCGCGTGGTTTTGGTCAGCAGCGCGCCGCCCTGCACCGCGCTCAGCACGGCGACGGCGAGGTCGGCCGGATCGGTGCCCGGCGCCAGCTCACCCCGGCCGGCCATGGCGGTGAAACCCGCGATCAGGTAGGACCCCCACCGCTGGAAGCTTTCGGCGAGCAGGGCACGTGGGACGGGTGACGCGGACAGCTCGGCGGCAAGGCTCCCGATCGGGCAGCCACCCACGCAGTCGTGCAGCCGCTGCAGATCGATCACGCCCTCGCGCCACCGGAGCAAGCCGGCAATTGAGTCGAGCTGGCGCAGGTGCGGCTCCTGGGCGGCGAGCACCCGCTCGGTCTGCCGGCGAATGACGGCCAGGACGAGATCGTCCTTGCCAGCGAAGTAGTGGTAGAGCTGCGACTTGCTGGTGCCGCTGGCCGCGAGCACCTGGTCGAGGCTGGTCGCGGCGACCCCGGCGGCGAACATCAGGTCGGCGGCCGCCGCCACGATGCGGGCGCGTGTCGCCATCCCCCGGGCGGTGTGGTGCGAGGCAGTCTCGACGTTCGTCATTGGTAAGGAATCGTACGGCGAACTGGACTTGACGGTCCACTCTTGCGGAGCCAGGCTAGTTGGACTATTCAGTCCAACTCCGGAGGAGCGCACCATGTCCCAACTGAACAACGGCAATGTCTTCCCCACCCTGAGCGTCGACGCCGTCGGCGGCGGGACCATCTCGCTGCCCGAGACCCTGGCTGGTTCCTTCGGCGTGGTTCTCCTCTACCGCGGGTCCTGGTGCCCCTACTGCAACGCGCAGCTCGCAACCTTCTCCCGCTCTGCGGCGACCCTCGACGACCTGGGCATCAAGGTGGTGGCCTTGTCCGTCGACGACGAGGTCACTTCCGCGGCGCTGGTCGAGAAGCATCGCATCAGTTTCCCGGTCGGCTACGGCGCCGACGCCGACAAGATCGCCGCAGCCACCGGCGCCTACACCAACAACGAGCCCCGCTACCTACAGTCGACCGGGTTCGTGCTCGCCCCGGACGGCACGGTCGTGAATGCGGTCTACTCCACCGGCGCCATCGGCCGGCTGCTCGCCGACGACGTTGCTGGCATGATTCGCTACATCAAGTCGCAGGGCTGACCCGGCCGAGTCAGCCGGTGGGCCTACCCCGACCCACCAGGGGTCAGTTTCACGCGCCGTCGACAGCTGGGTGGTCGCTGCCACGTCCGACGAGTTGAAAGCCGACGTTCAGAGCCAGCATTCTTCTCGTTCGGGTGGACCACACCGACGCTAGAGCCGTAAGGCTTTGCCGCCGAGCAAAGCGTGCTTGTGCGAGGCTGAGGGCATGGGTCTTCATCGCGGGCACCGTTCTTGTCTGGGTGTTTGAGAGCGGACACAAGGGCGGGGACATCAACGGCCTTGGCGACGCGGCGTTTTTCACTGCCGTGCAACTGCTGTCGGTGTCCTCGTCGATCAAGAACCCGCTGACGTCGGCGGGCAAGATCGTCGATGTCGGGCTAGAGATGTGGGCGATTTTTGTTGTTACTGCGGTCGCCGGGAGCTTCGCGTCCTTCTTCACGTCAGGCGGCTGAGCGTGGATAGCGTGTGCGGCACTTCGACAGGCGTCCGTCTCTCGCGTATCACCGTGGGTCGCCAAAGTGGCTGCCGCTGTCTCGGCCTACTACCGGCCCCTGTCGCCGACGCCGCTAAAACCCATTTCGACGGGCGTCGGGCGAGCGTGGTTCCGCAGTAGCACTGGCGGAAGGTGGTGGCGGCTCTGACGTGGGGGCCGCGGCCGGCCTGCCCTCACTAGTCTCCGACTGTGCGCACCTTGGAGGCACTCATGGATCAGCACCCCGACATCGCCGCGATCGAGCACGTCTTCCAGGCTTGGGACGATGCGCTGGGCGCCAAGGACCTGGATGCGTCGATGGCGCTTTACCAGCCCGACGCCACGCTGGAGAGCCCTCTGGTCTGCCACCTGCTTGGCACCGACGAAGGAGTCGTGCGCGGAAGCGAGGCGTTGCGGCGGTTCGTTGAGCAGGTCTTCGCCCACCAGCCATCGCAGCGCCGCCGCTTCCGGACCGGCTTCCTCACCGACGGCGATCGGGTGACCTGGGAGTATCCCGCGAGTCTCCTGACGGCGATCAGATGGACATCGTCGAAGTCATGGAGATCCGCGACGGCCTCATCGCCCACCACCGCGTGTACTGGGGCTGGCTCGGCATGAACATGCGCACCAGTGGAGAACACCCCCGCTAACCGTTTGTCGCCGGCTACGAGGCCCGGCGGGGTGTCACGTAGCCCCTCCTCAAACGACACACCTGCGGCCGTTGCTGAAGCCTCGCCCGCTTGATTAGTGCAGAGAAGAGTGCGCCCTGCACATCGCCCACCAGAGCCACGTCGACGCCTGGGTCGTCGCGGCCAGCGCGAAGCTGCACGCGGCCATCGTCGAGCACCTCGCCGCCACCACGACCGCCGACCATGGGTGACCGCCGATGACCGTCTACGTCGACGACGCGATGATCGCCGCCACCGTCGGCCGACTCACGTCGCGCTGGTCGCACTTGATCGCCGACGACCAGGCAGAGCTGCACGCCTTCGCCGCCCGGCTCGGCCTGCGGCTGGCGTGGTTCCAACACCCGACCCGCACCGGCAAGCCTCGCGCGACGCCTGGCAGCTGCGCGGCCGAAAACTGGCACTACGACCTCACTTCGGGCAAGCGTGCCCAGGCCATCCGCCTCGGGGCTGTCCCGGTCACTAGGCGGCACATGGTCGCGATCATCAACCGGCGCTACGAGGAGTCCCGGTGACCGTCGCCGCTGTCCAACCACCGTTCGCCTACTTCGGCGGCACGAGCACCCTCGCCTCGCGGATTGTCGGTCTGCTGCCCCCGCACGAGCACTACATGGAGCCGTTTCTGCAAAGCGCACAGGTTCGGGGGTAGTTGTGCGTGGTTGCGGCTAGTGGTCTGTCTGTGATGTAGTGCGGTAATATGGTTCATGCCTTTCGAGACTGCCGCGGCGATGCCGGTGAGTGCTGATCAGCTCGGTGCGTTGGCGCGGATGGCGAGGTCGACGTCGTTACCGCACCGCGCGGTGATGCAGGCCAAGGGCTTGTTGTTGGCCGCGGATGGGGTCGCGAATCAACAGATCGCCCGTCGTTGCGAGGTCGATTCGGACACGGTGCGGCGGTGGCGCAGACGTTTCGCCGACAAGGGTGTCGACGGTGTCGGGGTGATCGCCAAAGGCCGCGGGCGTAAGCCCTCGATCCCGGCAGGCACGGTCGAAGAGGTCGTGCGGCTGACCCATCAGGAACGCCCCGCGGACGGCACGACGCACTGGAGTACCCGTTCGATGGCGACCCGGGTCGGGATCGGGAAGGACGCGGTGGCGCGGATCTGGTCCGATCACGGGCTCAAGCCGTGGAAGGTCGACACCTTCAAGATCAGCACCGATCCGCGGTTCGAGGAGAAGCTCGTCGACGTCGTCGGGCTCCACCTCAGCCCCGCCGTCGCGGGCGGTGGTGTTCAGCGTCGATGAGAAGACCCAGTGCCAGGCCCTGGACCGCACCCAGCCCTCGCTGCCGATGAAACGTGGCCGGGCCGGCACGATGACTCACGACTACAAACGCAACGGCACCATCGATCTGTTCGCGGCCATGAACCCGGCCACCGGCGAAGTGCTCACCGACCTGCGCAAAGGCCACGCCGGCACCGACGTATTGCGGTTCTTCAAACAGATCGACGCCACCGTGCCCCGCGGCCTGTCCGTCCACGTCGTCCTGGACAACCTGTCCGCCCACTCCACCCCCGAGATCACCAAATGGCCGGCTCACCGCGACCGTCGCCGCTGGCACCTGCACTACACCCCGACATCGAGCTCCTGGCTCAACCTCATCGAACGCTGGTTCAAAGAACTCACCGATCAACGCCTACGCCGCGGCACATTCACCAGCGTCGCCGACCTCACTGCGGCCATCACCACCTGGGTCGAACACTGGAACACCGACCCGAAACCGTGCACCTGGAAAGCCACCGCCGAGGACATCATCACCAAGGTCCAACACGGACGCGACACCTTGCGCCAGATCAAAACGCAGACAGACCACTAGTGTCCCGCGCCGGTAGTTCGTTTTAGAAGTCGTCCGAGGGAGTCGAGGATCTGCTCGGCGGTCTTGGCTAGGTGTGGATGGCTGGGTACGCAGCGAGCACTCGTGGGGCTCAATTCGTTTCCAGGGGTGTCCTGCGCTGCGCCCGCGACCGCGGCGTGGCCGACACGTGCATGGTCGTTGTGGGCAACAGCAGTTGAGTCGTCTTGGACGCATACGACGCTGTGCCGCTGTGTGTCACACAGCGTCCTCGCAAGCGTCAGGCGGTCGCGATTCCGGCGATCTGAGAATTGATTGGTAGGAAGGGTGACCGGATCCGGTAGGTCTCGATGTCGACGTGGGCGAAGCCGGCGTTCTCGATCGTGGTGGCGAGGTCGCGCTCGCACGAGCAGCCCTCGAAGCACCATGCCCAGGGCCGTCGCACCATTCGCTGAACGTTGCGCAGCGCGCGACTGTCCGATGCCAACACGTGTTCGGTGAACGCGTAGCGGCCGCCGGGCCGCAGGATGCGCCGAACCTCGGCGAGCACGCGGGCGGGGTCGGAGACGGTGCACAGCACCAAGCTGCTCAGCACGAAGTCGGCCGACGCGTCCGGCAGATCGATCCGCTCGCCGGCGACGGCACGCACCTCGAGCCGCACGCCGCGTCGCTGCGCGGCGGTCCGCAGCCGCGCGTGCATCGCGCGGTTCGGCTCGACCGCGATCAGCGTGCTGCCGGGGCGCAGGTAGCGCAGGTTGGCCCCGACGCCGGAGCCGAGTTCTACGACGGTGTCGGGCACGTCGGCGAAGACCCGTTGCTTGCGTGCGTGCAGGAACCGGTCCAGCCCGCCACCGATCAGCTGGAAGAACGCGGCGTTGACCGGGCCGCGCAGCCGGTTCGTGGTGTAAACCTCTGTTGTCATGCCCCCAGCGTGCCGGGCGGCACTGTCAGACCGCTGTCGTCGACTACGGGTGCAGCGTCCGACGCAAGGCTGAACGCGGCGATCGCCTCGGCGATGCGGCGGGAATCCCGTGCCGGCGGCAGGTGATACGCGCCGTCGAGCGTGACGAACTGTGCGTGCGGGATGCCCGCGACGATCTGCCGTCCGCCCTCGATCGGCACGGCCGGGTCGTCGGCATAGTGCATGACCAGCGTCGGCTGGCGGATCGACGGCAGTACGTCGCTGACGTCGGCGTCATACATCTGGCGGAGCAACCCGGCGGCGACCTCGCCGGTCGCGACCTTCCGCTGAAAAGCGGCGAATGCCTCCTCGTCCGGCCGGTCGGGCATCAGCAGGTTGGCCAGCACACGCGAGCCCATGCCCCAACTCGATCGGACCATGTCCAGCATCGCCGCCACGACGCCGGGATTGTGAAAGATCGCCGGGCCGTAAGCGAGCCCGCACAACACGACCAGTTTCGCGATACGCCGGTCCTGCGCGGCGGCGGCGAGCGCGACCGGACCGGACCCGCTCGATGCGAAGAGCACGACGTGCGCCTCACCGATCTCATCGAGCAGCATCCGCAACTCCGCGACGCTGCGCTCGAGCGAGAAATCGCGGAGCGCACCCTTGGATCGGCCCGTGCCGTACCGGTCATAGGCGATCACGCGCATCGAGCGCGCCAGTAACGCGAGCACCCGGCCGCGCGGGTCGACCCCGTTCGCAAGCTCGTCGAGGCGCGAGACCCATCCGGGCGTGAACACCAGCGGCGGCCCCGAACCCATCACCCCGTAGCTGACGGTCTCACCGGCGGCACGCTCGAATCGGCCATAGTGGAACACGAACGACGTTGGCTCGGCAGCTGAAGCCCCGCCAGGCATCGGGGCGAGATCGCCGGCCAGCACGGCATTCTGCAGCGCGATCAGCTCGGGCGACGGATCCAGCCCAGTCATCCTTGCGAGTGCAGCACGGTAGTCGGAGAACCGGCGCAACGCCTCTGCCGTCCGTCCGGTCCGCGCAAGCCCCTCGACGAGGTACGCGACCACGGTGTCACGGCGGGGATGCCCGGCGGCGAGTCCTTCCAGCTCGCTGATCGCGTCATCGCACCTGTCGAGGTCGAGTAAAGCGCGGCAGCGCCCTTCGCGCGCGACGACCCGCATCTCGTCCAGCCGCGCGATTTCGGCCTGTACATCCACAATCTGTACCTGGTCGGCGAAGGCCGGGCCACGCCACAAACGCTCGGCCGCGGCAAGCAAGTCCACCGCCGACTCCGGTGCCGCGCTGTACGAGCGCTGCACGAGCAACTGGAAGGCGCCAGCGTCGATCTGTTCGGCCGCGACGGCCAACCGATACCCGTTCGGCAACGTCTCGATCAGATTGCGGCCGCCGATCGCCCGAACCCGGGACACCAACGTCTGCACCGCGTTGGCCGGATCCTGAGGCACGGCCGACTCCCACAGCGAGTCCGCCAGCCTAGTCGCGGAAACAACCTGTCCCGGTCGGGTCGCCAACACCGCGACGAGGGACGCCTGCCGGCCGGTCAAACCCACGACACCGAGCTCGGTCATGACCTCGATCGGCCCCAGCACGCCGACCCGGACCGCTCGACTCTCGGACACGCCGGCGAGTACGCCATGTGTCGTGGTCGTGGCGTCCACTGCCCGACCGTACATCGCAGCGGCCGGGTGTTGGCGGGTCACTGCAGTCCTCCCAGAATCCACCGAAGACTAGCGGTGCGGTGAGGGATCCCATCCGGGCACCTGCGCGGTGACGGGACGGCCCTGAACGCCGGAAAATGGATCCCATGTCACCTGTGAGACGTTTCGACCATGTCGGCACCACCGTCGCGGACCTCGACACGGTGACCGCGTTCATCGTCGGGCTCGGTCTCGAGGTCGAGGGCACGCGGATGTTCGTGGAGGGCGAATTTCTGGACACTGTCATCGGCATCCCTGACTTCCGCACCGAGATCGTCATGCTGCGGCCGCCCGACGGAGGAACCCGGCTGGAACTGTCGAGCTTCGTCCGGGCCGACCACGACCCGGGGTCACCGGCCGCGATGGCCAACGTGCTGGGGCTGCGCAACGTGGCCTTCGAGGTTGACGACCTCCACGCGGCTGTCGACCGGCTGGCCGCAGACGGCTACGGGCTGGTCGGCGACATCGGCCAGTACGAGCACCTCTGGCGCATGGCTGTGTCGGGTGTGGGCCGAAGGTGCTGCCGGAGGCATCGGCTTAGATCAATGGCACCCAGCGCCGTTGGGATTGCGTCGCATGGACGTCAGCCGCGGTCGGCGCGCGAGCGTCCGACCACGCCGCTGTAGTCGCACGTCTCGGGCGCGCGCCTAGCCGTCGATCGGCGCGAGTGCCTACCAGCCGACGGCCGCACATATGGATCAGTAGGACCTTGGTGGGGCGTGAGGAACATCTTCGCGAGGAGTGGCGCTAGCTGACCGGTTCGAGCACGAAGACCGGGATCTGGCGGTCGGTCTTGCGCTGGTAGTCGGCATAGTCCGGGTACCCGTCCACCGCCCGGCGCCACCAGAGGGCCTT
>JBBQZQ010000101.1:0-8165 GCA_038207565.1 Mycobacteriales bacterium
CGCGACCGCGACACGAAGTTCACCGCAGCTTTCGACGCGGTGTTCGTCGACGAGGGCATCGCGGTGTTGCGTAGTCCGCCGCGGGCGCCAAAGGGCAACGCTTACGCGGAGCGGTGGGTCGGCACGATTCGGCGCGAATGCTTCGACCGTATGCTGATCTTCAGTGAACGGCAACTGGTGCGTGTGCTCGCCGAGTACGAGACGCACTACAACGGCCATCGCCCGCACCGCGCTCGTGATCAACGACGACCGATCGCCGGTCCCGCTGTCTCTGCTAACCAACACGGACAAGTCCACGTTCGGCGAGACGAAGTGCTCGGCGGTCTGATCAACGAATACCGTCATGCGGCCTGATCGCGGTCTTGCCTCGACGATCGAGGTTCTTGAGCCCCACAGGGTCCCGCTACCACGAGACGCTCCACCAGCGGCATAGCGCCGAATTCGGCGGGGTCGATCGGGCGAGGTGAGCGGCCACGTTTCGATGTTCTGTGAACTTGCCCGCACACACCCCATTCAGCTGGACGGGCTTGATCAACTCTGCCGGCCTCGTCCTGGCAATTCGGTTCGCGCTCGACGACGTCGGCCGGGGGTCAGCTGAGCCGTTGCCAGGGCTTTCCGGTGAATAGGTAGGCGAAGTCGGCGACGTTCTCGTCGGTCCAGTGGATCTCGCCGTTGTCGAGCCTCCATTTGGCCGTCCATGTCGGCGGGGCGCAGTCACCTAAGACGTACTTGCTGGTCGTCGTGAAGATTGCGCGCGATCCTCGGACGTCGTACCAGCCTTCGCAGTTGTCGAGCTCAGAAGTCGGCCCGACGGCCGTGAGGACGTAGCTCCAACGACCATTGCCCAACGTCCAAGTCCAGACGCCCGCGTTCTGCTCGGCATCGAAGGCGGTCATGCCGTTCCCCGTGAGGTCGGCAGTTGTGAAGCTGATCCGGTACCTGCCCGGCGGGAGATCGCCAATCCGGCCCGGCGCGGGCAGGGCAGGGATCCATACGGAGGTGCGGCTCTCGTCCCCGGGGCGGTATGCGCACCCCGGCGGCACGCTCACTGGCTGGACCGGGCCGGCGGCGTCGACCACGTGCTGGACCCGGGTGAGCAAGTCGGCGAGTCCGGGCTTGGCGCGCAGCGTTGCGTATACGGGTTCGACGGCGTGCCGCAGGTCGGTGAGCTGATCGGGAGTCGCCGACGCAATCCGTACTCCGAATGAGCACACCCGAGTCATCTCGGCTGTCACGCCGTCGGCGGCATGGGTTGACGACCACTGGGTCGCCTCCGCACCCGCCTTCGCGAGCCAACCGCGTGAACGGGCATCCAGCGTTTCCAGGCGCTTGGTGTTGGCGAAGATCGCCACCGTCCGTGGCCACAGTGTTGCGTTGCCGGTCATAAACGGTAGGTACCCGTACTGCGCCCTCGCCTGGTAGGTCCACCACATCGTTTCGGCGGCGTCGAACCCGGTCAGGTCCTCGGGCAAGGGCCCGGTGTCAGGCTGTGCGCCGAGCACGCGCAGCGATTCGGCTTGCACCTCTGACTTCACGCTGTGGAACCGCAGGCCGGCAAAGTCGGAGGGCGCGAGCAACGGTCCGCCCGCCGCGGCGGGAATGCGCAGCTCGCCGGCCGTCAACGCAAGCCCCGTCAGCCCCAACGGGCGCAGGCTTTGCAGCATGTCCCGGGCAACCGGATTCGTGACGACCGCCTCTTCAGCGACATATGAGCGGATCAAGAACGGCGCCTGCAGCGGCTCGAACGCGTTGTCGCCCACGACGTCGAACGCGCGCGTGCCCGACCAGCCGAGGTCGGCAGCACCCGCACCGACGTCTCTGATGACGCGCGGTTCGTCATCGCCGCCGTTCCACTCGGAGTGGACGCGGATCTGCAGGCGACCGTCGGACAGGGCGGTTACTCGCTTTACGAACTGCGCGACCGCGGGCGCGCCGATAAGTCCGTGACCGTCGTTGCTGGCCATGACCAAGACGGTTGGCGACGGGCGGCCTCCCGACTTGTCGGTCCCCGAGGCAACGCATGCGGCCGCTGCCAGGACCGTGATGACCGGGACGACGACCTGAGCAACCATCGATGCACGGAATCGGGCCATGCCCCGATTCGCCGTCACGGTGCGCCCCGACGCAGGTAGGTGAGCACGGCGAGGACACGCCGATGTCCCTGAGTCTGCTCCACGAGGCCGAGTTTGGAGAACACCCGGCTGACATGCGTCTCGACGGTCTTTGTGCTCACCGACAACTGCTCGCAGATCGCCGCGTTCGATCGCCCCTCGGCCATCAACGACAGCACTTCCCGCTCGCGCGCGGTCAGCGCATCGACCGGGTCGTTTCGGCGCGCGCGGGTCAAAAGCCGTTTGACGATCGCCGCATCCACGACACACTCTCCGGCGACCACCCGGTGCAGAGCGTCGGTCAGCGTTGTCGGATGGGCGATTCGATCCTTGAGCAGGTAGCCCAACCGCTCGGGGTTGTCTTCGATCAGCCGCATCGCGTATGACGAATCGAGGTACTGAGATAGGACGAGGACCGCAACCCGCGGATGGTCCAACCGGATCCGATGAGCCGCGATGATGCCCTCATCGGTTTGGGACGGCGGCATACGGATGTCGACCACGACCGCGTCCGGCGCCGTCGATTCTACGCGCTCGATAAGGCTGGTGGCGTCAGCCGCCTGCGCGACCACCTCGATGCCAGCATCCTGGAGCAGCGTGCTGAGCGCGGACCGGATCAGCAGAGCGTCGTCGGCGATTACTACCCGCATGGCAGCTCCAAAAGAACGCGATTCGCCGCGGGCCGCGCGACCACCTCGAGTTTGCCGGCCAATGCACCGACTTGGTCCGCGAGATCCGTGACCGACTTGCCCGGGCCCGCAGCTGCGTCGTCGACGAACTCGTAGACGAGTACGCCATTCGCCACGCGACCGCACAGATCGAGTGACGCGGCGCCGCGGTTGCGCGCGTCCGCCACAGCCGCCGCGATCACCGCGTAGGCCGTGGACTCGACGATGCCTGCGTGGCGATCCGAGGGTAGGCCAATCACGCGCACCGCCACGTCGGATGATGATTCAGCGAGTTCCATGGTCGCGCCGGCCAAGCCGGCATCGGCGAGCACCGCCGGATAGATTCCGCGTGCAACGCTACGCAGCTCTTGCACAGTCGCCCGGATCAGCGCTTCAGCGCGGTCAGCGAGGGTGGCCGCGCATGGGTTCGGGGACGGGTTGCGCGCGACGCCCTGCGCGATGATGCGCATGATCACCGCGGCTGACACCACCCGCTGCTGGGCCCCATCGTGCAAGTTGCGTTCCAGCCGGTGACGCTCGAGTGCAGCGCGCTCCACCACACGAGTCCGCGACTGCTTGAGCGACCGCAGCTCGAACAGCGCGGCCACTTTCAGCTGCTCGTTCTCAAGTTCGAGCCGCAACGCTGGACCGAGTGCCCGTTTGAGACGCGTCCCGTCAATGCAGTGGCGGTGGACGATCGCGGCAATAGGTGCACCACGCCGCGCCACGAAGGTCACCCGGGACTCTTCGTCGGTTCGGGGCCAGTCGACCGGACCTGCCTCGGCGTCCACATACAGAGCACGACTGGCGGCCCAGTAGCGGACCTCCAAGCTCGGATCGCGCACCGCAACGCGCAGTGCTGCGGCAAGCGCCGCGGGCGCCGACTCGAATGCGGCAGCCAGCCGTTGGAGCCGGACGCGCAAGTGCCACTGCAGCCACCGATCTCGGATGGTCGCGACGGCGAATCCGAGTGCGCCCAGCTGAGCCATGACCCAACCGGTCAGGAACGGCGTCGAGGTCGCGGACTCCGTGGTGAACGAGCGCAGGACGCCAGGTACCACCGATCCTGCGACGAACGCGGCGGCGGTCAGGTTCATCACGGTGACGCGTGAATCAGGGCCGCGCCACCGACCGGAGACTGCGAGGGATCCGCACATCACGGCACATCCTGCCAGCACGATGGTGCTCATGCGCTCGAGAACCAGACCAACCTGGCCATGCGTGAGCGCGAGCGGGTTTGAGTCGCAACGCCGCCAACACCTGATGGCGAGGAAGGGATCCACGAGCAGCAGCCGGGATAAAGCGCCCACCGCACCAGCAGCGATGGTAACGATGGCCAGCGCGCGCGTCGCGGCTCCTGACCGCAGACGCGAAACGAACGCGACCACGACCATGGAGACAAGAACGTTCGACCAGCCGTCCGCGAGTGCCGCGAGTGGAGCGGGGCCTGACAGCCAGCCCGCCAGTTCAGGTATGAGCCAGGTCGCACCGATGACTCCGAGGAACAGACCGCGCGCCCCCTCGCTCACCGTCAGCGAGGCGACGGTGAGCGCGACCGCCGCACCACTTTCGAGCCATAACCGCCACGGCGATACGCCCGCGTAGGTGGTCGTCGGCAGGTCGCGGATGATCGGCACGCAGAGCGCGACAATCGCCACTGCGGCAGGCGCGAGCAGGTACCCAAACCGTTTCATTGCACTGGCACCCGGATTTCGAGGTGCGTTCCGCCCCCGGTGTTAGGTCGCACACTGATGGCGCCCTCGACGGCGCCGAGCCGATCGACCAGACCGGCCAGTCCGCCGCCTGAGGTGACAGTCGCGCCGCCGAGGCCGTCGTCGCAGATGTCGGCAACAAGCACGCCGGCACTCGAATGGACTTCGATAGTCGCGTGTGTGGCACGAGCGTGCTTCACGATGTTGGCTACCGCCTCGGCGCAGGCATACCAGACCGCCGCCTCCGCAGCCTCGCTGTACCGCACACACGGTGCGTGAACCGTCAAGGAGACCGGGCAGCGCTCAGCGAGTTCGGTCAACGCCGTGCGCAGGCCGTGCTGGACGAGTATTCGCGGGTGCAACCCTCGCGCGATTTGCTCCAGCTCGTCGCGACTGCGTTCGACCTCGTCCAGCCCGGCCCGAATCAACATCTTCGTCGCGTCGTCAACGCGCTCGTGAAGCGTCCGGAGAGTCGCTGAGAGCTCGTCGAGGTAAGTGAGCGCCCCGCCCGCAAGAATGTCCTCAAGACGTCTGCGCTCGGCGACGGTGGCGTCGACCAATCGGCGGCGCGAGTCCCGGACCTCGTCCGCGTTGCGGGCCAACGTGGCCTGCAACTCCGCATTGGTTTCGAGCAGCTGCGCCGCGCCGCGCAGCTGCTGGTTTGACATTGAATCGTCTTGGGCGGCGAGCTCGACGCGCAACGCACACAGTGTCTGGCTCGGCGTGACCTCGGAGAGCTCGATCATCTCGTCCGCCCGGCCGGTGGCCGCGCGGACGACCACGCCAGCCAACAGGGTCAACGCAGTGAGAACCATCAGAGCGCTGTAGACCGAGAGGCCCCAGTTGTGTTCGGTGATCCGGGGAGGCGCCGAGAGCCGCAGTGCCGCTGGCACCATCAGACCGAGCGCGACCACGGCAACCGCTCCTGACGCGGTCGCGGCCTCAGTTCGTCGACCAGGCCGGGCCTGTCTTCGTAGCCGTATCGACTGAACGAGCGTCAGGGTGCCCAGGGCCAGCATGAACGGCGCGTTTCGGCCGAGCGGCTGGATCAGCGCGCCCGTCCACGCCACGGTGAGCAGCGCGCCGGCGAACCTGCCGCGGACTCGGCCGTCAGGGTAACCCTGTGCGGCGTGGATCTGGAGCGGTCGATGAACGAACAATGCCACGGCGCTGATATCCGCGAGGAACCAGGCAACACCCGTAAGCGCGCTCACTACAGCCATGAGTCGCGACGTGCGCGCCGTGGCCACCGCCAACACCAGGAACGACACGCCCGCAACCAAGTCCAGCCACGACGTCATGTGCCCGGCTCTCGGACCATCGCGTTGATCGCTGCGCCGGACAGTTCGTGCTTGGACAGAAATCCCACGGCGGGGCTGCTCTCGGTCCGGCGACGCAGGTCCTCGATCGGCCTGCTCGAGGTCAGTATCACGGTTGGCGGATCGGGCAACGCGGCGAGTAGCAGGGCTACCTCAAAGCCGTCCATGCCGGGGAGGTGGACATCGAGTAGCACAACATCTGGGCGCAACGCCCCCGCCGACGCGACCGCGCTCTGCCCGTCCGTAGCGTCACCGACCACGGCGAAACCCTCCGCCTCCAGCATCGCACGCGCGACCGACCGGAAACCATCGTGATCGTCAACGATCAGTATGCGGGGCCGCATGAGCAAATTGTGCCGCGCGCTCGGTGTCGCGCGCGTCAGGGCGGCCCCTTACGCTGAGCCCGCGTTCCGGTTCGACGCTGATGCCGCCGACGTCCGCGCAAAGCGGGTTAATCCGATCGGCCCTGTGCCGGCGGACACGCCGGGTGCCCCCCGCCGGTGGGCTGGACGTCACCATGGGTGCGAATTGGGCGTCCGCCCGGGGCAAGTGGGCGCGGGTCGAGGCCGGTTGCGTCGCGCAGCCAGAGCGCGCGGGAATTTGCGGTGACACGGGTGGTAGATGATCTGACCATCCGGCGTCCAGCGTGCTTGGGTCGCTCGATCAGAGGAGGTGGTCGCGCGGGTGAGCTGTTTCAGCTGGCTCCCATCCGTTCGCGCTGTGTAGAGGTTGGATACGACATCCTCGAAGTTGAACACGCTGAGCGGGTGGGTGACGAACACAAGTCGCTGCGCGCAGGGTGACCAGTCGGCCTCGCCAGCGAGCATCGACCACGGTGTGATCTGCCTGCGGTGCGTGCCGTCCGCATCGATGGTGAACACTGCGGTGGCGTCGACTGCACCGGTCTCGGCAGCCGCGTGGTCAGCCCAGAACACCAAGGCGCGGCCATCCGGTGACCACCGTGGTTCGACGAGCTCGGTCAGCGTGCGCGTGCGCAGCAACGTACGCACATGACGCAGGCCATCTCGGCCGATGTTGGCGACACGCAGTTCGAAGGTGCGCGGGACCTCAATCTGGCCGACAACGACGGGCGGGCCGGTGTCCTCGATAAAGGCAATGCTGTGGCCGTCCGGTGACAGCGCGGGGTCATCAACCTGGATGCACTCGGCGGCACAGTCCGTGAGCTGCCGCGCTCGTAACCCGTCCGGGTCCTTGATCGGATTCGTCAGGTACAGCTGTGGATAGTCGCCGATGTCGGCGCGGAAGGCGAGCGTGCGTCCGTCGCTCGACCAGTCAGGATGCATGTGTTCGCCCGGCAGGCCCGTCGCCACTTCGTGATCGTCCGAGCCGTCGGGGTGGACGAGGAACAGGCCTTCCGGACCGAATTCGGCTCCCCGCAGACTGCTCTGGTATGCCACCCACGGGCTGGTGTCCGACGCGGATCGCGGCCGAGCCTGGGTGGCTGACGAGGACGACCAGCCCAACGTCGCCAGCGCAACGGCTACCAGCCCAATGCCAGCTACGCGGCTTCGGCGCAACGCTGTTCCTCGCTGAGAGGTCATGTCGGTCCTCCGGTTTTGGCGTGGGTTCGCAGCAAGTAGATGGCGGCCGCTCCGTCTCGGGAGCGACGCTGAGTCGGCGCGGCTAGTGTCGCGTGTCGGAAATAGCTAGGCGTTCTTTTGTTGGTGATAATTGGGCATGGTTGCTGCGGCGCTGGTGCTTCGTGATGGTGATCGTGAGCGGCTGGACTCGTTGATCCGCTCGTCGTCGGTGCGGGCGGGGACGGTGCAGCGGGCGCGGATTGTGGTGTTGGCCAGCGAGGGTGTCGCGAACGCCGAGATCGCCCGCCGGGTCGGATGTGCTCGGCAGACGGTGATCGATTGGCGTGAGCGTTACCGGGTGCAGGGCATCGCCGGCCTCAACGATCTGGACCGGCCGGGCCGTCCGCGGGTGATCGATGACGCTGCGGTGGTGGTTGAGACGTTGCAGCCGCCGCCGGCCAAGCTTGGCGTGACGCACTGGTCGGCGCGGCTGCTGGCCGATCATCTGGGGATCTCCTTCGCCTCGGTCGCGCGGATCTGGCGGGAGTGGAAGCTGCAACCGTGGCGGCGGGAGACGTTCAAGTTCTCCACCGACCCGCAACTCGAGGCGAAGATCCGCGACGTGGTCGGGCTCTATCTGAACCCGCCGGACAAGGCGGTCGTGCTCTCGATCGATGAGTTGGGTCGGGCCGAGGCGCACCACTGTTCGAAGGAACAGCATGTTTCCTCGACCCGCCCACCGAACCCGGCGTGCGCGTCTCCACGCACCGGGCTCTCCACGGACTGATGCCAGTCGGCGTCGATCACGTGCCGG
>JBBQZQ010000102.1:0-8108 GCA_038207565.1 Mycobacteriales bacterium
AGGGTGGGCACCGTTATTTCCTTGAGCCGGTCCATGATGTCCCAGTCCTTCAGATTGCCGATCACCTTGAAGTCACTGGGCCCGACCATCGTCATGTAGATGTCCATCCCGACTCCCGCGAACGACTGCTCCAATCCCAGCGGCCATGGTTGCAGTCGACAAATGTACTTCTGGAACCAGATCGCTATGGCGCCCTGGTATTCAGGGCATGCATAGAGCTCGTTGTCCTCGTGGTAATCGATGGTGTCCTGCACGTCCTGCGGTAGCTGGGACTTCAGGCGCTGCGTGTCCTCCCCCAGCCGCGGCATGCTGGCCAGGCTGTTCGACACGATTAGGCTCATGAGATCAGGCTGACGATCCAGGACGTACTGCTGAACGAGCATGCCGCCCCACGAGTTGCCGAACAGGTGGTGGTGCTCCAGGCCGAGGGCTTCGCGAACGGCATCGACTTCCTGCAGCGAGCGCTCCATCGTCCAGAGGCCGATGTCACTCGGCGTTTCCGACCGCCCGCAGCCCAGCTGGTCCCAAAAGATGACTCGACGGTCGACCGCGAGATCCTCTAGCGGAGTCAGGTAGTTGTGCGTAAATCCTGGACCGCCGTGGACGACGAGCAACGGCGGCAAGTCTCCGTCGCCGACGGATTTGTACCAGACCTGCCCACCGGGCACCTGGATCGTTCCCTCGACGTTGCGTTGTGTGCTGGTCACGCTTCCTCCTTGGTCAGTACCGCGGTCGGGTGTTCGGCGACGAGCCAGCACCGCGACTGCGCGCCGGTCTCGATCTGAAACAGCGGTGGTTCTTCGATACATCTGTCGTGTGCACTCGGGCAGCGTTCGCGAAACAGGCAGCCGCTCTCACTGGTAGCGGCACGATCCGGCCGTCGAGACAGTGACATCCCGGGCTGTGGCACCGAGTCGAGCAGTAAACGGCTGTAAGGATGCATGGCCGAGCCGAAAATCTCGTCGACTGACGCCTGCTCCATAAGCTCGCCCCGGTACAGCACGAGGACACGGTCGGAGACCTGCCGGATGACGGCGAGGTCGTGGGAGATGAACACATAGGTCAGCGACAGCTCACGGCGCAGATCGCCGAGCAGGTTGAGGATCTGCGCCTGGATCGACACGTCCAACGACGAAACTGCCTCGTCTAGCACGATGACCGACGGCTCGGCGGCAAGTGCGCGGGCAATCGCCAGGCGTTGACGCTGTCCTCCAGAGAGCGAGCGAGGCACCGATTCGTTGTAGTTCTTCCCCAGCCCGACCGCTTCGAGCAGCTCGGCGGTCCTCGTATTGCGGCCGGCGCGGTCACGGTCGAAATGGACGCGCTGCACTTCGTCCAGCACCATGCCGACGGGTTGGCGAGGATCGAGGGAGGAGTACGGGTCCTGGAAAACCATCTGGATCCGCCGAGCGTGTCTCCTGCGGTCGGCGGCCCCGGGCCGGTCGGGCAAGTGCTCGCCATCCACCAGGAACCTGCCTGACGTCGGCTTCTCCAGTCCGACGAGCATGCGCGCGAGAGTGGACTTGCCCGATCCTGATTCGCCTGCGATGCCGAGGCATTCGCCTTGGCGCACGGTCAGCGACACCTCGCGCACGGCGTGCACGGCATCGGCCTTTGCACGCGACCCGGTGGCGGGAAAGGTCTTCGTTAGGCTTTCGACGCGAACCGCGTCACGCAATTCGTCAGTCGTCACGGTGCACGCCCTCGCGCATCTGCTCACGGATGTCGTTGGTCCGGATGCATTCGCTTTGCACAACGCCGCCGACATCGAGCAGGACCGGCTCGATGTCAGCACAGTCGTCGATGGCATAGGGGCAGCGAGGACGGAACGGGCAGCCGTCGGAAACCTCGAGCGCGGACACAGGCCGACCGCCGATGGCCTGCAGGCGGTCCACCTTGCGGTCCATGCGGGGACGAGCGCCGACGAGCGCCGCAGCGTAGGGGTGGGCGGGCGCGTCGAACAGATCGCCAGCGCGCTGGACAGCCATCGGTCGCCCGGCGTACATCACGACGATCTTGTCGCAAATCAAGGATGCCAAGGCAAGGTCGTGGGTAATGAACAGCATAGACAGGCCGCGTGTCTGTTGCAGATCGCGCAGGATGGCGAGAATGTCGGCCTGCACCGTCACGTCGAGCGCGGTCGTCGCCTCGTCGGCGATGATCAGCTTGGGTTCGCACGACAGGGCGCCCGCGATCATGACGCGCTGCAGCATGCCGCCGGAAAGTTGACCCGGATAGGAGCTGAGTACGCGCGAGGGGTCGGTGATGCCGAGGCTGCTCAGCAGGTCACGCGAGATCGATCGTGCGTCGCCGCGGCTCTTGCCCTTATGCAACCGCAGTCCCTCGCCCAGGTAGTCCTCAATCTTCCATAGCGGGTCGATGTGTGCGCGTGGGTCCTGGAAGATCATTCCGATCTGGTCGCTCCGCAGCGTGCGCAGGTCTCGCGAGGTGAGGGAGAGTGTGTCGCGTCCGTCAAACAGAATTTGCCCAGTGTTGCGTGCTCCCTTGGGTAGCAAACCCATGATCGAGCGCGCCGTGATCGACTTGCCGCTGCCGGACTCGCCGACGAGGCCCACGATCTCGCCCGGCGCGATCGTCATGCTCATCAGCCGCACGATCGGCCGCAGCGTCCCACGCACCATCAGCGACGTGGTGAGATCGCGCATGTCGAGTAGTGGCGCCGCTGACCGCGCGAGATTGGTGGACATGGTTGCGGATCGGGTGTCCTTGACCGCCATGGTCACGACCTGACCAGTCGCTTGGCGAGTGCGTCGCCGAGCAGGTTGAACCCGATGACGGCGATCGCGATGGCGATCGAGGCGATGACGACCTCGGTGACGGAAAACAGGATGCTTTGGCGGCCGTCCGAAAGCATCTGCCCCCAGTCGGCGGTGGGCGGCTGCACGCCCAGGCCCAGGAACGCCAGGCCCGCAAGATCGAGCAGGGCGTAACCGAAGTTGAGCGTCGACTGGGCCACGATCGTGCCCGCGACGTTGGGCAGGATATGAAACAAGCAGACCCGCACGGCACTGAAGCCCTGGATGCGACAGGCATCGACGTAGGCGTTGCGGCATTCCACGATGACCACTCCCCGCACGACCCGGGTGAGCAGCGGGATGTACGTGATCGCGATCGCGATCGTCGCTGTCCAGAAGCCGGCCCCGAAGGTCGCAACAATCACGATCGCGAGAAGCAGCGGCGGAAAGCCGAACACCATGTCCCAGAGGCGGGACAGAACGGAGTCGACCCAGCCACCGCGGTACCCGGCCCACAGCCCAGCCGGCACTCCGATGACGACGGACATGAAGACGACCGCGAGAGGGCCGAGAAGGCTTAGCCGGGTGCCGTAAACGAGGCGCGAGAGAGTGTCGCGGCCGGCCGAATCCGTTCCGAGCAGGTGGCCGGGACTCGATCCGGCAAGCGTCTCGGACAGGCTCACGGCGTTCGGGTCGTGCGGCGCGAGCAGCGGCGCGAACACCGCAACGACGAGCAGCACCACAATGATCGTTGAGCCGACGGCAAGGCCAATCGAGCCGGGCAGCCGAGGCATCCAGCGGCGGCTCTGGACCGTCGTCGCGACGTCTACGGTGGTCACGTCGATGCTCCGGCGAATCGGATCCGCGGATCGACGACGCCGTAGAGCAGGTCCACCCCGAGGTTGAGGAAGATGAACACCGCAGTGAACAGCAGGGTGACGGCCTGCACCACCGAGTAGTCCTTGGCCTCGACGGCCTGCACCAACAGCGAGCCGAGGCCGTTCAGCCCGAAGGTGTATTCGACGAGCACGCTCCCGCTGATGAGATACCCGACCGCCAGGCCCGAGACGGTCAGAATCGGGATCAGCGCACTGCGGAACACGTGCTTGACGAAGATGCGCCGCTCGGACAGTCCCCTCGCACGTTCGGTCTCGACAAATTCGAGACCGAGCACGCGGGATACGGACGCGCGTGTGGTGCGTGCAATCAACGCAATGAGGCTGATCGCCAACGCGATCGCCGGCAGAGTGAGGTGATACAGCCGATCCACGCCACTGGTGCCCGTCCCGAGGATCGGGAACCAACCCAGTTTCACGCCGAAAATGACGAGCAGGAACACGCCGGACACATAACTCGAGATCGACGCGAGCACCAGCACTCCGCCTGAGATCACCGAGTCGGAGAAGTGACCCTCCCGGATGGCGGCGACGGCGCCGAGCGCGACACCCAGCACGATGGTGATGACGGCCGCGTACAACGCGAGTTCGACCGTGGGCGCGATGCGTGAGCCAACGACCGACGACACCGAGGACTTGTACGTGATCGACTGGCCGAAGTCGAAGCGCAGTGCCCCGCTGAGCCACCGCCAGTATTGCTGCCACAGCGGATCACTCAGGTGGTATTGAGTGCGGATCTCTCGCAGCAGACCAGGAGTTGACGGCCGCCCGCCGAGCAACACCGACTCGGCGTTGCCCGGCGCGAGGTGCTCCAACATGAAGAGGATGAACGAGGTCACGACGAGCAGCGCCAACGCGGCGGCGACGCGTCTTGCGATGTAGCGCGTGATCCCGTTACGCATCGTTCACCCAACCCGTCATATTCGCTAGCCGGCAGTCGGATCGTTTACACACCGCTGATGTCAGCGGCCCACCCGCTGTCCCAGTACCAGAGCGGTCGAATCTCGTAGCCGCCGAGCTTCGTCGAGATCGGCATGTTCGTGTAAGGCGTGAAAAGAATGATCCAGGACTGATCATTGACAATTTGTTTCTGCGCCGCGATGAACTGCTTCGCGCGGGCCGCAGGATCGCTTTCTGTCGCGGACGCCGTCAGCGAGGCGGCGACGTTCGGCTTGTTGTACTTCGTATAGTCGGTCAGTCGGGCGTACTCGAAGCACTGCACGAGGGTGCCGCCCGGGTCGGGGTAGTCGGAGGACCACTCGAGCAGAAATCCGTCGTAGTCATGTGACTTGTCGGCGATCTTTGCCAGTAGTTGCGTGTACGGGATGTTCTGCAGCTTGATGTCGAGACCGATGGACTTGGCCGCCGCCTGCACGATGACGCCCTCATCCTGCTCGTGCGGTGTGGCAACCAGCAGCGTGGCCGACGCACCCTCGGCGCCGGCCGCCTTGATCAGCTGCTTAGCTTTGTCGAGATTGTGACCGTAGTCGGGCAATGCGTCGTAGGCCTGCTTGAACGACGTCTGTTCGAAGCTCCACATCGCCGGTGTTACCGGTGACTTCGCCAGCGTGCCCGAGCCGCCCCACGTCGAGTCGAGCACGCCCTGCTTGTCGATCGCGTAGGACAGGGCCTGGCGCACACGTACATCAGTGAACGGCTTCCGGGTGACGTTCAGTCCGACGAAGTGCACGAAATACGACGGTGCCGTCGCGATGGTCATGCTCGATCCCTTGAGCGCCTTAAGGTTCTTGCCGGAGATATTGAAGGCACCGTCAATGTCACCGTTGACCATGCTTTCGACCACGGTTGTTTCGCTGGCCACGACCTTGAACGTGATCTGAGTGACGCTCGGCTTGCGGGCGGTGTTCCAGTACTGGTCGTTCTTGGTAATAACGACCTGCTGACCCTGCTGCCAGGAGCCGAACTTGTACGGGCCGGTGCCAACGATGCCCACGTTGGGCTTGCCGACGTTCTTGCCGTTCTTGTCCAGGAAGGACTTGGGGACGACCCCGCCCACCGTGGTGGCCGGCACGTACTGCCACAGAGCATCCGGGGTGGACAGCTTGACGGTCAATTCGTACTTGCCGGTCGCCGTGATCGTCTTGACGTTGCCCACGAAGGAGGCCAGGTAGCTCGCAACCGACGGATCGACGATGCGCTTCATCGATGCCTCGGCATCGGTGGCGGTCATCTCCGTTCCGTCATGGAACTTCACACCCTTGCGCAGCGTGTAGACGTAGGTGAGGTCGTTGACCTTCTTCCACGACGACGCGAGGTAGGGCTGGAGTTCACCCGCGGGTGACATGCGTAGCAGGGACTCCACCATGTTCGTCACCGGCGGATTCGTGTTGAAATCGTAGGCGAAGGCGTAGTCCATCGAGACCGGGTCGGCGAACAGCGCCCAGGTCATCGACGGAACCGCCTTGCCGCCGCCCTTGGGGAACGACGGCTTCGTGGCGGCGGCTGACCCACCGCTACCCGTGGACGGGCTGGACGTACCCGAGGACGAGCAGGCGCTGAGCAGCTGCGACAACGCCAGCAGCGAGATGCCGCCGCCCGCGCCGACAAGGGCCTGTCGACGAGTCAGCTCTTTGTGAAGGATGGTCGGATCGTCAGTCATGTCATGTCCTCAGGTCGGCTTGTCGCGGATCGGATCTGGATGTGTGGAGGCGCGTGTTTCGCTACCCGGCTCGGGATGCGACGAGCGCCGTAATTAACGGTGCGACCGGATGAAGTTGAGGATCGCCGAATTGAACGGTTCGGGGTTCTCCCACAGGCAGGCATGACCGCCCGGAACGCTCTCCCACTGAGAATCGGAGATGGCGTCGTGCAACCGCTGTGAAAGCTTCACCGGAATGAGGATGTCCTCCTTCCCCGCCAAAACCAGGGTCGCAACGTCGATTTGGCGGAGTCGCGCGACTGCATCGTGGGTTTGAATAACGTTGAGCTGGGCGAGGTAGGCCGGAACGGACATCGTGAGTGCAGCCAGCGCGTCCTCGAACTCGCGTGCCTCGTCCTCGCGCTCCTCGAAGAAGCCTACGGTGAAGGCCCATAGGGCGACGTCGCGCATGACGGCGGCGAGTCCGATTGATTGGGCGAGGTCTGCCCACATCGCGAAAAGGCGACTGCAGAATGGACCCGGTGCCGCGTAGGTGCATGCGAGCGTCAGTGATCTGATCTGATCGCTGTTGGCCAACGCGTATTCCTGCGCGATCATCCCGCCCATCGACACTCCCATCACGTGGTGGTCGCCGATGTTCAGATGACCGACAAGAGCCATGGCGTCGTCGGCGAGCTGCCTGGATGTGTAGACGCCGGGTGGCGCGTCGGTGGCGCCGACGCCGCGGTTGTCAAATCGCAAGACCCGCATGCCGGCGGCGACGAAGTCGGGTATTTGGAGGTCCCAAGACTCGAGTGTGTCGGCAAGACCGTTGATCAAGACGAGGGTGGTTTGCCCGTCGCCGTCAATCCGGTAATTGATGTCGATCTCATTCACGTGGGCAGTCGGCATGCGGACCTCCTGGTCATGAGCTGTTCATCTCGCGGCGGACACGGCGCACGAGGTCGCGAATGAGCTTCTCCGTCAGGGAGAAGTGGCTTCCCGCGATCTCAGCGGCGAGGTCGCCATCACCGGCGTCGATGGCGTCGGCTAGTTGCTGGTGTTGGTGCGCGGCTTGCTCGCGGACGGCTGCCGTGTACGGTTCGGCGCCGAGGTTCAAGCTCACTCGGGATCGGATTTGCGTCGAGATACCGGTCAGCACCGGATTGTGTGTGGCGTTGCCGATCGAACGGTGAAAGAGCTCGTCGGCCTTGCGCGACGCCTCGCGATCAGCGGCGTCGCCGTACATAGCCAGCGCTTGACGGATCGCCTTGAGCTCGGCGCGGGTGCGTCGCTGCGCTGCTGTCCTAGCGATGAGCGGTTCTAGAAGCCGTCGCGCATCAAAAAGGGCTTCGAAACGGTCCCAGTTGGGCAGCAGGTGACGTCCGACCATCTCGGCGGAGTTTGGTCCCCAACCGGCGAGTACGAACGATCCGCCGGTGCGGCCGCGGCGGACCTCGACGTACCCCGCTTCGGCTAGTCGGTGCAATGCCTCCCGTACGCCGGTACGCGAGACGTGCAGCATCTCGGACAGCTCGCGCTCGGAAGGCAATCGCTGACCCGGGACATACACGCCGAGTGCGACCGCCGTGACCAGCCGGTCCACGATCTCGTCGGCGACGTTGCGGGTGACTACGTGACGCTCGAGCGGATTGCCGGCATCACGGTCGAGGTCCCCGAATGGGTCTACGTCGACGATGCCGGTCATGACCGGTACCAGTTGATGAGGAAGCGGGCGAGGGTGCGCGCTCCCGCGACGATACTGTGCAGGTCGACGAACTCGTCGACACCGTGGATGTTGGCCGCCTTAGGCCCGTAGCAGAGTGCCGGCACGTCGAAGTAGTTGAGGTAGATGCG
>JBBQZQ010000103.1:0-7903 GCA_038207565.1 Mycobacteriales bacterium
CGCTCGTCGTCTCCGGAGCCGGGGTGCCGCACGACAACCTCAAAACTGGGCGCGTCCTCACCACCCAGATCGCCCCGACCATCCTGAAACTGCTCGGCCTCGACCCACACGCACTTCAAGCCACCCGCAGCGAACACACCCTGAGCGGATGGTCCTGTCCGGTGGAACCTTGCGACGTCTGGACCTAGGTTGCGACGAATGTTGCGCCGTCCGGAGTTAGGTTGCGAGTCGCTGTCGGGATTCGGTCGCTGGCGGGCGAACACTGTTGATCTGTGACAGCGTTACCCTGCGCAGACGGTTCGGTCGGCCTCGGTCACCGCTGACGGCTTCGACCTGGATTACATCACCGAGGACGGCGTCGAGTGCGGGACGCCGTTGGCCGAGGCGTGGGCGGTGCCGCTGGAGTCGGGCAGGCCGGTGCGGCGGTCACCTCCCTTGACACAGCCGGTCAGGTGATCTCGGTGATGGAGAAGGTGTTGCCGTCGGGGTCGCGGAAGGCGAACATTGCGGGGACTCCGGGCCAGCGGAGGATTTCGTCGGTGTCGACTCCGGCGGTTTGAAGCTCGGTATGCGCGGCTTCGGCGTCCTTGGTGGTGAATCGGATGCCGATGGCGCCGCGAGTCACGTCAGGTGCGGCAGGTTCGAGGGTGACGATCACGTCGTCGTTGCCCGGGGCGAGTTCGATCCAGCGCCCGCCATTGGGCGTCGGGTTGTCACGCAGCCTGGTGAAGCCGAGCGTGTCGACGTAGAAGCGCAACGCGGCGTCTTGGTCGTCGACCGGGATGCTGACGGTGCGGATGCCGGTGATGTGGGTCGTGGTGGCGCTCATCGGGTGCTCCTTCGCGGGGTGGGTGGGATGCGTTCGTCGAGGTGGACGGTGACCGTGTCGTCGTCGTCCTTGCCGATCCGGGTGCCGACGTGGGCCGGGACGGCGAGCTTGTGGGTGCCGTCACCGAAGGCCATGAACGAGCCGCGGAAAGGGTGGGCCGTCGATGCTGCCGCGGATGCGCACCAGGCCGCGGGTGCCGAAGTACTCGGCTAGAGCCGGGCATGACCACGTAGGTCCAGCCGCCGTTGTTCGGGCTTCGTTGCGCCACGGAGGTGAAACTCTTGTCCAGAGTGCTCATTGCGGTCCTCGGTAGCTGAGTGAGCCGGGGGTGGTGAGCTCTTGGCCGGTCTCGAGCCAGGTCTTGAGCCCGGACAAGATCATCGGCCAGCCGCCGTAGAGGTGTTCGTCGGCGTTCTCGCGCAGCTGGTCGTGGGTGACGGTGAGTCGGCACGAGTCGCCGACCGGCTCGATCTCCCACGTGACACGGCTGGTGCCCTCGGCGGCGACGTCCTCGCCCCACACCGCGTGGTAGGACTGCACCAGTCGGCGCGGCGGGTCGATCTCGAGGTTCTCGCCCTCGATGAGCGGGCCAGATGCACTGTCGTGCGTCACCTGGTATCTGGACCCGGAAGTCCAGTCGGACTCGACCCGCGCGCCGAACTGGTAGCGCGCCCGGACTTCGGGATCGGTGATCGCCTGCCACAGCCGTTCCGGACTGGCCCGGATGTAGATCTCGAATATCTTCTCCACGCTCGCCTCCAGGTCGCGTTTGAGATCGACGAGGCCGCCGGCCCAGGCCTCGGTGTACTTGCTCACCCACCGATCGTGCACGAGCCGGATCGGGACCGGGTTCAGGTAGTGCAGCTTCTCCCGGCCTCGACGGCGGGCCGTGACCAGGCCGGCGGCTTCCAGCAGCCGTAGGTGCTTGGCCACCGCCACCCGCGTCATGGCAAACCGGCCCGCCAGCGCGCCCAAGCTCTGCCCGTCGTGGCGGAACAACTCGTCGAGCAGTTCACGCCGTGTCGGATCGGCGAGCGCCTTGAACACGGGTTCCACGCAATCCACAATAGGAAACCATTTGGTTTCCTGTCAAGGATTGGCGCGATACCGGGTCAAGCGGCGACCCGATGCCCGCCGTCGAATTTGCAAAGTGAGTCTGGACGGCCCCGCATAGAAACGTCCGGAGCTAGGTTGCAAAGCCCACGTGCCCCACGTGCCGCTCGCAACCTTCATCTGAACAGGACAATGATCTTGTGTCAGGGGCGGTTGGCAGGCTGCGGGGGTCGAGTCGGTCGTGACGGGGAGCGAGCTGGTGGCTAAGACGGTGAAGGCGACGCAGGCGGCGTTGACGAGGGCCCGGGAGCGCCGGATGGCCCTGGATGCCGAGCGGGACGCGCAGGATCAGCGGATCGAACAGGCGGCGGCCGATGTGTTCATGCTGCTGGGCGATCGGTCCGAGGCCGAGGCGAAGGTGACGACGGCGAAGGCCGGAATCAGCCAAGCACTGCGTCGCGTGCTGGACGAAGGGATCGGCGTGGACGCGGCGGCCAAGCTGGTGGACCTGGAGGCGGTCGAGGTTCGCCGGCTGACGAAACCGTCCGCAGGAGAGGCGCCGATCGGTGTCGAGGTCGTGTCGCCGCCGCGCGCCGCGAATGATGGCGGCTCTGCGGTGGCCGCCGCCGGCTGACGAAGTCGGTGAGCAAGTCGCGGTGGCTGCGGCCTGGCAGAGTATCCCGATTCGGTTCGCGGGTGGGCAGTCAGGCGGAGAACAGCGGCAGGCTGCGCGAGGCGGTGGCTCGGGTGATCCGCTACGCGACAACCTGCGCCTGTTCGAGCTGCGAGACGTCGTACGGCTCGTGCGCGACCCACCAGACGCGGGACGCTTCGTTGCAGATCACCTCGCCGTCCGATCCGGTGAAGCACACGTCGTCCTTGTAGGCGTCTCGACTCAGCTCGCCGCCGCAGTAGCGGCACGGCCCGGCGTCCACGCTCGCCGGGCTCATCCTGCGGTTCCGGTGCCGGGACGCGCTTCGTCGTCGTTCTCGCCCGCGCCCGTCTGGTCGGGTTCTCCGCCCGCCTCGGCCGCCCTCGGCTCGGCCTGCTTGGCGGCGCGGGTTCTTCCCGGCGGCGAGCTGCTCAACCTCGGACAGGGACGTAGCCGTTCGTCACCAGGAAGGCGAGGTAGCGGCGCATCGTGTCGTCGGATTGAGCCCGCTGTGCTGCCCGGTGGATGCCTCGACGGCGGCGAGCACGACAGCCAGGGTCAGCACCTGGGGCGGGCGCGGGAGTCGGTCGCTGCCTCGGTAGGCGCTGTGAGCGTCGCGCGCGGGTCGCTGGACCCGGCGCCGAGCAGGGAGGGCGTCAGCTGCACGAGCGCTGACGGGCTGGCCCGGTGCGTAAGGAGGGACGCTCAGCGCTTGCCGGCTGAGCAAGCGGCGACCGGAAGCCGTCAGCTCGATGCCGCGACCTGGCTCTCGCGTGGCGGGTCAGGTCCGCGCCGCAGTGCCTTCGTTACCGAGTGACGGCCGCGGCGCTCGTAATCGATGCGCGCGCCCGCGTCCTCACCGCGATAGGCCTAGATCCACGACGGCCGCGCTTGCCGTGACTTCTCGCTTGTCGCCCGACGATTCGTTCGCAATCACGTCATCGGTAACCAACTCGATAACCGCTTGCTTAGAAGCGTCGAGCTCACCTCGCCAAAGCAACAAACCATCATCAAGCCTGCGCCAATCTGCACGCGGAAATTCGGCCATCCTGTCGATCAAGAGGTCGACGTGTCTGACATCGATTACGGTCCGCCAACCTGTCAATTCCTCGTCCAAATAAGGGCAGCACTCACCGTGTCGACCGGACGGGGCTTTGACCACTAATAGAGTGTCCGCAGGCTCGTAAAGGACGGATGCTTCACAGTAGTAGGGCCACTGCCCTACCGGGCTGAGCGAGTTCCGCCAATGCAACGAAAGATCGACCAAATTTGGGGTCTCCGGGTCCATCTCCAGCAGCACCATGACGCCGTCATCGAGCTCAACGAACACCGCGCCCTCTTCACCTACCTCGCTGCCATGCCCTGACACGGTGACCATGCGCCCAGAAGGAAGACGGTAAGGCCCAAGACCGCCGATCACCGCCTGCGCCACAACGCGCGGCGTACAGATCGCTTCGACGCAGACCCGATCGCAGCCGAATCGATGACCGACCCTCGGCTTACGACTGTCGCCGACTTCGCCCGCTCCGGAAACGGGCGAGACGGAGCAGGCAGCCGCGCAGGCCACCCATGAGTCATGTCGACGACATCGGCGTGGAAGAACGTGATCCACCCAGAGCGGACGCTGCGCTCGTCCCAACTCCACATACCCGGAAACTCCTCCGTGCCACGACCCCAAGTGGTGCATGGTCCAACCACCACCTCGTCAGCAGCGAAAGCCACCGAGCACGACCAAGACATCTCGCCGCCGCCACGCAGTGCGCCCGTCCTCTGCCGTTCCCACGAAGCCTAGGTCATCAGGCTCGCCCGAAACAGGTCTACTCGCCTTCCGCGCCGCCAAAACAAGATCAACACTGGCATTTCAGGACGGTCCGCAGGGTCAGACGCCGCGATGATTTCGGCGAGCTAATTGAACTGAGACGTGGTTGTGCAATTGCGTCGACCGCTACACCGGTGGCCCAGTGCGGTGCCGTCGCAGTGGAGCAATCGTCAATACCTATGGATCGATCTTTGTCATGCCGCGGTCTCGACGGACGGCGTGACCGTTTGTTGATCTTCTTCTCGTTCGACGGGTTTGCCGTTGACGAACACCGCGCCGGCGCGGACGAGGGCGACGCGGTGCGGCGCGCGTTGACCGCCCTCCAGCGATACTGCGCAGGTGCACCCAGTGCTCTGCGCAGTAGTCGTAGAAGGCGAGCAGCTCCTCGAGGTCACCGCTGATCTTGACCGCCTTGACAGACTTCGCACCGAATAGCTCCCCGAACGCCCGCACGGCGGCGAGAGCGTGGGTCTTGTCCTCGGCGTTCCAGATCTCGACAAGGGCCTTCTTCGCCAGCCGGGTGCGTCGCCGTCCACCGGGCGGTTTTCGAATTCTCGCGCACTTCTGCAATCGGTCATGCCGCGAGGAGTACGCGCTTGCGGAGTAGGTCGAGTGGGCGCGGCCGGACATCTTCCGTCTGAACAATTTGGTCTTGATGGCAGTTTCTCCGACCATGCCGGAGTTGTGGCTCATGTTCAGGCCGTTGAGGACGGCGGGGTCTCCCTGCAGGCCGGTGATCATGTCGGCGAACTCGGCGATGCGTTCGGCGATGGCGTCCAGGTGTCGGCTGCGGACCCGGGCTGCTTGAACCGCGACTTGTCTTCATCAATGAGCGACTCGGGTCGTCTCATGATCCAGTCGGTCACTTCCCGCACGGTTCGGCGCGGCCGGAGGCGGCTTCGGGGTCAATCGGCCGGCGCGGAACGGGCGCACGGTCGGCTCGCGACTGGACCAAGCCCGGCACTTGTCGCCCGGCAGAGGGAAGCGGAGTATGACCAAGGTCCAATCCGGCGGGCGGTCTTCGAACGAAAGATTCTGCGGGGAGCCGATGCGTGAACGGAGCTGAGTCGCTCGATCTGGTGGCAGCGCGGGGCCACCTCGCGACCGCCGCCGAACGGCCCGTGTGCGAGAACTGCGGTTTTCCGCCCGGCGCGAGCGGATGCGCGCCCGCTCAATCGCCAGGATGCGTGGTGCTCGACCCGCAGTCGATGCTCGGGTGGATCGGTGGACCCCCGGCTACGACGCGGTCCCGCCTGCTCTATCAGTGTCGTTGGCTCGAGAACTACTTCGCGTTTCCCCTAGCGCCTGGTGCCTATCCAGCGCCGCCGTGCGACGTGCGCGCGGTCCAGAAGCCGAATGGGGACTCGGTCGTGGAGATCGAACTGTCCTCATTTCGCGCAGAGATGCAGCAGGTGCGACCGCTCTGGCAGGGTGCTGCAAGTTCCAACCGCACCGTTCTTCGTGGCGAACTCAACGCGGTCATCCATGAGGCCGTGCTCAATTGTCTGAGCCGACACCGCCCGGCAGAGCCAGCGGAGGGCGGGCCGATCGAGGCTCCATGGCTGCTGGGACACGACGTGTGGGCAATGATGGAGGACCGCTGGATTGCCTCGCGCCTCGCACTGATGCAGCCAGGGCGCGCGCTGCCCCTCGCCGTAGAAACCGTCGAGACCTTCTGGAACGGCATCGTCCACAGCGAGGCCGCCGGCTCGTTCTGCTACATGGACGAGGCGGTGTCGGCGCTGACCAGATTGTCCGCCGGGCTATCGATGGCTGGACGTCCCGACGAAGCCGACGAAATCCTGCACATGGCCTGGCAGCTGTTCCTCGAGTACCAGAGCAGTCATGCCACATCCGACCGGAGCGACGTCGGCATACCACTTTGCGCCTTGTTAGTGGGGTGGGCGATGCGCGACGCGGGCGCTCTGGGACTGGCCACCATTCTCGCTTCCGACGGCTGGAAGATCACGATTCCCGAGTCCGCCCCCACCACCGGGCCGACCTGGCAGGCGTCAGCTACCCGCCAAGTGCCCGCGCAGGCCCCAACCCGATGACCGAGCCTGAGCGCGTCCAGCGCCAGGTATGTGGAGTACCGGTCAGTGAAGGCGCTGCGGCCGTTGCTGCAGTTCCTCGAGCCGTTGGGCGTGCTGCCGGTTGAGCAGGAGGTGTCGCCAGGCCCGGTGGAGGAGCTGCGTGGCCGCTATATCGACTACTTGATCAGCGAGCGCGGCCTGACGTCGGGGACGGCACGCGGCTATGTGGACTTCGCCGGCCCAGGACGTGATCGCCGATGTGCTCGAACGGCGACCGACTACCGGACGTGGGGCCGCTGGCTTGGATGTCGTTCCGTCCTCGGTCGCCGCCGGTCAGCGGTAGAAGGGGTCGGTGGGTCGGACGTCCTGGCTGTCGTTGTAACCGTCGTGGTCGCTGTTCGGGGTGCCGAACACCGGTTGTCCGGTTGCTTCCACGAGTTCGAACTGTAAGTTGACCGCCGGGTCGAGGTTCGTCGGAGGTCCGATGAGCCCGGGGCCCGTGATCTCCTCGCGATCGTCGGTGCCGTTGGTGTTGGCGTCGACCATGAACGCGTCCGGGACCTCGTCCTGATTGGAGTCGCTGACGAACACATCCATCTCGCCGTTGTTGTCGGTGTCGGCCACCATGCGTTCGAATTGGCCGTTCTGATTGTCGTCGTAGGCCCAGATGTCGGTGTCTCCGCTGGCGTCGGTGTCGATGAGCATGACCTCGAAGGCACCGTTGCCGTCCTGGTCGTAGGCAGTCACGTCGTTGTATCCGTCGCCGTTGCTGTCGAAGCGGATCGTCTCGTTGTAGCCGTCGTTATTGTTGTCGAGCATCCCCTCATTTCCGACTCCATCTCCCGTAGGTGCTTTGCTGGTGCGATGATCATGTCGCCTGCTGGATCGGCTGACATCCCCAATGTGTGCCACCATCGAGGGTCATTGCGACTCGATGCAGGAGCGGTCCACGCCGAAGAGGAACCCCGGTCGCCGCGAGCGGCTCGGGGTGAGCGGCGCGCAGAAGTTGACGCAGCGGCGCCTTGAGCCGGCCTCGACCGCGTTGTAGGCGGTACCGCTCGGTGACGTGTCGCGCGGGAGCCTCGAGTTCCTCGACGGTGCGCGGGTGGACCAGTGCAGAGTCGGTAGTGACCTCGACAGGCGACGGGCCGAAGCGGCGGGCGACTTCGGGGTTCGGGTGGGTCCGGAAGTGTCGATGATCTTGGTCGCGATCCGGCGGCCTTCGACCGGCGGCGTGGCGCAGTAGGCCTGACGCAGCCGCTGGTAGCACTGCCCAGCGAGTTCGACCTCACCGTTCGGGTCGCCGAGTGCGAGCACCGAGTCGAGGAACAGTTGCCCTCGTCGGTGACAATCTCGATGCCGCCGCCGTACCACTTGCCGGTGACCCCTCAGCCTGGATCCACCGCGTGAATTGGTGTGACGTTTTCGGAGGGTCGTGTTGATCTTTGTGCGGCTGGTCTGGTTGCGGGCATGGCGGGGCTGCCGGTCTGTCCGGCTGTTCTGCATGCGGTTGGTCG
>JBBQZQ010000104.1:0-7897 GCA_038207565.1 Mycobacteriales bacterium
CCCGCCAACAACGATCACCAAACGAGCCACCCACGGCACGTCGGCTTGACCAACCAACAAGGAGGAACGACCATCAACTCGCTGCACAGGTGGTCCCTAGCTCGTGGCAATCAGGTGGTCCCATCAACCTGGCAAGCGACATAAAGGCGTGGCAGAGGAGCCGTGGGCGAACCAGCGGTCATCGCGACGCGATTCCTGTTGATTCGGCGATGGCGATAGCGCCTCGAGCCACCGTGCTCGGGTGAGCTGCGCGCGTTCCTCGGTGCTGTCACTGGCTGGGTTCTCGGCACGTCCGGCTACGAGTCGACCCGACCAGTTAACAACTGATCGTCAAAGCACTCCGCGTCAGCCAACTGCCTCCAGCCGGCTACGCATCACGTGTGTACCCAAGTCAGCGCCACCGCTTGACAAGCAGCTCAGCAACTTCGGTCAGGTCCTGACCGACCAGTTCAGGTTGCGCACCGATCGGGCTCACGACTGCTCCTGGCCGCTGGACGAAGGCCGCCTGACAACCTGCGGCTAGAGCACCAGAGACGTCCCAAGAGTGGGCTGCGATCAGGCACGTGTCCGACGTGGTTACTCCGAACTCCTGGGCAGCCATGCGGTAAGGAGCAGGACTCGGCTTCAGGTTGCCGACCGTGTCTGCCGATAGCACCAACTCGAACCGGTCCCGAATGCCCGCGTTCTGAACCTGCGCCTCCGCGACGGTGCCGACGGAGTTCGTCAGCGTTGCCAGCCGGAAACCGGCCTCGCTCAGTCGAGACAGCGCCTCCGGAACCTCTGGATGTGGCGGCAAGCTAGACATCGCATCGACGATCAGCGCGACCCCGTCGGCGGCGACATCAACCCCGGCGCGTTGCGCGACCATCGTGAGTGCAGCCGTCTGGGCTGCCGTGAAGTCGACGTAATCACCGGTGAGACCGCCGACGAACGAGAGCTGCAGCATTTGCGCGAACCACGCTGGCCGTAACGCGGCGCTGCCGAGCACGTCGTCAAAAAGAGGGTCGAGGGCCCGCAGGTCCAGTAGCGTCTCATTGACATCGAAGAGAAGTATTGGTCGCACGAGCACTCCTTGTCCCTAGCCCACCTGGCCCACCGCGCAAGCGGCCTCGATCAGTATCACGCCAGCATCGATCGCGGCGCCCAGTCGTCGCAGCTCCATGACGTCGACCCTAGGGCCAGTGAGGAAGTCTGGAAGTGGTGGACCAAGAAATCAACGACCGGTACGCAGTCGCGATCATCTCGGCACAGGCCTGCGGTGCGAGCACGGTGCTGTCGATCTGCAAGTGATATAGCGCCGGGTCGTCGACACTGCAGTGATAGAGCCTGCGCACGTACTGCTCACGCGCGCCGTCGACTTGGCGCATCCGCTGCACGGCGGTGTACTCGTCGATCTGTTCGAACCTCGTTGTGTGCTGCCGCCGGGCCGGTTGGGAACCGAACAGCCGAACCCGAACACACCCGGCTGTTGTCGAAATGCGGCGCCGCCGGCACGACCCAGGATCACCGCACCGGTTGCCAGTGCCGCACGCATCACCTGCTCGGCCTGCTCGCGGAACGCCTCCGCTTCGTCCAGGTTCGGGATCCCCTCGCCCGGCGCGGCGTCCGTCCCCGCCCCGAGCACACCGCCGGCCAGTGGGGCGAGTAGCGACAGAACCGGTCGGCCAGCGAACGGTGCGCGCCCGCCGCCTCAGCCTCGGCCTGGCTCACGTCAAGCCGCGCGGTCACCTGCACGATGATCGCGCGATCGAGAAGCGGCAGACCCAACTCCCTCGCCACGGCCGGTGCGATCACGCTGCCGGCCGTACCGTAGGACGAGGCGATCGTCACACCAGGCATCAGCGCACCCCTCCCGGGATCTCGACTGCGGCAGCAGTCGGCGCGGGTTCGTCGTCGCGTGAGGTCTCCACCAAGTGAAGAGTCAACCGCTATCTCCGCCGAGCATCGAAACGCGACGACGCGACCCAGTTCCTGCTCGCCGTATGTCGATCGTCGATCGGCCACGCGTCCTCAGCGGTGGACCTCGTTCGAGGCCGACCTGCTGCTGGCCGCCCGACCGCCTGTCGGCACGAGTTGCCGACATCTCAACCGAGGGATTCACGGAGGCTCGAATGGTCTGGAAATCCATGCCGTCATTCGCGCACCGGGTTGAGCGCGATCTGCGCCGCTTCCTCGATCGCGAGCCGGCGGCCGCGCGCCACTGCGGCCGTCCACCCCGACTCGCCCAACGTGGTGCGGGCGTGCGCGAGAAAGGGTGCGCCGAGCGTGGCCTCGGGAGCGTTGATCTGCGACGCGATCTCGGCGTAGGCCGTCTCGCTCGCCCCCTTCAGCACGGCGGCGGTTTCAGCGTCGTCGTCGACTGCGGCGAGGACTGCGAAGCCGGCAACTGCTTCAGCCTGACCCCAGCGCTCGCGCAACTCGAGGAACGCCAGCAGCGCGTCGGCGAAGCATGACCGCGCGCGAGGCAGATCGCCGCGCAACAACGCGGCGTAGCCGACTTCGACCGTGGACCGTGCGGTAAAGGCATGGTCGCCGGCAACCACGTGCCCGGCCACGGCTTCCTCAAGCAGCTGTTGCGCACGGACCGGATCCGCCCCGTGCAGCAGCGCTGTGCCGAGGTTGAGCAACGACGTGGCGACGTGCCAACGCACGCCCGCCGCGCGCGCAAGATCGAGTGCCTCTTCCAGCAACCCGACGGCATCAGCGAAGCGTCCTTCTGCCATCGCGACATGACCCAGAATCGTCAACGCATTGCGCCGGTCGAGCACGGCATTGTCGCCGACCGAGCGTGCGAGCAGTTCGGTCCCGTATGCCGTGGCGGGCGCCAGGTCGCTCTGCTGGTAGGCCAGCCATGCCGCACCCCAGAGGGCAGGCGAGCGGTAGGGCGACGCGTCAGCGCCGTGCTGCTCAAGCGCCCGTTGCAGCCATCTGCGTCCTTCGGCGAGGGCGCCCTCCATCCGCCAGAACATCCAGATCGATCCAGCGATGCGTGTCGCGAGATCGGCATCACCGGCCGCGATTGCGCGCACGAGCGCCAGGCGGAGATTGCCGACGTCGGCCCGCAGCTCGTCGCGGATTGCCGTCTGCTCGGCGCCGAGCAGAAGGGGTGCTGCACGCTCGGCCAGTTCGGCGAAAACCTGCGCGTGGCGATGCTCGACGGCTGTCCGCTCACCGGCGACGTCCAACTGCTCGAGGGCGTAGTCGCGGATCGGATCGAGCAGACGCCAGCGCTCCACAGCGGTGGCGTCGACCTGGATCAGGCCGTGCTCGCAGAGGTGACCGACTGTCGACAACATCGCCGATGCCGGAGCTTCCACCCCCGCGCAGACCGTCTCGGCCGCCTCCAGTGTCCACCCATCGATGAACGTTGCCAGCCGCCGGAACACGGTCTGCTCGACCGGCGGCAACAGGTCATAGCTCCACCCGATGGCGGCGCGCATCGTCTGCTGGCGCACCGGAAGGTCGCGTTCGCCGTCGTCGAGTACGCGGAGTGGACGATCCAGCCGGCGTCGCAGCGCTTGCAAGGACATGTGCCGCACCTTTGCGGCGGCCAGCTCGAGCGCAAGTGGCAGGCCGGACAGTCGCCGACTGATGTCCTCGATCACGGTCGCGGCGTCTTCGTCGTCGGCGACTAGGTCAGGACGCACCGCCCGCGCCCGCTGCCGGAACAGCTCAATCGCGGCGGTCAGCGGCAAGGGGCGCAGCGGTAAGGTTCGCTCGCCGCGCACGCGAAGTGGCGCGCGTGAGGTGACCAGTACCCGCATTCGCGTTGTGAGGTCCACCAGGGCCGCCACGTCGTTCGCGGCCGCCAACACCGGCTCGAATGTGTCGAGGACGAGCAAGGCAGTGGCGTCCTCCAAGGCGGCGGACACCACGCTGAGCGGCGCATCAGCGGGCAGACCGCCCGCCACCGCGACCGTAGGGAGGACGAGCTCGGGCTGTTCGACAGCCGCGAGCGAGACCCAAGTGACGCCGTCGCCGTAGCCAGCGCAGACTTCCGCCGCAAGCCGGGACTTGCCGATTCCGCCCGGTCCGGTGATGGTGTGCAGGCGCGGGCCGTCGTCGCGCAAGGAAGTGAGCAGGCTGTCGATCTCGTCGGCTCGCCCGAACATCGGGGCGCGGCGGATAGCCCGCCAATCGCCATCCGCCAGGGTCGGACCCGAACCAGCACCGCCCGGCGGCGGGCGCCGGTCGCGCGTCGTCCGCCCGGCCTGCGCGGCGCGCTCGAAAGTCGCCCGCGCCGCATCGGTGAGCGCCAACGCGTCGGCGAGTGCGCGTGCGGTAACCGGATATACCCGAGCCCGCAGGCCACGCTCGATGTCGCTGATCGCGCGCTCGCTGACGCCGGCGCGTTCGGCCAGCTCCGCCTGGGTGAGCCGAGCGGCGACTCTGCGGTCGCGCACCTGCTCGGCGAATGTCGGGTCGCTCACGCGTGTGTCCCCCAAGGCGAGCCGGTGGGTCAGATGGTGGGAGACATCGTGGTGTTGTCCGAGGCAACTCGACATGCTCACTCCTGTCCGCATCATCCACCATCCCGGAGGACCTGATGAACGTGGAGCAGCACAAGACCGTTGTCCGCCGTTACTACGACGAAGTGCTCAATCGTGGAGCCCTCGCCGTTCTCGACGAGATCGCCAGCGACGACTACGTCGAGAACGACCCGTTCCCTAGCCAGGGCAACGGTCGTGCCGACCTCAAAACGCGTGTGTCGACATTGCGGGGCGCGTTCTCGCCGTGTGTCTTCACGATCGAGGACGTCGTCGCTGAGGGCGATCGCGTCGCCGTGCGCTGGCGCAGCAGCGGCACGCACTCCGGCGCCTTCCTCGGAATGCCGGCGACCAACCGCGACTACACCATCGCCGGCATCGACATCCACCGCCTCGACGGCGGCCGGATGGCCGAGCACTGGCATGTCGTGGACCAGCTAAGCCAACTGCAGCAGCTCGGCATGATCCCCGCGCCGACCGCGGCGTCCTGACCGAACCGATGGCGACGATCGTGTCCACGTGGGGCGCGTACGGCGCTCGCCCAACCCCGTCGAGCGTCAACGCCGAGCTGTTCGCCGACCTCATCGCGCGCGTCGGACTCGACGTGGCCTGCACGCCCTCGGCGGCATGGGCGCTAGTCACTGACGTCACCCGCGTCGGTGAGTTCAGTCCCGAATGCGTCGGCGCCCGGTGGATCGGCAGCTTCGACCGCCCGAGCGTCGGTGCGCGGTTCGACGGTACGAATCGCAAGACGGTCGGTGCCGAGGAACTGACGTGGGTGCGCCCCTGCACGGTCGTCGTCTGCGACCCCGGCCGCGCCTTCGGCTATGTGGTCGGCGACCGATACGACGGCAGCCCCGCCTCACACTGGCTCTACGAGTTCTGCCTGACCGTGTCCGGTAGGTGCCACATCGACGTCACCTTCCGCCACACCCCCGACGGGCAGAGCGGCCTGCGCCATGCGGCCGACGCTGACCCGCATCGTGCCACCGACATCGTGGCTGACCGCGTCGGCGAGCTCACCGAGGGCGTGAGCCAGACGCTGGCCCGGATGAAGGCCGTGCTGGAGGCCGCGTCGGAGTAATCGGCGGTCGCTCAGCCGTCACGAGCGGACACGCTCCAACTGCGCAGCGAGCCACGGCGTGAGCCAGCGCACACCGTCCGCGATCAGGTGCACGCCATCACTACGCACCTGAGCGCCGTCGACGTGCCACGTGAGGGCCGATCCGGGCCCAGCTCGCCGTTGAGATCGAACAATGCGGTGCCCGGTCGCTACGCGAGCTCGGCGCGAACGATCTCGTTCTAGCGGTCGACGCGCGCCGGGTCGTCCTCGGGATTGAGCGATCCGTCGGGCTGCTCGCCGCGACGGTTGTACGGCTCCGAGGCAATGATCACGCGGGCCCCCGTCGAGCTGAGCATGGTCACCGCCTGGCGCAGCGACGACGCGAGGTAGTCGACGGTCGCGCGGTCTTCGCCGGCGGAATCCCAGTGATCAAGGCCGTCCCGCAGGCCGCCCCGTCACCAGGCGGGTGCCCCGTAGGGATCGTCCTGTGTGACGCGGATGCGTCCTGTCAGCGCTCGGCACGCGCACGTTCGTTGAGGCGGTCACCAGATGAACGGCACGAGAGTCTTGGTGTGCTGGCTGTAGGCGGTGTAGCCGGTAGCTCTCGGTGCAGCAGTTGCTCCTCGGCGCTGACGCGCCGCTGGTAGGCGCGGCCCAGGAGCCCGGCGACAGCAGCGATGACTGGCGTGCTCCGCGAGGCCACGGCGAATCCGGTCCAGATCAACAACGATCCGGTGTACCCGGGGTGGCGAACCCACCGGTACGGGCCGGTGGTGACAACGCGTTGCTCGGCGGCGGTGCGCAGGGTGCGGGTGTAGGAGGCCCCAAGCGTGCGCATCGACCAGGCGCGCAGGGCGAGTCCGCTGGCCTGCGCCGTGAGCCCGATCGGGCCCGCCACGGGGGGAAGCTGGGGCACGGGCAGGCGCCGCAGCAGCAGCGGGAGGTCTGTGGCCAGTGCGTAGGCGGTGACGATCATGCGCGTGGTGCCCTGGTCGTCGCTGGAGGCGTCCAGGCTCGACGCGCTGCCGGGCTGGCGGGTGAGCGCCTCGAGGGCGAAGAACCCGGCGAGGCCGGCGTAACCGGCGAGAAACCAGCGCGTATCAGCACGCGAACGAGTGCGGTGCACGCGTCGTGATCGCATGGCCATTCAGCCAGAGTGCACCCGCGACTGTTCGTAGAGCGATCGGCTACCGGGACGCTTGGTGAGCTCAGGCGCTGGCTAGACGGTGCGGGACCGAGCCTGGCCCGGGCGTGCTGGTCTACGTGGACGACGTCGTTGCCAGCTGGTGGTCGGTCGCGATCCGTCAGGCGGTGTGGAACTGGGTGTTTACGCCGGCTACCCGGACCGGGTCCAGAAATTCCTGATCACGTCGGCGGTTTGTGGCTGGAACAAAGGGGTGACGTGGCCCGCACCGGGCACGACAAGACTCTGGCCGGCGGGTATCCGGGCGGCCCACGCGGCGGTGTCGGCGGGTGTACACATTGCATCGTCGGCGCCGGTCAACATGAGGGTCGGCGCGACGACGGCCGGCAGCCGATCGGTCGAGTCGGCCCGGTTGAGGCTGATCGACCGGATCGCGTCCCGCATGCCGGCGCGGTTGGCCCGGACGAACGAGGCGCTCACTACGGCACCGGCGTCCGGGTTGCTGCGCCGGAATGCCTTACCCAGCAGGGCATCGGTCACCAACGCGGCCACTGGCCTGGGACCGACCAGCCGGTGCAGTTCGTAGAGGAGCCGAACCTTGCGCCGTTCCGGGGGCGACAGCACCCGCAACGGCGTGGCAATCGTGATCAAGCTCCGGCAGGCGGTCGGGTTGCCCGCGGCGAAGAAGACCCCGACGTGACCGCCCCAGGCATTGCCGAGCCAGTCCACCGGACGTGCTATCCCGATGGTGTCGAGGATGGTGAGGGCGGCGGCGGCGCAGTCGGACATGCTGAATGGTCCGGGCGGAGTCGGGTTGGCCCCGTGGCCCGGGCCGTCGATCAGGATCAGGGTCCGGACTTCGGCCAGGTTGCCGCGTAGGCGGGTCCAACTTGTCGAGTCGAGGAACAGGCTGTGCCAGAGCACGGCCGGCGGTCCGGACCCGTCCACCTCGACCCGCAACGACCCCACCTCGGTGGGGACAGTCTCCACGGCGACCTCCCGAACTACTTCGGACGCCGAAGCTTCGGCCTCCGAAGTATGCTGCTCCGACCATGCCAACGTCAAGCGACCTGCCGGCGGACCGCCTCGCCGTCGGGCAGCTGCTGGTGCACCTGTTGCGGCAGTTCCGGATGGAGTTGTTCGCGTTTGCGCGTGACAGCGCGTATGCAGACATCCGGGAGGCGCACCTACAGGTATTCGGGA
>JBBQZQ010000105.1:0-7877 GCA_038207565.1 Mycobacteriales bacterium
TCCACGGCGAGTACCAGGGGATGGTGCCGGGTCACGGGTCCGAGCAGGGCGAGACGCGGATCTACGCCCCCGGCGACGACGTGCGGCGCATCGACTGGAACGTCACCGCCAGGATGCAGGAACCACACGTACGCGAGACCATCGCCGACCGCGAGCTCGAGGCCTGGGTCGTCGTCGACCTCTCCCCCAGCCTCGACTTCGGCACCGCGTTCTGCGAGAAGCGCGACCTGGCCGTCTCGGCGGCGGCGGCCATCGGCTTCCTGACCGCTCGGACCGGGAACCGTTTCGGCGCAGTCATCATCGGCCCCGGCGGCGCGGTGACCATCCCGGCCCGAGGCGGCCGGAACCACCTCATGGCCGTGCTGCACCGGTTGGTCACCGCACCGCGCGTCGAGCGGGGCACCACCGATCTCGGCGCCGGCCTGGACCGACTGGCCGCCACGACCCGGCGACGAGGGCTCGCCGTGGTCGTGTCCGACTTCTTGGCCGACCGATCCTCGTGGGAGCAGCCACTGCGGCGGGTGAGCGCCCGTCACGACACCATCGCCACCGAGGTGCTCGATCCGCGAGAGCTCGATCTGCCCGACGTCGGCATGCTGTCCGTCGTGGATCCGGTCACCGGCGCACAGCGCGACGTACCCACCGCCAACGCCAAACTGCGGCGGCGGTACGCGGCCGCGGCCGAAGAGCAACGCCGCACGATCGCCGAGGCGATCCGCCAGGGCGGCGCCGACCACCTGCGCTTGCGGACTGACACCGACTGGTTGCTCGATGTCGTCCGGTTCGTGTCGGCGCGGCGCGAGCGGATCTCGGGCCGGAACCGTCCGGCCGATCGCCGATGACCCTGGCCGCGGGCGTCCTGGCGATCGAGTTTCGGGCGCCTGCCCGACTCTGGTTGATGGTGCTCGTCGCCGCGTTGGCCGCGGCGTACGTCGTCCTGCAGGTCCGACGCAAGACCTACACCGTCAAGTTCACCAACCTCGCCCTGCTCGACAGCATCGCTCCGAAACGACCGGGTTGGCGCCGGCACGTGCCGGCCTCGATCGTCGTGCTGTGCCTCGCCTCACTGGTGACCGGCCTCGCCCGACCGGCCCGGACCGAGAAAGTGCCGCGTGAGCGGGCCACCATCATCATGGCCATCGACACCTCGCTCTCCATGAAGGCCGACGATGTGAGTCCGAACCGGCTCGAGGCGGCGAAGCGCGCCGCACTGACCTTCGTGAACATCCTGCCCGCCCGTTTGAACGTCGGGCTGGTCACGTTCAACGGCGCGGCCCAGGTGCGCATACCGCCGACGCTCGACCGCGGGCCCCTGCGGGACTCGATCCGGTCCATCCAACTCGGCGAACGCACGGCCATCGGCGAGGCCATCTACGCGAGCCTCGACGCCATAAAGGCCGCGCCGCCGGGTCCCAAGGGGGTGCGTGTGCCGGCCCGGATCGTCCTGATGTCCGACGGTGAGACCACGACCGGGCGCCCCGACGCCCAAGCCGCGGCCGAAGCCAAGAAGCAGCAGGTGCCGGTCTCGACCATCGCCTTCGGTACCGACCACGGCGAGATCAGCGTGCCCGGCCAGCCGTTGCCCGTACCGGTCCGGGTCAACCCCGACGCGCTCGCCCGCATCGCGCAGACCACCGGCGGCAGTGCGTTCACCGCCGTGTCGGCCGGTGAGCTGAAAAAGGTGTACCAGGACATCGGTTCCTCGGTCGGCTTCGTCAAGACCTTCCGCGACATCACGCCCTGGTTCCTCGGTATTGCGCTGGTGCTGTTGTTCCTGAGCTCGACCCTCTCCCTCGCCTGGTTCGCCCGGTTGCCCTAACCGCCACCGAACCGCCCACGAATTTGGGTCGTTTGGGTACCGATTCGGTACGCAGACGACCCACTCGCATCGGTGGTATCAGGAGGCGGCGGCCACCCGTTCGCTCAGGACGCGGCTCGAACCGCCAGGCTGCATGGTGACCCCGTAGAGGCAGTCGGCGGCCTCCATCGTCCGCTGAGGGCGATCCGCAGGCTGACCTGCGGCTCGTCTGATGGCTGCGTGTCAGCACTTGAAAGACACTTTTTGAGGAGTGACTGACCAGTGCCAGTGCGACAGGACACCTTGCGGGAGCGTTGGCTAACCCAGCAGCACTACGCCACGTCCACACGACGGACCTACAGGGAGACGCTGAGCGAGTTCCAGCGTCGCCATCCTGTGCACGCCGAGCAGGTGCGACCTGAGCATCTGATCGACTTCTTGACGACTGACGTCGACGGGCACGAGACGCGCCGTGCGCCGTCCACGCTGAGCCGTCAACGGTCGACCCTGAAGGCGTTCTGGCAGTGGGCCAGCGACAGTGGCTACGTCAAGGTCAACCCCGCTCAGGATCTGGGGCGGCTCATGCTCGGTTCGGGTGAGCGGCGCCCTGGTCGGTGGCTGACCCGACCCGAGGCGAACCGCCTCCTGGAGGAGTGCGTCGACGGCACACCCCAGGGGCAACGTGACCACACGCTGTTGCTGGTGGCCATGCTGACGGGTCTGCGCAGAACCGAGTTGGCCAGCATGCGCTGGCGTCAGCTCGACTTGTCGCAGGGCCGAGTGTCGATCGTCGGCAAGGGATCAAAGCTGGCCACCATCGGCCTGCCCGAGCAGTCCGTCGCTGGGCTGCGTGCGTGGAGAGCGACAGTGACAACGCTCCAGGGCCACGGGCCACGGCCTGATGATCCTGTGTTCGCAACGGGTCGGCCACAAGGCGGGCTGCACCACTCCCAGGTGGCGTATGTGTTCGACTGGAAGCGGGCGCTGTCACCGTGGGGCGTGCGGGCGATGATCGCCCGACGCGCCGACATGGCGGGTCTCGGTGTGGTCGCCACGCACGATCTGCGACGGTCCTTCGCAGGGTTCCTGGATGGCGACGGCGCCGACCTGAAAGACATCCAGGCGGCGCTGCGACATTCGTCGCCTGACGTGACGGCTCGCTGCTATCTGGACCGCTCCCCTCGCCGTGCGGTCCGTGCGACCGCACTGCTCAGGCTCTGACCGTGGAGTCTCTGACAATCAAGTTCGGCAGTTGTCTGCCGATCGGACACACCGTGGGACATCGGGTGATGTCAGGGTGCATGACGGGCCGATGGCGTCAGGGATGCGTGGCGGCGTGAACCGCAGGAAGGGCTAGAGGCATGACCGTTCTCGCATACATCGGAATGTTCGTCGGGCTGGTAGCGGTCCGCATGATCTACCGCCACCTCGTGTTGTTCCGTCGTCCGAAGGCGGACCGCCGACCCTGGTGGATGGTTTGGGCAGAGTTCAAGATGGACTGGGCACCGCATCTCAGGCGCAAGCAATGAGGATGCTCACCGCAGCACTGAGTTGTACCCCTGGCCCCACAACGTGCAGGGCGGACGGCACAACCGATGATGGTCCGTTCTCAGGCTTGGCTGGCTTCCTCTGGCCCGTCATCGCCTTTGCCACGTCAATGCTGCTATGGGGCCTATGCACCATTCTCGGTTGGTTGCGTGACGAAGTCACGGGCGAGAATCGCCGCTACCGCGACATCAGTGCTCGACGTGACGCCGAGGCCAAGCGCGGAAGCGTCTAGCTCCCGTCACCCCACGGGTCAAGCCGAGGAGCGTTGATGGCAGCATCCAGCATGCACGCTGGTAAACGCCTCTCGACCGACCCGCAGACGCCAGCAGAAGGCGGACCTGACCTCCTGCGACTAGCCACTGAACGTGCTGCCAAGCGCACTCAGTGTTGTGGGGCTGATCGGATCAAAACACATCCGCGATCGGAACGCAAGGGGTAATTACAGATCTCTTGAAGGGCCTTGTAATTCGTGGAACCAACCGTTCTCCAGGGCCTACAGCCCGCGCCTACGTGCTCTGGCATCCTGAGGCAGAACTACTCAGAAGGCGACGGGCTCGAAGCCGTCGCCCCCTGAGCAACCGCGGGTGTTGTGCCCCGCCTGGGCGAAGCTAGCGGTCGCTGCGTCAACGGCACTGCTCGGCTGGAGGGGCCGACGCTCATGGCGTCGACCCCCTTGTCACGCTGGGGCCTGATACTCGTACGGCGCGACCTTGACAGGCTTGTGCCGTCGACGTGTCGTCGCCTTCTTCTTCGGCTTGCCCATCACGTAGCCCTGGTTCTTCAGCCTGTCGGCCGCCGCCTTCAGGGCGTCGGCTCGGCGGTACACCTCGTTCTGCCTGTCTCGTTCGGACACAGTCCGATCACCGATGCCGAAGAACGACAGCAACGCCGAGTTGCGGCGTTCGTGGAACTTGCCACCCGAGTCCGACGAACTGGGGAACAGTCGTCGGGCACGCCCGAGCAGCGGAAGCGCCTGCTCCACGCTGTAAGCGGTCGATCCGCTGACGAGCAGGTTGCCCTTGCGGTCCTTAGTAACGAAGCCGCCGAGTTGCAGAGCTTGCTTCAGACCAGGGATGGCCGCCCAGGCACCAGGCAGTGGCTGGAGCTTCGCCGAGATCGGCACACCCTCGAAGAACTGTTTGCCAGCCTGGAGTTCCAGAGGTGTCTTCAGGATCGGTGCGGCGTTCTCGAAGATCCCTGCGATCGGGTTCTGAGCGAACGTCTGAAGGGTCGTGTCAACATTCTCGAACGGCAGGTTCGGCGTCAAGATGTTGTTGCCGCCCATCTTGATCGCCGTGACGGAGTCGCTCAGGTATGACGGTGCCAGCGGGTCGCTCGTGTTGCCTCGGCTCAGGTTGTCCCGCAGCTGATTGAACCGCTCGTACATCCGTGGATGGCGGTACAGCTGCTCGATCTGCAACGGCATGTTGCGACTGGTCCAGGTCCAGAAGGGAACGATCCGCCGTCCGATCGTCTTCTCCTTGTCCGACAGATCCGAGTAGTCAAAGTGGAACTGGTACACCTTCTCAACGGCGTCGTCGTACGTGCCGCCCTTCTTCATCACGTCATAGGCGAGCACTGCGCGGTGGTAGTCCTCGATTCGATCGCCTGCCAGGCGTGAGAGACGAGTCGCAGGGTTGTCGGTCGGGCCGAGGCGCCCGCCGACCGTCTTCTTGTATCGAGCGAGCCGTGAGTCTCCAGGTTCGACGGCCCCACCGTCACCGATCCTGAGTCGGCCGCCCTCACCTGTGGCCATCGACCCAACCTCGGCCGACACGCGGTTGCCGTCAGTCATCAGACCGCCCTCGTACAGACGAGCCACATAGGGCCGCATCTCCTCGGAGACCGCTTCCAGGCCACCCCTGCGGAACTGGCGCATCGCTGCGCCCATCTCGCGATACGACGCGATCTCCGCCCCCGCAACGAAGTTCATGAAGAAGGCGCCCATGCTGTTTCGCACATGGAACCCAGGGCTCAGAATGGCGTACGTCTTGAACCCGCGGTTTGCGGCGTCAAACCACTTCAGGAACACACCAGGCTCTTTCGCCGCATGCGCCGTCTTCGTGAAGGCGTCGATCATCCAGGGCGGTGCGGTGAGCAGGTTCTCGCGGCCGAGCGTCTGCATCGCCTCGGAAACCATTTGCGAGAACCCTGCCTGGCCCCGTGGACCACGCAGCACCGATATCGCCTGCTCCGTTGTGACCGCCCGCTCCCCCAACGCCAGCGACTGTGCTCGCAGCTCGGCAGCAGAAGACTCCAGCGCCGCCGCGTCCTTGACGGCCGTGTCGCTTGCGGTGGTCGCTGTCCTGGCCAGGTCCGCCGACAGCTGAAGCTCCTGCTGCGCGGCGTGCAGTCCCTCGGCTTTCGCCGACTGTTGGCCTGCAACGTGACCGAGTTGGGACTCGACCAGTTGCGCCTTGGCTTCCAGTCGCGACATGGTCGCCCCTGCGTCGCCTCGTGCCAGGTGCATGCTCTGCTGGAGTTGGTCGTACTGCGGGGTTATCTCGGCCAGAGACTTGTGAGCTGCGCTGGGGTTGGGCGGTGTGCCTCCCACCGCCGCGGCGTGAGCCGAGTCGGTGCCTCCCAGCGCACCACGCATTTCGGAGGTGGACATCTGCGGCAACGGGTTCGCCACGCCTGGGGGCGTGGCCCCCTGAGCCGTCTGGACGTCCTGGAGCAGGGACCGCTGTTCCCCCAGCGACTTCTGAAGCGTGGAGGCGTTCGCCTGCATCTCTGCCAGGCGGCGCTCCGAGCCGCCCGCCGCTTGCACCGAAGCGATCTTCGCCTTCAGGTCCTCGACCTTGGCCGCAAGGTTGTTGACGGTGTGTCCGACCGAGTCGAAGCCCGCCAGGTTCAACGGCTGCTCGGGACGCAACCCTTGCGCTGCTCTCAGCCGCTCGGTGGCCGCCTCAACGGCCGCCACTCGCTCTGAGGCGCCCGTAGGTGCCCGTAAGCGCTCTGTAAGGCTCTGCGGGGCCGTTGGGGTGTCTCGGCCCACTAGAGTGTTAAAGGGGCCTCCTGGGGCGATCTCAGGGGTCTGGAGGGAAACAGGAGCTATGTCAGTCTTTACGGATCTTCTTGGTGTGTTCTCAGCCGCTTTGGTGGCGGCGCCGCGCTCTGCTGCGGCGGCGTCCAGAGCCTGGGCCTCCGCCAGCTTCTGTGCCGCCTCGGCACGTATGTCGCCGACAGCGGCGACCGCCTCGGACGGGTCGATCACACCAGCCCGACGCAGGTTCGCCAGGTATCCCTCCTCGTGCGTGCGCTTGGCAACACCCTTCAGATATCTGGGCAGGGTCTCCAGCGCATTCTTATTGAACCAGTCGCCCTGCAAGCCGAGCTTCTGGCTCAAAATGCTGTTGATCTGGTCGTCCACAGTTGCCCCGTGCTTTGCTGCGGTTTCGGCGCTGCCGAGTGTCTCGCCGAGCAGCTGGTCGCCTTCCTTAAGGCGATGAAATTCGGCTGACGACCGCTGCATCGGTCCGCCCGCACCCCGCGCGGTCCTATCCAGGGCGGCCTGTGCCTCCTCGGTCGGCTGGCGGGGGAAGTAGTTGTCGACCTTTTGCAGGAACGCCTTGCCCCCTGCGTCGTTCGCTCCTGCCAGGTCGTTCGCGGTGTCGGGCAGACGGTCAAGCCAGCTACGAAAGTGCGCCGTCCCGTTCGGTACGGCGTTGTCGAGCAGCGCCGCTGCGTCGCCACTCGGGTCAGTCAGCGCCTTGTAGACCGTGTCGGTCGGCAGGTCGGCCTGGTGCACCCGCGACAGCAGGCGGTTCAGCTCCCCCGCGTACTTCTGCTCCATGCGATCCGCAGACAGGCGAGCGGACTTCAGGGCGCGGACGCCCTTGATGGCGTTCTGCACGTCTTCGGGAGCCGACGTCTTCGAGCGGATGACCTGGCGCAGCTCGGCCAGCTTGTCGTCGCCGAAGGCGAGACCCAGCACAGTGCCAGCCTTCGAGTCGAACGCCGCCGCTTTGGCGGCGCCCAGCGGCAAGCCTGGGAGACGGGTCACGTTGTGCCCGACCCCTGGGATGTCGTGCCCCAAGAACTTCAGCCCACCCTTGAGGCCTGCGGCCTCCAGTTCGGCGGACGACGCCGCACTGGCGCCGCGTCGAGCCACCTTCTGTGCCACGTCGGTCAGCCCTGCCTCGGCCAGCTTCTGAGAGATCTGTGTACGGGTCAGTTCCCGAGCCTTGCTCGAACGCCGAGACGCCGCGATGGCGGTGTCTGCGGCGTCGATCGTCGCCCGCTCCGACCCCGCCTTGACCCCATCTCTGGCCGCAGCGTTGATGACGTCACGAGCAGAGGCTTCGGCCGCCGTCTTGGCGGCCAGGTCTGCGCCCTGGACCGCCTTGGTCCCCTTGGCAGCAGCCTCGGTCACACCGCCACTCAGATACGTCAGCGGGTCGAGAGCGACATCGGTCCCCAGCCCGAGCACCCGACCACCCCACTTCGACCGCGCGAAGTTGTCCAACCACGGGATATCAGTGCCCTTGTTCTTGTCGATCTGTGCGGCATGGCGGACCAGATCGCCACC
>JBBQZQ010000106.1:0-7434 GCA_038207565.1 Mycobacteriales bacterium
AGTTGATCAAGCTTCTGGGCAGATGGTCTTGAGTGTGACGGCGGGCAGTATGAGGTGGCCGGTGTGCCGGCTTCTCCGAGGTCCCTGGTCGCGGTGGTCGATGGCCTGTTGTTCAGCGGCGTTGCGGGATCGCGGTGATCGCGTTCAGTGCGGTGCAGGCAGGCGACGGTGCGCAGCATCGCCGCGCGAGCGCTGGGCGTGTTGCGCGCGCACCCGTCTCTGATCGCTGCAATGGAGGAAGCCTGATGGACCGCGTGGAAATGCTGTTGGCCGCCACCCTCGCCGACCGGGCCGAGCAAGCGCCGGTCGGGCCTGTCCGACTCGACGAGCCGGCGTCACGACGACGCCCGATCACGCTGGCGGTCCTGGCCGCCTCCACAGCCGTCGTCCTCATCGCCGTTGGTGTCGGCGCCCTGGGTGGATCCGGTCACCGGATGACGCCGGTCGCCCCGGCGGCGCCGGCCTCGACAGAGACGCCAGTTGCTCAGCTGCCCCGAATGGGGGCGCTTCAACCATTCGGCATTTCAGCGACGATCGCACCAGCCGATCAACCTACCGCAGTCACCCTGTCGCAGGCATTGGCATCGGTGTCGCAACAGAACCCGCAGGGAGCTCGAGACATGCCCGCGCGGGCCGTGTTAGCTACTTCGACCTGAAAAAGTAGAAGCGTTTCCCTTGCAGAATAGGGGCTTCGGTCGGTGTGGCATCGCGTCTGGGTGCTCGAATGACGAGATCATTGTCTGGTCGGTCGGTACGAGCGCGGGAGGTAGCGGTGCTGCGGACGCGGGCAGAGCAGGTGAGCTTGTGGGAGGCGGTGTTGCCGGCGGAGGTGTTGCGGCTGCCCGAGGAGCTGGCGCGGGTGGACGCGTTGTTGGACGACGCGGTGTTCTTCGCGCCGTTCGTGGCGTTCTTCGACCCGCGGGTCGGGCGGCCCTCGACGCCGATGGAAACCTATCTGCGGATCATGTTTTTGAAGTTCCGCTACCGGCTGGGCTATGAGAGCGTGTGCCGCGAGGTCAGTGACTCGATCACTTGGCGGCGGTTCTGCCGGATCCCGTTGGACGCCAAGGTGCCGCACCCGACGACGTTGATGAAGCTGACGACCCGCTGCGGCACGGCGGCGGTGGCGGGCTGCAACGAGGCGCTGCTGGCGAAGGCTGGCGAGGCGAAGCTGCTGCGCACGTCGCGGCTGCGCGCCGACACCACGGTGATCCCCGCGGACGTGGCCTATCCGACCGACTCGGGGTTGTTGGCCAAGGCGGTGCGCCGCATCGCGGCCACCGGGCGGCGGATACAGGCTGCCGGTGGTGCGACCCGGACCCAGCTGCGAGACCGCAGCCGAGCGGCGGGTAGGCGAGCGCACGGCATCGCGGCAAAGCTACGGCTGCGCAGCGCGCAGGGTCGGGAGGAGGCCCAGCGCACGGTCGCGCGGATCACCGGCGAGCTCGCCCAGCTGGCCGAACGGGCCGCCGCGGACGCCGAGCGGCTGCTGGCCAACGCCCGCCGAGCGTTACGCAAGGCGCAGGCCAAGGCCGCCGAACTCGCCACCCGCGGCGAGCGTGACGCCGCCGCGGGACGGCGGCGAGGTCGGCTGCGCCGCGCAGTCGACCACCTCACCGAGCTGCTGGACGCCACTGTGCAGATCGCCGCGCAGAGCCGTCAGCGCATCGCTGGGGTCACCCCCGCCGGTGCGACCCGGCGGGTGAGCTTGCACGAGCCCGACGCCAGACCGATCGCGAAGGGCCGACTCGGCAAGCCGGTCGAGTTCGGCTACAAGGCCCAGGTCGTCGACAACGACGACGGCATCGTGCTCGACCACACCCTGGAGCAAGGCAACCCGCCCGACGCCCCGCAACTGGCTCCAGCCGTCGAACGGGTCATCAGACGCAGCGGCCGCAAGCCCCGCACCGTCACCGCCGATCGCGGCTACGGCGAGAAGAAAGTCGATGACGACCTGCACGACATCGGTGTCAAGAACGTCGTGATCCCCCGCAAAGGCAAACCCGGCAAGGCCCGGCAAGGCGAAGAACACCGAGCAGCGTTCCGCCGGACAGTGAAATGGAGAACCGGCAGCGAAGGCCGGATCAGCAGCCTCAAACGCGGATACGGATGGAATCGAACCCGCCTGGACGGCACCGAAGGAGCCCGGATCTGGACCGGACAAGCGGTTCTAGCCCACAACCTGGTCAAGATCGGATCGCTGGCCAGCTAACCGACACCGGGTGAAGATCATCCAAACACCGCCAAGTACAAATGGGTGCCGCACCACGGCCTCCAGCCAAACCACCGACTATTTCAGGTCGAAGTAGCTATTGTCTCGATCGACCCGTCGCTCGGCAGCGCGCCCGAGCCGAACATCACCGTAGACAGGGTGCGTAATCGCCTCGCCTCGGTGCTCGATTTCGCATCGAATGGAACCGACCGCAGTGGCGGCGCCCCACTCGATGGGGAGGAGACTGAGGCCCCCCATAATGAGACGTGCGATTACGTTGAAATCGTCGATGCGACCACTGGGGGGGCGCCTCTCAAACACTCACGCCTGCGATTACATAAATTAGCGGCCTTGTAAAGGACCCGGATGATGACCGGGGCGGGTTGGCCGGAGGGAGTCCCACCCTCCGCCTCCCACAGGGCCGGCGGCGCGCCGGAGCGGGTCCTCGGCTGAGGTGGGAGTCGCTGGTGACCGTTGCACCGGCGCCACAGGACAACGGACCAGAGCGCCGATGCGAAAGACGACAATGCTGATCGGCGGCAGAAGTCGCGCGGCGCGGCGACCGCGGCGTGAGCGCGCGGACGTGACAGCGGCAGATGAGCTGGCCCGCGAGGCGGCACGCTACGCGGCATGAGCGGGACGCTCCGCCGCAACGCCGGATAGCGGCCTGAGTGGAACGCTATGCCGCAACGCCGGACGCCGAACACCGGAGGATGGGCAGATGGCACACGTACCACGCTTTGATCATGTCGGTATCACTGTCGCGGACCTCGACACGGTGACGGCGTTCTTCGTCGGGCTGGGACTCGAGGTCGAAGGCTCGCGGATGTTCGTTGAGGGCGAGTTCCTGGAGACGGTCATCGGCATCCCCAACTCCCGCACCGAGATCGTCATGCTGCGTCCGCCTGACGGCGGTACCCGGCTGGAGCTCTCGAGATTCGTCCGGCCCGACCACCGGCCCGGGTCGCCCGCTGCGATGGCCAACGAGCTGGGGCTGCGCAACGTGGCCTTCGAGGTCGATGACCTCCTGGGCGCCGTCAACCGGCTAGCTGCGGACGGCTACGGGCTGGTCGGCGACATCGGCGAGTATGAGGAAGTCTGGCGTATGGCATACGTACGCGGTCCGGAAGGGATCATCGTCTCTCTGGCCGAGCGGATCACCTGACCCCGCAAGTCGCCGACCTTACGGGCGAGCGCTCCCCGGCAAGAGCGCCCCGACGGCGGCATGAGCGGGCGGTCACGCTCGCCCGACCAGCGGCAATTGAGCGCACGATCGGTTAAGCCGTTTGGTGGGCGGGGTTTACTGTCTCGTCATGGCTGGGGGTTCGGGCGGGGCGCGCGCGGCCCGGGCGGTGGAGGTGCTCGCTAGGGCGGTGGGTGCGTTAGGGCGCTACGTCGGCGACGACGAGTCCGGCGCGGTCGTGCTGCGCCTCCCCCATGACGCTCGCGGCGGCGGCCTGCCTGCCGATGTCGAGGGCGTGGCGGTCGGTTACGAGCTCAGTCGGTTCACGCAGGCCGGGTTGGAGGCGACGATGCACGCGGTGACCGAGGTGCCGCGGGGGGACGCGTCGTTCGGGGCCGGCTATGACGCGCGCGGTGACTGTGTCGAGGTGCGGGGGTATTTCCGGGACACGTCGGTGCCGCAGCGCATGCGCGAGATAGCTGGGGTAGTGGTGTTCGAGACTCCGTTGCTGCCCCCGGCGCGGCGGGTGGCCCCGATGTTGGGTTGGGCCGACGCCGCCTTAGCTGCGTGGGCGGCGTTTCCGGTGAATAGGTCGCCGCGGCCGCTCGTCTTGCTCGATCAGTGGTCGCGCTGTCCGATGGCGCTGGACCCGCGGATCAAGCGGTCATTCTTCGAGGGTGCCGTGGCGTCGCGGATCGCGCTGCCAGTCGGCGTACTGGACGTCCTGACCCAGCCACGGATCCCCGCGAGTAGGGCGGCGACGGTGCAGGTGACGTCCGTCGATGCCGTGTCAGCGCTGTTCATGACTGATCGCGGGTCTCGTGAGCTGCCGGCGTTCGACGTTGGCGTCGCCGAGCGCAGCGAGACGTGCTGCACGGTCCTCGATCCGAGCGTCGCGATCTGGTGGAAACCGGCGGACCTGTCCATCCGTCGCCCGACGCTTGGGTGCCGGGTGGAGCGGGCGCAGATCGAACCCGACGACCTGACATTGCACCTCATCGTCGAGGACGAGGACCGCGCGGAGTTCCTGTGGGTCGATGTCGCCGAATCGGCCACGGCGGTGGTGGCCTCGCCGGTAACTAGAATCCCGCCAGCCGCCACCCGGCTGATCTCGACGCGGCGGAGCATGACCGTCATCCTGGCCGCACCACTCGGGAACCGGGTACTCCTCGACGGACTCGGCACCCCGGTCCGCGTCGTCCCAGCCGGCGCTGAGCCACGACCCGAGCCAGCACCGCCACCACCGGGGTAGGTGCCGATAGCCCACTCATCACTGCCCGTGCGCAGCCGACGGCGCAGCGCCTGATCATCCACCGGCGCGACGCACCTGTTCTTTGTGTCCCTGATGCCGCGGTTCTTGAGTTCTGTCAGAACGGCCATCCAGAACTTCGCGCCCTCACCACCAGCGCCGGCCCTGAGCGCGAGGATGTCGCGATCGCCAGCCAGCGTGACGCCGATGGCCGCCTAGAACGGGAGGTTGGCGACTTGGCCATCACGGACCTCGACCACGATCGCGTCGATGAACACCGCCGCGGACGTCTCATCCAACGGCCGCACCGACCAGTCGTTCATCTCCTCCAACACCTTGTCGGTGATTCGAATGGTGGTCTCCTTGCTAAACGAGGCGCCGTAGATCTCAACGAGGTGCGCCGAAATCTCGCCGTTGGTCAGCCCTTGGCATGGAGCGACAGCACGACCTCGTCGACGCCGTTGAGCCGTCGCTGCCGCTTGCGCACGATCTGCGGCTCGAACGTCCCGGCACGATCGCGTGGAACCTCGATCTCCACCTGACCGGAGGCCTCGGTCAGCACCGTCTTGCTGCGAGTGCCGGTGCGGATGTTGCCCGCTCCAGCGCTGGCCGGATCGTGCTTCTCATAGCCCAGGTGCTCAGTCATTCCTCGTTAAACGACGTCTCGAGTGCCGCCTTCGTGAGCGGGTTGAGCAGCCCGTCCGGGCCGGATAGCGACAGGCCCTGCTCCGCGCAAGCCGGACCAGCTCGACCGCAGCCGACTGCTCCGAGTCCTTCTTCTTCGCCACATCGTCCAGGGTCGTCGTTGTCGATGGCCGGACGTGCACTGCGCATCGCGAGCAGCGGTTCACCTTGCCCGCTAATCGATCGCTGGCCGGGTGTCCGCAGAGGTTCCCCGACCGGCCGCGCAGTCGGTCTGGCCGTGCGATGTTATGCGGCTGGCAGGGCGAGCCGGACGTCGCAGCGGAGATCAGGGACGCGAGTAAGACGAGCGTCCGCGGTCACCAGGACGCAGCCCAATGTCTCGGCGACGGCGAGGTACGCGGCGTCGTAACCGGTGACGTTGTTACGCAGTTCCCACATGCGCTCCAGCAGTGGTGTCACCTCTACAAGGTCGATGGTGGCGGACGCGAGCGCGGTGATCGCGTCGACGGCGCGTCGTTCGTTGATCTTGTTCCCAAGCCACCGGCCTCGGACCGTGGAGAACACTTCGACAACGAGGTGATCGGGGCCGGTCCAGTGCGCGTCGCGGACCAGTTCCGCGCGCGCCTGCACACCGAGTGGTCCGTCGTCAGTGAGCGCGTTGGCCAGCACTGAGGCGTCGACCGCGATCATTCGACGCTGGTCGGTGCCTCGTCAAGGACGACTCCGCACTCGGCGCGGGCCTCGTCGAGCGCTTCGGTGACCTGCTCCCTGGACAGGTGCGAACCGTCGTGGCGATCGCCGAAGCGCTTGATCAAGGCGAGGTTTGCTGCGCGCCGCGCCTCGTCGGTGACCACAGCTAACAGAAACGACTGCAAGGACTGTCCGCGGGCGGCAGCCTGGTCAGCCAGCGTCTGGCGGATGTCATCCGGGACGTCACGGATCTGTAGAGCAACCATGCATGCATTGTACATGCATAGATGGCGGTCGACGTCTAGCGAGGCGGCGGGATGCGGTCGGGACCGGTAACAGGGCGGGAAGTCCCGCCCTCTCGCCATCGCTAGACGAGTCCGAATTGCCGAACAACGCGACCGCTGCGCTCCGCGTCGTGGAGACGTATTCGACCGATGGCGTAGCTAGCGTTACCTCCGGCCACAGGGTCTGCGCTCGCGAAGCGCCCCGTTGAGGGGTTGGCGAGACGGACGCCCATGAGCACCAGCCCGCCAAGATCATTTGAGCTTCGCTGTGCCGCGCCTAGCCATCCGTACGTGCCGTAGGCGTTCGCCGCGGCGCGAGGTTGACCAGGGATAATCGCAATGATTCCCCGAGCAGTTCAGCACACGCCTCTAGCAAATACCATCTACCTGTGGCGTATCGCGCCGCGGCGGATCCTGGTCAGGGACCAGCAAGCGGGCGGCGCATGACCCTCGAAGAACCTTGCGGCAGTAGCGGCCGCAACGAGCCCACCGCCACCCTTCAGAACATCACCCTCACGCGCAAATAACCGTCCATCAGGCGCGAGCAATTCAGTGGGGTCGAATCTTACTTTCCACCCTGCTGGCCATATAGCGGGATACTCAATAGATCCGATCCAAGCACGAACATCGTCTCCCCGACGTACGGCGTGGAAGGGGCCGGCTTTGCGCCCCCTGCGAGCGCCATCGCCGTCGCCCATGCCGTTCGACCGCAAAGCGTACTCACGGCGACCGCCGGTTTGGTCTGACATGCGCTGACCTCCGGTCGCGGCAACGGGATGCAAGGGCACATACCGTATCGCGCGGTCGAGTCGGCCGACGTGGTGCTTACGCGAAACAGACCCATCGCATCTGTCTTATGGGATCGCCCTTGTAGTCGTCGCTACGCCGGGCAGTCCATGCCCGCACAAGCACCGCTATACGTTGGAGGATTGTCGTCAGGCGCCCCAAGGAACTCTGGTGGGTCTCACTATCTGTGATCTTCTGGGCAGAGTCTCCTGCCCACCGTTCAGGATCGGACTCAGGCGCTAGCCCCAATACCGTTCAGTTAGTGTCGTGTTGTGTGGTGTAGGTGGGTGGATGTTCGGGGCTGGGCCATTGGTCGTGGTGGGCGCGTTTGACGTGCCATTTGACGTACTTGCGTTTGACGACGCGGGGGTTGGCGCGCGCTCGT
>JBBQZQ010000107.1:0-7221 GCA_038207565.1 Mycobacteriales bacterium
CGATCGCCAACCGCAGCACCCACACGAATGGGAGCAATGGCTGGCGACTACCCGCAAGGCGATAACCAAGCAGTACATCGTTGTGCGCGAAGACGGCACCGCGGACGCATCAAAACCCCGTCTCCTACACGCCCACTGCCACCCGCGGAACATCGCCTGGCAACAGGGGCCAGCCCTTCTGACTGCCCGAAGGCCTTCAGGCTTGCTTGAGCCGGATGCGCGGAGACGTGCTAGTCCGGTTCTGAGGGGGGCCGGACGCAGCAATGCGCCCGGCCTACCCGGCCCGCAAGCCAGCCGCAGAGGCGAACCAAGACCAGGTGGAGCAGCCACATCGACACAGACCTCGATCATTTCCGAGGCCGCACAGCGCCAGGTTTTGAAACCCGACAGGTGCGCAGGCTTGTGGAACCGTTCACCGTGGTACGCCGTCCACCGCCGCGAGGCAAGCACTGGCAGTTCCGGTCCGTCCACGACCGCCCGAGCAGGCGTCCTGTACCCGCTCGTCGTGCGCTCGAAGCCACGCTTCGCGCAGCGCGTCAGCAGCGTCACGGCGGTCGCGGGGCAGGCGGAAATCCGGTCACCGGACCTAACGGGCCTGCCAGGCGACCAGGGCTGGCTGTGCGGTGGACAGGTAGAGCGCGACGTGGAGTGCCGAACCCTCCGCAATGTGTAGGCGGAGTCCGCGGCCTCGAATATGGCGCCCGGAGGGCACGCGCAGGACTCCCGAAGCGAAGGTGGCACGTAGTTCTCCCAGCAGATCACCGTGCCGAGCCGTCCGACGCTGGTGTCGAACACCGGCATAGTTGACCCGTCGCCCGTGCCCCAGACGAGGCGTTCGGCTGCGGTCGGCATGAGTTTGCGGTGCTTGCCCAGGCACCCACCCGACGGGTCGATGACGAGGGTCGTGCAGTACACAGGGTTCCGCCGTCGCGTTCGATGACCCCGATGACCAGGTGGACGTTCGTGGCGGGCGGCGATGGCGCTGAGCCGGTCGACCGCGGGTCCGGCGACGTCGATCGAGGACTCCCAGTACCGGCGAAACCAGGCCCGGCCCTCGAGGGTGCGGGCCCGGACCACGGTGCCGAAGGCCAGACCGCGGGGGTAGCAGGAGACGAACGCTTCGGGGAATACCACCAGACATGCTCCCTTATCGGCGGTCACCGGCCAGGCGCGCGACTTTGTCCAGCGTGGCGTCGACGTCGAAGGCGATCGGTGCCGCCTGGACGACGGCGGCACGGAACACGGGCGACGATCTCATCGCACTCCCCTGCCGGCCCAACTGTCGTCAAAGCGCGCCTCGAGCCGGTCAACCCGGCACGGGCGCGCGGGCCCGTATGGACAGGATGTCGGCGACCGCCCGATTCAGCGGGGTCTCGACGCCGACCGAACGTCCGAGATCGGCGACAGCGCCCGACAGCCACCCGCATTTCGAGACGGTTCCCGCGCTCGAGATCGCGGTGCATCGACGAGGTCGTGTCGGCGGAGCGCGTCGGTGAAGGCCAATCGTTGGTCCGCGTGGTCGGCCGGCAGCGGCACGCCGAGCGCCTGCGCTAGGGCCACGACCTCGAGCATCACGTCGAGGGGGAATCCTCGGGTCTGCCGGTCTTCGCGGATCGGAGCGATTGGCAGGCGCATCGTCGTGGTCGTGGCCGACAGGCCGACTAGGAACACGAACTTCTTCCAGATCTCCTGCGCGATGTCCGGGCCGATCTCGGCGGCAATTCCCCCGCCAAGCGGGCCGCCAACAGGGTCCCGACCCGCGAGGACGTCGTGCCGGCCAGTTCGCCGAACACCAATTGTTCGAGTGGGCCGGTCTCGGTAATCACGCCCGGCGCGGACAGGCTCGTGGCGATATACGCTACGCCGCCGACGATCCGGTCGGCGCCGAACGCCGCTGTCAGCAGGTCCTCCTTCAGCACACCGTTCTGAGAGGACACCACCCTGGTGTCCGCCCCGACCATCGGGGCGATCTGCTCGAGCGCGTTGTGCGTGTCCCAGAGCTTCACCCACACCATTACGAAATCGACCACCCCGATCTCGCCGGGGTCATCCGTCGCCTGCACCGGATAGACATGGGGCCACGCTGGGCTCCACCCGAAGTCCAGAGGAACGCACCGCGGCGAGGTGCGCGCCCCGAGCCACAACGGGCTCATCACAAAGAGGGTGTTTATTCGACGTCTGAAGCCACCGGTGTCCAGGAGGGATCTGGCGATGTAGTTGGCGAGGTTGCGAAAGCCGAGGGCGGTGCCGCGGAGGTGTTCGAGGCGGCCGTTGATCGATTCGGTGGGTCCGTTGCTGGTGTGGGGTCGGTCGAAGTAGGCGGGTACGTCGGCGGCGCGGCGTTTCAGGGTGCGCCCGAGGGTGATCAGCTCGGCCAGCTCGCCGGGAACCCTCGCACAACGCCCACGACGACTCATACCCCAACTTCCCTGATCGAGGCAGACCTAGCGGTCGCTCGTCAGCGACAGCTGGGGTAGGCGCCATCGACGAGGCGGCTACCAGAAGCCGCGCGGACAACGCAGCGAACCGAACCGGCGACATAGTGCACCACCTCAAGGGCGGCACAAGGCATGGCCTGAATTGCCGACGCGGCACCCTGCACCACGCCCGACCCTTGCCACGCTGAACGCGCGGCACCGCCGCTAGGCTCAGCATGGCGCAAACGCACGACCCGGCGGCAATAGCCCAAACCGGGTATGGTCGCCTCGCCACGGGCCGATCACGCCAAGCGAACTGAACGAGCACCGTAGGCGTCATTCCGCCGCCCGTCGGCGCCAACGACCAGACCAGCCGAGTCGAGGACGTTGATTCACATCCGGTGTGGGCTGCAAACCAGATTACTCTGGCGTAATGGCACGTATCACAGACATGGCCCCCGTCGGCCAAGACGTGGCGACCCACAGCCATGCGGCTGGCTCGCCTCTCCGGCATGGTCGTCCAGTAGAACCAGATCATTGGGGTTGATGGAAAGTGCCCACGCCCGGCCGCCCAGCCAGGTCGCCTCATCGACGCCAACCTGTCTTTGGAACAGCTCTCTAGCGAAGGGATCAAGAACTTTCCAGGCCACCACAAGTCAACGGTTGGGTCGCCAAACGACAAGCCCCCGAAGTCCAGGATCGCGGTCAGTCAGAGCCCCGTCACGCCCCAACAGGTTTTCGGCTGCCTGGTCGCCGTGATACCACCGCGGGCGACGTACGGTCTACTACCTCGGAGTGTCGAGCAGCAATCGCCTGGCACACCGCCGAGTGGTGGCGGTTCCCTTGAAAGATCACCGAGTTCGCGACGGCTGTGAGGACTGGTCGCGCTGGCAGGCCGCGACCTCGACGGCTGACGGGCGTGACCCGCAGGGCACTCGGCGATCAGGGCGAGTACCTGACGATCGCCATGGTGGGCCGCCCGAAAAGGTGCTGAGCCGACCTGTCGACTTGCGGCCCGGCCGTTCATGTAGTGGGCGAGAGGCAGGCATCGAGCCGACCTCACCGACGGAAGGACGCGGCAATGGGCAGGCTGGTGATGACGACGAACGTGACGCTGGACGGCGTGATGCAGGCGCCGGGCGCGCCGGACGAGGACACCCGCGGCGACTTCCACCACGGTGGAGACCGTGTCTCGGTTGCCGATGCAGACGCAGATGAGTTGCTCCGCGCCGGCCGGCTCCTGGGATGGTCTGCGGTCCGGGTGGTCGCCGGCCATGGTCTCCCTGCGCAGCACCGGCAATCATGAAGCCGCGCACCCGGGGTGCGTAACGTACACGTTCGGGAGGTCCAGATGACTACGGTGATCGATCAATTGGTCATGGCCATGAACGCACATGATCTCGATACTGCGGCGGGGCTCATTCATGAGGACTACCGCAGCGAGCAACCGGCGCATCCGGGCCGGGCCTTTGTCGGGCGGGCCCAGATGTGCGCCAACTGGGCGGCAATGTTCGCCGGTATCCCCGACTTCCACGCGAGGATCTGCCGGTCCGTTGAGGACGGCAACACGAGCTGGACCGAATGGCATTGGTCGGGCACCCGGAACGACGGGTTCGCGTTCGAGGTGCGGGGGGTCACGCTGTTCGAGATCAGCAACGATCAGATCGTGGCCGGACGCCTGTACATGGAGGACGTCGAGCGCGACGGGGCGGGGATCGAACAGGTCGTGGAATCCCTGTCCGGTCGCCGACCCCGTGGTAGCCAACCATCGAATTGACCGGGCGAGGACACCCGCTCCGACGACGACGACCACGGCCGAAATCCACGCCGCCAGATCCGCGCCTGGCGCGACGACAGCGGTGGAGTTGCTGTGCAGCAGAGTCACACGGCGAAGCACGTCTCAGCAGCTCAGCTGCCTCACGCTATCCAAGAGCTGCCCGCGCACCGCGACCCGCGCCTCATTCGGCGACAGCTCATGGACGCCAGCATCCCCCACGCTCGGCGGCCCACCGATCGGACGCAGCCCCACATCCCGAACGGGTGGGCGCAGATCGACATCGATCTCGCGATGGTCGCTGCCTCCACAACGCGCAGTGTTGAAGCCGGATGCCATGTAATAGTCGATATCGAGCACGCGTGGCCGCCGAAGCGGTCGCGCAGACGGATTAATCTCGTGCGGCCGAGATTCTCACTCTCATGCCGATGTGCAGACGTCAATCAACGATAAGTGGGGATGCGCCGCCCATGACAGCACCCGAGCATTTGTCCGCCACGAGAGCGTCGGAACGGTCGGGTGAGATGCCTTGGTCCCTTCGGCCTCGTCACGGTGAACAGAGCTCGTCGAGGAAGTCGTCGAGGACGGACATGTAGTCGTCGACGTCGGAGACCTTGTGGGCGAATCCTGGGTGTGGCCCGGACGTTGAGATCGCGTCCCACACGCCACGATTGGCGAAGAACACGCGTCGGGTATCTGCGAACATCGGATCCAAGCTTGCGTGCGCCTCGTGTGCTGTCTTGGGCAGTTCGGGGCCGAGGCAGTAGCCGGTGCGCGCACCGAATCTGTGGGCGCGCCAGTCAAGTTCGTGTTCGCGGGCGGTAGCTTCGATGCCATCGGCGAGCCGCGTGCCCAACATCGCGATTCGTTCGTACTCGGGTGGGGTCATCAACTCGGCCAGGACGACCTCGGCGCACCGAAGCGAGAGCGCATTCCCGAACAGCGTGCCGCCTAACGCGATACCGGGCACGCCGGCGGCGTCGTTCTCGAGGTGTGACTCGAGCAGGCCGGCCAACTCGTCGGTCATGCCGTATGCGCCGATGGGGATCCCGCCGGCGATGCCTTTGCCACCGGTGACGAGGTCCGCGGCGACGCCATAGTGAGCCACCGCGCCGCCGTAAAAGTCGAATTGGGTATGCGTCTCGTCCATGATCAGCAACGTGCCGTACGCGGTGCACGCCTCCCGGAGCCCGGCCAGAAAGCCAGCCTCAGGAAGGACCGTTCCGCAGTTGGTGAGCACACCTTCAGCTAGCACCGCCGCCGTGCGACCGAGCCTCAGGACCCGTACGACGGCGTCGAGGTCGTTGAAGTCGACGACTGCGAGATCCTGCGACGGGGCCCGAACGCCCAGCGATTCAGCCACGACGCCGGCACCCTCGTCGGACCACAAAGTCTCATCGAGGTGGCCGTGGTACTTCCCCCCAAACAACAGGACACCCTCGCGCCCAGTCGCAAGTCGAGCAAGGCGTAACGCTTCGGTGTTGGCCGATGACGCCGAGAGCGTGAACTGCCATTGAGTCAGCCCGAAGCGCAGCCGCAACTGCTCGCACACTGCCAACGCCGCCTCGACGGGCAGGAACATCTGAACACCTAGCGCGGCCCGCTCGGCGATCACCTCGCTCAACCGTGGGTTCGCGTAACCGAGTGCGGCCGACATGTCGCAGATGTTGAAGTCGACGTAGACATTGCCATCGACATCGGTGAACCTCGCGCCCCGACCGCTCGACACCCATAGTGGCGGAGTGCGGTACAGCCCCGCCATCCAGGCCATCGGTACGCCGTTGGGCATCACCGCACGGGCCTTCGATCCCAGCGCCAGCGACGTCGGCACGCGGTCGCTGAATGTGGCGTCCTCGCGTTGCCGCATCGTCGCCAGACGCTCGCGCTGTCGCTCCGTCAACCCGGTCGGCCTGTGCACGCGCGACCACCCCCTCCGGCAACAACGACGCCACCGACCGACGAATCGCTCGCCTGCCGATGAGCATGCACCACCAGGCACGGCTAGAGAAGTCCTCCTGGCCAAGCAGAGCAGAGCAACGGCGGCGGCGGCAGTTCGCGATCGCTGGCACAGACAACGGCGACCAACCGACCTTGACACACTGCAACTGAGGCAACACTCACCGTCAACCACCACAACGACATCCCGATCTGCCGTGTTGTGCGCGAGAGCCGTCTGATAATTGCAGCGTGACGTCGCTCGCTCCACCGCCCATATGAATCCGTCAGTGGCCGGATGGCGCATCCGCGCGGAACTGTGGATCGGACGGGTCGGCCGGAAGGACCGCGTCATTAGCCGTTCGCGGAGTCCGCAGACACAGAGGTCCCGATTAGCGGCCCATGCGTTTCCTGACAGCTCGTCCACGTGATGAGGCGTTTGTCCGTAGACGTTGCTGGAGGCTCGGCGTACGGTCCGCTCGAGGCCCCGCCGAGACACCTCGGGCAGCTGCTCAAGGCTCGGGACCGGTCCGAAATCGGGGTAGATCAATGACCTACGGCGTTGTTCACCATTTCAAGGATGCCACCAAGGAGCAGTACGAGGCATCGATCGCGGCAGTGCACCCGGCCGACGGCAGCCTGCCCGCTGGGCAGGTCTTTCATGCCGCCGGGCCATCCGCGGAAGGTTGGACCATCATCGCCATCCACGACTCTCAGGCGAGTTGGGAGTCGTTCCGCGACTCGACGCTGATGCCCCGCATGCAGCAGGGCATCGAGGGCGGGTTCACCTCGCCTCCGGAAGAAACCGGATTCGAGGTCGTCAACGAGGTTCGCGCCTGAGGGGTCTACCTTCCTTGGCGTCAGGCAGTGATCGTCACCGGAAGCACACGGCTGTTGCACGTGGAGACGCCGCGGACACAACGCATCGGGTAGCGCCGTATCCGTTGTTGTCTTACCCCGGATCCACCGTGTTGATCGGGTGATGGGCGGGTCGTAGACGAACGAATGCCTTGCTGGATAGGACGATTGGACTTGTTGAAGGTCCCAGTCGGCCCGTGCAGGAAGGCATCCGTTCGGTGCGAGCATCTCATGATT
>JBBQZQ010000108.1:0-7144 GCA_038207565.1 Mycobacteriales bacterium
CCGCGCTGGCCGGTCGGTGCGAGAAAGGGGGACTCGCTCACGGCCATCGATCCGGTCGCCGCATGCCTGCGGTCCGGTGACGTTGACGCCCGGCCGCTCACGTCTACGCGCCCTGCTCGATCATCGTTTTTGGCGTCTTGATAATCGAGCCGGTGGGCCCGACGTAGCCTCTGACGGGGCTGCCGGCTTGGCTGGCGATGGCGGCGAGTTCGCCGAGGGTGTGGTCGAGCATGCCGCCGTCCGGTGTGCGCATCTGGTTGGCTCTGACGGCTTGGTATGCGGCGAGGCGTGCGCTGGCTTCGCCCGGGAAGGCGAGGGACAGGTTCAGTCGGCGCAGTCTCTGCCACGCCTCGATCGTCGTGGGGATGCCGTCGTTGGCCACGGCGGCGATGGCGTCGTCGACGGCCCGCACGGTGGCGTCGGGGCCCGGGTCGATGATGAGCATGGCAGCGCTTCGGCCAATGTCGGCACCTTCACCGGTGATGATGGCGAGTTGGGCGCGGGCATCTACGGCGCGGCTGGCCTCGGCGATGACGCGCAGCAGTTCGGCGTGGGCGGCCATATCGTCGGGCGATTCGTACCCGCCGATGGTGTGCGGTGCCGTGTCGAGCAGCTCGGCGAGCCGAGGGAATACCTTGTCGTTCGTGTCGGCCGTGAGCCGGTTCGCGACGTGCGGCGCTTGCTCGATCGCGACGCGCGCGGCCGTGCGGTTTGCACGGTCGTGGCACTCGGCTGCGACGGCGACCCGGGTGCGCCACTTGTCCCGCTCGGCCGCGGTTTTGGTGATGAAGGCGGGCAGCTTGTCAGCGGTGGGGAGTTCGGCGGGGAGGGTTGGCTCGAGTTCGTCTGCCACGGACTTGGCCGCGGCGGCGGTCGCGGTCGCGGTGTGCCACTCGGCTGGCATCTCGTAGCCGAACGCGGCGGCGATCTGCGCCGCCGCGGCCGCATGACGGAGGGCGCTCTGTAGTTCGATGCTGAAGCTAGTCATTGGCTTATGGATCCCTTTCATGGATGGGCGGCGGTCAGGTCAGGGCCAGAGGTCGACCCAACCGCCGGGGTTGCGTGGTTGCGAGAGGACTTCCTGGAATCGTGCGGCGAACGCTCGGATGCTGTGTTGGGCCGCGGTCTCGGCAGGCATGCCGCCGGAGGAGGTGCCTTGAGCCATGTTCGGGGCCGGTACGCGCGGCTGCGGCGGCTCTTCGGGCTGTTGCTCGACACCGAGGTGCGCGTGCACGATCGCTGCGAAGTCGTCGGATGCGCTTGTCAGCATGCTGGCTCCTTGGGTGTCGCGGCGACCCCGCCGAGGCCTGCGACGTACCTGTCGAGGTCTGACACCCGGACGCGCACCGCCCCGCCGATATGCACGCACGGCAGTTCCCCGGCGGCGACGAGGCGTTTCACGGTCGACTCGCTGCACACCAGCGCATCGGCCGCCTGGCGGTAGGTGAGAAGTCGGGGCGTCACACCGTGATCGTCAACGCTGGGAGCCGATCCGCTGATTTCTGAACCGTCCTGGCCCGCGGTGACCCGGAACCGTGCCAGCCGTTCGAGCACGAGCACGCTTTCGGGTACGGCGCCGCCGTCGCGTTCCACGCGCAGCCGATGCCGGGTCAGCGCCTGCGCCAAATGACGCGCCGCGGCCACCTCGGCCGCGCTCACTGCACGGTCATTCGTTGTCCCGCGGCCCGTTTGTGCAGCGCTCGGGCACGCGGTCGCCGACGTCGCCGCGTTGCGCAGCGATGAGTGCCCGCCGTCGCTGGTCGGCGTCGTCGGCGCACGGTTTGCAGCCGGTCCCGCGCCATGTCACCGGCTGGTCGGGATGCTCACGGCACCGGTAGCGGCTCATAGCGGTCGGCGTCCGATCGCGGGGTGTTGCTCGTCGGACCAGCCGTCCGAGCACCGGTCACAAAGCAGGAACACGCCGCCCGCGTGGTCGGCCTGCGTGCAGTCGCAGGCGTAGGTGAGACGAACGGTGGCCTCCGCGTCGCACGGCCACTCGTCCGCGCAGCACACGCAGCGCCACCGGCCCTGGCAGCGCGTCCCTGTGGTTGGCGACGCCAACACCTCGGGTGCCGGGGTGGGTTGCGTGACGGTCATAGCGGCCGACGCGCAAGGACGCGGCCGATGTCGCCTGCCTCCGCGGTGTGCCGTTCACACAAGAGCAGGAGGTCGCCCGCGTGGTCACAGCCCGACGACGCGCATCGGAACGTGACGCGCGCGGCGGCCGGCTCGCGGCACGCGAAGGGCTCGCAGCACTGCTCCGCGCACTGCAGGATCGCTTCGCACATCGGCTCGTCGGTCGCGGTGTCGAGGTCGGCGACGGTCTCGATGGTGGTGGTGTCGATCATTTGTCGTCGTCTCCCTGCTCGGTGGCCTTGGCGATCGCCTCGGCGATGCAAATTCCGCACTTCCCGTTCGCGGAGTTGGTCGCCCAAAGCGGGTGCCCGCACGGGGCAGTCGCGGGCTGACCCGGATCGTCAGCGCCAGTCGTGCCAACACTCACGAGGTGGCGCGACTGGCGCGACTGCGTTTCGCTGGGTTGCTGTACCCCCCGTATTTCGGCAGTCGCGCCACTCCCGCCAGTCGCGCCACGTTCTGAGTGCTGGGGACTGGCTGGCGGGACTGTCAAGCGCCACACCGTCGAGGCAGGGAACCCAACACGAGCGGTCTCGACGATTCCGCGCAACGCCCGCTGCAACGTTCGCTCGGAGTGACCCTCGGATCGGGCAGCCTTGATCACGTCACGCCGTGGCGACTCACCGCCACGCTCAGTCAGGAAGCCGGTCAGCCAATCCACGGCATCGTCACGCTCGGTACGTTCGGCATCGTCACGGGGAACCGCAAGCAGGGCACCGGCCGAGTGCGACGACGTGCCGAGCCACTCCACCCGCGCGCAGCCGTGCTCGGGCGCGTCCACCAGTCGATAACTCAACGCCTCGGGCATCGCGGCCAAGTTGGACTTCACGCCGGCCAGGACGCGCCGGTTCTCATCATCAGGATCGACGGCGGCGAGAAGGCCGACGCGAGCGGCACCGACGATGCCGATCGATCCGCCGCCGCGGTAAATCGCCGGGCCGCCTGCGGACTTGTTGAGGTGGCGCAGCAGCAGCACGCAGCAGCGGGTGCGCTCGGCCATCGCGGCCAGCCCGGAGAGCACGCTACGGACGTCTTGGTCACGGTGGGCGTCGACCTTGCCGGGCAAGAACGCCATGAGCACGTCGATGACGATCAACGCCGCCGAGGTGGTGTTCACCGCCCGTTCGATGTCCTCGAGGTCGGACAAGGTGACCGGGCGGGTACCGAGCTGGCCGTGGTCGTCGCGGTAGCGGATGTCAGTAAGTGCGTGCACGTTGGCTGGGTCGCCGCCGGCGGCGTCGAGCCGAGGCCGGATCGTGTCGGCGAGCCCGTCCTCGGCCGAGAGCAGCAGCACTGAACCGAGTCGGTTCGGTGCGTCGTCGGGCCATGTGCGTCCGGTCGAGACCCGGGCAGCGAGGTCGACCGAGATTGTTGACTTGCCGACAGCCGGGTCGCCGTCGAGGACGACGATCTTGCCGAGGGGCAGCCGTCCAGGCCATTGCCAATTGACGAGCTCGGGTTGCACGTCGGACAGCCGGACGGTGACTGCGCCGGGCAGTTGATCGCCGGTCACAACGTCGCCTCAATGCGGTAGCCGGCGCCTTCGAGCGCCTCGAGAACTGCCTCCGTGTCGCGTCCCGGTATCCACCAGCCGCGGCCGTCACGGGCGCGCATGCGACGACAGCCGACTCGACGGAGCACGGCCAGGACCCCCGCCCCGTCGCCGATCTCGGTGGTGTTTGCGCCCAGCACCCGCACGGTGACTGGTCGCCGTGGCCGGGGTTTGTCGAGGGTGTCGCGTCGGCCGTCCGGTAGTTCAGGCAGGCGACGTGATGCCGCGCGGCGACGGCGCAGCTGCGCAGGAATGTCGTCCCGGTGCCCTACACTGGAAGTGGTCGCCGCAATGACCTCGGGAGCCGCCTTCACCGGGCGGCTTCTGTCATTCACGCCGCATCGCCGCGCAGCAGCAGCGCCAGCCGGTCGCGCTGATCTGGTCGAAGGGGCGGAGCTGCGGCGACCGTTCTGCGAATGACCTCGGCTAGACGAGCTTCTGCCAGGTCACGTCGTTGGTCTGCAGCGTCGGGCTTGTTCCAACGCGTGGCGGCGCCTGCGTGGGCGGTGCGTGATCTGAGTTCTGCGCTTCGTGCGGGCATGCTGGGGCCTCTCGGTCCCCGGCGGCCCTGCGTGCGTCCGAGTTCGCGATATCCATCGCGGGCAATGACTTGCCGTCACGATACCAAGAACTCAGCTCCCGTCTGGCAACACGCCGCGACTTGGCGAGCCGGGGCGACCAAGCTTGGACACCACGGCCCGTGGGTCGAGCCGCAGCGGTTCTACGTGATTGCACTGGACGTCGACCGCCGCAGACCCCTCCCATTCCGCAAGGTCAGTCAGGTCGAACCCCCGCTCCTTCCATGTGCGATTGCCGTCAAGTGTGTTTTTCGCCCGTGCCGATTCGACCGAGGTCAGGTCGTTCCGCGTCGGAGATAGCCGGTAGGACGGTGTATAGAACATCGGCCCGGCCGGCACTGCGAAGACAGTTCCAAGATGGCAGCCGCGCCGACACCGGTACTCGGCCTGTATCACGCCCCGCAGTCGGCCGGTGGCCTTGAGCGCCTTGAATGCGGCGACGATCTCGCTCGACGACGCCATCACGCCCACTCGATCTGCACGAGGGCTGGATCGAAGTCCCGCATGCTCGCACCCTTCGGGATCGGCAGAACCGTCACGGCGAGTAGGGTGCGAACGATCGCACGCTGCCGTTCGATCGTTGCGTGCGCCCACGCCTTCGCAGGGTCTCGTGCGTCGGCAATCCCAGCTAGCACGGAGCCACGTGCAGCAGTCGAGAGCAACGCCTCCACCTCGCCGATCTTGAGCTGTAAGCGTTTGGTGATCCGCGCCAGTTGTGACGCGGTGATCTCCCCGTCCGAGAACGAGTCCGCAGCTTCTGCCAGCCGTCCGCGCAGCGAAACGGCTTCGGTTCGTACCTCGTCGAGGTTTGGCCCGTCGTTGGTGACTATCAGCAAGTCGGCAACATCAGCCCTGGCGAGTCGCTCCCCCATGACGCCATTCACAACCTGATCGACCTGCTGAGCAGACCTGGCTACGTGACCGGTGCCCGGCTCCGTGCAGCGGTACACAATCCGCCGGCCGTTACGGCTCGTCGCCGTTGCGGACCGCATCGGCGCTCCGCAACCTTCCTTGCCGCACACGGCGATCCCAGCCAGCAACCAGCGGGCGCGGTTGGACTGGGAGCGACGGCGATCGGGATCAGCGAGCAACGCGCAGAGCGACCGCCATGTGTCCTCAGTGACGATCGGCGGCCAGGTCGATTGGGCAACGATCTCGCCGTTGTACTCGATTAGTCCGGCGTTCCGCGCCCGGCTGAGCACCTGGCGCAGCGTCGCGTAGTTCCACCGGCGCCCCGTGCTGGTCAAGAACCCCGCTTCATTCCATGCCGCGACGATCGACCCGAGGGAAATGCCGGTCAGAACGTCCGTTGATGCCTTAGCGATCCGCCGCGCTGCTGGCCGATCGAGAGTCGCTGACCCGTCGTCGGCTCGGAGATTCCACCCCAGCGGGGGCGCCCCGCCCAGCCACTTCCCTGCCTGCGCGGCCTGCAACTGTGCGCGCTTCGTTCGCTCGCTCTTGTGCTCGACCTCGAATCGTGCCCACGCACCGAGCGTGCGAGCGACTGCCCGCCCGGAGGGCGTCGCGAGGTCCAGCTCACCTGCCTTTACCGTCTGCGTTGTGATCTTCCGTCGGTCGCAGAGGGCGACGTATTCCTCGAGTTCGCGCGGCGAGCGGTGCAGGCGGTCCGTGTGCCACACGATCACGCCGTTGATGATGCCCGCATCAAGATCGTTAAGTAGCGAGCGGTACCCGGGCCGCGGTTTGCCACTGTATGCCGAAAGGTCGTTGTCGATGTAGGTCGCCATGACCGTCCAGCCGAGCTTCTGGGCCAGCGCCTCGCAGTCCGAGCGTTGCCGTTCTACGCCAAGTCCGGCGCCTTCGCGGTCCTGCGAGATGCGGCAGTAGATGGCCGCTCCTCGTCGTGTCATGTTGTCCATTATTGCATTGTGCCTTGACAATCCCCGGCAGGCCGCTGTTCAGTGCGATGAGCAGGTCGAGGCATTCCTCCTGCCGCACCTCGCCGACGATCAGGCGCGACGGACGCATCCGCAGCGCTTCCTTCACCAAGCGTCGCAGGGGAATCTCGCCCGTCCCCTCGAGATTGGGCTGGCGGGTCTGCATACCGATCACGTCGGGCAGTGCGACCTGAAGCTCGAAGACCTCCTCGACGGTGACCACGCGTTCGCGTCCGGGAATCACTCCACAGAGCGCGTTCAGCATGGTCGTCTTGCCTGACTGGGTGCCGCCCGCAACCAGCACGTTCAGCCCGGCGGCAACGGACGCCTCCAGAAATCGCGCCGACTGATCGGTGAGCGATCCGACCGCGACCAGTTCGTCGAGATTGGACAGTCCGAGCACGAACTTGCGGATGTTCACCGCCAGTCGCTCAAGTACATGAGGATGCCGCAGCGAACAAGGGGTCAGTCCCGAACCGATCCACGACGATCGACCACCGCGCCCGCCGGCATAGCCACCCCAACCGCGTCGGGAAGCGCACGGCCAACCGGGCGGAACTTCAGCACCGCCCGCGCGTCAACGATCATCATCCGCTCGACCCGATGCGCTTGCGGGTCATCCAGGCGCACCACATCACCAAGAGCTAGCTCGCGAGCAGCGACCCGCTCTACCGGCACGACGCTGAGCGCAGGCCTCAGCCGACCGCCGCGAATCGCTGTCCAGGTACGGACTCGCCAACGCAACAGACCCTGTCGGGTAGCCGGGGGCGTTTCAGCCCCCGGCTCCCACGGATCCCGGCGTGACAGTCTCCCGTCACCGGGCTCTTGTCATCCTGATCACCAGAATGCGGCCATCCATGCCCAGTGGGCGAATAGCCTCGGTTGCTGGCGGGTGATGCGTTGCCAGCAGGCTTTGGCTTTCTTGAATGGCCGCTGCCGTCGATATTTCCTTCGTAGCCAGCGCACCAGGTAGGCGTTGA
>JBBQZQ010000109.1:0-7104 GCA_038207565.1 Mycobacteriales bacterium
GGACTCATGGTCCGGCCGGATCTCGCTAACCATCCGGACCGCCCGCTCACGCAGCTCGACCGGGTACCTCTTCGACGTACTCCCTGACATGACTCCATCCTTCCCAAGGACTGGAGTCTCCGGACACGCCGGGGGGATTCAGTACGCCACCGCCGGCTGGGTCGACTGGTACAACAACAGGCGCTTGCACTCGACGCTGGGAAACGTCCCACCAGTCGAGTACGAGCAAGCCCACTACGCTGCCCTCAACCGAGAGCCGCACCCCGCATAGGAACGGCCGAGAACCTGGGGCGATTCGCTCTCGATCCTTTCGATTGGAGCAGCCGGTTGTCGCGGGCTGTTATGTCCGGGTGCACCCTAGGGTAGTGGTGCGGGCTGCCCCTTCCTTGCTCAAGCCAACTCTTCGCTGCCCGCTCAGCCCAGAGCCGTCGGCTTGTAAGCATTGACGGTGGGTTCGCGGGCCCGAACGAGGCATGCGGCCTCGGGGGCGCTAGATCGTGCCGACCTCATCCAGTCACCCACGCGATGGATAGGCAGGACACCACTCGAGCGACAGTCTCAGTCACTGGGTCGCGTCATACCCCCGCGTATGACTGTCAAGCGCAAGGCCGCCGTGCGCCTGATGCTCGGGGCCAGTGCTGTCCCGCACGCCGAACCGTCTGCGGCACCGTCTGCCCGGTTACCAACCATGTCATCAAAGTCGCCAAAGCGGAGCCTGATCCGGGACGGATCCTGACGGGCCAACTGCTGCCCGGCGGTGTTGGCGCTGTCTGCGTCGCGCACGCAGACCGCCTCGTCGACGGGTGCGAGAGGGTGCCGATCACTGACCAAAGGTGCGCCTGCGCGACTCGGTCGTGTGGATGCGACGTGGGTACGCTCGTGCATGTGCCTACCCGATCAACTGCCACTGGCGTGGATGACGCCGCCCTGCTCGGTCTCCGCCGCTGGAACTTTGGTCTGACCGTCCTGCATCTGGTCCAAGCCCTGGCCATCTTGCTCCTGGCCAGTAACTTCGCGATCACGGTCATCGCGTCCTACGCCCAAGGGCCGCCGGGTACCGACCTCGCTGAGCCCAGGTCGATCCTCGATGTTCGCATCGGCGTGGCCGTTGCCGTGTTCTTGGCCCTCGCGGCGCTCGACCACCTCGTGACCGCGACGGTTGGCCGGCGCCGGTACGAGGCGGATCTGCGGCGAGGACTGAACCTCTTCCGATGGGTCGAGTACTCGTTCAGCGCCACGTTGATGATCGTGCTGATCGGCTTCTACAACGGGATCGTCGAGATCTCGGCGGTCTTTGGCCTCGTCGGCGCTAATGTCGCGATGATCCTCTTCGGGTGGCTGCAGGAGCGGATGAACCCGCCTGGGCGCACGTCGACTACGATGCTTCCGTTCTGGTTCGGCTGCGTCGCCGGTGCCGCGCCTTGGGTGGCGATCACCTGGAATCTGGTGGCGGCCCGCGAGGACGTACCCGGCTTTGTCTTCGGCATCTTCGTGTCGTTGTTCGTCTTCTTCATGAGTTTTGCGGTGAACCAGTGGCTGCAGTACAGAGAGGTTGGGCCGTGGCGCAGCTACGCCTTCGGCGAGCGGGGCTACCTCGTTCTCAGTCTTGTTGCGAAGTCCGCTCTTGCCTGGCAGATCTTTGCCGGCTCGCTGGCCTGACCCGGTCTATGGAGGGCCAGAATCACGCAAGGCCGCCAGGGATGTTACGGCGGTCGGTGTTTGGGCGTCGGGCTGCACGACCGAGTGGACCCGACTTCTCGAGTCCGCAGCGGCGCAACTCGAACTCCGGAGAGTGTCCGTCACCGGCCAAGATCTACCGCCGTGCCAGGTGAGGATCGAGGTATTTCGAGTCGCCCGAGGCCAAATCCGCCCGCAGATCGGAAACCTCCGGCCTCGCCCTGACCATTGGATCCGACGGCCCTGCTTCCTTCGGTCCAGGATGCCGAACGGCCTACGGACACGTCGGGCCAGGGAGCAGAGCCGAAGAGATTGCCCGCAAGGGGATCCCTTGCGGCGACCGGCGGTCGGGAGACAGCAGCACAGACCACGTCCCCTTGAGCGCCACGTGACGCGCCCCCGGACGGCCGGGCAAGGGTGCGGCGGATCGTCGTCGCTGCCCGGCGTCGGGGCTCACCAATTCTAGGCTGTGACTTCCCGAGTTCAGGACGCAGGTTCGAGGAATCGCGTCGTCGGTGAACCGGCGAGGGCGGGACTGTTCGCGGGGACGGCCCATACTCGCTCCTGGAGAAGACCCAGGAAGGCCTCGGCAGCCTCGATGGACGCGAACTCGAGGTCTAGGGTGACGAAGCGGTCGTCGTCGACGGGGCGCCAAATATGGTGCGCGAGAACGCCCGAGTGCGCGCGCATCTCGGAGAACCGGTCGAAGGCGGCGTGCCAGGTCGTGAAGTCGGTGACGGGGTGCTCGATGCGAAGAGTGGTCATGCAGACCAGCCTTGCGGCCGGTCCCGCGCGGAACCATCCCAGACGTCTGGGATCTTCGCGGTGATGAGCAGACGGCATACCCCGGTTCTATGCTCACAGTGTGGCGACGAGACCCTCCGGGGCCCCATCCGCCCGGCTGCTCGCAGCGGTCGGGCGCGTCTGCGCGAGCACCGTCGATTGCCGTGAGCTGCGTGCGGGTGTAATTGACCTGCTCGGCCGCGAGATGCCGGTCGACGCGTACGCGTTCGTGCTCACCGACCCCGAGACCTCCGTGGGTGTCGATCCGCTCGCGAGCATCCCCGACCTGCGCGAACTTCCGCGGGTGATCGCACTGAAATACACGACACCGACGCACCGACGCACCGATGGACGACTCTTGACGACGTCGCCTCGCTCGCGGCGACGCCGGTCGCTGCGCGAGGTCCATGGCACGAGTACGTCCTCGCGCGCGGGGTCGTGGACGTCGCCTCGCTCGCGGCGACGCCGGTCGCTGCGCGAGGTCCATGGCACGAGTACGTCCTCGCGCGCGGGGTCGTGGACGTCGCTTCGATGGTGCTGCGCGACCGGTACGGCTGTTGGGGTTTCGTGGACCTGTGGTCGACGGGCAGCCCGTACGCCGACCGCGACTTGACGCTGTTGCGTGACCTGAACGCGGTGCTCACCGCGGCGGTGCGCGGGTGCCAGGCGTTGACGTTTGCTGCCGCGGCAGGCGACGGGGCAGGGCACGGCGACACGGCTGAGGAGGGTCCGGCGGTCGTACTGCTCGATGCGTCGCCGGATCGTGGGCTGGTCATCACGGGCAGCACCCCGGGCACAGAGGCGTGGTTGACGCGGCTGCTGCCGCCGGACTCTAGGCGCGTACCCGTGCCGGCCGCTGTCCTCAACGTCGCGGCGCAACTCCTCGCGCGCGAGGCGGACGTCGACGGCTCACCCACGATCGGTCGGGTCCACGTTGGCGGCGCGGTGTGGCTGCGGCTGCGTGCCTCTCGGCTCGACCCATCGGGCCAGATCGCCGTCACGATCGAACTCGCATCGCCTGCGGATCGGATCGAGATGTTCGCTCGGGCGCACGGACTGTCGCCCCGGGAACGCGAGCTGCTCGACGTACTCGCCGAGGGAGTAGACACGGCAGCCGCCGCTGCGCGACTGGTCATCGCGCCGAACACGGTGCAGTACCACTTTAAGTCCGTCTTCGCCAAGGCTGGCGTGCACAGCCGCCGCGAACTCTTGGGCCGCGTCCTCGGCGTCAATCCAACTCCGGCGTGAGTCGACCCGCGGTGCATATGCGCGCCGTTCTCGCACAACCGACAGAGCAGAGCTGAGGACGAACAGCACCGACTCGGCCATCCCTCAGCAGGACCGCGTCTCACGGCGTCGGGCTCGTCGTCAGATCGGCCGATCTGGCAGAACGCGAACCGGCTGTCGCGGAAGGGGAGCGGCGAACGGGGACTCTTCAGGTCGCGTCGTCTCGCGGGACCGTGGGGCGAAAGCGGACGAGTTCTGAGATCAAGGGGATCAAGACGTCGTCGCCGAGGGACCATTCGGCGGCTCGTGCCGCCAACTCCGCCGGCACTTCCGGCTCGCCGAATGCCAGAGCCGGGATTTGGTAGCACCCGTGAGCGTCATGTGCGAGGACCACCTCGTACCCTCGCTCAATCGCTGACCGAGCAGTGGCTGCGACGCACATCTCCGACATCACACCGCAGATGCTGATCGTCGTGACGTGATGACTACGAAGCAACGCATCCAGGTCGGTTCCGGCGAACCCGTTGTCGTGCCGCTTGCGCACGACAGCATCGCCGGGCTGAGGTTCGAAGGCGAGTTCCCAGCCAGCTGTCTCGGGCTGGTCGGGTTCACCTGCGCCAAGTCGTTCTGGAGGAAGAGCACCAGGGCGCCTACAGCACGCGCAGCTTCGATCTGGCGCTGTGCAGCCGGCAGGACCGTGCCGATCCGTGGGATTGCCCCGGGACCTTCGACGAAGGCGCGCTGCATGTCGATCACCATCACGGCGTGTGCGACGCGGAGCCCATCACGTTGCGAGCGTATGGTTCGCGTGAGGTTCCCGATTGCTGATCGGTTACCGGCGCGCTCCGCGTGCCCATCCGCCAAGGATCGGCAAGACCGGGACACTTGTCGACGTAGCGCGTCACCACAAGCGGTTCCGCTTGCGGTCGAGCAGAGTGCAGGCTTGTGCGGCATGGCAGAACCCGGAAAAGCGACCAGCAGGGAACCCGCAGTTATCCCAGGCGCCGTAGCGCTGTCTCGATAGCGACCTCGACCCGGGAAGTCATGCCGGTCACATCGACGGGACGACGCCCAGCAACCTGACTACGAATCCACTTCGCCTGGCCATCGTCATAGTGCAGCAGCGCATACAGGTCCCACCACGGATCGAGAGTCACTCCCGCGATCGACTCATAGAGCGACCGAAACTGCTCCGACCACTCGGGCGAGTAGAGCGCCGCCAAGTATCGCCGACAGTGCCCGACGTCAACTGCGCGCGACCCCCGATGGACGCCGTTCCAGTCGGTCAGTCCAGTGATCCTCCCGCGCGACCACAGCATGTTGACAGGCAGGAAATCGCCGTGCAGAAAGACGGCAGTGTCCTTTGGTGGCGGCGCCGCCACGACATCAAACGCCGCCTTCCACACAGCCGGCTTCTGTGCGCCGACCGGCACCTGAAACCCGTCTCGAGGAGCGATCCAAGAATCCGTCCAAGGTCTGAATGTCTGCGCGGGGAGATCGAGGGAATGCAGCAATACAGCAAGTTCCGCGATCTTCGTCATCCACGACCGAGGTTCCGCCGGATTGAGGTCAACATGCCCCGGCAACCGCGTCATCAGCAACGATGGCGCGCCTCCCGTCGAAGCACCGGCAACATCAGTAGCCAGGATGCTCGGGACCGGGAGCCCGCTTCCCGCCACCACACCAAGGTTGGCGATCTCCCTCTTCAAGCTCTCCTTCAGGCCAAGCCCGCCCGGGTACTGTCGCAGTACGACGAACGTTCGCACTCCGTGTCGCGCGACAGTCACCCGATGCACGGCGGATGAGACGCCACCGGTCATTCGGCGATAGCCAACGACGCGACCGCCCCGACCCATCGACGCCGCAACCCAGGCGAGGGTGTCCACGGAGGGCCGACGCTGCCTGAACCCGCCATCCCTCCAGTCGCCGTCGGACATGAACGCGAGCCTACTTATCAGGGCCTGCGGCGATACGGGCTTTCTCATTCAGGGATCGGCTACCGGCACGCTCCGCGTGACCATCGCCATCAGGGGCATTGGCGTAGGAGGCCCATGGCCTCCGCGTGGCGGAGTACGTCCGCGTGCGTCGGATCGTGCTCTTGGAGGTACTCGGCAGCCGCTGCAGGCGGCAGTGCCAGCGCCTCTACGACCGTTTCGCCATCGGCGGGGTTGGTGGGCGCCCCCACGACATGCACATCTGCGATGGCGTACGCCCAGTAAGCGCGTAGGTGTGGCAGGTGGGGCCGATACGGCTCGTCTCGGTCGCTGTCCGCCACGTGGGCGGAGAAATAGCGGGGTTCGCCGTCGAGCAACGCGCCTGCTTCCTCAATCAGTTCACGACGTGCAAGGTCATTCAGCGATTCACCGGGTTCACGGGTGCCGCCGGGCAGGAACCGCCACCCTTGCTCGCTGCGGCAGACGACGATCGTTCCCTCTGTGGTGATGGCGACCAGGTGAAGACGGGAAACGAGTTCCTCCGGCGCGGGCTCCGTGGTGTAGCGGACGCGGCAGTCTGCGTAGTCCACGTAGGCGTCTTGATACAGGTCCGGAAAGCGCAGAGTCCACGGGTCGATGTCGCTGCTCATGAGGCAACTTTGTCAGAGCGGATAGACAGATCTGACGCACTCCACCCTTCTCCGCATCTGTATCTGCATCGGACGATTCCGATGCGGCCATGCGTCCCCGGTAGCCGAACGGGTTGCGGTCAGCGGCCGAGGCGAACCCTAGCCAGGTGTGCCGGTTCCTCGCCCAACACCATCTCACTTTCGGCGCATCGCGGTTCGCGCTGCCGTCGCGGCCGGTGCCGTTGCTGATCCAGACCGCGGGCGTCCGAGCGTCCAGCTTCCCGGCGTTCTTCCGCAGCCGCGAGCCGATCGTCATGAAGCAGTGGTTGCGCTCGAGTGCGTCCGGCTGCTGCAACAGCCAGAAGATGCCCTCGGGGAGCGTCAACGGCGTCCGCTGTGAAGCGAGGATCGCTGGAAGTGCTTCGTCGGGACTCCAGCTAGCCATGGAGTCGCCGCGCTCGACGTCGTGGAGCAAGTAGATCGGTGAGTCCGGGAGGGTCACCTCGTCAATCGCCGAGAACTGGTCGACGTCAGGCATGTCCACCACTACGCCGAGCTCGATCAGCCGATCGGCTTGCTCGGACATTCTTGGCATTGCGGTCTGAGGGATCGTCACGTCGCGGTGCCTCCAGGTGTCATAGGTGAACGGGTAATGATCAACGCAAGACCCAAGCCCTGAGTTCCCTCGGCATGCCGCCTACCCACCGGTTCCGGATCGGCTTCCGGGCGCTGTCAGCCTGTGGAGAGCGCCGGTGGAATCAGATCGTTGCGACGTGGACGCGCTCGGCTGTCCGAAGACGTCATGACCGTTGCGCGTGTAGAGGTCGGGCTCGTTGGCGTGGGCTGTAGCGGCG
>JBBQZQ010000110.1:0-7001 GCA_038207565.1 Mycobacteriales bacterium
GCCCGCGAGTCACCAGCGCCGAGCCGGCCAGTGCCGCCAGGCACGATCCCGAGAGGCCCAGCAAGAGGCCGGCGTGGCCGCCGAGGGTGGCGATCGAGCAGGGCCAACCCGAGCACGACGCCGCGCCGGACAGCACGGCGAGCAGCCACGCCCCGAGCGCGGTGTTGACGATCAGCAGGGTCCACAGCGCGCCGGTGACCGCGACCGACAACGGCACATGCTCGGCACTCCACGAGCGGGTGCCGTGGTCGACGAACTGACGCAGGACGTCGGGCTGGTGCTGGTCAACCGTCTGGTGCCCGTGGCGCCGGGCTGGGGCTGGGCGGTCGGGCCGCCGGTCGATGGGCGGAAGGGCCAGGCCAGGCGACGGGGCCCGCTCCGATGACGTCGAGGCTGACCTCGACAAGCCGTACGTCGGGCTGCTCATCGCGGGTCTCCCAGGTCGGAGCGCGCTGTAGCTACCGCGGACTACGGCAGTCCAGCCGTGCTCGACCCACACTGATCGCTCGCGGCGCGGAAGCACGTACCTGTACCGAAGCAGGACAACCTCTCGATTCCCGCTACCTCGGCAGGTACAATGTGCAGCCCTCAGGCAGCCGGCCCGGAGTGCGCCGAAGCGAGTTCCGCGACGAGTAGCTGGCCGGTATCGCGTGTCGTGGCAAGTACGCCGCTCGCCGAGGCCAATGCCGGCGTCTCATCCCCACAACCAGACCGCAGCAGACCCACCAGTTCCTCGACGCCGCGGGCGGTGAGTCGGCGAAGCTCCGCCACGGTGGGACCGCCGACGAAAGTGGGCCGGTGCTCCCCACTGGCCGGCCGGATGCGCTCGGCGAGCTCATCGAGCTCCCGCGTCGGTGCGGCGGCACCGGGCCTCAGCTGCGCGATCGCGGCGAGCCTGCGCCATTCGCTCAGGAAGACCGAGGCGCGACGCGCCCCCCGCAGCTCTTCGTCGGTGTCCGAGGGCGCTGGCGGGACGTCGCTCAGCACGTCGAACACATCGGCGCGCAGATCTGCCACGTCCGAGCCGAGCAACGGGACCGTACCTTCGAAGTAGAGCTGCTCCCCGTTCGCCGGCCGGCCAGTCGGCGTCGGCGAGATCGTGAGCAACCCCTGGCTGTGCGGGTCCTCGGATCGACGACCAACAAGGCGAACGAGCAGCCTCTGCACGACATCCTGATCGAGGGCTCGCCGGTAGGCCGGCACCCTGACGCACACGCCGGCACCGTCGACCAACCTCTTGTCCACCAGTGTGACCTCAGCCGACGCCGGATCCCCGGCGAGCGCCACGACCCTGGCCCGAACCTGCCGGGGGTCGATCAAGCTTCTCACCGGCGCCGGCACCTGGCGGGCGCCGGACGTCGGGACCGGTACCGCGAGGGTCGGCTCGACGCTCACGCCGCCTCGCTCGCCACCGACGACTTCGGGACGTGTCGAGCGCCAGGTCTTGAGCACGGTGGCCAGATCACGGTCCCGACCGGACACTTCGGTCGCCAGCACGGCGTAACCGTCCACCAGCCAGTCAATCCCGCGCAGTAGGCGGGCCGGAACCGGCGCATGGCTGGAGCCGAGCACTCGCTGGAACCGGACCAGGCCAGCGGCGGCTTGACGCGCCAACCGCAGTGCCTCACCGATGACGACGGTCCGGACCTCACTGTGCGCGGGAAGAGACGTCGCGGCCCGCGCGCGGGAAACACCACGCTCCGCGTCGATGAGCGACTGGTCGAGCGGCAGCTGAACCCAGCGGTCCAGCGCGTCAACCACCGCGACCCGCCTCCAGGGCGCCGCGCGGCCCAGATCCACGGCGACCTGCCCGGTGTCGGTCGGCCCTTGGTTGACCAGCGCCGAGCCGACCGCGTCACGCACCTCGCACAAGGCACGCTTGCCGATCAGCGCACGCAGCAGCGGACAGGACGCATCGTCCCCCGACTCGGCGGAGGCACTGACCCAACGATCGGGCACCATCAGATCCACTCCGAAGTGGACACCCGCCCCGAGGTGTGCCTCATAGGCGAGCGGGCTGCTGGCCGTCTCAGCGACCAGGACGATCTGTCTGCCTTCGTCACATGCTCGATCTCGCACCTCGATCGACACCATCATCGAATGGGCCTCACAGTCGCATGGCGATGACGCTCACGGCGGCGTTCACACCGAGCTGGCGGATCAGGCACGTCAGGAGCCTAGCTTGCGAGAATCGCCTCGTCACCGGTTCGCACTGCTAATATTCAAGATCGGCGATCCACGCGCGCGCCGCCCTCAGCGCACAGGCCCGGCCCCGGCGCACCGGGATGCCAAGGGCGTCCGACCACGGCACGAGCTCGGACTCCAGCAACCGGAGCATGGCCGCGGCGCGGAGTCCACCGTAGCCGCCGACGGTCCGCCACACCGTTACGCCAATGTCTGGCGAGCGCGGGTCGGCGAACCTACGCAGCTGGTCCGCGCGCCTGAGCAGGTCAGCCCGCCGCCGGTCGACAGTGACATCCGCTCGGGCGCGCCACGCGAACGGATCACACTCCACCCAGCGCAGGTGCTCGACGCCGGCGTCGATCAGATTACCGCGCGGCTCCGCGCGGCCACGAAGGAACTGACTCCGTAGGCAGACCAGCTCCCGCTGCTCACGCCAGATGATCCTGGCAGTGGCCCACACCAACATCGGCAAACCCGGCTGGGTAGGCGCGGGGCACAACACCACCAACCTACAGCCGTCTCCGGATGTCGCTCCCGGGCGTTGCAGCGTACGTGGCAGCCGTTGGGCCGCATGGCCGAGCTGCCGCCAGGCGCGTGCTGGATCGCCGACCGCCTGGCAGCGCATACTGTAGGCGAGCAGGCGGTGTATCGCGGCGAGTTCCGACGAGCCCACCGAGCCGTCCAGCGACGCCGCCCAACACCGGGACGACAAGATCCGAGGCCAGTCGCCGAGCTCCAGTGCCCGGGTGGATTCACCCAGGTCCAGGAGCCGTTGGCTGGCCTCCGCTGTCATGCTCGTCCGACCTGCTTCACCCGTTCGGACGACTCTCGCGCGGCGCCCGTGTCCACTCTGCGAACGTGTCGTTGACTGATCGTGTAGGCTAGATGCCCGACCGAAACCCCTACGTCGCGCACAACTATCACCTACAATCCACTTGTCCTACCAACAAGGAGTAGGATTACCTACTATGGTGAGTGTCCAGCCTACTCCGCTTGTAGCAAACAGTCCATCGGAGGGTGAAACTACGGTCTCCCTACATGAGTTTGGCGACCTGCTCCGACGCCACCGGGATCGTCACTCGATGACGCAGGACAGGGCCGCCTCGCAGGTGGGCGTGAGCCGGGCGACATTCGCTCAGTGGGAGACCGGGCGACATCTGCCGGGGGAGCAGCGCGTCCACGACCTGGACCGGCTCTTCGGAGCCGGCGGCGAGCTGGTCGCGGCGGCAGAGCTGGCACGGCCGGCATCCCGCCTGCGCCAGTTCAGCACAGCCGCGCCGGCCGACGTCACCACCCACCGATCGCTGCTTCAGGTGTTGAACGACACCCGCCGCGTCTTACTCGACCAGCTGCAGTTCGACGAGGCCGGGCGGCCGGTCGGTTGGCGCCGCAACCTGGTGCCATCCGATGAGCCCCCCAGCACACTCTCCACCGCATACGGCCTGAAGGTGCTGGCCATGCTCGGTGGCCTCGATACGGCGACGCGTTCCGTGGCCGACAGGGTGCTCGACGACGCGGTCAGGGACGAGGACGGTCGTGTCCTGGGCTGGGTCGCTAGCGTCCAGTTCGCGCCTCGCCTGGAGGCAACGGCCGCGGCGCTGGACGCGCTGCTCCACGCCGGCGTGCCGTTCGCCGTGCGGGACATCGAGCGCATCCTGAGCGGCCTCGTCGACCAAACCGCGCGTCAGCGTCCCTTCATCCTGGCCACCGCGTTGGAGCCGCTTCTTCGAGTGGACCCCGACTCGGATCTTGCCCGTGACCTGGTTCGGGCATTGCTCGACAGCCGGGTGGACTTCGATGGCGTGCTCCTCTGGCCCGAGAAACGCCTCCACCGCGACCAGCCGAAGCTCGATCGGTCTGTCGCGCACACCGCCCGCGCCGTGACGGTGCTACGCGAGGCGCCGGAGAACCTCGTCGGCGATGCCGTGCGGGCGGCCGAGCAGTGGCTCGCCGAGCAGGACAACCTTGGCGGCGTATCCGAGATCATCCCCCGCCAGACGGGAGACGCCAAGCGCGAGGAGGCGACGTTCCACCACTTCACCTCGGCCTGGGTGGCGCGAGCTCTCGCCGGTGCGGGCGAGCCCGACAGGCAAGCGATCGCCAACGCCCTGAGGTATGTGTGGGACAGATACGACTCTGATCTCCACTTTTGGGCCTGGGGAAACGGTGACGTGCCGATGTGGATGCAGGCGGACGCCGTCGCCGGGCTACAGCGCGGCGCCCTCGCGCTACACGCCACGCCGATACCCGCGAACCCTGAGCCCGACTGACGGATCCGGTGGATCATGGTGTCCCAGATCTCGGCCTGCCTTGTTCGGTCGGCTCCGTCCACCCCTCAACGCCGCGAACTGCTCCCCAGCTACCCACGCGGCGACTCACGAAATGGAACCTCGATTCCCTTGTCTGTCGAACATCAATCCGTCGCCCCATGTCGGATCAACAATGAGATCACACCAGGATCCGGCCGTGGTGCCTCACTGGATGTTCTGCTCACAGCCGCGGCGAGACTGCGCACGAGGCCCAACACGGCCCTGTCGCGGCTGCGCTTCCTGCTGTCGCACCCCGATGAGCTGGAGACCATTGCACGCGAGTCGTACTGGCACCGCAACGGCTTCGCCAGGGTCAAGATCGTCGAACGCCATGGCGTCTGCGTTCGCCTGCACGTCTGGCCCGCCGGCGAGAACCGCGTGGGTGATATCGACCCCCACGGACACCGATGGGAGTTCGCCTCCTGGGTTGCCGTCGGCCAAGGGATCACCGAGACCTACTTCACCAAGACCGACGAGGCAGACTCGGAGGGATCCCGTTACGTCCGCCTCGACTACGGACGAGAGACGGGATCGGGTTACTTGAGCCAGCAAGGACCAGCGTGGCTACGGCGGTCCGGGTGGCGTTGGCGAGCGGTTGGCGAGGTCTACGGCTGCCCGCTTGGCGTTCTGCACACGGTTGCGCCACAGGGTGACGACCTGGTGGCCACGGTGATGATGCAAGGCCCGGTGATCGCACGGGCGGCGGAGGTCTTCCGCGCCGATGACCAACCCTCGGAGTCCTCAGCTGCCCCCGAACGGCCTATCACAGCCGCCGAGCTGCGTCACCTGTTCGGAGCCGTCGAGGCCGCCATCGGGGCTACGGAACGGCGCTGAGCCCCCCGATCACGACATCAGCCCGTAACGTGGAGTGCCCGGCCCGCCGCCGCCACCTGTCCGAGGACGTCCGTGCACCCCAGCCCACCTCCAACACTCGTGCGCCACCCGTTGCTGGAGTGCGTCGCCGACATCCTCGGACCGACCACGAACCTGGAAGCTACCTACCGGGCCGCCACCACGATCCGTGACCAACCTCACCTGCTTCGCACCTTCTTGACGTCCCTGCGACACCACCACTTGACAGCTCCGCGACACTGCTGCCAATCGGTGCTGGACGGCGTAGCCGCACGCTCGTCGATACATCCGAACGGATTCGCCAAGATCGTGCTCCATACCGAGGACAAATGGGGCATTCGACTGCACGTGTGGCGGCCGCGAACCAGGTGGCACCTGGCCGAGAACAAGCCGCACGGCCACCGATGGGAGTTCGCCTCGTGGATCATCACCGGGGTCCTGCGGGAGACGACGTTCGACCGGGTGACCGATGGGGAGCCGTTCGAGCTGCTCGCATACGGGCGCAGGGCCGACGGGTCGTCCTACCTCGTTCTCAACGGTACCGACATGCTGGCCCCACGTCAGCCGATCGACCGGCCGGCCGGAACGGTATATGTGCGCTCCAGCTCGGTCCTGCACACGACCGAGTCCCTCGGCGGCGGACTGGTGGCCTCACTCGTCTTCCAGGGTCGGCGTTCGCGGAGGACGACCCCCGTCTACCGGCAGCCCGGAGCACCGCCGCTCCAACGGGAACAGCCGCTGTCCGTCGACGAGGTGAGCGACCTGCTTGCCGAGGTCGTCGAGGTCGTGTCCTGATGCCCCGCCGAGGGCACCTGGTCGATGTCGACATCCGGGCTGCCCTGCGCAGTGGCGAGTTGGTCGTCTCCGATCTCGATCCCGATCTGATACGCCCGGCGGCCGTCAGTCTGCGACTCGGGTGGGAGGCATATGCGGTGTCCTCTCGAGGTCCGGTGGACGCCGACGACGCGAACACTTATCCGGAGCTTGTTCCGCGACCACCCGATGAGCTCGGGCGGGTCGTGCTGCGCCCCGGCGAGGTCATGCTCGCTCGCACGCACGAGCGGGTCGGCCTCACGGATCGGCTCGCAGGCTTGCTTGACGGGACGTCGGACTGGGCTCGCCTTGGTGTGAGCGTCGTGCTCGCACACCAGGTGAGCCCTGGATACGGAATGCCGGATGGAGCTCCACTGACCCTGGAGATCATCTCCCGGCTCGGACACGAGATCTTCTTACGACCAGGGACGCGGATCGCAAACCTCATGCTCCTACGGGGCAGACGTGCGCGGCGCTCCTATCGCGACATGCCCGCCCATCACTCCACCGCGACCTGGTCGATCGCATCACGACTGAGCGCCGCCGAGGCGGCGCGGAGAGGCCGCCTCGGCGACGGCGATCAGGCGCAGCATTGACACTCGGCCGCCGGAAACTGAGGCACACAGTTCGACACGGTTGGCTGGCACACTGCGCTACGACGTCTTGGCTGGGAGGCCGGCATGGCTGAGCGATATTCCGCAACACCGATCCCGGGACCGGATGCCTTCGCTGCGCGCAGTCGCGACGCATGGTTGAGCCAGGCGGCGATCGTGCTCGCGGTCGGGGCCTCGGCCGCCGGCGAGCCGGATCGGGTGGACAGCCCGCGAGAGCTGGGCCTGCACC
>JBBQZQ010000111.1:0-6891 GCA_038207565.1 Mycobacteriales bacterium
CATCGTCTCCCACAGTTTGCGCCCGTACAGCGCCAGGCCCGTCGCCCCCACCCGGTCGGACCACCACTGGAACAGCTCGTCGCTCGGCACGCTCCAGCCGAGGTCGTCGCCGGGCGCGGCGATGTAGCCGTCCAGGCTCAGATTCATGCCAAAGGTCAGTGTCCGCATGGCGTCAGCCTCCCGTTAGTCGGTATTCGGCGTACAGACCGACACGGCGCGGAAAATTCATCGCTCAGACCACACCGAAGACCGGTTGACCACCGCACCAAGCGGATGCTGCGTACGGAAGGAAACCTTGACGGCCCGGCCGACGAGCGTGAACGCGGTGAACCACGTCATGATCAAGGTTGTCCCGTAAGCCACCCGATCACCGGGCGGCTGCCCGCGGACGATTGATGACTGGACACGGACGCTCCCTGACGGCGCTATGAGCGTGCGTCTTGGCAGGCCGCGAAGACGGACCAGCAGATCGCGTTGCGCCGGGCCTCGTCCGCGAGGACAAGTGCCCGAATCTGGCCGGGGAGTCGATCGCGCTGCCAGTCACGTTCGACACGTCCAGCGCTGGGGTTGCGCGGGTGCTCTGCTCGGGCGGCCTTGATCGCATAAGCGGCCGCACCGAGATCATGCTCGGGCTCATGGCCTACACAAGCTGGCGGCGTACGCGGCATAACGCGCGGGCCCTTCCAGGGGCCGGGCCGCACCCATCGCGTGTCCGCCGCGTGCCCGAGCCACCGGTGGCTACCACAGCAGCGCCTGGCCGACGTCCAAGTTTCGGAGCGAGGCGTGAAAACCCTCATGAAGTAAGGGTTCTTTGGCGGTGGCGGTGGGATTCGAACCCACGGTGGTTTTACCCACACACGCTTTCGAGGCGTGCTCCTTTGGCCGCTCGGACACGCCACCGTCGGACAGGGTACAACAGCGCTCAGGCGCGCCTGGACGCGAAGAACTCCGCGAGCAGCGCGGCGCACTCGTCGGCGAGGACACCGGCGACAACTTCGGGGCGGTGATTGAGCCGGCGGTCGCGGACCACGTCCCAGAGGGAGCCGACCGCGCCGGCCTTGGGGTCCCACGCGCCGAACACCAGCCGCGCGACGCGCGCGAGCACCACGGCGCCCGCGCACATGGTGCAGGGCTCGAGGGTGACGGCGAGCGTGCAGCCGGTGAGCTGCCAGTCGCCGAGCACGGCGGCTGCGCGACGGAGCGCGACCACCTCCGCATGCGCCGTGGGGTCGTGCGCGGCCTCGCGTTCGTTGTGGGCGGCGGCGAGAATCGCTCCGGACGGATCCAGGACGACCGCGCCGATCGGCACCTCGTCCCGATCCAGCGCCGACCGTGCCTCGAGCAACGCGGCGCGCATGGCCGCGGCCGTATCGCTCATGACAGCCTCGTTGTTTTCCCCGCGCGCAGCCGGTTGCGCGTCGTCGTACCGGTCGCCAGCGGGGAGAACCGGTCAGGCGCGTAGATCGTCGAACACCTCGCCGCAGCCGGCCTTCTCGGCCACCGCAACCAGCACGTCGATGGGCAGCGTGCCCTCGTGCGCACACATCGCCAATAGGTCGATCGCAGGCGTCCCCAGGTCCTCGGCGATCTCGGGATCACCGAACGGCGCGCTGTCGTGCGCGGGCGGGGCGTCTTCGTCCTCCTCCAGCTCGTCCTCACCGATCTCGACGAGGTCCTCGGCGATGTAGGCAGCGACGGCATAGAAGTCCGCCGCGTGGCCGTCGGAGAGGAAGGCACGGGGTTCGTCGTCATTTTCGTCGACCCTGACGATTGCTGCGTACTCGTCGTCCTGTTCGACGAACAGCAGGCGCAGCTCACCCTCGATGTCGCGGGCCACGTCGGCCAGATCGACGATGCTCTCGCAGTCCTCGATCGACACCTCCGCGGCGCTCCAGCGATCACCCGTGCGCGCCAGCACCGAAGCGAAGTACGTCATCGTGCCGCCTGCGCCATCTGGGTCGCGCGCGCGTACGCGTCGGTCAGTCCGATCCGCTCGATGATCGCGTCCAGCATCTCGTCCGGGTAGGCATCGATGTCGTCGAGAATCTGCTCCATCTCATCCTCGGGAAGGTCGAGGTCGGAGAAGAGATCGAGGTCGCCGACCGGCCACACCTCGTCGAGTTCCTCGTCGTCGGGTGGATCCTCGCCCAGGCGCGCCATGGCCTGCTCGGCCAGCGGGTATTCGACGGACGCGGTGAGATCCGACAGCAGCAACGAGATGCGCGGACCGTCCAACCGGGCGATGAGGAAGAACTCGTCGTCGACGCAGGCAATGACGAACGGGCCACCCTCGGCCGGCTGGGCGCGCAACGCCTGCAGCAGCAGCGCGAGATCGCCCAGCACGGACGGCGGCAGCGGCTCGGCGCGCCAGAGCCCGGTGTCACGAAATGCCGCGACTGCATAACCGCCTTGTGCCACCCCCACCACCCTCTTCCGCTGCAATCCATCGCACGGGCTCGTGCGGGTATCGATCCTGACACGGACTGGCAGTCGCGGGAAGTCGTTCGGTCTCAGGCGCTACCGTCCGATCCGTGACTGAGCGCAGCGAACGAGCGGTGGACATCGGGCCGGGTCGAACGTGATCGCGCCGTTCCACCGGGTGGCGGTGCTCGGTCTGGGTCTCATCGGCGGCTCGCTGATGCACGCCATGCGCCACAGCGGCCTGGACGTCGTGGGCTTCGACATCGACGGACAGACCGCGGCGGACGCCAGCTCGTCGGGATTCCCCGTTGCGCCGACGGTCGAGGCGGCGGTGCACGGGGCCGATCTGGTCGTGCTCGCCATGCCGCTGCCGCAGCTGCCGGACGCGCTGCACTCGGTGTCACCGCATCTCGCACCGCGCACCCTGCTGACCGACGTCGGCACGCTCAAGGAACCGGTGCTCGCGGCAGTGCGACAGCAGGTACCGCACGCCCGCTTCGTCGGCGGCCATCCGCTGGCCGGTACCGAGGAGAGCGGCTGGGCGGCCACCGACCCGCTGCTGTTCCGCGACGCGCCCTGGACGCTCTCGATCGAGGCCGACACCGACATCGAGGCCTGGTTGCGCGTTGCCGAGCTGGTGTGCGACCTGGGTGCCCGCCCGGTGCCGACCACGGCTACCGAACAGGACGCCGCCGTCGCCCGGGTCATCGGGCTGCCGCACGTCCTCGCCGAGGCCCTCGCGCTGATCGGCCTGGACGGCGGGCCGCTGGGCCTCTCGCTCGCGGCCGGCTCGTACATGTCCGGGTCGCGCGTTGCTCGCACACGTCCCGATCTCGTCGCCACGTGGTGCGACGGGAATCCGGCGCTGGTGATGGCGATCGACGAGGTGGTAGGGCGCCTGGAGTCCGCCCGCGAGGAGCTGGCCGCGGGACGATCGATGCTGGAGCTGGCGACTGCCGGTCACGACGCGCGCATGAACTGGGAACACCGCCGGGTCGAGCCCGTCGAACTCGGCGTGGACGTGGCGGAACTCTGCGCGCACGGTCGTCGCGGCGGCTGGGTGACCGCGGTGCTGCGGGACGACGACGGAGTTCGCCTGCTGGGCATGCGCCCGCGGTAGTTTGCCCGCATGTTCTACATCCTCGGACTGCTGGCGATCGGCCTGCTGGCCGGAGCTTTGGCGCGCCTGATCGTCCGTAGCCCGGTCAGGCTCGGTTGCCTGGGGACGGCCCTGCTGGGCATCGTCGGCTCGTACGCCGGCGGGTCGCTGTGGGCGCTGCTGTTCTACGACACCTTCGACCTGCGCAAATCCGCGACGTTCATCGGCGCCGTCGTGGGCAGCGTCCTCATCCTGGCGGTGTGGCGCGGCGTGGACAGCGGACGACGACGGACCCGGCTTCGCCGATAGCGGTTTTGGACCGCTCCGCCGCGTCCCCTATGCTGATCGGGTCCGCCAGCGGGGCTAGCATGATGCGGTTCGCCGCCCTCATCGTCTAGAGGCCCAGGACGCCGCCCTTTCAAGGCGGTAGCACGGGTTCGAATCCCGTTGGGGGCACTGCACGGCAGTATCAGTTGCACCGAATGGCCCCGTAGCTCAGCTGGTTAGAGCGCCGCCCTGTCACGGCGGAGGTCGCCGGTTCAAGTCCGGTCGGGGTCGCCACCTTCCTCTCGATCGTCCTTGCCGCCCGAGCGCTCCGGCTGATCGAACCGCACCGAGATTTCCTCGTATCCCTTCGCGCGTTCGGCGCGCGCCTGCTGGGTGTAGCTCGCCTGATCGGCTGCGGTCAGCTCGACGTTGTCGGTGAACGGAGTGAGCAGCGCCCGCGGGTAGAGCTCGAGCGTTCGGACCGCGTTGTACTCCGCGGCCAGCACCACGATCAGCGCCTCGAGGTACAGCCACGCAATCAGGCCCAGGACCAGTGCGAACACGCTGTTGGACGCGCTGGCGTTCTTGACGACATTGCCCACGTAGCTCGTCCCGAGGAATTGCAGGATCTGCCAGCCGACAGCGGCAGCGATCGCACCGCGGATGACCTCCCGCCATCCGTGCTGGTGCGTCGTGGCGACGAGGAAGCCCAACAGGAACACTGCGGAGTTGACGACGAGCGACAACAGCACGAACAGCACCTTGAGCCCGATCCCGACGCTCGCCCCGAAGGCGCCGGCGCTGGCGCTCAACCCGGAGAGCACCGTGGTGCCGGCGATCGAACCCCCGACCACCGACAGCAGGGCAAGGCTGCGCAGCCGGGCCTTGAGCGGGTTCGGCCGCGAGTTGCGCGGCACCCGCCAGATGGTGTTCATCGCGTTCTGGGCTGCTTGGGCGACCCCGAGACCTCCGTAGATCGTGCCGATGATCCCGATTGCCAGCCCGACTCCGCTGCCCCGTACGCCACGCGGATCGGTGAGCTGCTTACCGACCACCGGGAACTGGCCGAGCGCCGAATCGAGCACCTGCTGCTGCAGCTCGGGACTGCCGGCGAGGGCGAAATTGAGGACGGTGGACAGCAGCAACAACAACGGGAACAGCGACAGGAACCCGTAGTAGGTGATCAGGGCTGAGAGGTAGTTGCCCTGGTCGTCGAAGAACTTGTAGACGACAGCGATCGGCACGCCGGCACGCGGGTGTGCGCGTTGGAAGCGGTCGAGTCGCTCGACGAGTGCCATGCCCACCTGCTGCCCACCGACCGCCGTCAGCGGTCCCGATCACCCACGCCACCCACGAATCTAGTGTGGGCTCATGGTCGCCACGCTGCTGGTCGCTGCACACGGCACACGTTCAGCGACCGGAGCAGAAACTACTCGCTCGCTCGTTGCAGCCGTCGCCGCGGCCCGGCGGTCCGTTCCGGTGTCGTTGTGCTTTCTGGACGTGGCCTCGCCGTCGCTGCCTGCGGCCCTCGATTCGCTCGGGGGGACGGACGTGGTGGTGGTCCCACTGCTGCTCTCAGCGGGGTACCACGTGCTCAGCGATATCCCGGCCGTGGTGCGGGGCCGGACCGGTATTTCGGTGGCCCGTCATCTCGGCCCCGATCCGCTCGTCGTGTCGGCCGTCGCGTCCCGGCTACGCGAGGCAGGCGGCGAGGACTCGTTCGACGTCGTGCTCGCGGCGATCGGGTCAACGAGGGAAGCGGCGCGGGCCGAGGTCGCCACAGCGGCGTCGCTACTGGCTGCCGAACTCGGCCGACCCGTCGAGGTGCTCGCACTCGGCCCGGACGTTGCGGACGCGGTCGCTCGGCGGCCGCGTCCCCTTGCCGCGGCCGTGTACCTGCTCGCCGAGGGCGGGTTCCTGGACTCGCTGCGCTCGGCCGTCGGGTCGGCGGGCGTGGTCGCGGAGCCGATCGGCGTGCACGCGGGTTTGGTGTCGCTGGTGTGGTCGCGCTACGACGAGGCGCAGGAGCAGGTCCGCTAGACTTTGGCGGGTTCGCGGCAGGGTACGCCGTGAGCACGGCCAGGTAGCTCAGCTGGTACGAGCGACCGCCTGAAAAGCGGTAGGTCGGCGGTTCGATCCCGCCCCTGGCCACCATCGAAGCCCGTTGAAGTCGCAACTCGGACTGATCGTCTCGATGTCGTGCCCTTCGTATCCCGCCGCGTTCGCTCAGCGCCCGGCTGCGACCGCCGTCCGGTCCGCCCGGCACGTGGTCGGTTGCGCCGGCCAGCATTTCGTGACGATTCAGTCCGCAGGGCTTACGGAGTTGCGGCGAAGTTCCAGGTGCTCCAGTTGGCTGAAGTGGTGTCGGTGGAGGCGTGGCTGAGCATGGACGTGCCCCAGACCATGCCGGCGGCACCAGCGGGTACGGCTGACGGATCGGGAGTGGCTGCGGCGTAGTCACCCCACCGGCATGTTCCGGCGTCCTGCGCACAGTCGAAGCCGATGTCGGGGCCGGAGGAGGTCGCGACCAGCACCGGCGCAGACTGCACCGCGGCGCCGATCTTGGAGATCAGCTTCAACGTCGATCTCGTGGTGGCAGAGGAGGTATTGACGTCGAGGATCATGTTCGACCCGAACGCCTTGGTCGTCCCGGTGACCACTCGGTCGGGGGAGATCGCGCCGTTGAACGTGTACAGATTCGCGTTCGTCACGGTGCCTCGTTGGAACAGGGTATGGGTCACCGGGTCGATCTCGTACCAACGGACCTGGGCGCCCGCTCCGCCGAAGACGGTGTGTTGTGTCCACAGACCGACCGAGGCGCCGTGGGCGGGATCGACCGCTGAGACCGCTTGGGTGTTGCGGGTGTCTTGCGCGAGGCCCCGTCGGTTTGAGAACTTACGATTAATGAGGTACTACTTGCTCGGAAAATTAGTCGCTACGAGGCGGTTTGGCAAATTCAGCGGCTAGTACTGCAGCCGTAGATCGTGATTTTGATGCTGGGGCCGCGGTGATCAGCGTTTCTGCCGGGTGTGGGGCGGCCACCGGGCGAGCATCGATTGTTTGTGTGGAACAACGAGAACGCCGCGGTGGCCGCGGCTCACAGC
>JBBQZQ010000112.1:0-6851 GCA_038207565.1 Mycobacteriales bacterium
ATCAAAGACGCCGCCCGCGTGGCGTTCGGGTTCCGCAACCTCGACAACCAGCGACGCCGGGTACGGTACGCCTGCACCAGGCGACAACGCCTGGCAACCGTCACATGAGGGTCACTTCCCCCTCAACTTCGAAGAGCCGACTTGGTGGCCTCCTCGCGTAGCCGTTCACGCTCGTCGACGCTCATGCGGAACGTCAACGAGACGTGGCGCTCTGGGCCGCGAAATTCGCCGTACGCATTAGCCATGGGGGGAATGCTGCCGGGGTAATCCAGAATCGGTCTGGGCGACACGCCGAGGGGACGTGCCCGGAATCTTGCGTTTCCAGTCGCATCCCCTGCCGGGGGACGGACCCGGCGCGGCTCTGAGATACCTGGAGCTTGTCGGCCCGGCTTGTCATGCTGGGCTGGTGGTGCCGTCTACAGAGGAGATCGCGTACGTCCCGGCCGAGAATCTGCACGTCTCTCGGGCGGAATTCGCCGCGGTCTGGACCGCGGCCGAGGCGCTGGCTGAAGAGGGCGCACGAACCGAGACAGGCACCTGGTACACGACGGCTGTTGTCGTCACATGCCGCTGGGTGGCGCTGGCGATCGTCCGGCCCCGCGACGGCAGCCGCGGATACCCGGCGTTCGCCCCGGTCACCCAGACAAGCCGCATGGCTTATCCGGAGTTGATCGAGCGGGAGAGCCTGGCCGCGGAGGTGCAGTTGTGGCGCCGGCCGGTGTCGAAGTCCTTGGAGAGCCGGCCCGGCTGGGCTGAGGGTGTCGATGCGACGTTCGCGTGGCTGTGGCGGAAGACCGGCCCGCCCCCGGTTGCTGTTGAGCGAACCGCGAGCGGGCCCGCGACCGCGTAGGGCGCGGCGTCATTCGGCGAGCGCGTGCTGGAGCTGGTCGGCCTGCTCGACGGTCGCCGCTCGGTCGTCGGTGTGCCAGCGGGTAAGTTCCCGGGGTTGAGGAACAACGGAACAGCCATTAGCGCTGAGAACGATCTTCGTAGAGTATCTGCCTCGTGGTGCCCCGTTGGGGCGGCGGTGTGTCGCGGCTACCGTCGTGTTCCATGCCGGTGGAGTTCCTCAGCGACGAGCAGGCCGCCGCCTACGGCACCTTCACCGGCGATCCATCGCCGGCCGAGGTGGAGCGGTTCTTCTATCTCGATGACGCCGATCGGAGTCTGATCGCGCGGCGCCGGTCGGATTCGCACCGGTTGGGGTTCGCCGTGCAGTTGGGCACGGTCCGGGCGGTGGGCCGCTTCCTGGAGGATCCGCTGGATGTGCCGTGGCCGGCGGTGGAGTTCCTGGCCGAGCAGCTGGGGATCGCGGACGCGTCGTGTGTGAAGAAGTACGTTGGCCGGACGCAGACGCCGTACGAGCACGCGTGGGAGATCCAAGAGCGGCGCGGTTACCGGTCCTTCGATGATGCCGAGAGCGCCGCGAGCTTTGCCCGGTTCCTGGACGGTCGTGCGTGGACGCATGCCGAGGGCCCGGTCGCGTTGTTCGAGCACGCGGTCGGCTGGCTGCAGCGAAATCGGGTGCTGTTGCCGGGGGTCACGGTGCTGACCCGGCGAGTGGCCAGCGCTCGGGATTCGGCCGAGGCCCGGCTCTACGAGAGGCTGGCTGCGGCCGCGAAGCATGCCGACGAGCTGCTGCCGCGACGGTTGGCCGAGCTGTTGCAGGTGCCGGATGGGGCGCGCTTCTCGGTGCTGGAACGGTTGCGACAGTCGCCGCGGCGAACCTCGGGACCGGAGATGGTCAAGGCGCTGCAGCGCGCCGAGCAGGTCGCGGCCCTGGGTGTTGGCCGGGTCGAGGTGGCCGACGTGCCGGTGAACCGGCTCAAAGTGCTGGCCCGGACCGGGTTGGGCAGCAAGGCGTCGGCGCTCGCCCGGTTGAGCGAGCCGAAGAAGACCGCGACCCTGCTGGCGGTGGTGCAGCACCTGGAAGCGGCCGCAGTCGATGACACCCTCGATCTGTTTGCGTTGTTGATGGCGACACGGCTCTTGAGTCCGGCTCGGCGGGCGTCAGCGGAGCAGCGGCTGTCGATGCTTCCTCGGCTGGAGAGGGCTTCCAAGACTGTTGCCCGCGCGAGTCGAGTGCTGCTCGACTCGCTAACCGCCGCCGCCGACTCGAGTGATCAGGTGGAGGTATCGGCATTATGGGCCGCGGTCGAGGCTGTCGCGCCACGCTCAATCCTGTTCGACGCGATCGGCGTGGTCGAGGACCTCGTTCGCGATGATGCCGGCTCGGCGGAGTCGGCGATGCGCGCGGCGCTGGTGGGCCGCTACAACACTGTCCGCCCGTTCCTGGCGCTGCTCGGCGAGTCGTCGGCGCTGCACGCGGCACCGGCCGGTGAGCGGGTACTGGCCGCGGTGCGCCAACTGCCGGAACTGACCCGTCGCCGGGTGGCTCAGAAGCCACTCGCTGCGGAGGAGATCGACGCCGAGCTGGTCACCCCGGCGTGGAAGCGGGCCGTGTACGCGAACCCGGACCTGCTGCCCGGTGCGGTGAATCGTGACGCCTACGTCGTCTGCGTGCTCGAAGGGCTGCATCGGGCGCTCGGCCGCCGTGACGTGTTCGCCAGCCCCTCCCAGCGCTGGGCCGATCCCCGCGCCCAGCTCCTAACCGGTGAGGGCTGGGAGGCGGTCCGCGAGGATGTGCTGGCCGGGCTGAGCCTCACTGACCCGGCACCAACCCATCTGGCTCGGCAGGCAGTGGCGCTGGATGCCGCCTGGAAGCAGACCGCCGCCCGACTGGGCGAAGCGGGCGAGGATGCGCGGGCGCGAATAGTGCCCGGTCCGAACGGCCGGGCGCGACTGCATGTCGATCACCTCGACGCGCTCGGCGAGCCGGACAGCCTGGTCTGGCTACGCAAGACCGCCCAGGTGATGCTGCCACGCGTTGATCTGCCCGAACTGCTGCTGGAGGTGCACGCCAGGACCGGGTTCCTCGATACCTACATTCACTTGGCCGACGCCTCGACCCGGTCGAAGGACCTGCCGGTGAGCGTGGCCGCGCTCCTGATTGCCGAGGCCTGCAACGTCGGACTCACGCCCGTGATCAAACCCAACGAGCCGGCGCTCACACGGGCCCGGTTGGCGCACGTGGACCAGTACTACGTACGAGCGGAGAACCATGCTGCCGCGAACGCGGTCCTCATCGATGCGCAAGCCCAGATCCCGATCGCACAGGCCTGGGGTGGCGGGCTGCTCGCCTCGGTGGACGGGCTGCGGTTCGTGGTGCCGGTGCGCACCATCAACGCCGGCCCGTCACCGAAGTACTTCGGCTACAAACGTGGCATCACCTGGCTCAACGCGGTCAACGACCAGGTCGCCGGCATCGGACAGATGGTGGTGCCCGGCACCCCGCGCGACTCCCTCTACATTCTGGATACCATCCTCAACCTCGACGCCGGACCGACGCCCGAGGTCGTCACCACCGACAACGCCTCCTACAGCGACATGGTCTTCGGCCTGTTCGCGATGCTCGGCTACCGATTCTCACCGCGGTTCGCCGACCTGCCCGACCAGCGGTACTGGCGCGCCCCGCTACCGGACCCGCTGCCTCCCGGGGTCGAGATCTCCGCCGACCAGGCCACGATCGGCGGCTATGGCCCGCTGGAGGCGATCGCCCGCAACACGATCAACCTCATCAAGATCGCCACCCAGTGGCCGGACATGCAACGTGTCGCCGGCTCGCTGGTCACCAACCAGGTCCGCGCCTACGACCTGCTGCGCATGTTCGGCCGCGACGGGCACCCCAGCCCACTCGGACAGGCCTTCGCCGAATACGGCCGCATCGCCAAGACCCAGCACCTGCTCGCCCTCGTCGACCCGATCGACGACAGCTACCAGCGTCGGCAGAACCGGCAACTTTCGATCCAGGAATCCCGCCATCGGCTCGGGCGCAAGATCTGCCACGGCAACCGCGGCCAGATCCGGCAGGCTTACCGCGAAGGCCAAGAAGACCAACTCGCCGCCCTCGGCCTGGTCCTCAACGCCGTCGTGCTGTGGAACACCCGCTACCTCGACGCCATTGTTGAAGACCTACGCGGCACGGACTTCCCGGTCCGCGACGAAGACGTAGCCCGGCTTTCCCCGCTCGGGCACGCCCACCTCAACTGCCTCGGCCGATACGCCTTCACCACCCAGGCCGTTGACCAACTCCGTCCGCTGCGCGACCCGTCCGCCCGCGACGACTCCGACGATGAGACCTGACCGCCGTGGACGAGCTGCTGATCGCCGGTAACCCCGACCCAGACTCGCGGCTGCCGTACCTGCTGCGGCTGCCGCTGTCCGGCGGGATGGTGTTTCGCACCTCCGGGACCTGGCCACGCGCCAAGGCGCTGTACTGCTATCCCGTCAGTACCGAGGAATGGCCCAATGATCCGGAGATCGTAGAACGCGTCCCGATCCGGTCCTGTGTGCGGCGTGGTGCCGCGATCGACCTGGTCCTCGACCGCGGCCGGGAGAACCGCTCGCAGATCGTGTTCACCACCGCGCGCGGCCGCGAAGCCGTGTTCTGGCAATCGCCACGCAACCGCAAGCAAGCTCGTCCGAATGTCGCCACCCCGACCGCACGCGCGGCCGGCATCGTCGAGCTGGAGATCCTCGTCGACTCCCGCGAGCGCTACGGCTACCGGTTCACCAACCAGCAGGCTCGTACCGTCAAGCACGCCCTGCCCTGCGGCGACTACGCCGTCACCGTAGACGGAACGGTGGCCGCGGCGGTGGAACGCAAGTCGCTGCCCGACCTGGTCTCCAGCCTGATCAACGGCACACTGCGCTACGCGCTCGGAGAACTGGCGTCGTTGCCTCGCGCAGCCGTGGTCGTCGAGGACCGCTACTCCCAGGTGTTCAAGCTGGACCGCATCCGGCCCGCCGTCGTTGCTGACGGGCTGGCCGAGTTACAGGTCCGCTGGCCCGGCGTGCCGATCGTGTTCTGCGAGGCCCGGCAGCTGGCCGAGGAATGGACCTACCGTTACCTCGCCGCCGCCCACGCCTGGGCCAGCACCGAGACCGCCGCGATCACCCGCATCGGCTCAGCCAACGCCGCGCGCAACCTGGCGAGTTCTGACCCGCCCGACCCGAATGCACGCGAGCTACGAGCCTGGGCCCGCGCGAACGGTCTCAGCGTGCCCGACCGCGGCCGGCTGCGACCCGAGATCATGACAGCCTGGCGCGACGCCAACACGTCATGACCGCCCGCAAGGGGATCCCGTAACGGCACGGCGAACGGGACTGGGGAGCGGTGTACCGCCGACGTAGCCGCTGTCACTTCGGGCTGAGCACGGTCGACTTCTAGGGCCGTTCTAGCTATAGTTATGGCTATGACAGCAGCCGAGCATATGTCACTCGCAGATGTGAAGAACCGCCTGTCAGAGGTCGTGGAGCGCCTTGAGCGTGAGCACGGCCGCGTCGTCATCACCAAACACGGCCGCCCGGCCGCCGTCGTCCTCAGTGTTGCGGATCTCGAGGGCCTCGAGGAAACCTTGGAAATCCTGGCTGACCCGCAACTGATGCGGCGCATACGCAGGGCCGGCGCGGAAATCGAGGGCGGTCGGTCGCAGGAACTGACCAAAGAGCAGGCCCTGGCTCTGGTCCATCGGCAGTGACTGGCGAGCCTCACGGGATTGATTGGGCGCCGTCAGCGCAGCGCGATCTCGCCAAGCTCCCCGAGAAGATCGCGACCGCTGCTGTCGAGTTCATTTACGGCTCTCTCGCCGCGAACCCCCGCAGGGTCGGGCGTGAGCTGCGTCTGGACCTGGCCGGTCACCACTCATCCCGGCGTGGGGACTTCCGGATCGTCTACCGAATTGAGGACGAGACGCGCATGGTGCACATCGTCGCCGTGAATCATCGCGCCGACGTATACCGTCCCCGCAACAGGTGAACCTGCCGCACGCAGCGCTCGCGATCATCTCGACATACCAGTCGACCCTTGGTCCGACGGCGGGTGGCCGACTGTCCGAATAGCGATCGGCGACTGGGACGTCGCTGATCGGCCTGCGGCCGTCATTGACGTGCCGCTGCCCGTTCCCAAGTGACACGGCGGTCGCCACATTGAGATGGGGGAACCTGACGCATGGTCAGCGCGCTCGGGCATGATCAAGGCGTGGATGACTTCAACGCTCAGGTAATCGCGGAGTTCCGCGCGAAGGGCGGTCGGGTGGGGGGGGGCTCTGGCGGGAGCGCCACTTCTGCTCTTGACTCACCGCGGAGGGCGGACCACCCCGCTCGGCTACGACGACCAAGACGATCAGCTCGTCGTCTTCGCCTCCAACCTAGGTGCGCCGAACCACCCGGACTGGTACCGCAACGTCATGGCCAACCCAGGAGTCGTCGTGGAAGTCGGCACAGAGCGATTCTTGGCGACGGCCGAAGTACTCACTGGCGCCAAACGCACCCGCGCGTGGGATTTGGCCATCGCGGCGAAGCCATTTCTCGTTGAGCACCAGGCCAAGGCCGGGAACCGACACATTCCCCTCGTCGCATTGCGCAGGCGATCCGAGCTGGTGCAATAGTGGATTCGCTATCGGGGCGTCCCGATGTCGCTACCTGCGGACGTCGGCGGTAGCCAGTGGATCAGCACGCGGCCGAGGCCAGGCGGGGAAACGCGGGCGCCGGGTAGCTCGGTCTCGGCAACCGCACGTAGCTGACGGAATGCGTCGATAGGGGGCCACACCGTCACCGTCGGCGCACTGTGCTCCCACTTTCCGCGAGCCCGGTTGGCCACTCCTCGAGCGATGAAGGCGGCCGACGCCCACGGGCGCTCGCGCCAATCGGTGCGAGCAAACGTCACGATCGCCAGGACGCCGCCGGGGCGTACCTAGGTGCTCAGGCGCCGCAATCCGGTTCGAGTGCCG
>JBBQZQ010000113.1:0-6459 GCA_038207565.1 Mycobacteriales bacterium
CCCCACCCCGACACCCAGCACAGCCAAGCGCCGCCGGACACCGATGGACGCGCGACAGCGCAAAAAACATGCCTGCATGAGAAGCCCCCGTGGTTACCGGTAGGGCCCCCTGTTACGACCTACCAATGCGGAAGCTAAACACCAAGAGACGGGACTGGCAAATCGAGGGCCGCAACCAAGTCGAACGCCTGGGCTGACCCGGCGTGTCCGAGGGGGACTCGAACCACCTGACGCAGGAACCCTGAGTCAACGAACACGAGCGGAAGCGTTCTTGGCCAATTTTTCGGTGGCTGTCTCGATACCGGTTCATCTCCGTAGGGGGCGTTACCCTCGGACCGTGCCCCACTGTGGGGCACCGATGATCTTGAGCAGTACTGGGCTGACATGCCGTTGTTCTTCCCTTCTGTCCGATCCGGCATGTTGGTGACTCGACGTCTCATCTCCCGCCGATTGTGTACGCCTTTGGGGCTCATCAACGGTGCCGGTCACTTCTCGTCGCGCTGCAGAACGCGCTCCACGAAGAATCACGCGCCTTTTACTCCCACTTTGACTTCGAACCGTCGCCGACCGATCCGCTTCATCTGCTACTGCTCATCCAGGACGCCCGCGCCGCTCTCGCCCGCTAGCCTGCATCTGCTGTCGTAAACAGCACTGCAGCAGAAATGCGCCGTCGTCCGTTCCCGCGGTGCCCGAGATCTGATCCGGCGCTCGATCACCGCACGTGTCCCGTACGAGGCGGCAGGGGGGTTGACGCCGCGAACCGGGGGAGCGAGCCAGGATGGAAATACGATCTTCGTCAAGATCACCGCGAGGAGCGCTGTACGTGGCTACAGGCCAATAAACTGAGACCTCTAGCTATTCGAACGCGTGTCCGAGGGGGGACTTGAACCCCCACGCCCGATAAAGGGCACTAGCACCTCAAGCTAGCGCGTCTGCCATTCCGCCACCCGGACGAGTGCGCCGATTACCTTAGCTCATGCTCGATTCTCACCGCCGGAAGCCGGTAGCGGCAGGACGCGCCCCTCCCGGAGAGCTGGTCATTAGCTATCCCGGCGCGCGAATCCGTGCATTTGAACTCACGTGCAGCTAACGTTCGATCGCAGGGACCACATGGGGAGAAGTTTCATGATCATCCGACGCGCTCGACGTTTGCGGCTCTCTGCCGCTCTCGTTGGCGCCGCGGTGCTCATGATCGCGCTCCCCACCCTGCCAGCGCAGGCCACCACGCCCGCGGTCGGGCAGGCCGAAACGCCCCACCTGACGCATCGCGCTACCGCGCAGCGGCACACTCCTCGTGGCGAACGGCACCGCCTGGCTCGTGGCGAGCGGCACCGCCTGGTTCGTGGCGAGCGGCACACTCCTCGTGGCGAGCGGCACCGCCTGGCTCGTGGCGAACGGCACCACCTGGCTCGTGGCGAACGGCACCGCCTGGCTGCCGGGAAACGGCAGGCCGCGTGCGACCGCAAGGAGGCCACGAAGCGACAGGCGGCAAGACACGCCGCGGCCGCTGAGCGCGGCGCCAGAGCGCGGGCCGGAGCCAAACGTCACACACGGATGCGGGAGGAAGCGGCGATGCGGCATGCGAAGGTCGCTGCCGTCAGGCGTCATGTTGCCGCCCATGCAGCGCACCGCAAGGCGGAGGCCCGGCGCCGGGCGGCGCACCGGACAGCTGTCAGAACGGGCAGCACGACGGGCCTGACCAGGAGTCCGTCCGTCGTGCGGCTAACAGTAGGGGTGTTCGGCGCCTTGTACCGGGTCAACGACGTGCGGGTACGTACCGCGCGAAGCATCGGCGTTGTGGTCACCCGGCCGTTCGGCCCGACGCGGTTCTCGACCGGCCGGCTGGTCACCTCGCCGCCCCGGCTGGTCACCTCGCCGCCTCGCCCGAGAGTGACTGGGGTCCGTCCGGCGACCGCTCGCCCGTCCGCAGGCGAACCACGGACCGTGGCCGGTCCGCTGGGCGTACCGAACACAGCGGGCCGCGGCACCCAAGGGCAGATCGCCGTCACGCCGTTCGTCCCAGATGCCGTCAACGACCGCTCGCCCGGCGACCCAGGCGAAGGCCCGTCGAGACGGACCGCTCAGCCGGCCACCCCGACCCGAGCTGCCCCGCCTTCCCTGACGCCGAGCCGGGAGGGCAAGAACGCGCCGGAAGGCTTTGCAAGCCGCGCAGCGCTCGGCGTCGGGACGTCGCTGGTGCTGCTGGCGATGGTCGGGATCACCGCGCTCGGACTGTGCGTCGTCGCACTGGGCGCCGGGTACCGCGGGCGGCGCACGTAGCCGGTGCCCGGGCCGAGCACCCGCCCCTGGAGTCAGGCCCGCCTGGTAGGAACAGACTCATGACTGCACCTACCGCCCAGGACGAGGTGGTCGGCCTCCTGAGCGACCTGATTCGAATCAATACCTCCAATCCGACCCACCCGGAGCGACCCGCCGCCGAGTGGGTCGCCGGGAAGCTCGACGAGGTCGGCATAAGTTCGCAGATCATCGAAGCCGACCGCGGGCGCGCGTCCACGATCGCGCGAGTCGAGGGCACCGACTCCAGCCGTGCGCCGCTGCTCATTCATTGCCACCTCGACGTCGTCCCGGCCGACAAGGACGAGTGGTCAGTCGACCCGTTCGCCGGCGAGATCAAGGACGGCTGCGTGTGGGGTCGCGGCGCGATTGACATGAAGGACATGGACGCGATGGTCCTGGCGCTGGTGCGCGAGTGGGCCCGTAACGGCACCAAGCCGCCGCGCGACATCGTGCTCGCCTACGTCTCCGACGAGGAGGCCGGCGGGCGTCAAGGAGCGCATTACCTCGTCGACAACCACGCCGATCTTTTCGCCGACTGCACCGAGGCGATCGGCGAGGTCGGCGGGTTCAGCATCACGCTCAACGAGAATGCCCGCATCTACGCCGTGCAGACGGCCGAGAAAGGCATCAACTGGCTGCAGTTGCGCGCGGCTGGTGCACCCGGACACGGTTCGATGGTCCATGACGACAACGCCGTGACCCGTCTCGCCGAGGCCGTGGCAAAGATCGGGACGCATCAATGGCCGGTGGTCATCACCGATACCGTGCGCGCCACGGTCGCGGGTCTGGCCGAGATCACCGGGCGCGATCTCGATCCCGAGAAGGTCGACGATTGGCTGCCGATGCTCGGGCCCGCCGCTCGCATGATCGGCGCGACCATCCGCAACACCGCGAACCCGACCATGCTCGACGCCGGGTACAAGGCCAACGTCATTCCGTCGCGCGCGTCGGCGACGATCGATGCGCGCTTCCTGCCCGGCCAGGAGGACGCTCTGCTCGAGACCATCGACGAACTCATCGGCGAGGACGTCGAGCGCGAGTTCCTAATTCGCGACATCGCCGTCGAGACGACCTTCGACGGCGACCTGGTGGACGCCATGTCGGCGGCATTGAAAGCGGAGGACCCGGGCGCGATTCCGATCCCGTACCTGATGAGCGGCGGGACGGACGCGAAGTCGTTCTCGACCCTGGGCATTCGTTGCTTCGGTTTCTCGCCGCTCCGCCTGCCGCCGGACTTCGAATTCATGTCGCTGTTCCACGGCATCGACGAGCGGGTTCCGGTCGACGCGCTCACGTTCGGGGTACGGGTGCTCGACCGTTTCCTGCGTAACAGCTGACGGTGACCGCGCTCGCGGACGTGGCTGCCGCTGCGGCCGACGTCGGTGCGACGTCCTCGCGACTGGCGAAGGCGGCCCGCTTCGCCGACCTACTGAGCAAGACCGATGACGACGACATCGCAATAGTCGTGTCGTGGTTGTCGGGTGAGCTGCCACAGCGTCAGATCGGCGTCGGCTGGGCGGCATTGCGCTCGCTGCCCGCACCGGCGCAGTTCGCGTCCTGGGACGTCGCCGCCGTCGACGATGCGTTCAGCGCCATCGGCGCGACGACGGGTCCAGGTTCCCAGGGCAGGCGTGCGGCCCTGCTCGAAGCGGTCTTCGGCGGCGCGACAGCGGGTGAGCAGATCTTGCTGCGCAAGCTCCTCGGCGGCGAACTGCGCCAGGGCGCGCTCCTCGGCGTGATGTCCGAGGCGATCGCAAAGGCGTCCGGCGTGGGCGCTGCCGACGTCCGGCGAGCGGCCATGTTGTGCGGTGACCTGCCTGCGGTCGCATCCGCGGCAATGACCGGGGGGCGCGACGCGCTCGCGGAGTTCCAGCTGCAGGTCGGGCGTCCGGTCGGGCCGATGCTCGCCCAGACCGCCACGTCGGTCGAGGACGCGTTCGAGCGCCTCGGCAGCGAGGCAGCTTTCGAGGCGAAGCTGGACGGCGCCCGCGTTCAGATTCATCGAGACGGTGACGACATCAGTATCTGGACGCGCTCACTCGACGACATCACCGCACGGCTGCCCGAGGTGGTCGATGCTGTGCGAGCGCTGCCGGTGTCGTCGCTGGTCGCAGACGGGGAGGCGATCGCGCTGCGCACGGACGGGCGGGCCTACCCGTTCCAGGTCACCGCGTCGCGCTTCGGAAGAAAGACGGTCGCACCGGATCAGTTGCCGCTCACCGCGTTCCTTTTCGACCTGCTGCACCTCGATGGCACCGACCTGCTCGATTCGACTACTGCGGACCGCTTGGCGGCGCTCGACGCCGTGGTCCCGGATTCGGCGCGGGTCGACCGCTTGGTCACCGCCGACCCGGCTGCCGCGAAAGAGTTCCTCGAGCGCATGCTTGCCGCCGGACACGAGGGCGTCATGGCCAAGTCGCTGTCGGCGCCCTACGAGGCAGGTCGCCGCGGCGCCGGATGGCTGAAGATCAAGCCCGTACACACCGTCGATCTGGTCGTGCTCGCCGTCGAGTGGGGCTCCGGACGGCGCCAGGGCAAGCTGTCGAATATTCACCTCGGCGCCCGTTCGCACGACGGCGGTTTCATCATGCTGGGCAAGACGTTCAAAGGCATGACCGACGCCATGCTGGAGTGGCAGACGGCGCGTTTTCGGGAACTGGCGGTCGGCCCGACCGACGGCTACGTCGTGCAGCTCCGTCCTGAGCAAGTGGTCGAGATTGCGTTCGACGGCATCCAGAGGTCCACGCGGTACCCGGGCGGGATGGCGCTGCGATTCGCACGGGTGTTGCGCTACCGCGAGGACAAGACAGCCGACGAGGCAGACACGATCGAAACCGTCCGGGCCTTGTACGTCGATTGAACCAAGCCATCTGCACAGGAACCTATACAGTTACGACCATGACGGTCCTAGATGACTTCCACCCGTACACGCTGTCGGTGACCGAGGCAGCCGCCGCTGGCGTGCCGAGCCTGGTGCGCGATGCCGAAAACGGCGGCGACGTCATCGTGGCCCGCCGAGGGCATCCGGTGGCGGCGGTGGTCAGCATGCGCCGGCTCGAACAACTGCGGGTGCTTGAGGCTGACCTGCGGGATTTGGCGTTGGTAATGACGCGTGCCGCGACCGACACGGGAGCCCGGGTCGGACTGGACGAGGTCATCAGCAGCTTCGGGTTCGACCGGGCCGAGTTGGAGGACGAGCTGCATAGCGATCTGGCCGCCGGCCGGGAGTGACCCCCCAGGCTAAGAAGCAGGCGCGCCGCCAGCGGCCCGGCAACGCGGACGAGGCGACGCAACGAAGCAGTGCTCGTCATCGCGAGGCTGTCCGGACGGTGGTCCAGCTGACCGATCCGGCGGTTGAGGACCTAGCGCGGCTGATGCGCAAGGATCCGCAGATTGTCCGGTGGGCGCTGAAGAAAATGCTCCAACTCGAGACCGATCCCGAGGCCGGGCAACCGCTGCTCGGTGAGTTGATCGGCTGGCGCAAACTTACGGTCGGCAACCGGGACTGGCGCATCGTCTGGAGGGCCACCCATGACGAAGCCGGCGCAGTGATCGTGGACGTTGCCGAAGTGTGGGCGGCAGGGGCGCGCAGCGACGGCGAGGTCTACGCCGAGATGATCGAACGGGTGCGGGCACTTTCGGACTCGCCGCGGACCACCGCATTGGCCGACCTCGTGATCAGATTCGGCAAGGTCTCCGCTGGCCTCACCGCGGCACCCGAACCGGATGCGGCCACCGAACCGCCATCACTGCCAGAGTGGCTGCGCACCAGGCTGATCGACCAGGTCGGCCTGCCTCTCGATGCCGTCAACACCCTCACTCGAAGAGGCAGTCGACGCCTGGACCGCGTGGAGCTCTCAAGCGCGCTAGCTGCTCCCGCCATGTCTACCGAGCGCCACTGTGCTTGCTAGCCCGGGCTCTTCAAGATCAGTTGGCGCGTCGGCGTGTAGATGAACGAAAGTGCCTTGCCTGTACGGGATTCTGGGCTTGTCGAGGTCCAGGATCACCGAGTAGGAAGGTACTTTCCACGTGCACGTTACTCGTACTCGTCCGCCGGTTGTGGTGTCTGCTGACGGCGATGGTGTGGTGTCGCATGCCGGGTCGCGGCTGTTGGCGGATCTGGCTGACCGCACGACGTTGACTGGGGAGCTCTCGGCGGTG
>JBBQZQ010000114.1:0-6405 GCA_038207565.1 Mycobacteriales bacterium
CGGTGTACTTCCGCTTGCCATCGGCGCCGGTCTCGTCATACATCTGCCGGGCCAGGCGCACCTGCCGCGGTCCCAGCTTCGGCTTCTGCCCACCGGTGCGACCACGCGCCCGCGCCGCGGCTAGCCCGTCCCTCGTCCGCAGCCTTATCTCCACGGGTTGCGGTTCCATATGGCCTCTGACATGGGTTGATAGGGATGTCGTCGGCGTGTGGCGCGGTGAGCTACGTGAGTGACGTCATCGGATTTCGGGTTGTGGGTTTTGCTGGGGTGCTGGGTTGCCGTGGCGCGGCGATCGACTGACGTTCGGCGGCAACATCATCGAGACTGGCACCGACTCCTACCGTCCACTGGTTGAAGGACCGTCTCGGCCGGGGTCGACCGCGCGTCTAGCTGGACTCGGCCTGTGCGCGGCTGGCTTGTTTCATGTAGCGGCGGAGCAGCGTGTTCGCGGTGTCGAGATCGTCGTGTTGTTGTGCGGTGAGTTGGGTGAGTCGGGTGTTGGCCTCGGCGAGGCCGGTGTTCTCGGTGCGCAGGTTCGTGACGAGGGTTTCGAGGTCGGCGATGCGGGCGACGAGTTCGGATCGGTCGATCTGTTCGATTTCGGCACCGAGGGTTCGTTGCAACCGTTCGCGGAGCTTGCGTTCCGATCGGCGCAGTGCCGTGATTTCGTGGCGAGCGAGCTCCAGGTCCGTCCGAAGACTGGCCTGTGAAGTCGGTGACTCTGCGGGCTGCGGCGGCGGACCATCGTGGCGTGGTGGGTGTTTCATCGCGTCCGTGATCGCCCGCTTCAGTTCCGGGTTGTTGTAGACCAGCCAGGTGGACACGCCGGCTTCGCGGGCGACCGCGGTGAAGCTGATCCGGGCCCCGGACTGCTGGAGCCGGTCCAGGGTGTGCAGCGTGTGGTCGTGTTTGTCCCGGCTCGCTCGTTGCCGAGCGGCGATGAGCTTGGTCGTCCGGGCATCAGGCATTGTCGTGTGCCTGGCGGTCGATGACGAACAGCGGCACTGCGTTTCGGTGGAGGTCGCGGGCGCGGCGGATGGTGCCGATCGCGGCATCGAGCGCAGCCCGTTCTTCTCCGTCGAGCCGCTCCAGGTTCGCCGTCATCTTGGCGAGGATGCCCTCGAACATCGCCAGGTTGTAGCGCAGGTTGTCGACCACTTGCGGGGCGGCGCACAGTTGCGCCTCCAGCACGTCGGCCTTGATCTTGCGGATTTCTTGCTCGATCTCGGGGATGTAGGACGGGTCCGGCCGGTAGTGGTCACAGCCGCCGCACTGGAACCTGATCGGACAGGATTTTCCGCCCGATTTGACGTTCGATGGTTCCACGCAGCCGCCGAGCATGGTCGAGACCGACCGTCGTTCGTATTCGACGTGGTCGGCGGCGGATCGCAGTGTGCCGCGGCGATCCATCACCCACGCCCCGACGCGTTCGATCGCTTCCCGTTTCCGTTTCGAGCCGACGCGGTAATACCCCTGGGTGACAGCCACATTCCGGTGATCGAGCAGGGCGGCGAGCACGTCGACCGGGGTGCCGACGTCGGCGTGTCGTTGGGCGTAGGTGTGGCGCAGGGAGTAGACGATCACGTCGCGGCGGTCGATGACACCGTCGTGGCTAGACGGTGTCCGCAGCAGCGGCGCCAGCTCGTGGATCGAGTCGACCCAGGCGCGGAAGATGACCCCGAATGCGGCCGCCTTGAAATGGTTGTCCGACTGCGGTTCACACAGATCGAGTTGCGGGAAGAGGTAGGCGGTGTCGCGATCAGGTCGCAAGATCGAGATCCTCGCGAGCCAGGTGGTGACCACGTTCACTGTGGATGCGGTGATGTGTAGCCGTCGGTCGAGTCGACCGGCCTTGGAGTTGGTGTAGATCAGCACGGGCCCGCCGCCGGGGTCGGTGTCGAGGCAGTCGCGGCGCAACGCGGTGATCTCGCCGGGCCGGCGGCCGGTGTCACGGAGCAGCTGGTAGATGGTTTGCCGCATCAACCCGTAGTCGTCGTTCGACCAGCCTTGGATGCGGTATTGCGCGGTCATCGTAGGCCGCAGCCGATTGAGGTTCCGGTCGAGAATGTCGACCACCTCGTCCGGGAGCGCCTTACCGGGGTCGTCGTCGCGGCGTCGGTAGGTCGGTCTGCTCTTCAGGTGACTGGTGGTGAGCACGAATGTGCCCGGGACGTCGTCCATGTGCCCGGCGGAGCGGCAGAACGCCAGGATTGTTTTCAGCTCCCACAATCGGCGCTGCGGATAGTCGCTCTTAAACGGGGTGCCGTCGCTGGTGGTTTGGCGTCTGCAGTAGGCGATGACGACCGCGATCTCGGCGCGCCCGGCCAACCGGGGATCGGTGAACGCGCGGCTCGTCTCGAGCGCCTGCGACGCCCAGGTCAGCGCCTGCAGCATCGGCCGTAGCTTCTCATAGTGGGGCAGCGTCTCCAGCGCCCACGTTTTGCCGAGCCGTCGCAGCCAACCGCACCCGACCGCAGACCAGTCGATGACGATGTTGCGGCTGCGGGTGCCGTGGACACTGGGAAACCGTTCCAGCACATCGGGTCCCCAGCGATCCGACTCGGTGGGATCGATGCCCTCCAACAGCGCCCGCTGCCGCCGCAGCAACGGCAGCGTCATCCGCAGCAGCTTCGCCACGTGCTCGTTCGACGGCGCGACCTCGAACAGGGTGGCGGCGTCGCGGGCGGATTTGAGCAGGTTCCGCATGCGCAGGATGGAGATGCCGAAGCCGCGGCGATCGCGTTCCTGCAGGATCCACAACACCTCGACCGCGACCGTTGCGCTGCAGCCAGCGAGGGTGAATTCGTGCGAGCGGATCAGCGGTAACCCTTGCGCGGCGAACTCGAGCTGACTCAGTCGTGGGCCGCCGTTCTCGGTGCGGGCGCGATACTGATGGTGATGCGTCGAGCACAGCGGCGTGGACTGATGAAACGCCTGGTGCCGACAGCCCGCCACGACACACACCGGCAACGGACCCAACGGCGCCGCGGTGATAAGGAATTCGTCCAGCCCGATGTCACAGGTCTTCTTCACCTGCGCGTATCGGGACTGGTGCGTGAAGCACAAACCGGTGCCGGAGTATCGGGGACGCTCGCACCGTTGCTCGTCGGAGGCCACGACGCACTGGTCGAGCGGTGAGTCGTGGAAGCGGCGTGTCAGGGTGCTGCTGCGCGGCTTGCGCCTGGCAACGCAGAACGGGCACAACGTGTTCCGGACTCCGTTGGGGTTCCTGCACTCGGGGTCGGCGCACAGATAGACGAACGTCTTCGGATTGTCCGGGTCGCCGGTGAAGATCAGGGTGTCCGGATTCCACTCACCAGGACGCCAAGCCGGCTCCAACCGCTGCGCCAGAAACGCTCGCCATCGGTCGCGAGGGTCCACGACCGCGTCTACGTAGGCGCGGACGGCGGTCGTCATTGCGGTGCCACCGCACGCTTGTCGGTCCGCGCGCGTTCCACGGCGTCGACGGCCGCGCGCATTTGTGTCTCGCACGGGTGCAGGTACTTCGCCGTCGACAGCGGGCTCTGATGCCCCAACAGCTTCTGGACCACATCGATCGGCGTGCCCGACCGCGCCCACACCGTTCCCGCAGTGTGTCGCAACATGTGCAACCGCGCCTCGACACCTGCTCGTTTCGCGACCCGCTGCAGGCAGTTTCGGGTGTTCTGGTATTTCATCGCGGAGTCGCGGTCGGTAGCCGCGTACAGGTTGACGAACACGAAATCCGAGCGAGAGCGCGGAACGAGCCGGTCCCGCTCGTACTGGTAGTCACGATAGGTGTCCACGACCGCCGACCCGACCGGAACGCTGCGCGGATAGTGGCTCTTGGCGAGCGCGTTGTTGTCGTTCACCCGCCGCCGCACGTGCAGATGAGCACCGACGACCGCGCAGCCCAGGGCACGTGAATCCGGCAGAAAATGCAGATCCTCCCGGTGCAAGCCCAGCGTCTCACCGACTCGCAGCCCGGTCTCGACCATCAGCCGAATCAGGAACAGATCCCTGATATTTGTCGCCGCAGCGAACAACGCGCTCACCTCGTCCTCGGCCAGCGACTCCGGCGGACGGGTAACTTCCCTCGCCTTGATCACCTTGGTCGTGACAACCCGATGGGAGCCATCTTCCCGTCGCGGCATCCCCTCAGGCAGAAACCGCAAATGCTTCACCTCGACGAACCGGTCGACGACCGTCGACTCGACCAAACCCACGCGCGCACAGAATCGCAGGAACTCGATGATCGCGGTGATGTGCGCGTTCACCGTCTTACCGGTCCGTGGTCGACCCGCCGGGCTCGGCTCCGCCTCCAGCCCGCGCTTGTACAGAATCAGTTGCGGCAAAGAGATGTTCACCCACGCCAACCCCTGAACGTGACACCAGTTCAGGAAGCGAGCGATCCTCGGAACATAGGCCCGAACCGTGTTCGAGCTAGCACCGCCACCATCGAGATACAACGCAAACTGGGTGACCTGATCGACCGGATCGAGATCATCATCCAACACCAACCAGGTGACCCTGCCGTCGACCGGACGAATCGCCTTCTCGACCACGAACGGCTCGCCCACACAGGGAAGTTAACTCATGTCGCTCACACAGTGTGGGATATCGATGAGGCACCTCAACAAACGTGTCGCAAACCCACGTCGCTCACCACGCGCCGTTGCGTATAGATAAGCTCTGACATGAGGGCGTGCTCGAATTCCGCGATCGCCCCGATAATGGAGTAGAAGAGCCCGCCAACCGGGGTGGAGGTGTCGATGCCCTGGTCCAACACCACCAGATCCACCCCGCGGGACTGAAGCTCCTTGGACAGCTCGATCAGATGCTCCAACGAACGACCGAGTCGATCGAGCTTCGTGACGACGAGCTGATCGCCCTCCCGCGCGACCAGCAGAGCCTTATCCAACCCGGGGCGCCGGGCCAGCTTGCCCGATGCCTTGTCGACGAAGATCTGATCGCAACCGGCCGCGGCCAGCGCATCGTGCTGAGCCTCAGGATGTTGGTCACGGGTGGACACCCGGGCCACGCCGATCCGCACGGCCGACCGTATCGCGAACACCCGAGAATGTGACGTAGCCGAGTACACGACACGCGTTACACGTGTCACCTGCGGAAACATCTGGCCGCCGGAGGTGTTAAGCAAACGATCGTTACCAAGACACGTAGAAGGGAGCATGAGGCCCCGTTCTGCGCGGGCACGTTCCAGCCGCACCCCGGGTGGCGCGGTGCGACATCAGCGCGTTCAGCCAGGATGGGGTCCCATGAGCCGATTGCTCACGCTGTCCGCCATGGAAATCACCTCGGATCGACTCCTTCTGCGCAAAGCGCACGACACCGACCGCGAAGGGCTCATCGAGCTCTTCACCGATCATGAGGTTCGGACATACCTCGGCGGTCCGAGGCCCCGCAGCGATGTCAAGCAGTACCTCGACACGCTCGGCGCCGCCAACACGACATCCAAGCCTGGCAGCTACGTCATCGCGGACAACACGACGAACCGACTCATCGGAACCCTGATGCTCGACCGTCGGTCCGCCGACCGGCCCGGACACATCACTGAGGAGGGCGAGGAACTGGAACTGTCCTATGTGCTGCGGCGCAGTGCGTGGGGCGTGGGGCTCGCGTTCGAAGCCGCAACGGTCGCGTTGCGGGCGGCCGCTGCCGAACTCCCCGACCAGCCCGTCTTGGTTGTGACCCAGACGGCTAACCAGCGTTCACTGAAGCTCGCCATCCGCCTTGGCTTCCACCACGTCAACACTTTCGAGGAGTTCGGCGCGGAGCAAGCGCTCGGCACAGTCCAGCTGCATTCGTTCAAAGCCTGACAACGGCACTACAACGGCACAGATGATCGCAGCGTCCCCCGACAGGCTGTTTGAGACGCCACCTCCGAGGTCGTCGAAACCGCCCGCGAGTCGCTGATCGTCGGCACCCAGTAGACGCCATTTAGCGCCCAAGAAACCACGCCATCAACCGAACAAGGTCACAGGCCAGCAGGCCAGCGAACCGACCCGACGCAGGCGGTGGCGGGCGCGGCTCTCACTGCCCATCATCGGTGCCGGCGTTGGCGGACTGGCACTCGGCGCGATCCTCACCGCAGTCTTGACCGGCGGTACCGGCGCACCCGCAGGGCCGATAGCGCCAGCCGGCTACGCCAGCAACTACCCGCCAGCTGTGAGCCAGTCCGCGCCGGGCCAGGTCGCGCCACCCCCGCCTCCAGCGGGATGCCCACCCGCCGGCCGCCCAGGTCACGGCCCCGTTCTCCCGAACGTGTCCCCAGCCGCCAGGTAGCGATGAGTTCGGTCTCGGTTACGTGTCGTGATCATTTAGTCTCGCGTGATCGTGTTCCTGTTCTGTGGGACGGATCGGGCGAAGGGTGCGTGTGGTGCGTCGGGAGTGGGAGCCGGAAGAGCT
>JBBQZQ010000115.1:0-6361 GCA_038207565.1 Mycobacteriales bacterium
GTCCAATCCGAGGTCAACGAGTGCAGCAGCTATACCTGCCTCGATGGCATCCACCGCGGCCCGCAATTGCGCGCCGACGCCGAACCCCAACCCCGCCACGAAACGAACTGTAACAGCGCTTACCGATTTCGCTAGATGACCTGGCGTCGTGGTCAGACGCAAGGCTGCGCACACCGCGAGGACGGCAGCGTTCCTACCTGTCTCATAGCCGGACACGGAGCCGAGGAACGTGGCTGTCGTTCATCGAGCCCGGCCGGCTGGGGACGCGACCCGCAGCGCCGCGGGGATCGCCGATTATTGAGATGTTTGCGCGGTGTCCTGGCTGACACGCCACTCGGAGGACCGGGGGCGCATCATGCGGGTGGTCGATGCGTGGTCGGGCACACTCGGTTCATGAGTGATGGGGACGGGTCGGTGCGCAGCCGGGTGTGGCGAGGTGGTCAGCTCGTGGCTGAGGACTTTGCATTCGAGGCGATCTCGGACCACCTTGAGGCCGAGGACACCCTGACGTGGGTTGATCTGTGCGATCCGGACCATCGCTTGCTGCAGGAGCTGGCAGGCGAGCTGGTGCTTGAGCCGATGGCAGTCGAGGACGCGATCGCCCAATCAGAGCGCGCTAAGGCGACCCGGTACGCGACGCACACGTTCATGACGGTCTACGCGGTCCAGCTGAACAAGGACGCCGGCGTGGCCGGGCCGGCCGGCCGGTTGTCGGTGCACAAGGTGTCGGCGTTCGTCTTTCCCCGTGGGCTGATCACGGTGCGCTCGGGTCCTGAGTTCGACATCGGAGAGGTGGTCCGACGCTGGGACGATAACGCCGACCTACTCAAGTACGGCGTCGGTGCGCTGATCCACGGCCTGTTGGACACCATCGTCGACGGGCACTTCGACGCGGTCCAGATCCTCGACGATGCTATGGAAGAGCTCGAGGACGGTCTGTTCGACGATGAGGCCCTCGGCGGTGAGGTCCAGCGAGCCACCTATCAGGTTCGCAAAGATCTCGTTGAAATTCGCCGGGTCGTCCTGCCGATGCGCGAAGTCATCAACGCAGTCCTGCGTCACCGCAAGGACTTCAATGCCCCTACCGAACTTGACCCGTGGTATGACGATTTGTACGACCACGTACTGCGGGCGTCGGAATGGACCGAGTCTCTGCGCGACATGGTGACCACGATCTTTGAGACGAACCTGTCTCTGCAGGACGCGCGGTTGAACAACGTGATGAAGAAGCTGACTGCGTGGGCTGCGATCATCGCCGTACCCACGGCCGTGACGGGATACTTTGGCCAGAACGTTCCTTACCCCGGCTTCGCCAAGGAGTGGGGTTTCGTGCTCAGTGTCGCCGTCATCCTCATCATCGGGACCGGCCTGTACGTCATGTTCAAACGCAAGGACTGGCTCTAGGACCCGATGATCGCTTGGACCATGCCGACAAGCTAAGTCGAACGCAGGTATCGATCCCTATGCGCGTGATGTGTTGAGTTGAATAGTCGCGCCGCACCTGTCGACCGATAGGTTGCCTGCGCTCCCGCAGCCTCGTCGCATTGCTCGTGGTCCCGCCAGTTGAGATGCGGCGTGCGATTCGCTATTCGCGGTTGGCTGGGTCGTGCAGATAGGGCGAGTCCGGCGGCTACTCGGCGGGAAGCGCTGCGCGCTTCGGAGGTCCAGCTTTGCGAAGGTGGAATTGGGGTGCGTTGGATCGCCGACCGGACAGGTGCAGGATGTCTGCGATGGCGGAGTATTTGGTCGGGTAGCCGTCCTGGTCTCCGGGAACGCCGCCCACGACACACCCGCCACCGAGAACACGGTGGGCAGGTTCGAGGTCGGGTGGGTGCGACGAACGGCGGGTTCTTCAACGTCGGAGTCTGTCCTCCCACGGCAAGCAAGCTGCGGCGGTAGCGACCTCGGCGGTTGGCGGGCGGCGGGGAGGGTCAACCGTCGACCCGTAGTTGGCCGGCGACGACGTGCACCGGGATGGACGGCAGCGGCGACGGTGGCGGTCCTTGCAGCACCCTGCCGGTCCGGGCGTCGTAGACCCCGCCGTGGCAGGGGCAGAGGAACTGCACGTTGGACGGGTCGTACTGCACGGGGCAGCCGGCGTGGGTGCAGATGGCGCTGTACGCGACGAATGTTGAGCCGGACGGGTGGACCATCCATGCCGGGTTGCCGCTGGCGGGGTCGGTGAACTGTCTGGCCTGCCCGACCGGCACCTGGGTCGTGGATCCGATGACGGTGCCTCTTCTCGTCCTACCGCCCGAGGATGGAGGCGGTCTGCTCGGGCCGCCGGTCGTCGGGGTCTGGGTTGGGGTGGTCGTGGGCGGCGGGGTGGGTCCGAGCGCGGCCGGGTGGCGATGGCTGGTGCCGCCCGCGGCCCGCCCGAGGGCGGCGGTCGCGCCGCCGAGCACGATCGCGCCGCCGGCGGCGAGCGCGGCGGCTGTGCCGGTCCGGATGACGGTGCGCCGGTCCAGCTCGGTCCGGTTGCCAGCCGAGAGGTGTTCCTCCGCCGGGAACACCGGACAGCCGCGCAACCTGCTGCAGTACCCGTCAGGGCGTAGCCCGCACTGCCCAGCGCGTGGGCACAACCGGTGCAACCGGGCGGCGGAGACCCGGACGCTGGCCGGTTCGGGACCCAGGTGCAGCTCGGCGCGGGCTCGGTTGCGCGGCCAGGTGTCGAGGCTGAGCACACCGCCGGAGCCGAAGCCGAGCAAGGTCAGCCAGGCAAAGGTGAACACGATGTCCGAGCCGTAGTAGTACGGGCTCGTGTTCCAGGAGACGGTCAGGAAGAAGCTCAACGACAACAGCGCCCCGCCGACCGCGGCAACACGTTGGTAGAAGCCGAGCAGGGTGCCGATGCCGACGGCAAGCTCGCCGAACGCGATCAGCAGCCCCACCAGGGTCGGGGCGTGGGTGGACAGTGCGACCAATGGATCGATCGGGCTGGAGTGCTGCAGCAGCCGCATCTGCGCGACCACCGACGTCGGGCTGTGCGCGTTGAGGTAGTCCGGGTTCGCGAGCTTCTGCAACCCGGCGAAGGTGAAGGTGACGCCCAGGAAGCCGCGCAGCGGCAGCAGCAGCCAGCCGGGCTCTCGTAGCCGTTGCCCCCAACCCGGTCCGGGCCGCGGAGCTGATCGGGTGTTGGGCACGATTCGATGGTTCAGGAGCGGTGACTAAGAACCCGTTCACCTCTCACCGGTAGGCCAGGGCGGGCCTACGGTGATGCGGTGAGCGCCGCTGATGCCCCCAACGCCGAGCTGGCCGGAGTGTCGGTGCTCATCGTTGAGGACGATCAGGCGATCGGCTCCCAGCTGGTCAGGGGCCTGACCCGCGTCGGCTGCCGCACCGCCCTGGTGCGGGACGGCAGCGGCGCACTGCGCCACGACGCCGCGGGTGTGGTGTTGCTCGATCTGGGGCTGCCCGACGTGGACGGGGTCGAGCTGTGCCGGCGGCTACGCCAACGCAGCGCGGTACCGATCATCGTGGTCACCGCACGCGGCACCGAGGCCGACCGGGTTGCCGCGCTGGATGCCGGCGCCGATGACTACATCGTCAAGCCGTTCGGGTTCGCCGAGCTGCTGGCCCGGATGCGGGCCGTGCTGCGCCGCACCGGCACCGACGCCGGTGTGGTCAGCTACGGCCCGCTACGCGTCGACCTCTCCGGCCGCCGGGTATGGGTCGAACAGGTGTCGATCAGCCTCACCGGCAAGGAGTTCGACATCCTGGCCTGCCTGGCGCTGGAACCCGGCCGCGCCGTCAGCCGCGAGGAGATCTTCGACCGGGTGTGGGATGAGCACTGGTTCGGCCCGCGCAAGGTCCTGGACGTGCACGTCGCCGCGCTGCGACGCAAGCTCGGCGCCCGGGAGCTGATCGAGACGGTGTATGGACGCGGGTTCCGCCTCGCCGACCCGCCGGTCACCTGAGGTGACGCGCCGCATCCTGGTGAGCTTCCTCGCCGTGCTGGCCGTGGTTATCGCCGCGATCATCGTGCCGCTCGGGGTGATCGTCACCGCCCAGCAGCGGCACGACTTCACCGATTCCGCGCGCGCCGCCGCTCGCAGCCTGGCCGGCCTTGCCGAGGAACAGCTCGATGACCGCGCCTCCCCCACGGCGCTGCCGCGGTTGCTGGCCACCGCCGCCGGCGCGGCCGATCGCGTCGTGGTACTTGACCGCGCCGGAACCGTCGTCGCCACCACCGCCCAGCCGCCGTCAGCCGCAGCCGCCGTCCGGGCCGGGCAGCGCCTCCCGGACATCGAGGGCCGCATCGTGGTAACCGCGTCGGTCGGTGACGGCGCCAGGGCGGCAGGCACCATCATCCTGTCCCGTGACTCCACCAGCCTGGGCGACCGGACCCGCACCCTGTGGCTCGCGCTCAGCGGCGCCGCGCTACTCGCACTGATCGTCGGTGCCGCGGTCGGCTGGTCCCTGGGACGGTGGATCAGCCGACCGCTGCGCAGCCTGGTCGCCGCCGCCCACGGCATCGGTACCGGTCACCCGCACGCCCGCGCCGATCAGGGCGCCGGGCCCGTCCAGGTGCGCGAGGTCGCCCACGCCTTCAACGAGATGGCCGACCGGGTGACCGCACTGCTACGCGACCAGCGCGGTATGACCGCCGAGGTGTCTCACCAGCTCCGCACCCCACTAGCGGCGCTGCGGCTGCGGCTGGAACTCATGGCCGACGACACTGACGACGACATGCGCGTCGAGGCCACCGCCATGCTCGCCGAAACCAACCGGCTCGCCCGTCTCGTCGACGGCCTGCTGGCCATCGCCCGAGCCGAGGCCACCGAGGCCGCACCGGTCCCTACCGACATCGAGAACGTTGTCACCGAGCGGCTGCAAGCGTGGGAGCCCGTCGCGGCCGAAGCGCAGATCACCCTCGAACAGCGACCCCCGGCCGCGTCGGTGCTCGCCGCACTCACCCCGGGCCACCTCGAGCAGATCCTGGACAATCTCGTGGCCAACGCCATCGAAGCCGTCCCGAACGGCGGCCTCATCACCGTGACCACAACACGCAATGGCGAGCACCCGGTGCTTCGCGTCCAGGACACCGGCCCGGGCATGAGCGACGCGCAACGCCTTCACGCCCTCGACCCGTACACCACCGACCGCAGTGGCCAGGGCGGCACCGGACTCGGGCTGGCCATCGTGGCCCGCCTCGTCGCCACCGACCACGGCACATTCAGCCTGCACACCGCACCCGGCGGCGGAACGCTAGCCGAAATCCAGCTGCAGAGCGCGCAAGTCAACAAGCCCAGAGCGGTCGAAACACACGCTAACCGCTCCCACAGCCGTCACTGATCCGTCACGGGATTCCCGTAAGCGCCATCCCGAGTGGGGACGGCGACCGGTGTTCGCAGGGGTGCGTCTTTTCGGGACGACCATGATCAAGCGTTCGCGCGGGGCGTTCGACGCTTCGGGCGGCGTCGGCGGCGGTTCCGCCTGCGGGACGTGCCGATCCGCGTCGTCGCCGGGATGGTTGCAGCGGGTGATTTCGCCCGGCCGTGCGCATCATGGGTCGCGGCGTTGCAGTTGGGCCGTGAGCGTGATACGGGCAGCCGAGGTCGGAAGTGGGTGTTGTGGCGGCAACGGCGCTCCACCGCACGACGGGGTCTGTCACGGGGTAGTCAAGAAGGGGCGTGCCGCAGTGCGCGCAGGCAACCGGTTCAATATCGACGCGAAGGTCGAGGCTGGTGTGGCAGCACGCGAGTCGAGTTCGACTGTGCTCGTGTCAGGGCGAACTCGCAGCCGTGATCGGCTGATCTCAGCTCGACGATGGACACAACGGAGTGAGCCGGGCCGGCACGCCACGGCCCCGGCGTCCGGAGCGACCCGGACGGAGCCGATGGGCTAAGTCCGGTCCGCTAGTCATGGGGACTGGGATAATTGGGGCTCCTCTCGGTTTGGATTATGCGCGCTCGCGGTGGTCTCGCGGGCCGCGGGAACCACCGGGACATCTGATGGCGACCTTTGATTGGTGCGACAGTGGCAGCGTGACTCGCTGGCGTGTCTTGGATAACAAGGCGGCCGTAACCGCGCCTGGTGTTCTGGCCGTGGCCTCGGTTATCGGGTTCGTGCTCGTGTATGCGCTGACGGTGAGAACCACGCCCGGACGCCAGTTCGGCGACGCGTCGCTGCGCGGTGCGCTGGTCACCAACTCGACAGTGGCCGACGCCGTCGACGCGGTTCTCGGGGTGGTGTCGGTGGCCACTCTGCTGGGCGGATTAGCCCGGATGCACCGAATTGAGTGTGTGTTCGGCGGGTCGTAGAGCGAGAATGCCCTTACGTGGCAGCAGAATTGGGCTTGTCTAGGGTCCAGTTCGGCTGCTCACGAAGGGCATCTCGTAGATGAAGTTATCGCATGTAG
>JBBQZQ010000116.1:0-6288 GCA_038207565.1 Mycobacteriales bacterium
CATCTCAACGACGATCCCGCCGGATGCTTCGTCTTGCGCCGGGTCGACCGCGCTGTTTGGGGAGCCGACATCGGCGAGGCCCGATACCTACACCGGTTAGCGACCCGCCCGCGCCTCGCAGGCCATCGCATCGGTGAGGGATTTATCGAGCTGGCCTCGCAGATGACCGCGACTTCCGGGCGGGCGTGGCTTCGCCTAGATTGCGATCGGAACAACGCCGCGCTTCGCCGGTACTACGAACACCTTGGCTTCACTCATGTGCGTGACGTCGAGGCGTTACGCTGCACAACACAGCCCGGTACGCGCGACGCAAGTTTGTATCAACGCACGACCCGACCGCCCCGTTGAAGCGCCTGTCGAACCGACATCCCCCCTCGCCGTTCGGCTGACTCTTCAGATGGGGAACCACCTACGCGACGATCGGAGGTGCGTCGAAAGCTGTTCCACCGATGATCTTCGATCTCCCGCGGCGGGATCGCGCCGTGAGTCGACTTGATCTTGACGATGGCGCCCGGCGAGCGGCCGGGGCTGGACGCGACGCACCAGCTCGTGCTATTGGACTGCTGTGCAGCGTTCGAAGATCGGAAGGCGATAGATGTTGGTGTCGTCTGCCCCGCGCGGCCCGGAGATGGTGCTAGCCCTGCAAGAGCGAGCGGCCAGGGCCCTCCCGGCAGAGCACGTCGAGCACGCCGGCAGCTGGTGGCTGCGCCACTCCGCGAGCTCGTCCTGGTGGATGGGAACGGTGTTGCCGCACGGAGACGCCAGTCGAGACGAGCTGGTACGCAGGATCTCTGCCGCCGAGGGGTTCTATGCGGGATTCGGGGTGGCGACGAGGTTTCAGGTCAGCCCAGGCGCATGCCCCGCCTGCCTCGACGCGACCTTGGCAGAGCGCGGCTACCGCCGGGACAGTCCGATGTCATTGCAGACGGCCTCGACCGTCGAGGTCCAGGCGCACGCAAACCCAGATGGGCCGCGCATCCGGCTGAACGGGACCCCGACGAGCGCATGGTCCGAGGTCTGGTACGCCGTCCACGGCCATGGCAGCGACCCGCAGATCGAGTGGGACATGCTCGGCCGGGTGACTCAGCCGAGCGCGTACGCCAGCGCCCTGGAGGGAGACGAGGTCATTGCGGTAGGCCGCGCGGTCGCTGACGCCGGCTGGGCCGGCGTATTCGGCATGGCAACCCTGCCGAAGGCGCGCGGGAGAGGCGCGGCCCGCAGCATTCTGGCATCCCTTGCCGACTGGGCGACCGCCCAAGGAGTGGACGGTATGTACCTCCAGGTCGAGAGCGACAACGACCCGGCGCTCCATCTGTACGACAGGGCGCGTTTCACCGAGGTGTGCGGCTATCACTACCGCACCGAATCGCCGTCACCGACGTCAGATCGGCACGCCCGATAGCCGGGGTGGTTGATCCCTTTGCGGCTCCTCGCCCGTGATACTGACCGGGTGGATGTCGGTGAGGGCAGCGTCGCTGTAGCGGATCGTGCGGTCGGGTACTGCCGGTACAACGTGGATGCGCCGCGCCGCGCCATTTTCCAATACGGCACACCGGGAACGCGCCGGCTGTCCGGCCAGCTGATCGACGTCGCGCGCAACGCCGGCTACGACTTGCTTGTCATAGACCGGCCGGGCTACGCAGCGACATCGCGCCGGCCGGGCCGACAGGTCGTAGACGTCGTCGAGGATGTGCTCGCCGTAACGCACACACTCGGGTGGTCCCGGTTCGCGGTGTGGGGCGGCTCCGGCGGCGGACCTCACGCGTTGGCGATCGCCGCTGCCTTTCCCGACCAAGTGACTGCGTGCGCCAGCGTCGTCGGGCTGGCCCCGTTCGACGCACCCGGCCTGGACTGGTTTGCCGGGATGTCGCCTGGGAATGTGGAGGAGTTCAGATTGGCCACCCGGGGTGAAGCCGCGTACCGGCCCCTTGTCGTCGGCTTGGCCCTCGATGCGATGGCTGCCGTCGAAGCCGGTGGCGTCCAAGTCGCCGCCGACTATCAATTACCTGAATCCGACCGCGTCGCCCTGGCCAAGCGGCAAGCAGAACCGGACTTCCTGGAGCGGATGCGGGCTACCTACCTCGACGGGATCGACGGCTGGATCGACGACTGCGTTGCCTTCACCCGACCCTGGGGCTTCGACCTCAACCCGATCGCGGTCCCGGTCAGCATCTGGTACGGCGTGCGAGACGTGCTGGCATCCCGCGCGCACACCGACTACCTCGTCGCCACCATTCCCGCCGCGCGCCGTCATGAACTCGGCGGCGGCCATGTTCTCAGCGACGAAGATTTGGCATCGATCTACGAGTGGCTCACCAATGCGTCCCAGTAGGCAACGATCACCGGAACGAGTGACCGGTAGGCGACCCGTCAGCGACACCACGGCGGGCGGCCGGTCTCGTCGCTTCGCCGGCTGAGCCGTCCTACCGCTCGCCGCGTCCGCTTGCGGCCACGACGGCGGCGACGAGACACGAGCAGATACCGTGGTTCATCACCTCGACAGGCCGGAGGCTTGATGCGAACCGGGCACTGCCCCGTCGTGCTCGCGACGGCTGCGGCGCTTGCTGTCGCGGCCGGATGCGACTCATCGGCGAAGGGATTCGGCACTGCCCTGAGGTCCCGTTCGCCTGCCTCCGGCTCGGCGTCGACCACATCCTCGACTCCCAGCCCGTCGGCTTCGCCGGCTCCCTCGGCTCCCTCAGCTGCGGACGGTGCGAACGGTGCCGCATGCGCCGACGGCCGGTGCGAGGTCACGGTCCCGGCGGGAACGGCTATACCGCTGCCCAGGTCGATGAACGTCGAGAAGGTCGAAGTCACGGCCGTGACGTCCACCAGGGCGACGGTGACCGGCCACTACCTCGGCAATTCGAGCAACGCGTCGTGCACCGGCAACTGCTACGCATACTCGTCGGATGACGCCTTCAGGTTCGTCCTCGGCGCGGACAGCCTGGCCACCGCGAACGGGCTGTCGCTCACGGTCGAGCACATCACGAACGGCACCGCCACCCTGAGATCTCCCCGGCGCAATGAGCCCCGCTCCGCACCTGACGTCCTTGATCATCAAGAGCTTCAGGCGAGATATGACAGGCGGTATGCGACGGCAACTCCTAGATGATCAAGAAGGGGTCTCCGTAGCAACGGAGCGGATCTGGTCGCTTCGGTCGGCCCGCAAGTGGACCGTCTAGCGCGCCGTCCAACGCGCCGGCGACGCCAAAGCCGATCGACCTAAGTCATAACTGCTGCCGGTTGGGGCGGTGACAGGACCGTTAGTGCGCCACGAGGCGCGGTTGTATCGGATGGAGGTGAGAGACCGCCATCACCTGGCCGTCGTAGCGGTGGGTGAAGCTGGAGGCAGCCTGAGCCGGGAGTCGCCGGGGAGGGTGGGAGCAGCCTCGACAAAGTCGCGCCGGTCCAGCACTACCGGATGGGCCGGGCGCGGTGAGCGAGACGGGAAGGTATACGCGAGGAATCGGTGTCGTTACGCCTCTTGAGCTGTCGCCAGCTCGAACCCGGTGGATCTGGGCTGGTTAGCGGCGCGTGCCCGCCTTCCATTGCGGGCGGGCAGCTCCGGACCGGGTGTTAGGGGCCTGGGTTCGGAGGCCACGGTGAATGTCTAGGGCGTAGCCGTGGCGATGCCGCAGGGGTAGAGCCGGATGCCTAACCCGTCGACCGGTCAACAGTGAACGTGGGAACCATCCGTGATCCGTTCCGGGTCGTCGCCTCCTCCAGGGGTGCCGGCTCGCGATAGGCACGACGTCAGCCGAAGGCGCGGATGGGACGGAGCCGCCGTAGTACTTCGAGCGCGGGAAAGCTGCGCACATGGGGAAGGGCGGCAGTGTGTCAGACAGCGAAGGGAACGTAATGTCCGAAGGCGTGCTGGTGAACACCAGCACCGTGCAGTGGCCCGATCCTGAGTCGGCGCGCCGTGCGGTACGGAGGATGCAGACCAAGTTGCACCGTTGGGCGGGAGAGGATTCTTCTCGCCGGTTCGGTGACCTGTTCAACCTCATCTATGACCCGGCGTTCCTGGTGGACGCGTGGCAACGTGTGGCCGCCAACGTCGGGGCCAGGACACCGGGGATCGATCGGGCCACGGTGGCCCAGATCGAGACCTCGGTCGGGGTGCAGGCGTTCCTGGGCCAGATCCGGGACTCGCTGAAGTCAGGCGAGTTCTGGCCGGTCGAAGTGCGACAGGTGATGATCCCCAAGGCGAGCGGCAAGCTGCGCAAGCTGGGAATCCCCACGGTCGCGGACCGGGTGGTCCAGGCCAGCCTCAAGTCAGTGCTCGAACCCATCTTCGAGGCGGACTTTCTGCCGTGCTCGTATGGGTTTCGTCCCAACCGGCGGGCGCACGACGCGATCTCTGAAATCCACCACCTGGCCTCAGAACCCATCAACTATCGCTGGGTTCTGGAGGCCGACATCACGGCCTGTTTCGACGAGATCGATCACACGGCCCTGATGGGTCGCCTCCGGGCGAGGATCAAAGACAAGCACGTGTGCGCGGTGGTGAAGGCGTTCCTGAAAGCCGGGGTCATGACGACCGACGGTGATCGGGAAGAGACCTGGACCGGCACTCCACAAGGCGGGATCCTCTCCCCGCTGCTAGCCAACATCGCTTTGTCGGCACTGGACGAGCATTTCGATCGTCAGTGGCGGCAGGAGATGAGCACCTGGCGGCAGCGGACCAAACGCAAGAACGCAGGTCAGGGCAACTGGAAGCTCATCAGGTTCGCTGATGACTTCGTCCTGATGGTGTCAGGTGAGCGGCACCACGCCGAAACCTTGCGGGAGGAGGTGGCAGCCGTGCTCGCCCCGATGGGACTACGGCTGGCGCCGGAGAAGACCCGCGTGGTCCACATCGATGAGGGCTTCGACTTCCTCGGTCACAACATCCGCCGACAGCGGAAGAGAGGAACCTCGAAGCACTACGTCTACACCCGGCCGTCCAAGAAGGCCGTCCAGGCGATCAAGGACAAGGTGTCGGCGAAGACCTACAGGTCAACCCGCAACATGGATCTGGACGAGCTGATCGCCAGCTTGAACCGGACGCTTGCGGGGTGGGCGAACTATTTCCGATACGGGATATCCAAAGCGGTCTTCGGCACGATCGACCACCACGCGTGGGGCCGTCTGATGCGCTGGATACGCCGCAAATACGCGGGCAAGGCCCGTCTCGGAATGCCGCAGTTCCGCCGTCGCTTCTGCGACCAGGGCTGGCGGATCGCCCACAACGGGGTCGCCTTCACCGGCGCATCCAGCGTCGAGGTGAAGCGCTACCGCTACCGCGGCAGCAACATCGCGACCCCCTGGATCCCGACATCGGCAGCCACCACCAGTGGCTGACCAACGGGTAAGACACACGGAGCGCCCGGTGCGTGGAGACACGCACGCCGGGTGCGGCGGGCGGGCCGGGGAAACTCACCGTGAGCAATCACGACAGAGCGCCCCGGTCCGACCCAACCCGACACCCCAACCTGGGGAGTTACGTGCGCGCCGACATACGGTGCCAGCGCCATCTGAGCGTGATCCAGGCTGAGGCTGAAGTGACCACGTGCGTACGCCGAGAACGGCACACGCCCGCGTCGCCAGCATGCGCGAGGACCAGCAGCCCCACCCCCACTGCGAGCGCAACAGTCCACCACTGCAAGCGGCCGTGAGTACCCATTATCGGCGCGGCGCCCTTCGCTTCGCTACCGCCGCGCCGGCACAAATCCGACCAGCCACCACGAGTGGCGTCCCGATATGCGAACCGCTTGCGGCGACAATTCCGACTCTTCGACCGAGGTGATCGTGTGTCACTTGGCGATCCGCTTGCGAGAGCTGATCAAGACCTCGAGCGCAACGGGACTGTCCGACGAACGGCACCTCACCGTCAAGCCGCCCGCGACAGAGAGGTGTCAGTGCGGCGGGTCGGGGTGTGCGATACCGGTGCGGTAGACGAACACGATTGCTTGGACTCGGTCGCGTAGGTCGAGTTTGGTGAGGATGCGGCCGAGGTGGGTTTTGACGGTTGCTTCGGCGAGGTAGAGCTTGGCGGCGATCTCGGCGTTGGACAGTCCGGCGGCGATCTCGATGAGTACTTCGCGTTCCCGCGCGGTGAGGGTCTCGAGAGCGGCCTGGTGTGGGCTGGGACTGGGGTCGCGCGGGTCGGGTAGGTGGGTGGCGTAGGTGTCGAGTAGGCGTCGGGTGACGCTGGGCGCGAGGACGGCGTCGCCGCAGGCGACGGCGCGGATCGCGGTGACCAGGTCGGCCGGTGGCACATCTTTGAGCAGGAACCCGCTGGCG
>JBBQZQ010000117.1:0-6241 GCA_038207565.1 Mycobacteriales bacterium
GAGGGAGTCGTCGTGCCGATCCGGGCTGTCTGGTTTGACGTCGGCGAGGCGCTGATCGACGAAACCCGCGAGTACGGCACATGGGCCGACTGGCTTGGCATCCCGCGGCACACCTTCTCAGCCGTATTCGGCGCGGTCATCGCCCGCGGCGAGGACTACCGCGAGGTCTTCCAGCAGTTCCGACCCGGCTTCGACCTTGAGAAGGAACGCCAGGCGCGCCTCGATGCCGGTCTGGGCGAGTACTTGAACGGCGCTGATCTCTACCCCGACGTCAGGCCCTGCTTCGAGGCGCTGCGCGAGGCCGGCTACTTCATCGGCGTCGCGGGCAACCAGACTGTCCGGGCTGGCCGCTTCATCCGCGAGCTCAACCTGCCCGCTGACGTCATCGCCACATCCGACGACTGGGGTGTGACAAAGCCCGACGTTGCGTTCTTTGACAAGCTCATCGAGGTGTCGGGCCACTCGCCCGCGGAGATCGCCTACGTCGGCGATCGACTCGACAACGACATCAAGCCCGCCGGCGCCGCTGGTCTGACGGCTATACGGATTCGTCGAGGACCCTGGGGCTACCTCCTGGAGCGAGCCGGTTCGTTGGATCGCCTGCTTCAGATCGACTCACTTGCGAACCTCTTGCCGACCCTGAAGAGCGACTAAAAGAACCCGCTCGAAGGGTGTTACACATCTTCTCGCAGCCAGCCAGATCACCGGTCCGGGGACCGCCGAGAGTCACCTGGAAGACGCCACAGGTCGTGAATCGTCACAGTCGATGGCTGCTCCGGCGGAACGTCTAGCGGCCGCTCGCTGAGAACCATAGCCAGGTCTGAGATGGCGGCATGATCGATCTTTTCGTTCGCGTAGTGCCGTAGTTCCAGTCGCGCGACGATCATGAGGAGCAGCCCACCGACACCGTGTGGCAGAACTACGGGATCAGCCCGCAACCAAGTCACGAACTCTCGTAGCGATTTGCTGGACTCCAGAACCCCTCTCAGATCGACTACCATGACATCAGCGCCTAGCTCCCAGGTTCCCTCAAGGTCATCTGTCGACCCGGGATCAATCTTGAAGTCCGTTGCGGGATAGGGAAGCCGAGCGGTGGCGTGGAGCACATACGTTCCCAGGTCGCGCGGAGCCTCAACCTCGATGAGTCCGATTACCCCCAACTTCCATTCGCGTCCCGCAATATCCAGCCCCAACTCTTCTCGCGCCTCGCGCCTGAGCGTCACTAGGGGGTCCGGCAGCCCATGAGAATCGACGTCGGCCGGTATCCCCTCCCGAGCGATCACCTCACAAGCTGCACTCGCCGCTCCGGCAAAGCGACCGCCGTGCGTGACTGAGGGGTGGCGGCGCACGAGAACGACTCGCTCGCTGTCATCGACCAGAAACAGATTTACTGATAGCAAGCGCGAGCGGTAGGCATGAACGCCACGATCCTCGGCGCCCTTTTCTCGCCATTGCGTAGCCATAAAGGCTAAGAAGGAAGTCTCTGACAGACAGAGATGGAGCTTCTGCCGGCCGCTGTGCGGATCCATCTCGATTCGATACCCCGGTTCTCCGTGGAGGCGAGTCATGATCCCGTCAAACTCTCGGTCCACCATGGTGCTTTCGTGCGGCATCTCGGGGACGACATGCAGTTTCATCCTGGGCGGCGCGTTCCGTTCGCCTGGACTTCCCGGTCGCACGACACGGTAAGGCACATATGAAACGCCTAAGGCCGGAAAGATGAGTGACTTGCTCATCGATTGCATATCCGGCCAGGTAACGAGGCGCATTCGATCGAATGGGCTCGTTGAAGACGGCAGGGCTAGCCACCTACCCCGCAACTTTCCCACACTCGCTATGCCATCCAAGCGTCGGTGCCTAGCGAACCGACCAAGGAGGTCGGCCGTGTCTCGTGCGCATTGATACTCGTCCGCAACAAGGGGACCTGCTGCCGACCGAAAGATCCAGCGCCTCCGCACGGCCGCTGCGTACGAGGCAAACGCGGCGGATAGGCCCTGCATGACTTCCTGGTTTCTGGCCGCGACGCCGGCCGCGAATGAGAAGGGCACAGGAACGACCATCTGGCGACCATGTATGGTTTCCACCGCCGTGCCTCTGAGCAATTCAGTCAGCCAATTCAACTCATCGACCACCCGCGGTTGACCGCGATCAATGCGATCCGCCAATAGCGTTGCCACGGAAGAAGAAAAGTCGTTCCTGTTTACTGGCCAGCCTAGACAACGTATCGTCGTGCCGACTGTCTTCCAGCGCAAACGCCGCAAGAGAAAGATCTGAAGTCGTGACGTGCCGAGACCTAGAGCCACAGCAAGTGCGAGCAAAGCAAGGACCACGGCCGCAATGTTGGAGAGGCCAACCAGGACGTCAAACAGGCTTCGTGGCGACGCGGTCGACCGGATGCCCAGCACCCAGCGAATCTACTTGCAGTGGCGACTGAAGGATTGCATGCGGGTGGCATCGTGCGTTGGCGTCACCGTGTTCCACCGGCTGGTCAGATTTGCAGCTCGACGGCGGCGCCGCCGAAGGGGCCAGCAGTCGTCCATAGGCGTATCGACCGAGTTCAAGTAGCCGACTATGAAAGGTGGCGGTGGCTCGGCGGTTCTGGCATGCGGGCACCGATCGTCGCGGCGGCATGTTGGTCGGCTGAGCGGACCCAGGCGGCGTAGTGGCGGAGGGTGGTGGAGCCGTCGCCGTGGCCAAGGCGGCCGGCGACTGTGCGCAGATCGACGCCGGCAGTGAGCAGCTCCGTCGCGGAGTAGTGGCGGAGCTGGCGCAGTTCGGACTCGACCTTGAGTCTGCGCAGAAGGCGAGCGTAGCGATGTGAGAGGGCGCTGGGATCGCGGGGCTTGGCTCGATCCGGGACCTGCGAAAACGCGAACTCCGATCCTGTGAGCGGCATGCCCAACCGGAGTAGCTGCGCGGCACAGTCGCGCTTGTGCTGCCGTACGAGTTCGGCGGTGGCTTCGTCGAGAGAGAGGAACCGTGCCTGGTGGGTCTTGGTGTCTTTCATGACCAGGCCCTCGGGACCCCAGACATAGTTGCCGCGCAGCTCGATGACGTTGTTCTCCAGGTCGTAGGAGTCGAAGCGGGTAGCCAGCAGCTCGCCGCGTCGGGCACCGGTCACGGCGGAGAGCCAGATGTACAGGCCCCACTCGTCCTCAGCGCGCCAGGCCGCTTCGATGATCCGCGCCATCTGCTCAGCCGACGGCGGCCGTGGCTGCGCGCGCTTGCGCGGCGGCAGCTTCACGGTGTCGGCCGGGTTCCGGTCGATCCAGCCCCATCGGGCGCCGGCCGCCAGGGCCGCGGATACGACGGCGTGAATCCGGTGGATGTAGGAAGCTGCGAGGGGCCGGCAGACGTGCGGCTGGCACCTCAGGGCCTGGCAGTCGTGCTTGCCACTGACCTTGTGCTCCATCGCCGGCTTGCCCTTGCAGCCGTCCGCGCACCTGCGCAGCCGGCTGTAGTAGCGCTCCATCCGCTCGGCGAAGTTAACCATCAGGAGGGCCAGGGGCACGTCCCCGAACTCCGGCTTGAGATACAGCCGCACGATCGACTCGTAGGTGCCCCAGGTCGTCCGCTCGACCTCGTGCTGCGGCAGCCACCGGTCCAGCAGGGCACCGAAGGTCGCCTTGGTGCTCGCGACCTTGAGACTGTCGGCCTGCGCCTGCAGCCGGGTGAGGGTCTTCTCGGCCTCTTTGGCGGCCGCCCGCTCGGATGCCTCGTGGCCCGGCTTCGCGATCGGCACGACCTCCGACAGCACGACCCGCTCACCCGTCGTCGGGTCCTTGCCGGCCGAAACCCGCACCCGGAGACCGGGGCCGTGGCGCACGATATTGCCTCGCCGACGCCGCGCCGGCGTCTCGTCTGCTGCCGTCATGACGGCCAAGTTAGCAGCGTCTGTGTCCACAGCTGTGTCCAGAGATCAACAATTGCTATCGCGTCAACCGCGGCCGAACGAGGTCGAGACACAAGAAAGGCCCTCTGACCAGGCAACTTGCCTGCCAGATGGCCTTGCTCGAAGGGTGGAGCTGAGGGGACTCGAACCCCTGACCCCCACACTGCCAGTGTGGTGCGCTACCAGCTGCGCCACAGCCCCTTGCCGGTCCAGCGTACCGGTTTCAGTTGAGCGACGGATCTGGCGGGTACGTGGCCACCGCCGCCATCATGCCGCCCTGCCGGCGCAGCACCGCCGGCCATAGGGTCTCGGGCTGCTCGACGAACGGGTCACCGGGCATCGCCTCCAACACGAACCATGCGCCGTCGGCGATTTCGGCGTCGAGTTGCTCGGCGCCCCAACCGGCGTACCCGACGAAGACCCGCAGCCGCTCGACATGCGGCCCGAGGTCATCCGGCGAGCCGGCCAGGTCGACGGTGCCGATCCGGCCGTCGTCGATGGGCGCCCAGCCCTCCGGATGGGCGCCGCGGCGTACCCGGGCCAGGCAGATCGCCGCCTCCGGCGCCACCGGCCCGCCGGTGAACACCGCCTGCGGCTCACCGGCCAGCGCCGCCCACTCGGGCAGCACGCCCCACACCGGCACGTCCGATGCCCGGTTGAGGACGACGCCGAGCGCCCCGTCCTCCTCGTGCGCGATCAGGAGGATCACCGTCTTGACGAAGTTCGGGTCGGTGAGCACGGGGGTCGCCACGAGCAGCCGGCCGGCGTGGCTCACTGGTGCACCATCCGTATGTCAGTGATTCCGGATGGATTGCTGATGCGCCCGAGGTGCTGCCAGGTCATCGCCCTGCTCGCTTGACACGGTTGATGTCCGTCATGAGATCTGCGGGAGTTGGTGGTTGCCCGGGACGTGCGGACCGTCGACAGGGCTGAGCGCCAAGGCCGCGTGCTGCGAGCGCCGATCAGTGAGCGAACCGGCAGCCACGTTCCGGCACCATCGGCACCACATGAGGGCGCCTCCCCACTGGGACTAGCAGCGAGGAGGCTGACGTGAAGTCTGCCACCAGCAAGACCAGCACGACCAGCAGCGTTCTGCCTGAACAGCCACCCAACGGTGTGACCGGTGGACTGGACTGGGCCCGCGATGATCACGCGGTGGCGGTGGTCGATGCCCGCGGCCGCGAACTCGTCCGGCACACGGTGGAACACACCGCAGCCGGCCTGGCCGAACTCCTCGACGTGCTGACCCGCGCCGGTTGCCACGAGGTCGCGATCGAACGCCCCGACGGCCCGGTCGTCGACGCCCTGCTCGACGCGAACCTGACGGTGGTGGTGATCAGCCCGAACCAGGTGCAGAACCTGCGCGGCCGCTACGGCTCGGCCGGCAACAACGACGACCGCTTCGACGCGTTCGTGCTCGCCGACACGCTGCGCACCGACCGGGCCCGGCTGCGGCCGTTGACCCCCGACTCCGAGGCCACCATCGCGTTGCGCCGCGCCTGCCGGGCCCGCAAAGACCTCGTGCACCACCGGGTCGGACTCGCGAACCAGCTGCGCGCGCACCTGCGCAACGTTCTGCCTGGCGCGGTCGGACCGTTCGCCGACATCGACTCCGAAATCAGCCTGGCGTTCCTTCACCGCTTCGACACCCAAGACCGTGCCGACTGGCTCACCCCGACCCGCCTGGGCAAATGGCTGTCCTGCGTCGGCTACTCCGGCCGCACCGACCCGGCCGTGCTGCACGCCCGCCTGACCGGCGCGCCCCGCCGCGCCACCGGCACCACCGGCACCGCCCAAGCCCACATCACCCATGCGCTGGTCACCGTGCTCACCACCCTGACCGAACAGATCAAGACCATCGCCGCACAGATCGACACCCAGCTGACCGCGCACACCGACCAGCACATCTTCACCAGCCTGCCCCGCTCCGGCCGCGTCCGCGCCGCCCGACTGCTCGCCGAGATCGGCGACTGCCGGGCCCGCTTCCCCACCCCCGACTCCCTGGCCTGCCTCGCCGGCGCCGCACCCTCCACCCGCCAGTCCGGCAGACTCCGCACCGTCGGCTTCCGCCGGGCCTGCGACAAACAACTCCGAGACGCCGTCACCGACTTCGCCGGCGACACCAGACACTCCAACGAATGGGCCGCCGACCTCTACAGCAAGGCCCGCACCCGAGGCCACCACCACCCCCACGCCGTCCGCATCCTCACCCGCGCCTGGCTGTTCATCATCTGGCACTACTGGCAAGACCACATCGCCTACAACCCCACCAAACACAAGGCCCTGCAACGCGTCCTCACCGAACAAGACAAGATCAACAGGAAGGCGGCTCGACACAGGGCTTCTCAT
>JBBQZQ010000118.1:0-6075 GCA_038207565.1 Mycobacteriales bacterium
GGAATTCCGGTGTGGACGTCGGTCGAGGACTCGATGCTGATCGTCGGCCCGCCACGCTCCGGCAAGGGCCTGCACCTGGTGATCCCCATGCTGCGCGACGCGCCCGGCCCGGTGATCACGACCAGCACCCGCCCGGACAACATCGCCGCCACCCTCCCGGCCCGCCGCGCCGCCGGGCCGGTCGCGGTGTTCGACCCGCAAGGCCTCGCACCGAGCCTGGACGCGGCGATGAAATGGTCACCGATCCGTGGCTGCGACGACCCGCAGACCGCGATGATCCGCGCACGAGCGTTGGCGGCCCGCGGCGCGGACCAGGTCGAGAACCGCGGCTTCTGGCAGGCGCAGACCGAAGCGGCGCTGCGGGCGTTCCTGCACGCCGCCGCCCTCGACGGCCACGGCGCAGCGGAGCTGTACCGGTGGTCGCTCGACCCCGCGGCGGCCGGCCAGGCCGTCCGCATCCTCAACGCAGCACCGCGGGCCGCCCCGGGCTGGGGTGACGCGCTCGACGCGATCATCACCGGTGACCCCCGGACCCGGGACAACTCCTGGGCCGGCATCCGCACCGCCCTGGCCTGCCTCGCCGACCCACGCGTGCTCGCCGCGGTCACGCCGCTCCGGGACAAACAGATCGACCCCGCAGAGTTCCTCGCCGGCTACAGCACCCTGTACCTGCTCGGCACCGCCAGCGGCGTCGGCGCGTCGGCCAACCTCGTCACCGCCCTCATCGAAGACGTCGTCCACCTCGCGCGCCGAAAGGCTGCCGCCTCACCGCACACCCGCCTCGACCCGCCCCTCGCGCTCATCCTCGACGAAGCCGCCAACTACGCCTTGCCGTCGCTGCCCGCCCTCATCAGCGAAGGCGGCGGCACCGGCATCACCACCATCGCCGTCCTGCAATCCCTCGCCCAAGCCCGCGCCCGATGGGGCGAACACGAAGGCGCCGCCATCTGGGACGCCGCCAGCGTCAAAATCATCCTCGGCGGCGGATCCAACGCCCGCGACCTGCACGACCTATCCGCGCTCATCGGCGAACGCGACGAACGGACCGAAACCACGAGCCGAGACGGCGACGGCCGCCGCAGCACATCCACCAGCATCCGCCGCGTCCCCATCCTCGACACCGGCAAACTCCGCACCCTCCCGTTCGGTTCCGCGGCGCTATTGCTGCGCGCCGCCCCACCCGTGGCGCTAGACCTGACAGCCCCGCGACTAGATGGGACGGACCGCGGGTAGGGCTTGCGTGGGATGGCTCATGTGCTCGAGTTGTCAGGCGGTGTCTGTTCGACCGTTGCGAAGAGGTCGGAGACTGTCCGATGCGTAGGCGCGAAGCCGACACGGAACGCGCCGAGACCCGGCGTCGGCCGCATGTCCACAACGGCGAAGCCCTTGAAACATCGGCAGTCCACGTGACGGACTTCAGATAACCGTCGTTCGGCGCGGCGAGCCGGTGGCCTGGCCAGCTCGCACATCGATCAGTAGGCGCTTCGAGCGACGTCACTCTTCTCCCGATGGGCGTGCATCCCGCGGAATGGACGGGACGAGTGCACCATGCCGACACGGCGCACTGAGGCCAACTTCCTAGTCGTATAGGACTACGGCCTGGGCACCCTTTGGGCGATAGTCGTCGCGGAGTCCCGGGAAGCGATCACACGTCGTCTAATAAGCGTCGGCTAAACCCCTATGGGCTCGACCTTAATTCCGGAGATCCCATCGTGGCCGGGAATCTGCGCTAGCACCTCATAGGTGCCGCGCAGGGAAGCGAATACTCCGCCATCGTCTTCTATCGGTCCGTACTTGTAACCCGGGCCAGACGTTATGAAGAGGTTCAATGTCGGGCAAAAGTTCGGCTCCGTTTTCGAACATGGTCCAGCAAATTGGACCGTTAATTTGCTGCCCTGGAGGGACTCTCCGTACTCGACCGTGACTCCATTGGTGCCTTCAGCAAATAAAACGGTCAACCGCACCCGATGGTGCATGTTCCGCACTAAAAAGGCTTGAAGGGCGGACACAAGCCTAGCCGTCCCCGCATTGGGCTCGCCCGAATTGGATCGCCAGTCACCCCCGTACGTCGGAACCGACTTCTTGGCGGACGTGCCCGAGGATCCAGTTGGTGCGACCGAACCAGCGATTGGCTTGTCGCTTGCGGTACCAGAAGGCCAGAAAGAAAGCAGCAGCGAGGCGACAACAAGGGAACACGCGATGAAGTAAAGGAATCTGCGTCCGCCGTCGGAAGTACGGTAATAACCGATTGGGATCAAGATCAAACTCGTCAACAGGCTAGCGACGGCGAAGATTCGCCTAGATCCGTCAGGTGACACCCCAGCAGCCCCGTACACAGCACCTAACGTGCCGAGCAGGTAGCCGACTCCCCAGGCCTCATGGAGCTGCGGTCGGTTACTTGGCGGTGTGATGACGCGGCCCTCCTCTGTCGCTAATGACACTAGCCACAGCTGCGCCCGACTCGCCACGCCCGTCAACCGGTTGCCGCGCGCTCGCCGAGCGAGGCACCCGCGCTCGCCGCGCCGCTCGGCACCCGACGTACCGCGCACGGAGGCCTCGCTATGTACGTCGGCATCGGCGGCCGGGATGGCGCATGTCTATCGCTCTGCCTGTCGGGGCGGCCTCAACATCAGAGAACGAGCTGCTGTGGCGACCCCCGCGTCAAGCGGGCGGGGGCGGGTAGTCAATCGATGTGCTCGATGCAGGCAGCTCCGCTCAGCCGCCGGCGTGAGGGGGCGGTCGTGACCGAAGTGGCGCACTCGGTCGAGTGGCAGGTGCGAATCGCTGCCCTTGCCTACGCGTTCTTCTCCGCATCCGGAAACGAGGCTTGCGCAAAGATCATCGGAAAGACGGTCACGCCTGGGCAGTTCACGCCGCTCAACGGCCAGGACTTCGTAAAGTACCTAGAGGTTGCTGACGGGCAGGTTTCACCGATCGACAACGCACCTGACATCGACCGCATTCTTCGCAAGAGGTCGATGAGGGAATTTTCGGAACCTTGCCCATGAGCAAGCCGATTCCGATCCTCGGGACCCCACTCGTGCTTATGAGCAGCGTGACCCAGAGCCAAAGGACTGTTTCTGTACCTGAGCTCGGTCCTGGGGCCACGTTTCTTAATTCCCACGATCGGCTCTGCCACCGTCCCCATCACAGGGACCGACGGCAACCGCGACATACGGATCGGCACCGGTGTCGCGCTAACCGACACGGACATTCTGACCTGCAAGCATGTGCTCACGGATATGACACCGGACGATCACGTGACATCGACGCAATGGATCGCTCCATCTCAATTGAACAATCAACAGCCCGTCGCGCCCGCGAAATTTCCGGTGATCGGCGTCAAGAAGCATTGTGTCATCGACGTCGCGGTTATCACCGTGAACCCGGCGCGACCGGTTTACCTCACCTCGGAGGCTTAGCCGCCCGCGACCCTGAGTGGGCCGACACCGTCCAACTCATCGGCTACCCACCCGTGCCATATAGCCAACAGACCGCGATCAACGCGCACACGGATGAGGTCGCACAACCGGCCTGCGTAACCTACGACAATGACGAACTCTTCCCGTACTCGCCCACGGCTCGTGCCGGTAACAGTGGGGGCCCATCGTTGCCTCGGACGGAAGGCTCGTCGGTATCGTCACGCGCGAACTGTCACACCAATTGCAGCCAGGTACGCCTCCGTTTTCAGTGGCGTGCCCATTCGCGATCATGCGAGCACTCCTCGATCTCGGAGTTGGGCACCGGCTTCGTGTTGAAACATGGGACCGCTTATCGCAGCTCGGCCATCGTCGCCGTTGACCGATCTTCCACCCACGAATGATCAGATGTGCGCGAATCTTGCTCAGTTGAAGGACGACCAAGCCCGGACGCGGAAGCGCATATCAACGCCGCACTGACCTCTGATCACCTGTCTACGACGCCGCATATTCGGCGTTGTGCCGACGTCGGCACAACGCCGATTGTGCCGACCTCGTGATTGTGCCGACCTCTTGGCTGTGCCCCCCGCCGTTCGGCGGCATCCTGCCGAAGAGGTCGGCACAATCCGGGTCGCTCGACATCGGCGACGCCGGCCAGGACCGACATTGCGTGCGGTCATCGGCCGGGCTGGCCAGAATGATCCACGGGCGGCGCGGACACGCAGATGCCCGCCGCCGCATGGGAATCCGCGCCGTCCGCCACGTTCAGCGCGCCGTACGGCCCTCACCTCAGTCCGCTCGACGACTTCGGATTGCGCATCCGCTGCGAACACGCGAGGACCTTGGATTGTGCCGACCTCGCGAGGCCCGAAACCCCCGTATTGCTGGGCAATCCGCGAGGACGTCGGCACAACCACGAGGTAGGCACAATCGGCGATAGGGGTGATTCAGGGTCGCTCGCCGACCGGCCGCTCTGAGGCGCCGCCCGATCTCGGAGGTGCTGGCACCCATCGTTCGCACGGTGGGGTCATGGGCGGCGAGTGGACTGGTGATGGGTCTGAGCGTACCGACGGCGGCCTTACCCCGCTCGAGGGCAGGCAGCTCGAGACCTTGCTTGCGGCGGCCAGCGGACCGGTCGACTGGCGCGGGGTGTCGTCGGCGGACGCCAAGGCTGCGTGGACCGCGTTGCGCCCGTGGGTCGAGTGGTTCCGTCGGGAGTATTCGTTCGATCACCGGGTTGTGCCGCCGTGCTGGTATCGGCATTCGGCGCTGGTCAGCGTGTTGTCGGCGCTGCACGACCAGTGGCGTTCGGCGTACGACCCGCTGAACACGCCGGCCGCGTCGTCGGAGTGGCATCGCGGGCTGATCCCGCTTGAGCAGCGGTTGCGGGATTGGGCGTCGCGGACCGGGTGCACGGCAAGTGCGCACCGTCCTGACGTTGTCGCTCAATACCCGGATGGCGGCGACGAGTGGGCTGCGCATGTCGCCGCCGACGTCGCGGCCCGCGCTGAGCGGGAACGCCTCGCCCGCTCCGACGGGCCACGGCCGTGATCGACGCCGACCGTGGCCTGCGCGCGCTGCTTGATGACGTCGCTCAGGTTCTGCTCGCGGCGGGCTGTGCTGATCCGTTCACGACCACACCCGCGCTGCGGTTGCGGTGCATGTTGGCGGGTGAGCGGCTACAAGATGTCGGCGCACTGCCTCGTCGCGGCCGCACGACCGCGAGCCTGGAGGCGTTGCCGGGCGTCGTCATCGTCGCGATCGCCGTGCTGACGCTGCTCGGCGACGACATCGGCGAATTGAACGAGGCACGCAAGCAGGCGCAGGACGCGCTACGTGCCGTGCTGGTCGAATTGGGCTGACCCGGATGGCAACGCCTGTCCAGGATCTGCTCGATCTGATCGCCGACGCCGCAACGACAGCGACATGGGATGCGGTCGCCGCCGATGCTGCGGTCAGCGCCCTCGGGCACCTCGGACGCGCGCTCGAGCGAGCGGCCGACGACAGCGAGCCAGCAACGAGAGAACGCGCGCGGCGGCAGGTCACCGTCGGGGAGCTGGCCAGTGCGTGCCGGGCAGTGGCGGCGCAGTGGCCGAGCGCATCAGGCCGCGTGCCTGAGCTGGCTGCGGCAGCTGCGGATGCTGTCGGCCGTGCGGCTCCGTGCCTCGATCCGGACCAGCGGTGGGCGCTCGCGACTGAGGTCGCGCTCGCGGCTGGGCACTGCGCCGAGTCGGCGCAGCGGTTCCGTCCCTACGCCGGCGCTCCTGCGTTGGCACGGGTAGTGCGGCTGACCGCGCTCGTGCAGCAGGTCGCCAGGCTCGACCCGCCAGGGCCGTATGGACGTGCCTGCCTCGACCGGCCCATCGCCGCACGACCGGTCTCCGCAGGAACTGCGACAGCGACGGACGTCGCTGACGCGGCCGCGACCCTGGTGCTCGCGGTCCAGCGATCGATGCGCGACGGCGACCTCAGCATGCGCACCGCCCTCGCCGCCTGCGCTGCGGCGGAATCCTGCGCCCAGCACGCATCCACGTTGGCGGGAATGCTCGCAAGCCAGTCGCCAGGCCCCCCGGCGTGGTCGCGGGTCCCGGACAGCTGGCGGCTGCTGCAGGCGACGTTGCTGCGCTTTGATGACGGCAGCCGCTACGCCGCGCCG
>JBBQZQ010000119.1:0-6061 GCA_038207565.1 Mycobacteriales bacterium
AAGGACGACATGGTCAACGCCGGCGTGTCGTTCATCGACGAGCCGGTCGTGGTCGACGGCAACCTCGTCACCTCCCGCGTTCCCGCGGACATGGGTCCGTGGATGAAAGCCGTCATCACCGCACTGGCCAGCTGATCAGCATGAGCATCGACCTCGCACCAAGCTCAACCGCGGATCCAATCGCGGGCGCCCTCGCCGAGGCGCGGGCCTCGCTCGACAGCGGCTACACCATACCTTTCGACTGGTACACAGACCCGCAGCTGTTCAGTATCGAACACGACAGGATCTTCGCGAAGTCCTGGCAGTACGTCGGGCACCGATCACAGCTCACCGAACCGGGTTCTTACTTCACGGCCTCGCTGGGTACCTTCCCGGTGGTGGTCACGCTGACCCGGGACGGCCAACTGGTGGCGAACGCGAACGTCTGCCCGCATCGCGGCAATATCGTTGCGTCGGGGTGCGGTCGAGCGCGAGCACTGACCTGCCGCTACCACAGCTGGACCTACGAGCTGGACGGTCGCCTCCGTGCCGCGCCCCGCTCGGCTTCGGAGTCCGACTTCGACACGAGCGACATCCGGCTCAAGCCCTTGGCGGTTGACACCTGGGGACCGCTGATCTTCGTCAACCGGGACGTGACGGCGTTGCCGTTGGCGGCGAGCGCCGGCGGCCTCATGGACCTAGCGGCACAGCGCGGGTTCGATCTGGACCGACACCCACTGCGGGCCTCGAGGTCGTACGACATCGCGGCCAACTGGAAGGTCACCCTGGACAACAACACCGAGTGCTACCACTGCCAGACGGTGCACCCGCAGTTCAGCTCCAAGTACCACGTAGACCCAGAGAACTACCGCATCACGACCTTCGACCAGTGCTTCTCGCACATCTCCGCGCCGCGCACGGACGCAGCACAGGATAAATGGTCGGAGTTCCACCTCAGCTACGTCTTCCCCAACTTCATGATCTCTGCGCGAGGAAACGACTATTTCTACACCTACTCCTACATTCCCATCGACGCCGGAACGACAAGGCAATACAACGACTACTACTTCCCGGAGCACTACTCCGAGGAGGACGTCGAACGTGGGATCGAGGAGATCGCCACGATCATGAAGGAGGACTGGGAAGTATTCGAAGGAGTGCAGCGCGGCTTGGTCTCCGGCGCGCTAGAGCACGGTCGGCTGATGCCGGACAACGAAGCCTTGCTCATCCACAACCAGCGACTCGTGCTCGACGCGCTCGAGTTGTCGCCTACCCCGAGGACATAAACCGATGAACGAGTTGCTCCCAGTCGTGGTATCACTCAAGGACCGTCCGATCACGTCTCGAGAGGACAGTCCGGTCGCGATGTCGCTCGCGCGAACGCTCACGCACGCCGAGCACGGTTCGAACATCATGGCCGGCGTCAGCTGGATGAAACCCGGAGAGGCCAGCGTGTGGTGGTCCACCGAGACCCGACGGCCCGACGATTCCTCCATCCACTACCTCGGGCCGGTGCACGAGTTCTTCTACTTGATGACGGGCACATGCACGATCGAGTGGAACCGCGGAGTGATGGACTTTGTAGCCGGCGACACCGCCTTCTTCGCCCCGGGCTGGACATACCGGATCACCAACACCGGCACGGATGAAGCAGCGCTCGTGTACGCCGCAACCCCGCCCCTAGGGTGAGAGCGTGAGTGCGGCCCCGGGCCATCAACCCGGCTACCTTGTCAGCATGACAACGATCACGAGCGGCGACGCGGGTGAGGCAACCCTCGGCCACCGGATCCGGCAAAACCGCCTGGCCGCCGGACTCAGCGCCCGGCAGTTGGCGCGCGACATAGGCTGTTCGCCGAGCCATATCTCCCAGGTCGAGCGGGGGATCTCCGAACCGTCGATCAGCGTTCTGACCGCGATCGTCTCCAGGCTCGAAGTGTCGATGGACTCGCTCCTCGCGGACAGCCAGGACGCCCCCGAGAGCCCCGAGCCGGCGGACACAGCCACCTCACCACAGGGCGTAGGCCATCCCGGATTGCAAGTGCAGCGAAGCTCCGAGCGCGAGCAAATCCGCATCCAGGGCGGTATCACCTCTGAGTTGCTGCTACCCAAGACGGAGCGGAACGCCGACTTCTGTGAGTACCGCTACGAACCCGGTCACTCCTCGAACCAAGAACACGAACTGCTGCGCCACCCCGGCCGCGAGTACGGAGTCGTCCTCGAGGGCCAACTGTGCGTGAGACTCAAGTTCGAGGAATTCAAGCTCAACGTCGGGGACTCGATCGCCTTCGACTCCTCTATCCCGCATCGATTCTGGAATCCAGGCGACGTGTCCACAAGAGCGATCTGGTTCTCCTCGCCGATCCTCTAGCGCCCCGCGTCGTGATGGGTTCGCCGCGGACTCCGGACCTATGTGGACGGCATCACCACGTAATTGCAACGTCATAGTCACCTAACGACCTGCCTCTACGCCGGTCGCAGTCGTACCCAACGACGTCGGCGGCGCCCGGCAACGCACGCAAAATCGGCAATGCGCCGAGCACGGTCGGCGTTGCCTCGATAGGGTCATGACCAGCACGAATGACGCCACGCGCCGACGAATCAATAGCACCGCTCCCCCCAGCGAAGTTCCGACATAACAACCAGCGCGACTTCGCACCAGCAAACGATCGGACATACTCCCGTCGCACGCTCAACCGGCCGCGTATCGCCGCCCCTTGACACTCGTTCGGATGCCAGGAACTGCGTCCCCAGAGGTCAGCGTCGTCCTAGCCACCTTCCTCGGCCGCGCGCGCTGTTCCGGGAAAGCTCGGTCCGCCCGCATCGGCGCGGCGCTCACCGTCGCAGCGATATCGTTGGCGAGTGCCACCTAGATGCGGCGCCTGTGGGCCTCAACAACCTCGATCGTCGAGGCAAGTCCGCGATCACGCCGATCACGCCGCATGACGGTATTCGTTGATCAGATCGCCGAGCACTTCGTCTCGCCGAACCTTGGGTTCGTTCGGGTTAGTCAGCAACGACGGCGGGACTGGCGATCGGAGGTCGTTGATCATGAGCACGGTGCGGGCGATGGCCGTTGTAGTGCCTCCCGTACTCGGCGAGCACTCGCACCAGTTGCCGCTCACTAAAGATCAGCATCCGGTCGAGGCATTCGCGCCGAATCGTGCCGACCCACCGCTCCGCGTAAGCATTGCCCTTCGGCGCCCGCGGCGGACTACGCAACACCGTGATGCCCTCGTCGGCGAACACCGCGTCGACCGAGGCGGTGAACTTCGTGTCGCGGTCACGGACCAGCAATCCGAACGGACCGGGTCCCCTCCAGCTCCCCGATCGCCATCATGAAGTTGCGGGCTTGGTGGGTCACCACCCACTCCCCGTCGGGTGCCCAGTGGCGCCCAAGACGTGGACACGCCGCGTGCCGACCTCTAAAACGAAGAAGACGTAGATCCGGCGCAGCAGCACCGTGTCGACCGTGAGGAGTCACACGCCAGCATCGTCTGCGCCTGAACGCGGCAAAACTCCCGCCATGACGGACCGGTGCGACGAGGAGCTGGATCCACCCCCGCCCGATGCAGGATGCTCCAGACCGTCGACGCCGCGACAGGGAAGCCGAGCCCGCCGAGCTCGCCATGGATGCGGCGTGACCCCAGCTCGGATTCTCTCGGGCGAGCCGGATCACCAGGTCACCGATGACGGCCGATGTCCGCGGATGCCCCCCGACTGGTTTGGTCTTCGGTGGGTAGGTCCACTGCCGTTCAATCAACCGCCGATGCCAGCGCAGCAGTGTCTCCGGAGTGACGATCCTCGCTCGCATCACCTCGCGCGGGAGCGTTCGGGCAAGCGCCGCCAGCACCATCCGGTCCTTCGGTTCAAGCTGAGGACGAGTCACCTGCCTACGAAGCACCGCGACCTCGTGCCGCAGCACCACCAGATCGACGTCCTTGGACGCTTCGCCGCGGCAACGGGTCACGACGAGAGCGAGCAGCACCCGGAAGACCGCGTACACAACAGAGATCAACACCCAGATGATCATGGCGTAACCCAACAAACACGGCAGGTCAAGGTTCCAGCCCCACAGGTCGCACCGATCCGTTCTTCGCGGTCTGAAACGCCGAGGCAACCCGCTGCCATCCACACCGCTCGGCTGCTCGTCCTCGACGACATGGGCACCGCCCTACCGGACGCCGCCGCCGCGATGCTCACCCGCTGATCCTCAGCCACTGACCCGGCCGGAACAATACAAGACCGACTGCCCGCAGGAGCATCAGCTCACGGGACCCCGGGTGTTTCAAGCCCTGGTACCCACGCGCATAACCACCAGGCACTCTCCCGCCAACTGGCGAACGGCCTACGCGCTATTCGGCGTTATAGCGGTGGTTCAGGGTCCTTCCGCTGACCGACCGCTCCGAAGAGCCGCCCGACCTCGGGGTCGCCGGCACCCATCGTTCGCACGGTGTTGTCATGGACGACAACTGGACCGGCGCGGCGTCTGAGTCTCCCGACAGCGGGCTGACTCCGATCGAGGGCACTGAGCTCGAGGCGTTGCTTGCGGCGACGAGCGGCCCGGTGAGTTGGCGCGGGCTGTCGTCGGTGGAGGCGAAGGCTGCATGGGCGAGGCTGCGCGATTGGGTTGAGTGGTTCCGTCAGGAGTTTGGTTTCGATCACCGGGTCGTGCCGCCGTGCTGGTATCGGCATTCTGCGCTCGTCAGCGTGTTGTCGGCGCTGCACGACCATTGGCGGTCCGCGTACGAGCCGCTGGCCACGTCGGCCGCCTCATCGGAGTGGCATCGCGGCCTGCTGCCGCTCGAGCAACGGTTGCGGGATTGGGCGTCAAGGACGGGGTGCACTGTCGGCGCGCACCGTCCTGACGTCGTCGCCGTGTACCCAGACGACAAGGCGGAATGGGCGGCGCACGTCGCGGCGGACGTCCAGGCCCGCGCTCAGCGTGAACGCGCCGCACCAACCGACGGGCCACAGTCGTGATCCATCCTGACCGACGCCTGCATCCGCTGCTGGATGACGCCGCGGCCGTTCTGCTTGCTGCGGGCTGCGCTGATCCGTTCGCGACCACGCCCGCGTTGCGGTTGCGTTGCCTGTACGCAGGTAAACGGCTCCAGGCCGTCGGAGCACGGCCCAGCCGCAGCCCGACTGAGAGCCTCGACGACCTTCCCGGCGCCGTGATCCTCGCGATCCTCGTGCTGGCACTGCTCGCAAACGACCCGGAGGTGTCGACTGACGCGCGCTTGGATGCCCAGGACGCGTTGCGTGTCGTACTGGTCGAACTGGGCTGACCGGGATGCCAACGTCTGTCCAGGACCTGCTCCATCAGATCATCGACGCGACTACGGCAGCGACAGACAACGGCGTCGCGGCCGATGCTGCGGTCGGCGCCCTCGAACACCTCGGACGGGCGCTCGAGTATGCGGCGGACGACAGCGAGCCAGCAACGAGAGAACGCGCGCTGCGGCAGCTCACCGTCGGGGAGCTGGCCAGTGCGTGCCGGGCAGTGGCTGCGCAGTGGCCGAGCGCATCAGGCCGCGTGCCTGAGCTGGCTGCGGCAGCTGCGGACGCTGTCGGCCGTGCGGCTGCACGGCTCGATCCGGACGAGCGGTGGGCGGTCGCGAGTGATGTCGCGCTCGCGGCTGGGCACTGCGCCGAGTCGGCGCAGCGGTTCGGTCCCTACGCCGGCGCTCCTGCGTTGGCACGGGTAGTGCGGCTGACCGCGCTCGTGCAGCAGGTCGCCAGGTTCGACCCGCCAGGGCCGTATGGACGTGCCTGCCTCGACCGGCCCGTCGCCGCACGAGGGGTCCCCGAACGAGCAGCGACGGCACTCGAAGTCGCCGACGCGGCCGCGACCCTGGTGCTCTCGGTCGAGCGATCGATGCGCGACGGCGACCTCAGCATGCGCACCGTCCTCGCCGCCTGCGCTGCGGCGGAATCCTGTGCCCAGCACGCATCCACGTTGGCGGGAATGCTCGCAAGCCAGTCGCCAGGCCCCCCGGCGTGGTCGCGGGTCCCGGACAGCTGGCGGCTGCTGCAGGCGACGTTGCTGCGCTTTGATGACGGCAGCCGCTACGCCGCGCCG
>JBBQZQ010000120.1:0-6031 GCA_038207565.1 Mycobacteriales bacterium
GCCGCTTCCCGCTCTGCCCGGCGTTGTTCGACCTCGTCGTCATCGACGAGGCCAGCCAGTGCCCAATCCCGCACGTCGTTCCACTGCTGTTCCGCGCCCGGCGCGCCCTCATTGTCGGCGATGTCATGCAGCTGCCGCACATCAGCGAGCTGTCGCCGCGCCGCGACCGGGAGCTGCGCAATCGGCACGGGATCGGCTCCGCCTGGGTCGACGAGCACTGCCAGTCCGTCCGACGCCACTCCGCCTTCCACGCCGCCCAGCGCGCCGTCAGCGGCGGCAGCCTGATGCTCGACGAGCACTACCGCAGCCATCCCGAGATCGCCGCGCTGGCGAACCGGCTGTTCTACGGCGGAGAGCTCACCGTGCTCACCGAAATTCGTGGCCGCCCTGCACTCACGGGCCGATCCATCCGCTGGCGCGATGTGCAGGGGCGGTCGATCCGGGGACCGAACGGCGGATCGTGGCTCAACGCCGTCGAAGCGGCCGAGACTGTCGCGTGCGTCGAGCAGTTGCTGGCGCAACTCCCGCCGGAGGCCACAATTGGCGTCGTCACTCCTTAAGCCGCCCAGAGCAACGACCTGAAACAGCGGCTCGACGTCGGCAGGGACAAGCCCGGCGACCGCGTTCGGGTGGGTACCGTTCACACGTTTCAAGGCGGCGAACGCGATGTCATAGTCCTCACGCTGGTAGCCGGCCACAATGTGCTTGCGCACAACTTTCACTGGATCGACCGGCAGCCGCAGCTCTGGAACGTCGCGATCACCCGAGCCCGCTCGAACCTCATCGTGATCGGGGACCGGGAGCTGTGGTGCCGCCGTGGTGGAGTCGGTGCCGAGCTTGCGGCGGCCTCTGGAACAGCACGCGACGAGCCAGGACAAGACGAGGAACTCCGAACCCGGCTCTACCGCCACCTGCATCGAGACGACCCGGCCGTCCAACTCCGTGTCGTTGTCAACGGACACATCGCCGACGCCCGGCTCGGTGACGGCTCGGCCGTGCTGCTAGATCCCGGAACACCGAGTGGGCGCGACCCGGCAGCCCACCTGGAGCAAATGCTGCGCCGCCGACGACTGCTCGCTGGTCCAGACGCGCGCGCCGCGCGCCGCATCCCGGTATGGACGCTCGATGAAGCTTGACGGCGCTCAGGTGGGATTATCAACATTCTTCTCCGTTGCTTCTCGGGCCATTCGCTCCTGCTCGGTGGCGACAATACGACGCGCGAGGTCGACCTCGGAGATGTCCACAGCGTCAGGACTATTCTCCGCCACCTCGCTCCGGCGTGCGTAGTAGTCGAAGAGTCGAGATTTGGCGGCCAGCAGTTCGATCATCCGTTCGTCGACGCTGTTCGTGACAAGTAGCCGGTGCGCCTGAACTGACCGGACCTGACCGGGACCTGACCCATCCGGTGCAAGCGAGCGATCGCCTGCACCTCCAGGGTCGGCTTGACCTGCCGACCTCGGGTCCCTCCCGAGGTTCCATACCACCAGGTAGACCGCTGGCGCGGTGAAGAACAGCTGGTGGGTTGGCCGGTAGACTTGCTGGCCGCCGAAGTCCCAGCCGTTCAGTGTGATCGCCTGGCCAGCGTGCTCCACCTCGACGGGCTTGATCTGCAACCCATGAGTCTGGTCGCGAAGTGGAGTGTTCCCGCGTCACCTCCGACCATCAGGTGCGCAACGGCGATCCCGTGCACAAGGACAATCCGGACGGGGCGGTGCGCGCACACGCGGTTCGGACGCGGTGGCCTGATGACGTATCTGATTCTGGAGATCAACGGCGGGTGGATGTGCTGACACGAACTCACGTCACCGGAGCCGTTGTGGCCACTCCAACGATGACTGCAGACGGTGAAGTCGCTTGTAGCCGCCATGGTCAACGTGGGGGGTCTTGTAGCGGTAGGTTCGGGGTTCGAGTCCCCGCGTCAGCTCCGGTTTGAACAGGGGAAGCGCTCCCTGTTGAGTTCTTGGTCGAGTCCGCGTGACACCATTCGTGAAGCTTGGTCTTGGCGAAGTGCTCGAATCTGGCGACGGGTCATCCCTGCCTGAGCCGGTCATCCGCCGACACAACGGTGATGTGAAGCCGGGCTCGCCGACCGGGGCGAGGACAGTCCCGATGCGCGCCGATCTGAACGCCGCGCGGCTGCCTTGCTTCCACGCCGTCCCCGAGGGGAGTTGACGCGTACGCCGAGCGCCGCGCCGAGGATCAGGCCAACGACCATGACATCCAAGTGTCAATTCTCGAGCTGTCCGTCCGGGCGGTTATCGTGTGTAGTGTGACCGCCGCAGCAACTCCCGGACCACGGCGCGGCCGCGGCGGACCGTCGTTCTCAGACGCTACTCCGGCTGAGGTCCGTGCTGCGCTGATCCCGGAGGAAGCCGCCGAGTTCGACCAGCAGTGGCGCGAGGTCATGGCCAGGGCCATCGAGAGGCTGGACTTGTCCGAGGTGCTGGCGACGCTGGAATCGTGGCGGCGGGTGGCGCGGCTGACCGCGGTGACCGGGCCCGAGGCGCACCGGGCCATGTACCGTCGGGCGGCGGCCCGGCTGGCCAGGGAGGAGATCCCGGCTGATGAGCCGCTGCCGCGGATCAAGGCCCGGCTGGGCCTGTAGCCGCGTTGTACACCGTAACCACCGACGACCAGTCACAGCAGCAGGTCGACGCGCTGCCGGCCGAGGCGCTGGCCCCGTTCGCCGAGGCCCGCGCGACGCTGGAGGTCGCCCCCTGGAATGGCGCCCCATACCATAAGCACAGGCCGGACAGTCCCATGAGAGCCCTGACGTTCGGCCCGGCTGGGCAGGGCGACATCGTGTACCTGATCCTGGACGATCGCCGCCGGGTCGACATGCTGGTAGTTGTCTGGCTGAGCTGAAGGTCAGCTGTGCACGGCCCTGCGGACGCAGTCGGACCAGCAGGGGCTGGCCTTCGCGTCGGACGAGGATCGCCACTGGGCCGGTCGTCGTGCTGAATGGTGGTGTCAGGCGTGGGTCGCCACGACCCTTGTCTGTCGACGGCGCTCGAACTCTGAGGGCGGCGGCGTGACACGACTTATGACACGAACTCGCGTCCACCGGAGCCGCTGTAGCCAGCTTAATAATCACTGTAGACGTTGAAGTCGCTGGTAGCCGCCATAATCAACGAAGAGAAGGAGTCTTGTAAGCGGTAGGTTCGGGGTTCGAGTCCCCGCGTCGGCTCCGGTTTGACCAGGGAAAACACATCGATGTTCTGATCATGATCGGTCCGCGTGACACCGTCATGAAGCTCTTTTGGCGAGTGTGTCGAAGCTGGCGACGCGCCATCTCCTGCCCAAGCCGGTCATCCTCCACCGCAATGGCGCCTAGCTGACGGGTTCCGCACTCTCACCTCCGGCCGGTGACAGCCGAAATCCGCAGGATCTGTCGAGTGCCTTGTGTCGGTGCATCTGTCGCTGCCGCGAGCCAAACGCGGGCACGCCCTCACTCGGGTGTGCGCCTGCACGCTCTGCAGCGACCGCCAGGTCCATCGGAAGTGCGCACTGCGCGCCGGTGTCGACCACGTCACCGGCGCGGCGGTTCACGGATTCGTTGGAAACCGGCACCCAGCCCGAGCAAGTCGAGCTCGCCATCCGCCAAGCACTGGATCGAGGGCTGACCTCGCCCCGCCGGCTGTGGGCGGCGGTGGCTGAGCGACCCGATCGGACCCGGCAATTTATTGAGCGGATCCTGACAGAGGTAACCGCGTGAGGCACCGGGATGCCGCGGCCTTTCGCCAGGCCCTTGAGTACTCGGCTCGGGGAGCGCGCGGCCGGTATGGGAACGCATCTTGCGCAAGATCGCGCGCCGGTTGCCTTCGATCGCCTACTGGCTCGCCTCGTAGCAGTCGCCGCAGACCGCTGGCTGCTCCTCGACCGCGGGTGATGTTCGCGTGCGCTCGCCCGTGGTCAGCGGCTTAGATCAAGATTGCCCGCTGGCGCGGGCCGCTGGCGGTGGATGAGACTGGGCGTGTGCGTGTCGCCTGTCGACGTCGTTCCGCCTTGGTTTGGTCGAGACCGTGGCTTAGATTGACGCCGGAGTCCTGGTTCTTTGGGTGTTTCCCGAGTGTCGCCACGAGCGCGTACGTTCTTTAATTGTAGTGTCTTTAATTGTAGAGGGCTCCCGGCGACGCGCACCTTTCAACTCTGACGGCATTGAAGGGCTGGGATCGTGCGTGTGTTGTATGAGCATCAAGCTGGACTCGGTGGCCTCCTCGATCGCCACCGTGTCGGGTCGGGCGATGATCGAGGCCCTCATCGACGGTGAACGCCGCCCTGCGGTGCTCGCCGATCTGGCCCGGGGCCGGATGCGGTCGAAGATCCCGGATCTGACCTTGGCGTTGGAGGGCCGCTTCGGTGCCCACCACGCGCTGATGTGCCAGCTATACCTCGAACACATCGACCATCTCGATGACCTAATCGCTCGGCTGGACGCGCACGTGCGCGGTCACGGGCACAGTTCGAAGCGCTCCCCGTCGAGCGCACGAAGCGCGTGGAAGTGTCGATGATCCAGAGTCAGGATCCGGTGGGTGCAGTAGCGGTCGGCCAGGACGACCAGTGACGCATCGGTAAGACCGATGTTCGACTCATGGTAGCGCTCGACGATATCGGCTGCCGTACCGAGATCCGCGGCGCTCACCATCGCGAGCTCGTATGCCGGAGAGGTGAACTCACGGAGCATAGCGAGTTCGGCCGCTACTCCGATTCTGGTGCTGATCAGGTAATCCAACTCGGCCAGGACGTAGGGCGAGACCACCAGCGCCTCGGTTGTCTCGCCCAGACAGCGGCGAACCCGTTCGTGCTGGGGCTCTCGATCGTTGAATGACGCGAGTAGGCCACTGGTATCAGCGATGATCACTGCAGGCCGAAACCGTCGAGATGCACGTCGACATCGTCGGCCATCAGCACGTCACTCGAGAACAGCGCGCTGCGCGGGCGTGGGATCTCGTCGTCAGCCATCGCATCTGCCACCGCTTGGCGGATGACCTCGGCCTCGGAGATTCCGCGGCGGCTCGCGTACCGGCTCACCGCACGCTTGAGCTCCGCTGGAAAGTAGACGGTGGTCTTTTCCACATACGTATGGTACCACCGCTGGCAGATGTGGGGTGACGTCACTGTGGCGCCGTCGCCGTCGAGGATGACAGCACGGAACGGCGCGCGGCCATCGCCGCCACAGTGCACCGCCCGCGCTGCCACGACAGGGTCGCCGAGCGGATCCGTGCGACCCCGGCCTCCACTCTGCGGGCGAGTGTGCGGGTGGACTCGTGGGTGCGCACCAGGCCGATCCGGGGGAGCTGGATGTGGCGCCGATCGTTGCCGAGACCGACTGCGCCGGTGGTGAAACGACAGCTCAGACGGGCACGGCGCCCTTGAACCGAGGAAACGCCACCCGCCGCCCAGCCGGAGCACCGGCCTTGGACTTCGACCAGTTCGACAATGTGGTCGCGAGGTTGGCCAGCCCCGAAGAGTACGCCTCCTTGCTGTTATCTGCCCACCATGGCGCCCGCTGGCTTTTGGCTTGGTTCCACGCGCGGCATTTATCACTGATTTGGTAGTCGCCGGGTATGACGCTGTTTTTGATGGAAACGCTGAGTTCCAGCCAGCGAAAGGTCATGGCTCTCAGACAATAGTGCCGTAATGCTGGATGTGCGGCGGACGGGCTCATCGTTACGTCGGCCGCCGTATTTATCTCCATCCGCACAGATGATCACACGCCCGATCTAACAACAGATGATCATCATCAGCGAGTCGTCAGCAGGCCAGGGGTTGGGGTCCGTTCGCTAGGCGAGTCCGAAGGTGACCACGAACGCGTATCCGGCGGCCACCGGCACCCCGACGGCCTGCCTGCCGAGCCGGCTTGGTCGGCGGCGCGGCAACTCGGGGTTCGGCCCAGCACGGCGCTATGGTGTCGGCATGGCTTCTCCCGTCGGCGCGCCCACCCCGGCCAGCTCGTTGCCGCCGCAGGGCGCCTCGCCGCGCGTGATTCGCGACTCGCTGACGATCCCAGAGGACCGCGACGAGTTCGACC
>JBBQZQ010000121.1:0-5847 GCA_038207565.1 Mycobacteriales bacterium
GCGACCGGCTCACACCCCGACACCGGCTCTTCGGACAAGCCACTCCCGAACCACCAACCAGGCTAGAGGCACGGGCAAGAAGACGGGAACACTCCGCGGAAAGGATCAACACCTGACCACTTGACACAAAGAGGCGTCGCTACGCGCCTCTCGACCTTGATCAAACGACCTGATCTGCCGATGTGGGCGTACTAGAGGAGTCGCTCGGACGTGGCCGCAGGACGTCTCACGTTTTCGCTAACCATTCGTGTTTGCGCTGTTACGCTGCCCCCGTGCGCTCCCGGGTGTGGTACGCAACGATCGCCGTACTGGTCCTGGCGGCCCTGGTCATCCAGGTCATGATTGCGGTCCAACTCTCAGCCGCCCCACCAAGCCACGGAGTAGGCGAGCTCAGGGGCGGCCCACTGTTTACCCGCCTCTTGCGTGTGTTCAGCTTCTTCACCATCCAGGCCAACATCCTGTCCATGATCGTGTCGGCGGTACTCGCTCGCGCCCCGAATCGGGACAGCACAGCCTGGCGCATCCTGTGCCAAAGCGCCCTGATCGGAATCACAATCACCGGCATCGTCTACTCGACGGTCCTGGCGCGGGTGCACGAGCCCAAGGGCTGGGACCAGGTAAGCACGAACACCATCTTCCACTACATCGTCCCGATCATGATGGTGATCGGATGGCTAGTGTTCGGCCCACGCCCTCGGATGAATCGATCCGTCGTGTTGTCGGCACTGGTATGGCCCGTGCTGTGGCTTGGCTACACACTCGGCCATGGGGCCGCATCCAGGTGGTACCCCTATCCGTTCGTCGACGTCACCACCCACGGATACGGGCGGGTGGCCATCAACTGCATGCTTGTGTGCCTGGTCTACCTGCTGGTCAGCGCGCTGCTCGCCTTCGGCGACCGCAAACTACCGGCAACCGACTCGCGGGGCTAGCACCCCTCGAACTCAGCAATATCGCCCTGCCGCACGCACGGACTATGCCGCATGGGGCGCGCGGTCGTGCAGCTACGCCGAGGAAGTCAGGGTACCAAACTTGGACGACGTCGTGGCCGTCGAGGTCGAGTTCGAAGATGGCGCCTTCCGCTACTTCTTGACCTGCGGCGGATCCAGGAACGAGTTGATCCACAGGCATTGACGGCCCTTGTACTTCGGCACTCGAAATCGTTCTCGCAGCACCCCGGCAGCAGATGGCTATAGCCTCGCGCCGCGAGCAACGCGCCCGACAGCACCGCGGTGAAGCCACAGCCGGCCGCGCGCACCGCGTGCACCGCGATCAGCAACCGCGTATCCCGGCTCAGCGGCGCGGCAGGCCGTCGTTGAACGCCGCGATTCACCTAACATCCTGCAACCTGAAACCTTTGCCGTCCTCGAGGCAGATCTTCGACGGCCCCTACGAGTGCCGCCGCAGTCGAGTGCTCAGACGTCTCGAAAGACTTCTACACGTCGACCGAGCGGAAGGTGACGCTCAACTCAGGAGGCGGCGGAGTCGCGTTGTCGGCGACGGCGTGCGCGGCGGCCTCGGACTCGAACACGAGGAAGCTCAGCCCAGTCGTCCTTCACGTCGACCTGGAACACACAGCGTGCATCATCTTCTCCTCTGCGTGCGATTGATCGGGTGATGTGATTGTCCGCTCCCGTCCACCGGTCACGCCGAGCATTATCACGTCAAGGATCTTCGCCCAGTGCGGTTCGGCACCCTCAGGCATCACGGTCTCGACGAGCAACACCGTCGCGCCCGACGAACGGCCGGCATTGGCGACCGCCGCAAGGACCGCCTCGGCTTGCTGGTCGCCGAAGTCGTGGACGATGCTCATGAGAACGTAGGCGTCACACGCGCGCCAGGAACACCTCGCGCGATGCGCAGGAATACCGACGCGCGATCCGTCGATAGGCGCTGCTGACATCGCTCGCCAAGGGAGTCCAGATGAATCAATAGGTCGCACGTGAGAAACGCATCATGCCGATGAGCCTGCTTCCGGGCTGGTTGGTAGATACGAAGGTCAGGCTCGCGGAACATTCGCGTCGCTATCGGGCAAGAAGCTCGTCCAGGATCTCGGCCTCGCGGTAGTACGCGGACAAATGGCCGCCGTCGGGCCATTCGACCAGCCTCCCGTTTGGGAGGGCATCGACAAGCCGTCGGGCGGCGGCAATAGGCGCATTCCGGTCGTGGGGCGTGTGATACCAGGTCAGCGATGCCGTTACAGATTCCAGGGCGACGTCACTCCAGTCTCCGAACATCGCGAGGGTTTCGTCGACCCAGCCATCAACCCCACCGCCGAGAGCCTCTCGCATGGACTTCACCAACGACTGCTGCCAGCCCGGGTCACTCATGACGGCCTGGTCGTCGGGCGGTGCCGTCGCCATCTGCGCCATGAAGCCGGCGAGCGGCTCGGCCAGCATCCTGTCGCCGATTGGCTGCAGCAGTTCGCGTAGGCCGGCCTCGTCACCGGCTTCGGTGAGCCTGTACCCGCGTTGGTTGATGGGGATCATCTGATCTACCTCGTCGCCGCTTAGCCGAGCCGCACCCGCGATGACAGTCACGGCTCGCACACGGTCCGGGTGGCGCGCAGCGAAGGCGAGGATGTGGGGAGCACCGCCGCTCGCACCGCAGACATAAACCTCATCCAGACTGAGGTGGTCAAGCAGATGCGCCATATCGTCGGCGTGCTCGGCGAAGCCCTACCTGGCAACCGGGTCGACCGACCGAAGCCCGGCCGTTCACCCGTAATCACCCGCAAGCCCCTCTCCCGCCAGGGGGCACGGTCAGCGCGAATAACCCATCGACTGCCAGGCACGCCGGGGAACCGCAGCAACGCGACGCCGCCCACAGGCCCGACCTCAGTCCAGGCGATCCAGCGACCGTCGCTCAACTCCAACGAACGATCCGTCACGTCCTGGTCATCCACGCCCACAGCCTGCACCCGCCGATGCGGGCACCACAACGCCGAGCAGCGCAACTACAGCCCGTACACAATCGGCGAGGAAGAAGAGCGCATAACGGCACGCGATCATCAGCCGCGCGGACCAATCGCCTCGCGGATAGTCGCCGTTATCGCGCCCGCGTCGCGTCTGACGGTGCTCAGGGGGTTCCACCGCCGATGTCAGTGGGCACTGAGCGACGCTCGTGATTCTTCGGGCTGTTCCAGGCGAGCCTGCCACGTCGACTTCAACGACAGCCTGCGAGATGTCGAGGCGCCGCCGCATCAGATTGACGTTCGCCGCGCGCAGACCGGCCATCTCCGACCAGCGAGGTCCGCAGTACGCGAGCACGAGGACGACCAGCCGATGGTCGCCGGCCGAGTCGGCGAGGTCTGAGACCCGCTGAGCTGTCATGTAGCGGCGACGCCCGCTCGTTCAGCTCTGGCAGGTTAAGACCTTCGCTGGGGTTGCTCGGAATCCGCTTTTCGCGAACAGCGAGCAGCAAGGTCGAGCTGAGCACTCCGTGGCTCTTTCGCACGGTGGCGCCGGACATGCGGGCCTTTGCCATATCCGGACCCAGGCCTGCAGTTCGCCGTGCTCGATGCGGTCAAGCTGAACGTTGCCCCAGGCGAGGACATCGCTGGGCCAGTAGACGACGCGGCGGGGTAGGCGAAAGCTCTTCGGGCCGGTGTGCTTCGAGCGCCAGTACCGCAGTGTGCCGTCGGGGATGCGGAGCATCCGCGCGACTTCGGCGGTGGTCATCGACTCGTCGGGTTCGTTCATCGTCGGTCTCCTGCGACTGTGCTCGGTTCGGGACGAGTCGAGCTGTTCGTTGCACGGGATGGGCGGGGTATGCCACGTGACTGGAGTCAGCTGTAGTGGTAGCGGGCTTGGAGGATGACGAGGTCGTCGCCGTCGATGAGGTAGACGAGTCGGTGTTCCTCGGTGGTGCGGCGTGACCAGGCGCCCGTCAGCGCGTGGCGCAGTTGTTCGGGTTTGCCGATGCCGCTGAACGGGTCGCACAGCGCGTCGTCGATGAGCCGGTTGATGCGTTTGACGTTGTTGCGGTCGGCGGTGAGCCAGTGGGTGTAGTCGGCCCAGCCGTGCGGGGTGAAGACGACGCGCATGGCGGTCAGCGTTCGAGTTGGTGTTCCTCGCGTTCGCCACGTTGAGCCTGGGCCAGGCTTTCGAGCAGGCGGCGGGCGTTGGCGGGGGAGCGGAGCAGGTGGGCGGTCTCTTCGAGCGCGTCGTAGTCCGCACGGGACATGAGGACAGCGTCGCCGCGTTTGGAGGTGATCTCGACCGGGGTGCGGTCGTCGTTCACCTGCTCGATGAGCGGGAAGAGATTCTTACGGGCTTCGGATGCGGTGATGGCCATGGTGTACTCCTCAAGACTGGTACCAAATACGGTACCATTGCGCCTGTTAGGCCGACGACTGCCGAATACGGAAGATCGCCCGGCGGGTCGGGGTGTTGCGCCCGACGGTGATCAACTGGCGGGCGGGTTACCGAAGTGGCGGGATCGAGGCGCTGCACGATCTTGATCGGTACGGGCGCGCGCCGGGTGATCGACGGTGTGGCGATGGTGGTCGCGACCCTGCAGAGCCCGCCCCCCCGAGTTGGACGCCAAGGTCCGTGACGTGGTCGGGCTCTACTCGACCCGCGTGCGAATTCGGTCGTGGGCAGCGACGAGAGAAGCCAAATCCAGCCCCTGCACCGCGCCGATGTGTCATCAGCGGGGCTGGCGCCAGATGAGGCGGTGCACCCCGAGGTGACGGGGGAGTGAGCGAAGTCCGGGAATCCAGGGCACGAGGACCAGCACCACCGTTAGTAGCATCATCAGGCCCCAGACCAGGGCATCGGCGTTGTCCGACGTGGAGAAGGGTTTGATCTGGTACCAGAAGGTGCAGAGCCACATCCACGGCTGGCCGGGGAAGTTGCCCGTCTCGTTCATCATTCCCCACTGGTCTCCACCGAGATGGTCGGCGCGTGCCTGGTCCTCGAGGTAGGTGCCGTCGGAGAGCAGCAGCAGCGGCTTGGTCTCGTTGCTGTTGTAGAAGCTGCCGCTGCTGAACTGGCTTTGCAGACCACCGGTGGCGGCGAGCGACAGGAAACGTCCCGTGAGCACCGGCAGTGGGCCGTAGCCCCCGCTCGCCACCCTGGCCGGGTCGCCGCCCGGCGCCTTCGCGAGGGCGTCGGCGTAGGCGTTCGCCCAAACTCGAGCGCCGAGCCGCGCTGGTCCCCGTCCATTGCTGCAGCGCGGTGGTGAGGGCTCGGTCTCCGCCGATGCTGCGCAGCGGCGTGATCACGAGGTCGTTCGCACTGTCCACGGGGGTACGGACGCCGCCCCATTTCTGCAGCGACAGCGGGCCGAGCTTCTGTCCGGGGCTGGCGTGGTTGTACGGAGCGCCATAGCCGGCGCTGCCGCTCGTGCCCGCAAGCTCCGCGGTCGCCGTCGCGACCACGTCGGTCGGCGCCGCCTTCGCCCACGCCTGCAGCGTGATCGCCTTACGGTCGGGTGAGGAGAAAACGATCGACAACACGACTGTGAGCAGTGTGATGACCGCGAGCGCGATCACGAACTCCTTCACGAGATCGTAGGCGCGCGTCGGGAACAGATGCGCGTCAGGTGTGGTGTCGCGCCGCCGCGAAGCGGCCGCCCGCAACTGCCGGCGCGTCCCCGGGCGGTACGGCGTCGAACGGCGGTACCACACCGTGGCGTCGCACCAGCACCACGTGGGCCACGACCAGGACCCCGACGACCAGCGGCAGCAGCACAATGTGCCACAGCAGCATCTGGCCCAGGTCGAGAACGTTGAAGTAGGCGCCGATCCCGACCGCGTTCAGGCCGTCCTTGGCTTGCGTCGAGATCCACTGCGCGTCGAAGTTGGACTGCGACAGATAGCCGGTGAAGGCGGTGCCGATGGAG
>JBBQZQ010000122.1:0-5707 GCA_038207565.1 Mycobacteriales bacterium
GCGTTCGGGACCGACGTCGCGACGTTCACCTCCACATACCGGGTGGCCAAGCACAACGACACCCACGCGACGGCCGCAGCGGACATCCGGTTCACGCCGGCCACCGACCCGGTGGAGCCGCTCCCGTCGCTGGGCACGCACATCGCGGGCACCTCGCCGATGCGTGTGCGGGACGCAGCGGAAGCGACCGCAAGACGATCATGGCTGTCGACATCCCGTCCGACCGGACGACCGGACGACCGGACGACCGGACGACCGCGAGTATCGACCCGCAGGGGCACTGTTGCGTTAGTCGAGTCCGCGGGTCGGGACAATGGTCGGATGATCAGCTCGGGCTCAGCACCGTCGTCCGCACCGGCCGGCTACCGGTTCCCGCGCGAAGTAATCGTGGTGGCGGTGCGCTGGTACTTGCGCTACGGGCTGTCTTACCGCGACGTCGAGGAACTGCTGGCCGAGCGCGGCATCGGCGTTGACCACGTCACGATCTATCGGTGGGTGCAGACCTTCACGGCGGAGTTCATCGACGCCGCCCGCCCGGCCCGGAGCGGCGGGCGATCGCTGGTTCGTGGATGAAACATATGTCAAAGGTCGCAGGCCGCTGGAGCTACCTGTACCGGGCGCTCGATCAGCACGGCCAGGTCATCGACGTGCTGGTCTCGACCCGCCGCGACGCCACTGGGGCACGGGTGTTCTTCACCCGCGCACTGCGCCTCGGCCCGTCGCCGGTCGGGGTGACAACCGACCGGGCATTGGTCTACCCGCTGGTGCTCGAGGAGTTGGTCCCGGCGGCTCGGTATGTCAGCGAGCAGTACGAGAACAACCGGGTGGAAGCCGATCACGGTCGGCTCAAGGCTCGCCTGCGACCGATGCGCGGACTCAAACAGATGAGATCCGCGCGCACCATCTCGACCGGGCATGCCTTCATACAGAACCTGCGCCGCGGCCACTACGCGATCACCACCGACCTGCCAGCACATGATCGGGTCCGTGTCGCGTTCGACGAACTCGCATCCTGCCTCTGACTCCAGCAGGACGCCACCAGCTCGACTCGGCGCGCCCGAATGATCGTCAACGCAACAGACCCGGCTGTCGATATGGGCGGTCCCTGATCGTCGTCATAGCAGAGCCGGCATACGGCCGGCCACCATGAAGGAGAGACACGCCATGAGCAACTTCATCTTGACCTTCCGCGGCGCCACGGACCGCGCTGTGTCCGAAGCCGACGGCGCCGCGTGGATGGCGTGGTTCGGCGAGCTCGGCGCCGCGATCGTGGATCCCGGCAGCCAGGTCGGAAACACCACCGCGCTGGGGGTCTCGCCGTCATCGACCGCAGTGAGCGGATACTCGATCATCCAGGCCGCGGACTTCGAGGCGGCAGTCGCCCTCGCCAAGGGTTGCCCCGGTCTCTCCCAGGGCGGCGGCGTGGAAGTTGGCGAACTCATCGCGATGTGAGCAACCGCCCCACTCGGCGGGGACGGCGATGGCGGCAACACCGATCTGGTTGATCCGCAGGACGAGCCGCGGATTCGACGTCATCACAGTCGGTACAGACGATCCGATCTGCGACACCCATCCGCCGACGCCCACGTGCTCGAGATCGACGGATATTCGCGCTGCGAGCCGTCGACGCGTAGTCGGCCCGACTGAGATTCGCATGCTGTTGACAACCAGAACGTATCCAGCACGGTGGAAGGGCGACGAGTCCTCATGACGGAGTTGGGAGCTTGGATGTGCTCGTGGTCAAGGTCGAGTTCGCGTGCAGTGCTCGCAGATCGGTTCGGGCCACATGGGGGCCACACCGCAACTGAAAACAACCATCGCGAGTCACGACAACCAACGTCGGCGGTCCAGGAAATCTGGGATAGCCAACGCCAGTGGGAGCACCAACGGTCCGGGGAAAGCATTGACACGGTAGGGGTCACTGGTTCAATCCCAGTATCGCCCACCACGAGACGGCGCGAAATGGGCCGTCGTGACACGAGACGACACGGATCACGTTGCTCTTGTTGCTCATCCGTTGTAGCCCAGATGTGGCGACCAAGGCGGCTATCTGGGTGAAATTGAACCACCGACCACTTCCGCGTTCCCGTAGGGGCGGAGTTCGGGGTCGTAGTGGCCAGCCGGCGCGAGTTCTCGTGTGAGGACGGGTCGGGTGCCGGGCCGGTCGTGGCTGTGGCGGATGTAGGCGCGCAGGTCAGGTCGTTCAACCTGCGGTCTTGTGTTCGTCGTTGCGCGGTCGGACTTATCGGCGTCGTGGGTCCGTGAATCCGAGGTTGAGGTAGCCGGGTGCTCGTTTCGCCAGTGATGAAGCAAGGACCCCGGTGAGGACGTCGTGGTAGTCGTGGACTTCGGCGGTCTGCTTGCCGGGGTGGGGTCGAAGGACGCGTCCGACGTGTTGTTCGACTGGGCCTTTGAATGCGGAGGGCACGGTAAGGAAGACGGTGTCGAGCGCGGGGCAGTCGAAGCCTTCCCCGATGTAGGAGCTGGTCGCGAGGGCGAGTAGCGGCGTTCCGGCCGGCGGGTTGTTGAGTTGGTCGAGCGCTGCGGTTCTGGCCTTGGCACCCATGCCGCCGTGCAGGATGACCGGGTCGTGTCCGTCTAGGCGCAGGGTGGTGTCGAGGCGTTCAAGGTGGCTGGTCCAGCGGGTGAGGATGAGGCAGTTGCGTCCGCGGCCGAGGGCAGCGGTGACGTCCTCGGCGATCTGCCGGTTGCGGGTGTCGTCCTCGCGGAGGTCGCGGTAGACGGCCGTGATGCCGCCGGGTGCGGAGGGCTCGACGGTGCCGGCGTAGAGGAACGCTGTCGGGTGCACATGCAGCACGGGCGTAGGTGGTGACAGATCGGTCGATCGAGTGGACAGTGTGCCAGGCTCGGCCCGCTTCATAGCGTGCCGGACCGGCCCGAGCTGTAATGAGATCAGTTCATCGAGCCGGTCGCGACGGTAGGGGGTTGCGGTCAGGCCGACCCAGCGCCGGGCGGGGATCTGCTTGACGGCGTGTTGGAATGCGGCCGCCGGGATGTGGTGACACTCGTCGATCACGACGAGACCGTACGTCTCGGTCATGCCGGGGATGTCGTCGTGGCGCGCGAGTGACTGCAGCATCGCGATGTCGACGATCCCGTGGGTCTCGCGGCGACCGCCGCCGAATTGCCCAGCTTTGATGCCGAGGTGTTCGGCGATGCGGCTGCGCCATTGGTCGGCCAGTGCTTTGCGGTCGACCAGGACGAGCGTGGATGTGGCGTGGCGTGCGATGAGTGCGCATGCCATGACGGTCTTGCCGGCTCCGGGCGGGGCGACGAGGACGCCGAGGTCGTGTCGCGCGAGGTCGTCCACCGCGAGCTGCTGTTCCGGTTCCAGAACGAGGTTCGGTGTGAACGTTCGCGCGATCCCGGTGCTGCGTGCGTCGTTGATCTCAAGGCGGCTGCGGGCTTGTTTGGTGATGTCGGTGAGTCGGTCGAGCAATCCGCGGGGCAGAATGACGCTGCCGTCGATGGTCTCGTCATAGCTGACGAGGAATCGCGGGATGTTCCAGGTTGAGGTGCGCAGGCGTTGGCGTTCGTAGAAGTCGGGGTTGGGCATCGACGCCGCATGTTTGAGGGTCGCGGTGAAGGCTGGGGTGAGGTCGGTGCCGGCGACGGTGATGGTCGCGTCGAGTCGTGCGTGAATGATCGGCGGGGCTTGCGGGATCGTCCGGGTCGATGTCGGTGCGGCCAGGCGCGATACGGCTGAGCCGACCGCAACGGATCCGAGTCTGGAGCCGAGTCGGCTGGCCTCCTTCGGCGTGATCCGCGGCAGGCTGGACAGATAGGCCCACTGATCGTCATGCGGCTCAAGCGTGCCGACGTCGAGGAACACCGTGGCGCCGTGATCACGTCGTCGACGGTGCAGCGGAGCCGCGATCAGGTTCCCGATACCACCGATCGTGGGCAGCACGCCCTGGGACGGGAACAAGCGGTCGTAGCTGGTCAGGCTCATGTGTCCGCGGACCGAGATCGCCTCGCGCAGTAGGCCGGTGCCGATCTGGCGGGCGGTGGCCGCTGGAACGGTCGAGGTGAAGAAGATCCACACGTGCGCTCCGGTGCCGGACCTCGATACCTCTAATGCGGCAGGCACATCGGCCGCGCGGGCGGCCTTCAGATAGGCCAGCGCGTCGAGCATCGCGGTGCGGCCGTCGAAGTCGGCGGCCAGCCACGAGCAGCGGTCGTCGTCGAGCAGCGGATAGAGCCCGATCTCCAGATCGCCGGACAAGTGCTTGTGGACGACCTCGTCGGTGAGCTGGAGGTAGTCGCGACGGTCGGCGCTTGTGGGGCTCAAAAACCTCAGCCGCGTGTGCTTGGCAGGTTTGGCATGATCATTCGGGTTGTTCTCTGCCCTCTACGCGGCTGTCCGGGTTCTGCTCGCTGCCGTCGTGACTCGTGGTCTTCGCGAGGCGGCGAAAGATGTCGAGCTGCTGATGCTGCCGGTGAGGTCGCCGGGCTGCGCCGGCAGGTGACTCGCCCTCGGCTGGAACCGAAGGACCGGATGGTGCTGGCGGCGCTCGCCCGGATGCTGCCACGCGAAGTGTTGCGAGCGAGGATTGTGACGCCGGAGACGCTGCTGCGATGGCACCGGCAGCTGATCGCACGACAGTGGACCTACCCACCGAAGACGCGACCACCAGGTGGTCGTCCGCGGACTTCGTCCGTGATCCGCGACCTCGCGATCCGGTTCGCTCAGGAGAACCCGAGCTGGGGTCACCGCCGCATCCAGGGCGAGCTCGTCGGGCTTGGTTTTCGAGTCGCTCCGGCGACCGTATGGACCATCCTCCGGACGGCGGGTCTGGATCCGGCCCCGCGCCGGACAGGACCGTCGCGGCGGGAGTTCTGTCGGATTCAGGCGAGGACGATGCTCGCCTGTGACTTCTTCACCGTCGACACGGTGCTGCTGCGCCGGATCTATGTGTTCTTCATCCTCGAAGTTGGCACGCGCGGCGTCCACATCCTCGGTGTCACTCGGCATCCGACGGGCGTGTGGGTGACCCAGCAGGGCCGTAACTTCTTGATGGCGCTGGGGGAGCGGGTCGACGGTTTCGGATTCCTGATCCGCGACCGCGACACGAAGTTCACAGCCGCCTTCGACGCGGTGTTCGCCGACGAGGGCATAGTGGTGTTGCCTAGTCCGCCGCGGGCGCCGAAGGCCAACGCTTACGCGGAGCGCTGGGTCGGCACGATTCGGCGCGAATGCCTGGATCGGATGTTGATCTTTAGTGAGCGGCAGCTCGTGCGCGTGCTAGCCGAGTACGAGACGCACTACAACGGCCACCGTCCGCACCGCGCACTTGACCAGCGACCGCCGATCGCCGGCGCTGCCAATCTTTGCTAACCATCGATGTTGGACGGCGGTTCGGCGAGACGAGGTGCTCGGCGGTCTGATCAACGAATACCGTCCTGCGGCGCGATCGCGGGTCGCGCCTGCACGATCGAGGCTCTTGAACCCCACAGCCTCTACACCGACGTTCTCGCAGGAGTGCGTGATTGCGCCCGGACGTGCCCGGATGTCCTCGGAGTCGCAGTGGACAGCTGGGCTAAGCCCAATACCGTTCAGTTAGTGTCGTGTTGTGTGGTGTAGGTGGGTGGATGTTCGGGGCTGGGCCATTGGTCGTGGTGGGCGCGTTTGACGTGCCATTTGACGTACTTGCGTTTGACGACGCGGGGGTTGGCGCGCGCTCGT
>JBBQZQ010000123.1:0-5220 GCA_038207565.1 Mycobacteriales bacterium
CCTGGACGAGCTGCTGCCCGACGTGCTGGCGGGCCGCATCGAGCCCGGCCGCGTGTTCGACCGGAACGTCGGCCTGGACGGCGTCCCCGACGGCTACCGCGCCATGGCCGACCGCGAGGCCATCAAGGTCATGGTGACCCCATGAGCGGCCGCTTCGAAAGCAAGGTCGCGTTCGTCACCGAGCGACCAGCGGCATCGGCCGCGCCACCGCACTCGCGTTCGGGCTCGAAGGTGCCAGCGTCGTGGTCGCCGACATCGCAACCGACGGCAACCAAAAGACGGCTCGCATGATCGAGCAGGCCGGCGGCCAGTCGCTCGCCGTGTCCTGCAACGTCACCCGCGCCGACGACATCAAAGCGGCACTGGACGCCGCAGTGGAGCGATTCGGCCGCCTCGACATCGCCTTCAACAACGCGGGCATCGAGCAGCCGATCAAGCCGGCCGCCGAGATCAGCGACGACGAGTGGGACCGCCTCGTGGCAGTCAATCTCCGCGGCGCTTTCCTGAGCATGAAGCACGAGATCGAGCTCATGCTCCAGCACGGCGGCGGCGCGATCGTCAACACGTCGTCCGGCGCGGGCGTCAAAGGGTTCAAAGGCCAGGCCGCCTACGCCGCCACCAAGCACGGCCTCATCGGCCTCACCAAGTCGGCCGCGGGCCATCGCGATCGAGATCGCCAACGCGACGTTCGCCGCCCGGGTGCACACGATCTGGGGCGCCGGCTCCACCGCGGTCGCCACCGACTCGACGCACTTCGGCGCGTTCGACCAGAACATCTTCACCGAATGGCACTCCCGCTACGGCGGACGCGGCGTGCTGATCTACTGGCACGTCGAGCGTAAGAGCATGGCCATCCACTCCCAGCTGATCAACTGCTCGGCGTCCGAGGTCGCCGCGATGGTCGAGGGGGCGATGCGGCACGGCACCACCATGGAGGTCGAGGGCAACTACGTCGACTCCCACGGCCAGTCCGAGGTCGGCTTCGGCATCACCCGGTTGCTCGGCTTCGACCTGCTCCCCAGGATCAAGCGGATCAACAAAGTGCGGTTGTACCGGCCGGCCGCCGGGCGAGCCCGAGGCGTACCGGCGGCTGACGCCGGCGCTCACGAGGCCGATTCGGTGGGACATCATCGCCGAGCAGTACGACCAAATGATCAAATACGCGACCGCGATCCGCTCCGGCACCGCCTCGACCGAGGCAATCCTGCGCCGGTTCACCCGCGCCAACGCGATCCACCCCACCTACCAGGCGATGATCGAGGTCGGCCGGGCCCAACGCACAATCTTCGTGGCCCGGTACCTGCGCGACCGGGACCTGCAACGCGAGATTAACGAGGGCCTGAACGTCGTCGAGTCGTGGAACCGGGCCAACAGCGTCATCTTCTTCGGCAAGGGCGGCGACATCGCCACCAACCGCCGCGACGAGCAGGAACTGTCCGTGCTGTGCCTGCGGGTACTGCAGGCCGCTCTGGTCTACGTCAACACCCTGATGGTCCAGGAGGTGCTCGCCGACGACGAGTGGGCCACCGCGCTGACCGACGCCGACCGACGCGGCCTGACGCCGTTGTTCTGGGCCCACGTCGCGCCGCACGGCGAGGTGAAACTCGACATGAACAGCCGACTCCAGCTCAGCCGCGGCGTCACCGCAGCGAGCTGACCCGGCCCTTGCTCCCTTCGCAGGAAAGGTCAATTGGATGGGTTGAATCTTCCGTGAACGCGGTGGCGTGATCGGCGACCCACTGGCGAAACGATCGCGGGACTGATCCGAGGATGTCGAAGACCGTAGAGGTCACGAAGGCCGGCATTCCCATCGTTGCGCTCCACGCGGCGAGCAGCATGTCCACGACCGGGCGGGGCCAGCTTCCCTCCGTCTCGCTTCGAAACTCCTCCGGCGACAGCTCCTCGAATTCGATCCGACGCCCCAACACATCACCGATGATGCTGACCTGCTCTGCCTGGCTCAGTGACTCGGGGCCAGTGAGGACGTAGTCGCCTCCAGCATGACCGTCCCCATACAGGGTCCGCGCCGCGACGGCTGCCACGTCGCGCTCATCGATGGGTGCCGTCTCGGCGGCGCCGTACGGCCACCGGACGACACCGTCAGCGCTGATCGCGCCCGTCCACCAGAACAACGCGTTCGACGCGAACATCCCCGGCCGGATGATCGTCGACTCGAGCCCGGTGGCCACGATGAGCCGCTCAATATCTGCATAGAGCGCCGCCATTGGGTTCGGTTGCTGAAAGAAGGGGTGCGGGGTTTGGTGCGGTGCCGAGAGAAAGACGACACGCCGCGCGTAGGTTGCCAGACGCTCGACCACTGCCGGAGCAGTCGCTGGCGGAGCGGTCCAGACGAGGAAGACGGCACGGACACCGCGCAGCGCCGCGTCCAGCGATTCCGGCAAGGTGAGGTCGCCGGTGACGACGTCGACGTTCGCTGGCAGCGTCGCCGCCGCCTCGAGGCGACGCGTGAGCGCGCGGACCGGCACGCCCGCGTCTAGGAGCAGGTCGACTACGGAGCGCCCAACCCAGCCGGTCGCTCCAGTGACGAGCACCGGAGGCATAGGCGTCGGTGTCATGAAGACCCTCCTCCGCGGTACGTGCCCGCAGGTGAATCATGCCATCTTCCCGGCGACCCCCGCCGGCTGTCTCGATGACCGATCGTCGACCGCATCATCTTCAACGCCCACATCCTCGAAACCGGCGCCGAGTCCTACCGGCTGCGTACCTCCACAACGACAGCACGGCGCAAATGCGTGGGCTGACCTCAGCACTCGACTGCTGTTGCCCCGTCAGCCCGGACCTTTGCGTCCCACGAGATGAAAGACGCGACTGAATTGGCGGTAGGAGTCTCGTCGGCTGGCTTCGAGTTCGACTGCGGCCCAGCCCAGGAACACCACCACGGCGTAGGTGATCAGGTTGGTGGAGAAGCTGGTCCAGAGCTGGTTCCGCTGATAGTGACCGGTGCTGAGGCGGTTCAGCACGTCGGAGACGATCAACGGTGGCAGGATCGTGTCGACCAGCACCGTCAGTGGAGTGGCCAGCAGACAGCCCACGACCAGCCCGGGATATCGCCAGGCCACCCGCCAGTGGAACCGCAGGATCCGGGCTATCGGTATGACCCGGCGTTGTGAGGACGGCATGGAACAAGCCCCCCTTTGGGCATGGTGAGACCAAGGGTTGTTGCGGTGGGTGTTCGCTCAGGCTAGCGCCCGGGCCGGGCGACGCTCCACCGAGTTTCACCGGTCACGGCCCGGGTGGAAGCGCCGTGGCACTGTTGCATTAAGCGATCGCTCAGCACGACAGCACAGCGGCCTTGGCTCCCCGGCGCTGGCGTGGCCTCAGCTGGGCCAGCGGCAGACCGAGACGTGACGCGGCTGCGGCGATAAAGGGCTCCGACCGCGGTCCTGCACCGACCGGTCGTCGACCGTCGACCGCGTGTCCGCGAGCTCCAGGCCGCCCGTATAGCGGCCGCTACGGGTGCTCAGTAACGGCGTCCGGCGAGCCGAAGAGGATCAGCGCGTGGACGCCCTGACCGTCCTCAGCAGGGGCGAGGGTGAAGCCGAGGCGGCGCAGCGCGCCCAGCGCGGCAGCGTTGCCGGCAGTGGTGTCGGCTTGCACGCCGACAGCTCCAAGAGCGGCAGCTTGGCGCAGCACCGCAGCCATTGCTGCTCCCCCAACACCGCGGCCGCGGGCACGACGGGTCAGCCACGCGCCGGTCTCGAGCACGCCGGGCTGATCACTGCGCTTCAGCCGGACTGAGCCGACGACGCTCTTGTCGATGACTACCGCCCACGTGGCCTCGCCGGTCGGCCCGTCCAGACCCGCGCGGCGATCCCGGTGGAAGTTCCGCAGCCACGCGACTCGTCCCGGTGTCCATGTCTCCCCAGCGGTCACCGGCGCGGTCACCTCATCCGCTGAGGCGTCTGTGGTGGCGGCGTGCACGAGTTGCTCCAGCACCACGTCGTCCACCGAGACCAGGACAACGGGGGGATGCTCCTGATCCGTCACCCCAGCGAACTTAATGAGGATCCGCCTAGGGCACTTTGATGATCTTGTCGGCTGACGGGGAGAATGGTGCCGCTGGCCGTTCCGCTTGTGGGAACGTGCGCAACGACGCCGGACACACTTCCTGGTCCTGTGCCTTCAGAGGTTTTCAGCGTCGGGGTAGGAAGAGCCTGGGCTTTGTGTATCGAGCACGAGGCCCATGGTGATCACGTCCCAGAGTTCCCCGTTGGCCCGACGGTAGTGGCGGCGGAACCGGCCCTCGATGGTGAAGCCGCGGGAGCGGTAGAGGGCTATCGCCGCAGCGTTGTGGGGCCACACCCCAAGGTCCACTTTGTGCAGTCCGGACTCGCGCGCCCAGCGCAAGCTGTCATCCAGCATTCGACCGCCAATGCCCTGCCCACGGCGCTCCCTGCTGACCATCATGCCGAGCGAGCCCATGGTCTGGCGATGTTGCACCTGGATGCCAAGATTACCCACAACGACGCCTTCCAGGACAGCCACCAGCACGCAGCTTGCAGCCTCTTCGATTGATTTGAGGATGCCGGACTGGCGTTGGGCGACGTCGAAGCCGGGTTCAGTGCCGATGCTGTCACGTTCCTCCGCGACGGCGGTGAACAGTGTGATGATGCCTGGAACATCCGCTGGGCGAGCTGGACGGATGACGACGCCCACAAGCATAGGCGACAGTATGACCGCCACCCCCGAGGTCGCCCTTTATCCCGAAACGGCGCTGTCCGGGCACATGCTCACGAGGGCACCCAGGCACCCAGGCAACGTATCGCCCGAACGGGAACGACGACGGTCAGCAGCATCCGCGCGTGAGCCTAAATGCCGCTGACCGTAACGGGATCCCTATCCGGACACCAACCCGCCCCTCCCCTTCGACCGGGACGATGTCGAACCCGTCGCCGGCAGCAACCGGGATGCGCGCCTGCACTGTCACCGGCACCGCCCGGTCACCTCGGGCAATCAGGCCCACGACCCCGATCATGCTCGATGGTGCGGTCGATCGGCCCTTCGGGGCGTCTCGCTTTCCTTTTCCGCCGAACCCGGCCATGATCGCGGCTCGCGGGCGCAGTCAAGGTTCGAGCGCGGAGGCGAGGATGTCCGATCGGCTGATCTTTCAGCTGGGCACCAACAACTGGCAGCGCGGCGGGGAGTTCGCGCCGGGCTCGGGGATCCTGCACGAGGCGCACCACCACGCCTACAACGCTT
>JBBQZQ010000124.1:0-4978 GCA_038207565.1 Mycobacteriales bacterium
GCTTGCGCCTCAAGCCGCGCCGCTTGCGCCTCAAGCCGCGCGGCCTGCCCGTTGATCACCTCACGCAGCCCGGCGTTCGTCGTACGGAGTTGCTCAACCAGCGCAGACAGCTCAGCAGCAGAGCTCCCAGCACCCGACGACACCACACCATGATCACTATCCGGGCGGCAAGATCAAGCCGACACGCCGAGCATCACCCCGGACCCCCTGCTGAATAGGTACGTTTCGACGGCGAGACCAAGGTTCCGTCGTTATTGGTAGAGTCGGTCCAGTCGATGGCCAACAGGCTGGAGGCCACCGGGTGGGACGATGCGGCCAACGTGCCGGTCGAGGCTGTTCGAGGGCTTCCCTACGTGCGGGTGTTGCGAGCCGGTTCAGATGAGTTCCTGACGTCCAGCCGGTTGGAAGCCCACCGGTTGGCTTCCCCGTACGTACACACCGCCACGCTCAACGGGGCGCCGATGTTCGAGGAAATCGGGAAGCGGTTGGGGTTGGCCAAGGACACCCCGCTGAACCGTCGGCGGATGGCATCAGCGGTCGCGCAGCTCGATCCGTTTTGCCTGGTGCACGGGGTTTTCTTCTCACACAAGAACTGGCCGGGTCAGCCGAAATTCCCGCGTGCGGTATCCGGCGTGATTGAGGCGCATGAGGTGGAGCCAGCTATCAGCGGCGGTCGGAAGTCGGATCGAGTGCGTCACCAGAATGAAGAGGACGGCGGTGGCGCCGCGGAGGGCTATGGGTCTGTGCCATTCCACCGCACCGAGTGGACCGCGAAGATCATCCAGGCATCGTTCGTCGTCGATGTGGAACTGTTGCACTCGTACGGCCTCCCGCAGCCGGTTCCCGAGTTGTTGGAAACGCTCGCGCTATGGGAGATCCGTGGCCTGCTCGATGGTGGGATGCGGTTGCGCACAGCGTGCGACCTCGAACTCCAGAGTGAGCCGACAGGGGACTTACCCGACAAGAAGGAACTCGCGAATCGTCTCTCCGACCTGATCCCGCAAGCCCGTGATCTGTTTGGCGATGGCGAACCGCTCATCGTGGAGTGGCCCGGCACAGGTAAGAAGGTTTGAGCGAGCGTGTCCACCGCGCTGCTATTGAACTTTCCATTAGGGCGATATCACGCAAATCCTTGGGGTCAACATGTCAACGAGGGGGTGGTGGAGATACCGCCGTCACCCTGGCGGCTGCTGCGGGCGCTCTACGCGGTGTGGCAGACCCGGGTCCCTGAGTTGCCGGAGAGCGTCGTCCACGGGTTGCTCGCGCGGCTGGCGGAGCCGCCGACGTTCGCGGTTCCCAGGCACACGATCGCACACACCAGGCACTACTACCCGGACTCGAAGGACGGGACGGATCGGACGTTCGACGCGTTCGCCGTGTTCCAGCCGAGCAAGCCGCTCGCTGCGCTGTGGCCCTTCGATCTGCCGAGCGATGAACGCGCCGCGTTCTCTCGGCTAGCCTCCTCCTTGCCCTACTTCGGCCGAGCGGACAGCATCTGCGAGGCCACGGTAGTCGACGACTGGTTGCCCGGGGACTATGAGGTGTGGCTCCCGGTCGACGTGGCCGAGTCGATTTCCCCCGAGGCTCGGGCGACGGCGGTGCTCGGCCCCGAGATTCCACTTGCGGTGGACACGCTCTTGGCCCGCCCGGTGGACGTGCGCAAGGGTGGATTGCTCTTCCCTGCCGGGAGCCGGTTCGTCGGGTATGTGTGTTCCGCGGAACACCCCCGTCGCCGCACCTCGGCGCGGTCATCCGCTCCCGCCCCCACCGCCGTTCGGTTCACGGTCATGCAGGCCGCACGGCCCTCGGACACCGACGCCGTGATCTACACCGACCTGCTCCGGCAGGCCGCGCTCAACAAGGTCGGCGCCGCTCTGAAGAAGCTTGGCACCGACCCAAAGGAACGCCCGCGCACCCAGCTCGGCGGTCGCGAAACGGACGAGTCTCCGATGGAGGGGCACCAACATGCTCACTACCTGCCCATGTTCGAAAATCGTCGGTTGTCCGGCCTCCTTGTCTGGACGCCGGCCTCCCTGGACCAGCGCGAGCTCGACAGCGTCTGCGACGTTCGCGAATTGCGGTCGAGCTGGAACAAGGAGTGGCGGCTGCACGTCCGCGTTTCTGGGGTCGGGACGGTACGGGAGGTTGCCCCGGACCTACTCGGAGCTGCGCGAACTTGGAGGTCGGTCACCCCGTATGTGCCGTCTCGCTGGCCTGGGCGACGCTCGGGGCCGGAGTTCGTCGGGGATGAGGTCCAACGGGATCTGGGGCACCATGGGAAGCACGTGGCAACCTCTGTTCGTCCCTTTCGGGAACGGGACTGGCGTGAGTTCGTCCGCTACCGTCCGTCGCGTCGGTTCGCACGCAGCAGTCCCCAGGGGCAGGCCAATCGAGCTGGCTGTTTCGTCGAACTGACCTTCGACGAGCCGGAGAGCGGCCCGATCGCCTTGGGTCACCTCAGCCATTTCGGACTCGGGCTGTTCGAGCCGGTAGCCGATGGCGGATCTGATGGACGGTGATCTCCTTCCGGCACGGATGATCAATGAGTTCGTCTACTGCCCTCGGCTGTTCTACCTGGAATGGGTGGAGGCGCGGTTCGCCGACAACGACGACACTCGGCTGGGCAGCAGGTACATCGTCGGGTCGACGTTGAGGCTGGCGCGGCGCCGTTACCGGAGGAGGGCGAGCTGCGCCGGGCACGCTCGGTGACGCTCAGCTCGGACCGGCTCGGCGTGATCGCCAAGCTGGACCTGTTGGAGGGCGAAGCCGGCAGCGTCGTTCCGGTCGATTACAAGAAGGGCTCGCCGCAGCCGGACGGCACGCCGTGGCCGAGTGACGAGGTGCAGGTTTGTCTGCAAGGCCTCGTACTGCGCGACAACGGCTACCGGTGTGATCACGCCGAGTTGTACTACGCGACCCCGAGACAGCGCGTTCGGGTCGATCTCACTGCGGAACGGTTGTCGTGGGTGCAGGACATGGTGGCCGACGCTCGCGGCGTCGCGGACACCGCCCGCGCACCGCTACCGCTGGTCGACAGTCCCAAGTGTGTTCGGTGCTCGCTCGTAGGCTTGTGCCTCCCGGATGAGACCAACGCGCTGCTTGCCCGGGGTGCCCAGCCGCCGCGTCGACTTGTACCGAGAGATCCTGATCAGCGGCCGGTCTATGTGACGGCTGCCGGCTCGTACGTCGGGATCCGCAGCGGGCGGATGGAGGTGACCGATCGAGACAAGCAGAAGCTCGCATCGCTGCGTCTACTCGACGTCTCCCAACTCGTGCTGTTCGGGCGGGTGCAGGTGAGCACCCAGGTGTTGCACGAACTGTTCGCCCGAGACGTGCCGATCCTGTGGATGACTGCCGGCGGCTGGCTGCGTGGATTCGCCATCGGCCAGCCATCGAAGTACGCGGAGCTGCGGCGGCGCCAGGTCGTGGTGCATTCACAGAGCGAGTCGGGGCTGGCGCAGCGCATGATTGAAGGCAAGATCCTCAACTGTCGAACTCTGCTGCGCCGCAACGCCCGTGGTGACGTGTCCCGGACGGTAGCTTCCTTGAAACGGCTTGCCGCTGCCGCTCTGACTGTGACGAACTTCGCCTCGTTGCTTGGGATCGAGGGTACCGCCGCGAGGCTCTATTTTGCGTCCCTACCATCGATGATCGCGAACGAGCCAATGGCTCAGGAGTTCTCCCAGCTCGGACGAAATCGACGTCCGCCCCCGGACCCGGTCAACGCTTTGTTATCCTTCTGCTACGCGATGCTGACCAAGGATCTCGTATCGGTGTGCCTCGGGGTCGGCCTCGATCCTTACCTCGGGGTCTATCACCGATCGCGCTACGGTCGCCCCGCGCTGGCACTGGACCTGACAGAGGAGTTCCGGCCGCTCATCGCGGACTCGGTCGTCGTCGGGTTACTGAACAACGGTGAGATCACCGCGCGCGATTTCATCCGCCGGGCCGGTGCGGTGTCGCTGACCGCAGATGGGCGGCGGTCTGTGTTGCGCGCCTATGAGCGTCGCTTGGAGACCGAGATCAAGCACCCACTCTTCGGCTATCGGATCAGCTATCGCCGAGTGCTCGATGTGCAGGCGAGATTGCTGGCGGCCGTGATGGTGGGGGAGCTCCCGGAGTACCGAGCAATGGTCACGAGGTGACGACGCATGGCTCGGCGTAGATACCTGATGGCCTACGACATCGCCGATCCCGCGCGGTTGCGGCGGATCTGTACCCTGATGGAGGACCACGGAGAGCGGTTGCAATACTCGGTGTTCTTGTGCGACTTATCGGTGGCCGAGGTGTCTGAGCTTGAGTCGGCAATCATCGAGCTCATGAATCTTGGCTCGGACAGTGTTGTGCAGCTCGATCTCGGGCCGGTGTCTTCCGCCGTCGTCGTCCGCTGCATCGGCCGGCCCCGGCGGCTGCCCAGCGGCGGCGGTCCCCAGATCGTCTGATGCGGCGAACTGCGAGCGGTCTGGTTCTGCGTGGCGGCCCAGGGAGCGCTCGCGTGCAGGTCAGCCGCCGGTAGCGCTGCCACCACGCCCTCGACAGGGCAACGATATGCAGCGAGTTGAGCGACTGCTCGCAAGACACGCTATCGTGCCAGGTCACAGGGCACGCCCCGCGCGAGCCCTGTCTCCGCTCTTCTCGGGCGGACTCCATTGCGGCACCATCGAGCAGTGGCAGGCCCTGCCGTGGTGGCAGCTGTCTCCGCTCTTCTCGGGCGGACTCCATTGCGGCAAGTTGTTCGCCCAGACCGGCCCCCTGGATCTGTCTGGCTGTCTCCGCTCTTCTCGGGCGGACTCCATTGCGGCCGATGCCCACAAGCCATCGCCCAGAGCGGGAGGATGGTAACCAGTCAGACCCCCAGCCGACCTGCGGCGTGTCGTTGCCGGTGTTCCGTGTGTGATCATGCTTGACTTCCGGCCGTGTCCGAGCCGCTTCCCTCGTATAGGGAGTTGGCGGCTCTGGTGGCCGAGCAGGCCGCTCA
>JBBQZQ010000125.1:0-4828 GCA_038207565.1 Mycobacteriales bacterium
AAACCCTGCACGCACTGGAGAAGGACATCCGCGCCTGGACTGCCGCCTGGAACGAGAACGCGCGCCCGTTCACCTGGACCAAAACCGCCGACGAAATCTTCGAACGACTCCAACGATATCTTCAACGGATTCCCGGCGCAGGACACTAGCGCCCCGCGTCGTGATCGGTTCGCCGCGGACTCCAGACCTATGTGGACGGCATCACCACGTGACTGCGACGTCATAGTCACCTCACGACCTGCCTCTAGGCCGGTCGCACTCTTACCCAACGACGTCGGCGGCGCCCGGCAACGCACGCAAAATCGGCAATACGCCGGGCACGGTCGGCGTTGCCTCGATAGGTTCGTGACCGGCGCGAATGACGCCCGCGCCGACGAATCAATAGCACCGCTCCACCCGGCGGAAGTTCCGACACGACAGCCAGCGCGACTTCGCACCAGCAAACGATCGGAGATACTCCCGTCGCGCGCCCAACCGGCCGCGTATCGCCGCCCCTTGACTCTCGTTCGGATGCCAGGAACTGCTTCCCCAGAGGTCAGCGTCGTCCTAACCGCCTTCGGCCGCGCTGTTCCGCGAAACCTCGGTCCTGCCCGCGTCGGCGCGGCGCTCGTCGAAGTAGGCGACATCGTTAACGAGTGCCACGTAAATGCGGCGCCCCACCGGGTTACCCCTTTCGCGACACGACCGGCTCAACCTTGCACGCTGCCGTGCATAACGACGTGGTGCCCGGCATTGAAGGCGGGGAAGCCGTGCTTGAGAATCGGCGATCTCGAGCAGGTCTGTCGACGCCGGACGCCGTTCTTCCGAGGTACGGCGGCGCGCTCATAGCGTTCCGCGAGGTGCTATCCAGCGATGATCGAGGCTCAGGACTTCGGCGGCGATGTCGAAGTCGGCGTCGTAGTGGATCAAGGTCAGTCGGTGCGTTACGGCCAACACTGCGGTCAGCAGGTCGGCAATGCCGACGGCGCGGTGCCGACCGGTGGCGGCGAGTTGACGTTGTGCGGCGAAGGCATGCTGCCAGTGCTCGTCTCCAGTCGGCAGGTATTCATACGCCACTCGCCGATCGGCGCGAATCTGCTCGTACTCGACCGGACTCCGAGCGCTGTACAACGCTTCAGCATCCAGTGTCGCGCACGTCGCCACCACTCCCCCGGTGATCAACGGCGCCAACCTCGCCGCGACCAGCGGATCGGCCATCCGGGCCGCAGCACTGGTATCGACTACGAACTTGGCGATCAGCGCCACACGGCCGCCCGCTGATCAGCCTCCGTCAACCCCGAAAGCCCACCCTCGGCCAGCCACTGCACCTGACGCGCCCGAGCCGACGACGCGGCCGCCTGCCGCAATGCGACGCGCACCGTATCCGACACGCCGCTCGTGCCCAGCTCACGCTGCGCGTCCTCGAGCAGACCATCGTCCAAATCGATCAACCGTTTCGTCATTCCACCCCCATATACCGAACCGAGGACCAGTATATGCCGCCAAACGTGATCGGTGCCCCGGTTCGAACCTCGGGGCGTCACCCGCTCGCCGCCTCCGACAGAAAAGTTGATGAGCACGAATCATTTGCGCTAGTGCTCACTCCCCCAGTCCGGCCACTCCGCGCGCGCATTGAGCGCCAACCAGCTGCAAGGCCGGCCCCGTGACCCCGCTATTCGGGCCTGCTCGTCGCCGAAATCTGGGAGCGTCCGGCGTACACCGCAGCCATTAGGCCACACGGGGGTATTCAGCTGACCGGACTACTGCTGGCCAGTGGCGCGCCAGGGCCGTGTTGCGCGGGGGCGGTCCAGGCTCGGCGGGTGGCCGCTGGTGCCGGGCGGAACGGGCCTGGTGGCCTTGGGTTGCGGGTCGACGACCAGGTCGCGGTAGCGGACCGGGCCGTGTCCGACGGCGAGTTCGAGGACGCGGTAGAAAACCATGCCTCGGCTGGTCGAGCGGCGGCGGTTGAAGCGGAAGGCGAACTCGTCGAGGTAGCTCTGCAGGTGCACCTTGTCCACCGAGCCCTGGTGGGTGCCCAGCAGCCACCGCTTGGCCAGGGACGCGATCCGGTGGACTCCAGGGAGCAGCTCGCCGGGGTCCTCGCCGCGGGCACGGGCCGCGCGCTGGCTGCGCCGGTCGTGGGTGTAGCCGAGCTTGTCGATGCCGCGGTAACCCTGCCAGGCATCGGTGATGATGGTGGCGCCGGGCTCGACGTTTTCGCTGACGAAGGGGTGCAGTGAGGCGGCCGAGGCGTCGGCCAGGATCGCCATCCGACAGCGTCCGTACCCTCGAGGCTGCTTAACCTCAACGGCTACCCCGACAAGGGATTTCTTGCCTCTGGCCCGTCCGCCCCGCAGCCCTGGCTCTTCGCCGCCGATGTAGGTCTCATCGACCTCGACGATGCCAGCCAGCCGGTCCCGGCCGGGGCGTACCAGGACCGAGCGCAGCCGGTGCAGCATCGCCCATGCGGTTGGGTAGGAGCCGATCTCAAGCGCCCGCTGCAGGCTCAGCGCCGAGACGCCGTCCTTCTGCGCGGCGAACATCCAACACGCGGTGAACCACACCGTCAATGGAGTCCGCCGGCGATCGAACAACGTGCCTGCGGTCACCGCTGTCCGCGCCCCGCAGGCCGCGCACTTATAGCGAGCATCACCGAGCGCCCAGCCACCGGCGTGCGCGCAACGCGGACAAACGAAACCGTCGGGCCAGCGCAGCCACTCCAGGTAGTCCAAGCAGTCGGCATCGGTCGCGAACCAGGACTGGAACTCTCCGGTCGACCGCGGGTAGTGCTTACCAGCCCGCGGCAGCCGCCCGTCCATGGCCACAATTATAGTCCGGTCAGCTGAATACCCCGGAGGCCACATCTGGGCCACGCCGGAACTGTCCCCAACCAACGCAGCCAACGCTCGCGTGGCCCCAGCGCGGCCCAAGAAAGATCCAGAAATGACTGGAGGCCCCAGAAACTGGGGCCTCCGTTGGTGGGCGATACTGGGATTGAACCAGTGACCCCTACCGTGTCAAGGCAGTGCACACACTCTTACGGGTTCTCGGCTGACACGAGACAACCTATCACAGCCCAGTGAACACGGGGATTCATGCCATCTCGTGCCACACGATGCCAACTGGTGCCAGGTCGTGATTGTTGACATTTTGTTGATACGCAGCCGCCGGTAGGCAGCTACGCTTGCTCACGTGGGATCCACCCGGGAGCGCGTCGATAAGGACGGCAAGACCCGCTTCGTCGCGCTCTACCGCGACCTGCGCGGACGGCAACGCTCCGCCGGAACGTTCCCCACCGCCAAGCAGGCCGACAAGGCCTGGCAACGCGCCGAAGCCCTCGTCGAGTCCGGCAAGCTCGGCGACCTACGCCGCGGCCGCCAAACCTTCGCCCACTACGTCGAGATGTCGTGGCTGCCCGCGCACCAGATCGAGGCCTCGACCCGCGAGAGATACACCTACATGATCGGCAAACACCTGATGCCGCAGTTCGGGACCATGCGGATGATCGACGTGCTGCCCGAACATGTCCGGGACTGGAACCGCACCCAGAAGGCCTCTGGCCTGTCCGCGGCAACGATCGTCGGGAACAAGACCATCCTGTCCGCCATCTTCACCACCGCCCTCAACGACCAGGTCGTCTTCCTGCACCCCTGCGCCGGAGTCAAGACCCCCACCGTCGCGCGCAAACCGCGGATCATCGTCACCCCGGCGCAGTACGACGCCGTTCACCACGTGCTACCCGGACCGGTGTCGCGCCTCATGGTCGAGACCGCGATCGAATCCGGCCTGCGCTGGGGCGAACTCACCGAACTGCGCACCCACGACCTCGACATCCACGCCCGGATGCTCACCGTCGCCCGCGCCGTCACCGAAACCACCGCACCGAACAACGGCGAACGGTTCTCGGTGAAGGCCTACCCGAAAGACAAGGAATACCGGCGGCTCAACCTCAGCCCTGTGCTGTGCGCCGCGCTCGGCGAACACACCGCCAGCAACAACCTCACTCGCACCGACCTGCTATTCCCGTTCCCGCTCATTGAAGCCGACGGTGGCCGGTCCTACAGCGACGAGGTGAGTACGGAGCAGCCAACCGGATGCACCGAACCAAATCAGCGCGGACGCAGCTACCCACACGGCACCCTCACCGCCTACACCCTCGGCAAGTGCCGCTGCCCGCACTGCAAGGCCGCGTTCGCGACCTACCGAGCCGGACGCCGCGCCGCCGGCAAAGACAACCCGCGCGGCACCCGAATCGTGCACACCGACGGCCACATCCCCCGCCGCTGGTTCCGACACCACATCTGGACCCCCGCCACCACCAGCACCGGACTACCGTTCACCGTCCGCTTCCACGACCTCCGCCACGCCCACGCCTCTTGGCTACTCGCCGGCGGCGCCGACATCCAAACCGTCAAAGAACGCCTCGGCCACGGCAGCCTGCGCACCACCGAGAAATACCTCCACACCCTCCCCGACACCGACAACACCGCCCTCGACGCGCTCCACCGCACCCGAACCCGAACAGGAAACGAGCCACCAAGCGGACCGGGCGCATAACGCCGAATAACGAGCACGCACAGGAACTTCCTCGGGCCAGGGAGGGCGGCGATATGCGCGGCTCGACCAATGTCAGATGAGGATCCTTCATCGGACAGAACTCGTCCATCGGGTGCGTTCGGCTGAGAGGCGATGCGCTTCGCCATGCAGAACGGGTTGCGCCCGATCTCGAAACCACTCCGCTCGACCAGGCGGCCACCGCGCTTGCGCGCCTGAACGCCAGGCAGGCACGATTCCGGACGGTGTTGAAAACCGATGGATGACAACACGGTCGATACCGCCGTGCTCGTCG
>JBBQZQ010000126.1:0-4499 GCA_038207565.1 Mycobacteriales bacterium
AGGAAGGGGCCCCAACCGCTCAAGCGGCGAGACAGACGACGAAGTGTCGGGCAGATCCCATGACCGTCAGCGGGCAGTTTTCATGTCCGCCACCGGGCAGCTACATGGCCGTCTCTGGGCAGTTTCCCGTGGCCGCTGTCAGGGCAGGCCGAAGCAGAACTGCCAGTACTCGGTGCCCTCGTCGAGAAGGCCTTCTCGCGAGTACATGAACTCTCACGCAAATCAGCCTCCGCATGATCAGAACTCCATAGTCGCGGGTCGTCTGGCAACCGTGCTCGCTAGCGGATCGTGCCTGTCCCGGGCCGCGGCGTCTGTGGCCTGTCGCTAACGCCTCAGACGCCACTGCCGCCCGGAAGTCATCGGTGCCCGGTCAGCTGGCCGGTTGCGCGGTCAGGTGCCGGGGTGTCTACTCGCCGCTGTCGATCGCGGCGATGCCGCAGTATCGCCGGTTGGTCTGAGTTGGGCCATGGAACCCTCGGACAGGTAGCGGCGCTCGCTTGACTGCCACTCGTCGTGCATGTCGGTCAGGATGGCGCCGGTTCGCGTCGGCAGCGCCGCCGGAGCAGCCCAAGGAAGCGCTCACGACCCCGAACACGCCTACCACTTCGGGCTGCAGCGTCTGATCGACGGCCTCGCCGCACTCATCCACCGACAACGATGAGGGCGTGGACTGGCCGTCCCGCAAGCCGGGGAACCGCAACAGGGACCCCTATCGCGTCCCTGCGTGCTGCGCCAACTGGCCTGTTGGGCTGTTCCGATACCGCCGTACGCTCATCGTTCGCTTGAGCCCCCTGCACCGATTGGTGGAGCACGCCTTGACCGGCCCGGGCAAGCTCTGCTGAGGTCGGCTGGCCGGTAGCTAGGTGACTTATTCATGGACGGGTAAGCCCGACCGGCTCGTGATGGCCGTCGTCGTTCGTGGCGGACATGTTCACCGGGTCGCTGCTGCTGACACGGTTGATGATCGGCGTGTCCGGGAGAGCCGGGTTGCAGAGGCGCCTGCCGCGATCAGCGCCAGTCCCGCGATGACCGTTGGGACGATCTGGGTGCCGGTCGCGGCCAGCCCGCCACCCGTCGGGATCGCAACGTCAACCACCAGCCGGTCCGCCGACAGAGTAAAGGCGCGGAACCCAGATTTGCTAGCCAGGCCCAGGCCGAAGGACACCGTCCCTTCGAAGTCTCCCGCCCCTTTGACCTGTCGCAGCATCGGGAAAAGCGGCGTGATTGTGCCTTGAGGTGCGGGTGGCGCCCCGACCTGGGCGCTCGCGACCGAAGACATCGCCACCAGAATGAACGCCGATCCCTCGAGCGGCACCGGCTTGCCGGACCCATCTGCGGTGACGGCTGGGACATAACGCACCGAGTATCCGGGGGCCCGGCTCGAGAACCGGAAGACGACCCGGTCGAAGGTGTCGTGGTGGCCGACGGACACCGCAAGCAACCGCGGTTGCCCTTGGGGCGCCACGTTCGGGTCAGCGACGGAAATCGGCTGTATGGAGAAGTCCGGTTCCGCGGCCGCAGGCCCTGCGCCAATCAGGCCGACCGCGATCCCGAGCACGGCCAGTGCAATCACGGTACGGACATTGCCCATCGGCGATACCTCTTTGCTGGCCGCGTGGCACAGCGCCAAGGCCAGTGTTGCGCCTGGGCCGGGGACGGTCAAGACTCTGGAGCGTGTGTCGCCGGTTGCGTACTGGGAGCTGGCCGCACGCCGACCACCCGTCTGACCATCGTGGGGAGCCGGGGTACAGCGGGGCCCGGTCGGATCGCGTAGGTGGGTACCGCGCGGCTCGATGCAGCTCAGGACAATGAACGCGCCGATATACAACAGCGCCGGCATACGACAACGTCGATCGTCGCCAACGGAAACAGCGAGATAGCTGGCCGATTACGACGAACATTCGCACGGTCCGCTGGATAGCGCACCGTTTCGTACCGTGTATGACGAAGGTTTCCCGGTTCCGCGTAATCAGGTTGCGCGTCGGCTCATCGGCAATTGCGAGCGCGGCCTACAGCCGACAAAGCCAGATGTTGGTACCACTGGAGGTTGTGTCGCCTGTCGTTGAATTTCGGTAGCGGTCCTGGTGATCGTCAGGCGGCGATCACGTTGTCATCATGACGGACGGCACCGACAGTTTCGGCGGCGACATGCGCATCGAGGGTGGCGCGCAGTGAGGGCAGGTGTAGGTGGCCGTTGACGCGCCGGAACTGCCCGCGAGCTTCGATCATCCCGGCCGCGCACCAGCGCAGTGCCATGGTTCCGTTCTGCCAGTTCTTCACGTTCGTCGAGTGGGTTCGGGCGATGGAGATCATCGACTCGATGCTGTTGGTACCGGGTATGAAATGGCGCGGAGGCCCGCTCACTGTTCTGCTGGCCCGGCGGCTGTCGTTGGGCATACGGTGCGACCGTCCGGAACAGGGGCTTCCGGGGAACCTGTATGGGCAGGCCGTTGTTGCTCGGTGGGCTGCGAGCCCGTGTTAGTAGTTGGCCGCCCCTGCGACTGGTCCGGCTGCGCTGCGAGCGCGTATCCGTAGGTGTCGTTCCGTCCCAGCGGTTCCCCAGTCCGATGATCGACGAGGGGAGCAAGGAGATGGTCCGCTATATCGGCATGGACGTGCACCGGGAGTTCGCGCAGCTCGCGGTGCTCGAAGACGGCCTGCTGCGTGACGAAGGCAAGATCGGTGTCACGCCGGAGGCGTTGCGGGCGTGGGCGGACGGCTTGCGTCTTGATGATCAGGTGGCGTTGGAGGCGACTGGGAACAGTGATGCGATCGCGAACCTGCTCACGCCGCTGGTCGGGCGGGTGGTGGTGTCCAATCCGTCCAAGACCCGGGCGATCGCCGAGGCGAAGGTGAAGACCGACAAGGTCGATGCCCGCATTTTGGCGCAGCTGCTGGCCGCGGATTTCTTGCCGCCGGTCTGGCTGCCCGACGAGCGCACGCGTTCACTGCGCCGGCAGGTGATGCGCCGCGCGCATCTGGTGCGGCAACGCACCCGGATCAAGAACCAGGTGCACGCGATCCTGGCCCGCAACCTCGCGCCGACGCCGCCGGTGACCGACCTGTTCGGTAAGACCGGCCGACACTGGCTCGCGCAGCAAGCACTGCCGGCTGACGGGCGCTCGACGGTGCTGGCGCTACTGCGCCAGTTGGACTTCCACGGCGCGGAACTGGCGATCGTGGACAAGGAGCTCGCGTGCGAGGCTCTCACCGATCCTGCCGTCGCGCGGTTGATGACCATCCCGGGCGTCGATGCGATCGCCGCGATCTCGATCGTAGCCGCGGTCGGCGACTTCACCCTCTTCGACAGCCCGGACAAGCTGGTCGCCTACCTCGGGCTCACCCCGCGAGTGCGCCAGTGCGGCAACTCCGCCCCGGTGCAACAAACGGATCACCAAAGCCGGCCGCGCGTACGTGCGCGGCGTCCTGGTAGAGGCGGCCTGGTCGGCCAGCCGGGCCCCAGGACCGCTGCGCGCGTTCTACCAGCGCGTGCGAGCCCGGCGCGGGTTCCCCAAGGCCGTCGTGGCCACCGCCCGCAAGATGACCGTGCTCGCCTGGCACCTGGTCACCAAGGACCAGGATTACGCCTTCGCCCGACCCGGGCTGGTCACCCACAAGCGGCGCAAGCTCGAGCTCGCCGCCGGCGCGGCGTCCCGACGCGGGAACTACCGCGAACCCGGCGCGGCCTACAACGACAAGCAACGACGCGCCGAGGAACGCGCCGCTGTCGAGAATGCCGAACACGCCTACGAGGTGCTCGTTGCGCACTGGCAGACCAAGCGCCCAGCCGCGAACTCGGAAGTTCGTGCAAGGAGGACGACGGTGGGCGTGGACGCCAGCAATGGGACGCGACTTTGAGGCCGTGAGGCTATGCGGCGCGACAGCACTTCCAGTCCCAGCATGCTGCTCTTCGCTCGGCGGTCGACCACGCCCACCTCCGCCAGACAGTACTGCGCTCCTCGCCGCGGTCAAGGTCGTTCCTCCAGCCGGGGGCTCCACCTTGACCGCAGCTGCGGGGCGCAGTTGGCAGCACCGGCGGCGGGCATGTTCGACGAACAATCCTCACCCCGGCACTGTTGACAATTTCATCCGTCGTGCAGATCACGGTCCGGATGTCGGTGTCGAAGGCCAGGAACGGCACGAACTCGGCCCAGGCGTTGTCCCAGAGCTTGATGATCGCCGGGTAGCGCTTCTCCCACTTCTCGGTGAAGGTCAGGAACGCCTCCACCGCGGCCGCCTCGGACGGGGCGGTGTAGACCGGCTGAGGTCCTTCGCGATCGCTGCCCAGTCACGCTTGGAGGCGTAGCGGAAGGAATTCCTGAGCAAGTGCACGTTATGCCGACGTCGGCATAACGTGCATCATGCTTATCCGGTTAGTTCAGGTTGGGCTGGAGCCGGTGATTTCGCGGTAGGTCGTTGGAGCTTGGGCGCTGCCCAGGCCGAGCAGGGTTTGGAAGGCGGCCATCGGGGTACGGCGGCGGTTGAAGCGGAAGGTGAAC
>JBBQZQ010000127.1:0-4471 GCA_038207565.1 Mycobacteriales bacterium
GGTCCGCGAGCGGCCGCATGAGCAGCCGATGTTCACGGTCCGCTACGACGATGGTCGACAGACGCTGATCTGCCCTGGGCCGGACACGGTTGTCGAGCATCAGGAAGATTGTGAACCTGCCTGAACTACCGCCCTGACGGCGCTGCATTGTTCGTGAGCGCAAGTTCGAGCGACCACCCACAGCGGCACAGCGGGACGGCGCCACAGCGCTTATGGCGCGAAGATCCCGATGTTCGTTCATCGTGGCCGATGTGGCCGCACAGATATGCTTATTCCTCCGCCAATATGCGCGCTATCCGCCGCCGCGTTCCTGAATGGTCAATCCGATTGTCGAATGCCGCGGGAATGTGAGATAATGGATTCAGCAGCTTGGAAGACGTGCGCCCACAGATGGCTCTGCTCAAGCAGCTAACTCGTATTCATTCGGCCGTTGAGCCAGTGAATGCACCCTGACTTTGTTGAGGCGCTTCTGGAAGGTGCGCTCACAAAGAACACCCGATGCCCGGTCCCGCGATTGCGGGTGCCGGGCATCTTTCGTTTCCCGACGAAAGGAGAACAGTGATGCTGCAATGCCTGGTCCGGTTATACAAAAAGGCCGCCGAAACGGTTGTCGTGCCGCCCGGCGCGTAGGCGGCTGGCTGCGTCGCGGGTGGGCCGCGCACGGTGCTCGGCTCGCGCGTAACTCGTCCTACCTGACGGCAACCGCGATCGCGCTCAGCGGATTGGTCGGCGGCGTGCCGTTGCCCGACGTGGTGGCCACCGTGCTCTGCGTCGTGATGGGCGTGGACGGCACCGGGCTGCACACCCACAGCGGTCGCGGCGCCAGCTGGCACGACGACCCCTTCGACCCGGTCACTCTCGCCTAACCACCCGGCACCAACCCGGCACCAACCGGCCGGCACCCGCCGGCCCGCCCCGCCCTCGACCACCCGGTCGGGGGCTTTCTGCCATCGAAGGAGAAACCCATCATGCACACCACCGACAGCCCGACCCTGCAGGTCCGAGGTCCGGCAGACCTGCTCGCTGCCGTTCCCTACCTGCTCGGCTTCCACCCCCACGAGAGTCTGGTGATCATCGGACTCGCCGACAACCGGGTCATCGTCACCGCACGCCTCGACCTCACCGACGTCACCCATCTCACCGGGTCGCGCCTGCTGGCCGACACGCTGGAAGCGATCAAGCGCGGCGACACCACCTCGGTGCTGGGCGCCGTGTTCACCGACACGAGCTGTGGGTCAACCTGGCCCGCCGGCTGCCCAGCCCGTACCGCGCGGCGCCGCTGTTCCTGGCCGCCTGGCGTGCCTACCGCGACGGCAACGGCGCCCTGGCCAACATCGCCGCCGACCTCGCCGGTGACCTCCGACGCCGGCTCCAGCGCCGCCGACCTCCTACTCGCCGCCCTGCTAAGCGGGATCGACCCCAGCAAGCTCCCCGAGCTCCGCGCAGCCGTTCCCGCGCAAGGAGGTGACCGCACCGTCCCCGACTAGCCCGCACCAGGCCGACGGCACTAAAGGCCCACGGCTCAGCCGGTACACCCAGCCCCCGACCAACCGGTCGGGGGCTTCGTCCGCCTCCACAGGAGACCGCGACCCGAACCACCCGCACGAACAGCCTGCCCACCGTCCCGGTGGGCGGGCTTCCTACTGTCCAGGAGGACAACAGCAATGACGATCACGCACCGCTACAGCAACGGTTACACCGTCGCCGTCGCCGTCGACGACGACGGCCAGCTCCACCGAGCCAACACCAGCCGCCACCTGCTCGACAACACTGACGCTGGCGCGTGGGACACAGTTCTTGCGGTGCTCGCCGACGCCACCCTGACCATCGCCGCACTGCAGGCCGCCGGAGGCAACTCGCACGAGGTCATCCGACTCACCGAACTGGTGCGCGAGCGCAACACCACCATCAGCACCATGCTGCGCGAGGCCGAGCGGGCGGCCGCCGAGCAGGAGGCCTGGAAGGACCGGCTCACCACCGACCTGCACCAGCAGGCCACCGACCGGGACATGTGCAGCGAGTTCGACGACTTCTGCGAGAACCACGGGCTGCAGCGCCGCGCCCAGGACGACGTGAGCGTCACCATCACCTACCAGACCATCCTCACCGTCACCGACGAGGCCGAACGCTCCCGTACGACCGGCCGCGTCGTTCCGTCCAGGCCGTCGCGCAGGAGCGCCTGGCGATCTCGGGCCAGTCGATCCCGCCTACACGCAACTGGTGTGCGTCATAGGCACGGCCATGGGCGATGACCTCGACCTCGGCAGCGCTCTGGCTTGCGGCCGGCGTGCTACCCGGAGCGGCGGGTGGTGACATTCCTGTCCCGCTCAGGTTCTCGTCCGAATCGCATCGCCGTGCGCAGCCTGCTCCGCTGCTCGGGTTCGAGTCCCTCGCCGGGATCGACGGGTGGCTTGTGCTCCTCCCGCCGCCAGGCGGAGAAAACCGCCGACATGGCCAATACCCATGCGATGCCGATGATGATGCCGCCCAGAACGTCTGACACGTAGTGGACGCCCAACGCGATGCGGGAGAATCCGATCGCGACGACGACGAGCGCGGCGCCCAGGTAGAGCCATCGTCGCCGACCACGGGGCACGACCGGCAGAAAGATCAGGATCAGAATTCCGCAACCCACCGTGGCCGACTGCGCGTGCCCGCTCGGGAACGACGTACCGTGCGCAGCGGAAACAGGGTCGGGAAGGTGCGGACGGGCGCGGTCGACCGTGGCTTTGACGAGGCTGTTCAGCAGCGAGCTACCCAACGCCGTCACCGCCAGGAATGCAGCCAGCCGAGGTAACCGGCGATACAACAGCCACAGGCAAACCGGCGTCAGGGCTATCCACCACCCGGTCGGCGACCCGACCGCGCTGATCGCCGTCATCCCAGACGTGAAACCTCGATGCGCGAGGGCGAAGGAATTGAGCGAGTTGGCGGTGTTGTGGTCCAGGCGAAGCAGTGGATCCGACTTGGCGGTGACCAGGACGACGAGGATCGAGAACGGCGCTGCGACGAGCCCTACGGCTGCGAACGCCAGCAGCGCGCGGGTGCCGAAGCGGCGCTGCGCGTCGTGCTCCTCGCTCACCTGCTCCTCATTGCGCTCGTCGCCCACGTTGTGCTGATCGGACATGCTGGCCTTCACCTCCGTCGACGCGGACTAGGCTGCCGGGACGCTCCATCCCGGGCACGGCGGAGGACGCCCGTGCTAGGACGCGCCGCATATTGTCACCGCGCCCGCAAGCACCGTCACGATCAGCCGATCGGTCTCGCCCGCATAGTCGCCGTCGAATTCCATCGGGACTGCTCCATTGGCGTGGATTTCGACCCGCTCGCCGCGCAGGACCACGGCCTCCGCGCCGCTATCCGGACGCCGGCGCAGTATCCGCCACGCGAGCAGCACGACATGGGCCCAGCCGCGTGGCGCGAGCACGATGACGTCGAGCTGACCGTCCGACGGATCGGCGTTGGGCAGGACCGCTACTCCGCCCTGGAACTCGCCGACATTGCCGACCAGGACGCCGAGAGCGCGCACCTTGCTGGGCGGGCGCTCGTCGATGCGTAGCTCGTAGTGCGCGCGGGGCGCGTCCCGCAGGGCGCGCAGGCCGCCGGCGAAGTACGCAGCCCACCCGTGACGCTTCTTGGCTTCCTCTCCCGTGTCGCGGATCAGCATGGCGTCGAAGCCGAGTCCCGCCATCACGACGAAGCGCCGGCCCTCGGCTTCCAGCACGTCGATCGTGCGCCCGTCGCCGCTGAGTGCCCGCTCGAGGGCTGCCGGCACCCCCAGCGGCAGACGCAGGTTCCGGGCGAGCAAATTTCCGGTGCCGGTGGGTAGCAGCCCCATCGGTATGCCCGTTCCGGCAAGCACGCCGGCGCTCGCAGCCACCGTGCCGTCCCCACCGCATACGAGGACCAGGTCGGCGCCGGCGTCGACAGCCTCGCGGGTCTGACCCTCGCCGGGATCCTCCTCGGTCGTTTCGAACCAGGTGACGTGCGCCGTCGGGTGCCGCCGTTTGAGTTCGGCTCGTAATCCCTCTGGATCGTCGACAGTCGCTGGATTGCACACAACGGCAATCTTCATAGCCGCCCGTCCGCCCCCCGGTGACGCACCCTGAACCCCGCCTTATGGTGCCCTGCATCATGCCCGCGGAGGATCACTGCCCAGGTGATCGCCAGCCATACCGAGGCGAGCACCGCGCCGGCCATCACGTCGGTCGGAAAGTGCATGCCCCGGTACAGGCGTGCGGCGGCAACGCAGAGGGGCATCAGGACCGCCACCGCGAGTGCGATCGCGCGCAGCCACCCACGTCGAGTCGCTCGCACGGCGATCATCGCCAGCGCGGCGTACAGCGCCACCGCCGCGGCAGTGTGGCCCGACGGGAAGCTGGAGGTCGGTGGTGCCGAATCCAGATGAGGCACCGGCGGGCGGTGGCGGTCGATCACGAGGGTGGTCAGGACGAAGATCGTGACCTCACCG
>JBBQZQ010000128.1:0-4430 GCA_038207565.1 Mycobacteriales bacterium
CTTGACCGTCTTGAACTTGACGAACTTCTTGCCCTTCTTGATCTTGATCTTGACCTTGTTGCGCTTGTAGTCAGGCTTGACCTTGCCCTTGATGGTCAAGTTGGCCTTGGCCTTGCCGATCGTGACCTTGCGAGCGACGCCCACGGTGAAGGGGGCCGACTCGCTGGGCGCGTAGTTGTCCTCGTAGACCGTCGTGGCGGCGTAGCCGCTGTAGACGACCTTGTAGGTGGTGTTCGTCTGCGGCACGACGGGGTAGATGTCGCTGCCCGGGTAGGTGGGTGTGGCGATCGGCACCCAGGTGGTGGTTCCTGCCGGCATGGCATACAGGGTGGAGCTGCCGTCGATGACGCTGGTGCCGTCCGAGGCCACCACCTCCAAGGTGATGGCGATCTGGTCCCCGTAGGTCAGCACGGCGTCGCTCGGCGTGGCGGTCGTCGTGGTGGTGAGATTCACGGTCGCACTGGCCGGCGAGCTGATGGCCACCGGCACGACGCCGACGAGGCCGGCGGTGACGAGCCCCGTGATGATTCGACTGAAGCGCATCGCTTCGTTCCCCCTTCGATGGGGCGCTCAATGGCGCCCGGATGTTCGTAGGGCCAAGAGCGGCCCCCGCAGGCGGAAGGCTACCCCCGGCCGGGGCTGGCAAACGTCCCGGATCGACATATGGTGGAGCCCTCCCCCCACCCGCGCCGGCTGGGGGTCTGTCCGCGTGCGCCGGACGCCACTCGATCGCGATGGAGGTCGCCGTGCCACACCCCGAGACTCCGCTGACCGCGGTGGCCGACGCCGTGCTGGGCGGACCGGTGCTGGCCGAAGCCATGGCCTCGGCCGGCCACGTCCGGGCGCTCGACCTCACGGGCCCGGCAGCGGTGCGTCCCCTTGTGGTGAAGGGCCTCGTGGACGCCGGGCGGACCGTCCTGGCGGTGGCCGCCACCGCCCGCGAGGCCGAGGACCTCGTCCTCGAGCTGGCCGACCTCGTCGACCCGGCCGGCGTGGCCTACTACCCGTCGTGGGAGACGTTGCCCCACGAGCGGCTCAGTCCGCGCAGCGACACGGTGGGCCGGAGGCTCGCTGTCCTGCGCCGTCTCAAGCACCCCGGGACCAACGCGACCAACGGCCCGCTGCGGGTGATCGTGGCGCCGGTGCGCTCCATCCTGCAGCCGCAGGTGAAGGGGTTGGCCGACCTCGAGCCGGTGGAGCTCACGCCCGGCATGTCGGTGTCGCTCGACGACGTCGTCCGTGGGCTCGCGGATGCGGCGTACTCCCGGGTCGACATGGTCGAACGGCGAGGCGAGTTCGCCGTCCGTGGGGGCATCGTCGACGTCTTCCCGCCCACCGAGGAGCACCCCTTGCGCGTGGAGTTCTGGGGCGACGAGGTCGAGGAGATCCGCTACTTCAAGGTCGTCGACCAGCGCTCGCTCGAGCTCGCCGAGCACGGTCTGTGGGCGCCGCCGTGTCGCGAGCTGTTGCTGACGCCCGACGTGCAGGCGAAGGCGGGTGCGCTGCTGGCGCAGTATCCCGAGCTCGGCGAACTGCTCGACCCGATCAGCCGCGGCGAGGCGGTAGAGGGCATGGAGGCGCTCGCACCGGTGCTCGTCGACGAGCTCAGCCTGGTATTGCGTGAGTTGCCGGCCACCGCGCACGTCGTGCTGTGTGATCCGGAGCGGGTGCGCTCGCGCGCGTCCGATCTGGTGCGGACGTCCCAGGAGTTTCTGGAGGCGTCGTGGGCAGCTGCCGCCGGTGGCGGGCGGGCGCCGGTCGACCTGGGCGCGGCGTCGCTGCGCGAGCTCGCAGACGTGCAGGCCGAGGCGCTCGAACTCGGTCTGCCCTGGTGGGGAATCGGCGGGCTCACCGCCGAGCGCACCGTCGCCAGCGACTTCGACCAGGCGCCCAGCTACCGCGGCGACACGGAGGCCGCCCTCACCGACCTCAAGACCTGGACGCGCGAGGGCTGGCGGGTCGCCCTCGTCTTCGACGGCCACGGCTCCGCGAAGCGCGCGGTCGAACGGCTGGCCGGCGCGGACATTCCCGCGCGGCTGGTCGCCGACGCGAGTGTCGAGCCGGGTGTGGTGGACGTGACCACCGGGCGTCTGAGCGGCGGCATCGTCGCGCCGTCCCTGCGACTGGCCTATCTCACCGAGTCCGACCTGACCGGCCAGCGCGGATCGCTGACCAAAGACGCCAGCCGGATGCCGTCCCGGCGGCGCAACGCGATCGATCCGATCCAGCTCAAGGCCGGGGACTACGTCGTGCACGAGCAGCACGGCGTCGGCAAGTACCTCGAGATGGTGCGCCGCACCGTAAACGGCGGTGAGCGCGAGTACCTGATCATCGAGTACGCGCCGGCCCGACGTGGCCAGCCCGGTGACCGGCTGTTCGTCCCGACCGATTCGCTGGACCAGGTGACCAAGTACGTCGGCGGCGAGTCGCCGTCGCTGAGCCGGCTCGGCGGCAGCGACTGGGCACGGACGAAGGGTCGCGCGCGCAAGGCTGTCCGGGAGATCGCCGCGCAGCTGATCCGTCTCTACAGCGCGCGAATGGCGACCAGGGGCCACGCCTTCGCGCCGGACACCCCGTGGCAGCGCGAGCTCGAGGACGCCTTCGCCTATGTGGAGACGCCCGACCAGCTGGGCGCCATCGACGAGGTCAAGCGGGACATGGAGCGTGAGGTCCCGATGGACCGGGTCATCTGCGGCGACGTCGGGTACGGCAAGACCGAGGTCGCCGTCCGGGCGGCGTTCAAGGCGGTGCAGGACGGCAAGCAGGTGGCCGTGCTCGTCCCCACGACCCTGCTGGCGCACCAGCACATCCAGACGTTCTCCGAGCGAATGGCGCAGTTCCCTGTCGTGGTCCGCGAGCTGTCGCGCTTCACCTCGTCGTCCGACGCCGAGGCGACGAGCGCCGGCATCGTGGACGGATCGGTCGACATCGTGATCGGTACGCACCGGCTGCTACAGCAGACCGTCCGGTTCAAGGACCTCGGGCTGGTCATCGTCGACGAGGAGCAGCGCTTCGGCGTCGAGCACAAGGAGTACCTGAAGTCGCTGCGCACGGCCGTCGACGTGCTGACCATGTCGGCGACGCCGATCCCGCGCACTCTGGAGATGTCGCTGACCGGCCTGCGGGAGATGACGACGATCCTGACCCCGCCCGAGGAGCGGCATCCCATCCTGACCTTCGTCGGCGCTTACGACGCCAAGCAGATCGGTGCGGCGATCCACCGCGAGCTGCTGCGCGACGGCCAGATCTTCTACATCCACAACCGCATCGAGTCGATCAACCGCGCGGCGGCCAGGTTGGCCGAGCTGGTGCCCGAGGCGCGCATCGCCGTGGCGCACGGGCAGATGCCTGAGGCCGCGCTCGAACAGATCATGATCGGCTTCTGGGAGAAACGCTACGACGTGCTCGTGGCGACGACGATCGTCGAGTCCGGCCTGGACATCCCCAACGCGAACACGCTGATCGTGGATCGCGCCGACATGTTCGGGCTCTCTCAGCTGCACCAGCTGCGGGGTCGGGTGGGGCGCGCACGCGAGCGCGGGTACGCGTACTTCACCTATCCGCCGGAGCGGCCGCTCACCGAGACCGCCTACGACCGGCTGGCGACGATCGCCCAGCACACCGAACTCGGCGCCGGCATGGCGGTCGCGATGAAAGACCTGGAAATACGGGGATCCGGCAACTTATTGGGCGGGGAGCAGTCCGGGCACATCGCGGGCGTCGGGTTCGACCTGTACGTGCGTCTCGTCGGCGAGGCGGTCGCCGACTTCCGCGGCGAGTCGGGCGAGGCCGAGGCCGCGGACGTGAAGGTCGACCTGCCGATCGATGCCAACCTGCCCGGTGAGTACCTGCCGGGCGAGCGGCTGCGGCTGGAGGCCTACCGTGCGCTGGCGTCGGCGACGACCGACGCGGCTGTGGATGCGGTGCGCGCCGAGCTCGTCGACCGCTATGGTCCTATCCCGGCGCAGGTCGAGAATCTGCTTGCGGTAGCGCGGTTCAAGGTGCTCTGCCGCTCGCACGGGATCACCGAGGTGTCGCTCAAGGGTTCGACCGTCCGATTCTCGCCGCTCGTGCTCGCCGAGTCGGCGCAGCTGCGGTTACAACGTCTCTACGACAAGTCGCACTACAAGCAGCCGGTGTCGACGGTGTCCGTGCCGCGTCCCAAGGGCGTTACGAAACCGGACGGCTCGTTCGCCGAAGTGAGCGTTGGTGGCGAGGCGGTGCGCGACATTGCGCTGCTCGCCTGGTGCGCCGAGGTACTCGCGTCCCTGCACTCGCGGCCGCCGCGAGCTTAAGGGTTCCGTAACCCGGGTTGGTCTGGTCACCCGTGGGCTGGTCCGAGGATCGTGAGCCCTGAGCCGTAGAAGCCGTTTTCCTGGTAGGGATGGCTTTCCTCCGTCCGGTTCGCCCGGCATGACGCGCGCCACCCG
>JBBQZQ010000129.1:0-4246 GCA_038207565.1 Mycobacteriales bacterium
GCGGTGTGGCCTTGTCTGGGCGGCGTCACGGCAGTCTTGTGACGAGGTCAGACCCTCGTCAGCGAGGTGTTCACGCATCGCCCGCGCCGCCCGCTGCCGCAGGTTCTTGGCCGACCCCGCCGTGATCCCCAACGCCGCCGCCGTCTCGGCGACAGGCATCTCGTACCGCTGCACCGCGCACCGCTGCGGCGGGGTGAGCCCGTCCAGGCAGCGCGCCACCGTTACCGCCGCGGCGGTGCGATCAGCCCGGGCCTGCGCCCGCTCCTCCACACCCAGCTCCACGCCGGCGCCGGTGCGGGGTTCGGGTACCTCATCGGTGACCCACTCCCGCCGGTGGCGGGCGGACTTGGTGTGGTCGAACACCAGATTCCGGGCGATCCTCACCAACCACGCCCCCGGGTCGGGGCGCTGCTCAGACACCGTGTCGATCCGCCGCAACGCCCGCAGGAACGTCTCGCTGGTCAAGTCCTCCACCAGGCCCGCATCGCGAACCCGAACCCGCAGAAAGTGCTGGACCTGCGGCAGGTACCGCTCATAAAACCGGCCGTACGCCTCCCGATCACCGGCCTGCACAGCCGCCACCAACTCCCACGACCCGTCGCCCCGCCCGACCTTGGCCAGCTCGGCCACCGCGCCGGCCTCAACCCGCGCTACGTCCTGATCGGCGCCCATCACGACTCCTCCACCGCGATGTGCCCGACCGCCGACCAGAACCGGTTCGCCGACCGCTCAGCCCGACCCAGCGCCTGACCCAGCTCGGTCAAGTGGGCGACCGACTCCACCAGCCGCCGCCCCGGGTCCCGCCCCTCGTCATCACGCAGCACCCGGCCCTGCCCGTAGTCGGCGACCTGGCGGCCCAACACCCCGGCCAGCGCCTCCAACGCCCGCAACGTCGCCACCAGCTCACCGGCCAGGGCATAGAAATCGCCGTGATCCGGCGCGGCCGCCATCTGCGCCTGCACCACCCACTGCCAGGCCTGCGTGCCCCGCTCCGCCACCGCGACCTGATCCGGCGCGCCGTTCACGCCGCACCCCGCTCGGACGCGCCCGCCGGCGCCACAGCCCCGGTACGAAGGCCGTGCCGCTCGGCCGCCGTCAAACCACCAGCGATCCCGTACGGCAAGCCCACCAACGCCTCAGCCAGACACTCAGACCGCACGACACAGCCGCCGCAGACCGCTTTCGCCTCCGCGACCTGCCGCTCCAACACCAGCCCCGACTCCCCAACCGGGAAAAGGCTCCGGATCGGCAACCGCACACCCCGCGCGCGACCGCCAGTCCCAGGCGTTCATCGCCGCACCCCAGCCGTCGAGACCTTGGGCGTAGTCGCCGTGCCCGCCGGGTCGTGGTTCAGAGCCGGAGTCGTGGCCGAATCCACCGCCGAAAACAACGACGACAACACGCCCGGCAACCCCGACCCCACCGGCGTGCTCACCAGAAACAGGACCGCCAACGCCGAACACGCCGCCGCCGGACCAGCAGCCCGCGCCTTCACACACATCACCAAGCCACCAACCATCAGCAGCAACAAAATCCCCACACTCGGCATGACTCAGACCCCCATCACTGCTCGGGTATCGGGGTGCGCCATCACCGACGCCGGATCGCACGCGGCCGCCCATGCCTCGGCGGCGGACCGGTGGACGTACCAGCGGTTGCCGATCCGGCGAGCCGGCAGGCTGTCCGGAATCAGGCGGCGGATCTTCTGGCAGTTCGAACTCGCAGAACCGGCCTGGCCGACCTCGCCGAACCACAGCTGGGCAACCTGCTCGACCGTCATCAACAGGCTTGCCCGCTGCACCGGGACTGTGTCACGCAGCTGCTCAGTCATCGGAGTCACCGCCGAGCTCGGTGCTGATGCCATCAGCGGTCTCGCGAGCCGACACCTGCCGCGCTTCCTCGTATGCCCGCAGCGCGGTCTCGGGGATTCGGAGGGCGCGCCCGATGCCGAGCTTGAGGGCCGTGAGCTGCCCTGCCTCGATCGCGCGGTAGATCGTCGCGGCGGAGACGTCGTACATCTCGGCGACTGCCTTGACTCGCAGCATGCGAGTACCGTTGACCTGCATCGTTTCTCCCAAGGGTTCGATGTATGCCCCGGCCGGCGTTGCACCGCTGGCCGGGGCTCTTAGCTGTTCGTCGTCCCCAGAACTGACGACACTGGCAACGATAGCAGACTTAGCCCTGCTAGCCCCACTTGCAGGACTCAGGAGTGCTAGGTGTGTCGCGGTACCCTCACGGCCATGCATGAACTCGACCCCGACGACAACCGGCCCCCATACGTCCAGGTGGCCGAAGCCATCCGAGCGGCCGTCGAGAATGGCCGCTACCGGCCCGGCGACAAGCTGCCTACTCAAGCCGAGATCGTCAGTACGTACGGCGTCTCGGTGGCCACCGTTAAGAAGGCACTCGCAACGCTTCAGGCGGCTGGCTTGATCGTGAGCCGGCGCGGCGAGGGCGCATTCGTGCGGGTTCACCAGGGTGAGCCCGTTGGACTGGGGCGAAACGATGCTGCCTCGCTCCGGCAGGCGATCTCGGAGCTGGCTGCACGTATGGACCGAGTCGAGTTGCGACTGGACGAGCGGCGATAGCGGGTCGCTCGTCACCGCTCCGGGGTGCACTGGATTTGCTGTCTTCACGCACTCCAAGGTGGCGCCTGGCGAGACCACTTCACAGTGTTATCGCAGGTGAGACGTAGGTGACGTGGTGATATCACTGCATCACCAGCAAAACACCCGCATGGCACGAGCATCAGGTGCCAGACTGGTAGTCGATGCCGAGCGAGGGGGGACGAGGACGTGACGGACGACCAACCGAACTGGTCGCGCCGCATCCGCGCGATGCGGCAGGCACGGGGCTGGACGCAGTCCCAAGCGGCAGAAGAGCTACGCCGACACACCGACCAGCCACTCCCCGACGCAGACAACCTAACCCGTCGGTGGAAGGCCTGGGAACGGGGCGAGAACAAACCGAGCCCCTTTTACACTCCGCTGATCGCGGCGACGCTGGGAACCGTCACCGCCGCCCTGTTTCCGCCCGAGCACCGCTCGGCCGGTGTCGATCTTCTCGGCACAACAGGGATGGACACACTTGAAATCGTGAGTCGGCTGCAAGTATCCGACGTCAACGACGCAACGCTGGATGCCGTCCGGATCACGATCGACCGGCTGTGCTCGGAGTACGCGAGCCGCAACCCGGCGGATCTCATCTTCGAGGGCCGACAGTGGCTGCGACGGCTTGTCGAGATGCAGGAGCAACGACTCACCCTCCGCCAGAAGCGCGAGACGATCGAGCTAGCAGGCTGGCTCGCCCTGCTGGTGGGCTGCCTCGAATACGACCTCGGCGATCGAGGAGCCGCCGAAGCCACCCGGCGAGCCGCGCTCTCGCTCGGCGCCGAGGCCGGCAGCAACGGCATTGTGGGCTGGGCCCACGAGATGCGCGCCTGGTTCGCGCTCACCTCCGGTGACTACAGAGGAGTTGTTGCGGCCGCTGAGGCCGGCCAAGCCGCTGCCGGAGACCACAGCGTCGCCGTCCAGCTCATCGCTCAGGAAGCGAAAGCGTACGCACGAATGGGCCGACTCCCAGAAATGCGCGATGCGCTGGAGCGAGGCCGGGTACTGCTCGACTCGATACCCTACCCGGAGAACGTCGACAACCATTTCGTGGTCGACCCGTCCAAGTTCGACTTCTACGCGATGGACTGCTACCGGCACTCCGGTGAGAACGAGCTCGCCCGCGAGCTGTCGGACGAGGTCATCCGAGTCAGCACCGATTTCGACCGGCGCGAGCGCTGGCCGATGCGGATCGCCGAGGCACAGATCACCCTTGGCGTCGTCGCCGCCCGCGAGGGCGACCTCGACGAGGCCGTGTCGCGTGGCCGCCGCGCCCTCGCCGGCGATCGCAAGTCGCTACCCTCACTGGCGATGGTCTCGCGCGACCTCGGGCATGTACTCGCCGAGCAGTACGTCGGCGAGCCCGAAGCCGAGGCATACCTCGAACAGCTCCGAGCCGTGCAACGCGCGAGCTGACCAAGGCCCGGTCAGGAAAACGTGATTACGCATTTCGCTACAACGCAGGAGGGTTATTCACAGAGGTCCTGACAAATGTCAAAAACTATCCACGGCGCGCCTACGTGAACGACGGTCCGTTTCTTGAAAGAATTGGGTTTCGATACTCAATTCACAGAAACGGACCGTCGAACATGTACCATACCACGGGGCTGACCAAGGACGAGATCATTGACCTGTGC
>JBBQZQ010000130.1:0-4211 GCA_038207565.1 Mycobacteriales bacterium
CGCTTCGCACGTCGCCCCGCGCGGTCGGTCCGTCGATCGGAATCGGTCATGATCAGATCCTCCGGGGAGAGTCGGAGAACCCGTCGGATGTTGTCTGATAGACACGCCGATCTGCGTCACGAAGTCAGACGCAAAGCAGCGACCGCGCCGATTACGTTGGTCTCAAGCAGTCTGCGGAGCTCAGCGGGCACGTCGTCTGCTTGTCGGGCGTCGGACCAGGCGATGCCGGCGTTGTTTATCAAGATGTCGAGGTGAGCGTAACGATCATTCACCTGCTTGGCCGCCTGCTCTAGCGAGGAAGCGTTGGTAACGTCGAGGTGCACGGCGCGGGCGTCGATCCCCTGGCCGAGCAGCTGTCGCTCGGCGGTCGCGCCGCGGTGCGCGTCGCGACAGCCGAGCAGCACGGTATGTCCCTGGGTACCGAGTAGACGTGCAGTCTCGTATCCGATGCCTTTGTTGGCACCCGTCACCAGGGCGACGGTCTTCGTGTTGGTTTTCGACTTGGTCATGTGGATCAGTGCAGCAGCGATGATTCCGGAGAGCTATGCACCCTCTGGCGGCCATCGATACCATGGCGGTATGAATCAAGTTGAGAGCCGCGATTTCTTGTACTTCGTCACAGTTGCGGAAGAACTGCATTTTGGGCGCGCAGCCGGCCGCCTGGGCATGGCGCAGCCGCCGTTGTCGCGTGCGATCAAGCAGCTCGAACGGCGCATGGGAGTGTGCTTATTGCGACGCACCAGCCGGTCTGTCGCTCTGACTCCCGCCGGCCATGTATTGCAACATGAGGCTCGCAAGGTGCTGGACGCGATGCAGGCCGCCGTAAGGCGTTCGCAGCGGGCCGCTCGCGAGGATCCGCTTCTGCCAGTCGTCATGAAGCCCGGTGGCGACGGCGGGTTGTTGGCCGAGATCCTCGCGGCATACGAGACGGACCCGGCCGCGATACCGGTGGAGGTCCTCGTTTGCGGAATTGGTGAGCAGGCCGCCTGGCTGCGAGACGGGCGGGCAGAGGTCGGCTTCGTTCTGCATCCGTACGACGACCTGGCCGGCTTCGACACCGAGGTGCTGCAGGAGCAACGGCAGGTGGTCGTCCTACCTCGCCGCCACGAGCTCGCCGGTCGCGCGACCGTCATGTCACATGAGTTACGTGATCAACCGTTCCCGCGGTGGCCCGGGAAGGACGCCGCCGCTGCCAGTGGCCCGGAGGTGCGCGACACCGCCCAGCTCATGCAGTTGATCGCACTCGGTCGTGCGGTCGCTGTCCTTCCGGAAGCCATGGCGTCGGGGTTGGGTAACGACCTGGTGGCCGTTCCCGTCCCCGACGCGCCACCCACCACCGTGATGATCGCCTGGCCTGAGCGTAGCCACTCGCTGGCCGTCGCCGCCTTCGTACGCGCGGCCAGCGGCGTTGCCGCGCGTCATCGTTTCCCTCCGGCAATGGCCATACCAGCCTGACTTCTCAAACGGGCGGCCAGCCTCTCCTCGAAGCCGTTCGTCTACTGGTCGCTCACCCCACGCCAGAAGCGTGCGAGCTCGTCTGCGATGTCGGTCCAGCGCTCGTCGAAGAAGTGCGAGCTCCCGGCGTACTCGATCAGCTCGCCGGACAGCGCCGTCGCCAGGTGCCGCGACACGGCGACGAATCCGGGGTCCCAGTCGCCGCAGACGACGAGGGTAGGTATGTGGGCATCGGCGATTGCGCCCAGGTTCAGTTCAGCGTCCCAAGCGACCTGCTCGCGCATCGATGCGACTTTGCGTTCGGTCGGGATGAATTCGAGCGGCACGCGAAACGTGTCACGAAAGGCGCTGGACATGTATGCAGCGAAATAGGCACTCGGGTCGTCGTACACCGTGTCGATGGCGCTGGAGATCCTCGTCGACGTCGACACCGCATCTGCGTCATGCGGCAGGAGCTGGAACGCGGGCGGTTCGATCAGGGTCAACGACCGCACGAGATCTGGTCGGCGCGCCGCGATCGTGAGGGCGACGATGCCGCCGTAGGAGTAGCCGACGAGGTGCCCTCCGCTCCCAAGGATGGTCGCTATCTCTGCAGCATCGTCTTCGATCATTGCGACTTCAGGGACGTGGCCATTGCTTCGCCCGCTGCCGCCGGGGCTGGATCGGCGGCTGTCCCCGTAGTTGGTGCGGTCGGGAGCGAGGACGTGATAGCCGGGGACAGCGAGGCCGAACCTATCGACCATCTCCGCGCCATTGATGCCAGTGGAATGAATCAGGACCGCCAGTGGGTCGTCGGCAGCGCCCCGCTCATGTACGTGGATGGGGGTCGATGTGGGTGCTGTGGTCATCGTCGCTACTTTCCGCTGCTCTCGTGCGGCGCCGTGAGTCGACTAGTGAGGTCGCTGTCGGCCCGACTTGGACCCTGCATCGGGGCGATGTGGGCGATCAGTGCAGCAGCGATAGCGGCAAACATCAATGCAGCGCCTCGTCTCGGCCGATACCGTGAAAGTATTGGTTCGGTGTGACGCTCGATTCGTGAACGGGCAGTTACGTGTTCGGGTCAGCACCGACCAGGCCCCATCGCTGTCTCGCAAGGTACAGATTCCCGAGACACCCGCCGGCCACTCCGAGGCGCAAGCCAGCCTGGCGCGGCCCCGGGCGGCTGTGCGCCTCAAAAAGTCGTCTCGTCATGAACTGTCTCGACACGTGACGGCGACGGGTTTTCTGAGGCACGATGGGCTGATGAGGCTGCTGGGGTACACGCGAGTCAGCACCGCGAGTCAGGACGCCCGCCTGCAGCTGCACGCCCTCGTCGACGCGGGCGTGCAGAAGCGCGACGTGTTCGCCGACGTCACCTCCGGAACCAGAGCCGGGGTCGACCGGCCAGGGATGGCTAAACTCCTGGCCTACGCCGAGCCCGGCGACACCGTGGTGGTGTGGCGGGTCGACCGACTGGGACGGTCGCTGATCGACGTGCTGAACACCGTCAACCTGCTGCGCGAGCGCGGCGTCCAGCTGCGCTCGGTGTCCGATGCAATCGACCCCGAGACGACAGCGGGGCGGATGATGCTAAACATGCTCGCCACCTTGGCCGAGTACGAACGCGAGCTCATCGTCGAGCGGGTCGATGCCGGGATCGCCTCCGCCCGGGAGCGCGGCACCCGGTTCGGCCGACCCCCAACCGACCCGGAAGTCATCGCCGACAAGCTCGCGATCGCCCTCGAGGCCCGGGCACGTGGCCGGACCGCGCAGGATGCGGCGCGCCTGGTGGGCTGGAGCCGCGCGACCTTCTACCGCCACCAGGCACCGCACGCGGCCGAGCAGATCTGACGGCCGTGACAACCGGGACGCCCGGGACCGGTGTCGAAATGCGCCGGTGGGAGGTACTGCGCCCGCACGTGGAGGACGGCGTCCCGCTGTCCCGGGCAGCCCGGGATGCTGCGGTCGCGCCCCGAACCGCTCAACGCTGGCTGGCCGCGTTTCGGGCCGGGGGCTTGGCCGCGCTGGGACGGCAGAGCCGTGTCGACGCTGGCCGTCTCCGCACCCAGACGGCGCTGGTCGAGGTGATCCAGGGACTGGCCCTGACAAGGCCGCGTCCCTGGGTGGCCACCATCACCCGCAAGGCCGCCGCCCTGGCCGCCGAACGGGGCTGGGCCGCGCCGGCGTACAGCACCGTCCGCGAGATCGTCACCACGATCGACCCACACCTGCTGTCCCTTGCACACGACGGGCCGACCGGGTTCCGCGACCGCTACGAGCTGGTGCACCGCCGGCAAGCCGCCCGCCCGAACGAGATCTGGCAGGCCGACCACACCGAGCTCGACGTCCTGGTCCTCGACGAACGAGGAGACCCGGCTCGACCCTGGCTGACGGCTGTCATCGACGACTGCTCCCGCGCGGTCTGCGGGTACACCGTTTTCCTGGGAGCACCGTCCGCGCTGAACCTGTCCCTCGCCCTGCGGAAGGCCGTCCGACCGAAGGCCAACCCCGGGTGGGTCGTCAGCGGCCTGCCAGAAGTCCTCTACGCCGACCACGGAAGCGACTTCGCCAGCGACCACCTGCGCCAGGTCTGCGCCGACCTGCAGGTCCGCCTCATCCACAGCGCCGTCGCCCGGCCCCTCTTAACCGGCTAATCTCAGGTGAGGGAGTGCTCGACACGCCGGTGGCTCGAAGGTTCTTGCCTACCTGGTGAGATGACTGGCATACCTATGTCCCATGACGACGGGACGTGAACCAGAGCAGCTGCGGGCTGAGCA
>JBBQZQ010000131.1:0-4090 GCA_038207565.1 Mycobacteriales bacterium
GCTCTGGCGGACTCAGATATTGCAACTGTCTGAATGCCCTTCTTCAGTGGGTGCGTCGGCTGACTTCGGCGGCGTAGTTGGTCCAGTCTCCGGCGGCGACGCGTTGCCATGCGGCGGCGACGCTGATGTGGATGCCGAGCAGTCGGGCCAGGGCTGCGGCGGGCAGGTCTGTTGCGAGTTGGAACAGTGCGGTGGCGCGGGCAGGTCCGGCTTGGATACCGATGCGGCGAAGGCGTTTGGCCAGGTGTGCGGCGGTGATGGGGTGTCCGGGTTGGCCGCCGGGAAACAGCCAGCGCGATGTTCCGTGGTCGCCGAGGGCGGCGTGCCCGTGTCTGGTCGCGATGAGGTGTCCGACCAGCGCGTCGATCGGCTCGGGAAGCACGACGGGCTCACGTCCGAGGCGGAGGCGCGTTTCGGCGTTGACGGTGTCGACGTGGTCGATCGTGAGTCGGCTGATGGTGGCCGCGGTCTGGGCGTAGAGGACAACGAGCAGTCCGGCGACGCGGTCCTCGGGTTGAAGGTCATCGCAGTGCAGCAGCCGGCGGGCTTGTTCCCACCGAGCTTCGGTGTCGATCTGGCTGGTTGGGCCGTTCCAACGGACGGCGGGGAACTGCAAGGTGGTCAGCTTCTGTTTGTTGGCCCAGCGGATGAAATGGCCCGCTTCGGAGCCGACGCTGCCGGTGCCTGTCAGCCATGCCTCGAGGTCGCCTTGCCGGGCTGTCGCCAGGTCGTGGTCTCGGGCGTCGAGCATGTCGAGCAGCGCGATCGCGGCGGTGATGTTGCGTTTGGCGGCGGCGAGCTGGCCGTAGGTGGTTGCGGTGCCGCGGACGCGGTGGCGCAACCTGCGCAGCACGTGCCAGACGGCGTAGCGGTGCAGCAGTTGCCGCTGGTCGGCATCGTCGCGGTCAGCGATGGTGGTGGCGATCCAGTGCTCGAGACGGGCCAGGTGTTCGTCGCGGGACGGCAACGCCCCGGCGGCGACAAGGACGCTGCGCAGGTGCTGCAGCGGTTTGCTGTCGGGCAGCTCATCGAGCGCGGCGTGGGTGAGCGCCCGTTGGCCGGTGGCAAGTTCGCGCACGATGATCGACACGCGCTCGTTGTCGAGCCAGACCAGCACGGTCTCGGGCTGCTCATGCTGGGCGAGATGATCGTGCAACGGTTGCAGCTTCGCCTGGATGACGCCCGTGTCGTCGCGCAGCAGCTGGCCCAATCGTTGGTGCAGCGTGCAGCGGCGGCAGCTGCCGCGGCGACGATGGACGGTGAGTTCGCCGCATCCGGGGCAGCTGTTCCAGAAGGTCGCCGGCCGGGTGCAGGTCGCGCAGAGCGGCTCGGTGCGGGTTCCTCCGCGAACGAGTCGGACGTGGCCGCAACCGGTGCAGCGTGCGCGCCGGCGCCGGCAGGCGTGACACCAGGGCTGGTTGGTGGCGCTGGAGATGACGGCGCGGGTGGTGCGGCCGCAGATCGAGCAGGTCATCGTCGCGTCTGGCCGGCAGGTCGGACACAGCGGTCCGTCCAGGGTCCGGGTACTGACCGGGCGCCGACGCACGCAGCCGATGCAGATTTCCTGGTTGTCTGGGTCGGTGATGAAGCAGTTGGGACACAGCGGCCGGCCGTGCGCGTCGCGGGCCGCTGCTTCGCGGACGACGCCGCAGCGCGAGCAGGGTTGGGCGCGGGACTTAGCCAGACAGTTGCGGCAGTGCCATTGGCCGTTGATGCGCCGGTGCAGTCGCACGATCCGCTGACACCGCGGACAGGCCGGGCGGGTGATCCGCTGCGCGCCGGCGTCGCGGAGTTCGTCGATCAGACGCAGCACCCCCTGCATCGTCGCCTGCGCGCCAGCTCCTGTGAGCAGGTCGGGGCGCTCCTCGATGACCCAGGCCAGACGTTGCAGATGGCTGGGTCGGGAGAACACACGACCGATGGCCGCGGTCACAACGTCGGCTGTCAGCGACGGCTCCAGGGTGGCGATCACCGTGGTCAGCACGAGCAGCGGATCGCGGTCGTCGACCTCGGGGCAGCGGGAGCAGCGCGGCAGGCCCTGGCGGTCGAGACTTGCCACGACCCGGTCTTGACCGCAGGCGGCGCATCCGGTCGCGCGGGGGCTGCAGGGCGCGCAATACCAGTCCTGGTCGCGTCGCTGCAGCGTGCGAAGGTGTTTGCCGCACCCGGCGCAGACCGGGGCGGAGATGGTGGTCGCGCCAGCCGCACGCAGCCCCAGCAGCAAGTCGCCGACCACGCGCAGCGCAGGCGAGCGGCCGTCGATGAGCACGGTGGGTTGGTCGAGCAAGGCTTGAGCCAGTCGCCGCCGTTTCGCCCGTCCGCCAGCAACGGTGAGCACCACTTCCTCAAGGGACGTGTCGTCGAGGGTGCAGCCGGTGCGGCGAACGACATCGACGACTACGCCGATCGGGTCGTCGATCACCTCGGGGACGAAGACGGTGGTCACCGGTCACTACTCGATGCGGGTGATGCGAGCCGGCTTGGGTCGCAGCGTCCCGATACCAGTTTCCGGGCCGCCGACGGCGCGACGCTTGCCGGTTGTGCCGGCCGCGGCGACCGGCTCGATCAACTCGTTCATCGTGCAGTCGAGGATGTCCAGCAACGCCATCAGGATCTTCAGACTCAACCGCTCGGGCCGCTCGGCCACCAGCCGATAAACCTGGCTGGAGGAGAGCGCAATCCCGCGAGCCGCCAACGGATCGAGCAGGTCGGTGGTCTGGAACATCCCCCGGGCGGCCATCACCTGCCGCAGGTTCCAGCGATAGTCCAGCTTGCGTGCCATCTACTGCTCCTTCCGCGCGCCACTGATCTCGGTTTCCGCTTCGGCCTGCCCGAACGCTGGGGTGAGCGCCTTGCGCAGCGCAGTGTTCATGAAGTCCCCGGACACGTGGGTGTAGATCGCCGTGGAGGTGTCACACCGATGGCCTACGGCCTCTTGGATGAACCGCCGGTCGACGCCGTCTTCGGTCAGGTGGGTCACCCACGAGTGACGAAGACTATGTGGCGTAAGGGTTCTTGGCAGCCCGAGCGCATCCCGATAGGCAACGAACCGCGCGTTGATCTCGGCCGGATTGACCCGGCCGCCGCGCTCGGTCACCCACAACGCCGGATGATCGATCACGCCGAAACGCGGCCGGACGTTGGCCACGTAGTCGGTTACCGCCTCCACCGCCCAGCCCATCACCGAGGGCACGTTGCGCCGCCGCGGCGGCTGACCCCGCACCGCCTTGCCATAGCGGACATGCAGCATCCCGAACCGGCCGAACTCCGGCGCCGCCGGGTTGCGGCCCCAATCGGCCAGGTCCAGTTTCGCGGTCTCGGTCCGCCGCAACCCCCAGCCGTAAACCACCTTGAACAGCGTCGCGTCCCGGTAGGCGGCCAACGCGCCCTTGCGCTTCGCCTTGGCTGCCCGCTCCACCTGACCGTCGGCGTAGTCCAGGAAACGCTGCAGCTCCTCTCGCGTGAACGGCCGGGCCTCCGGGGTGCCCTCGTACTCGTTCAGGTGCGTGATGGTGTTCCACTCGTGACAGATCGGCACCGGATGCACACCCGGGCCGAACTCTTCCTCGCACGCGGACGCCCACCCATACCGCGCATCGCACAGGTACTCGCTGAACAAACGCAACTCGATCTGATAGTTGCGGATCGTCGACGGCGCCAAGTGCTGCTCCGCGGTCAGCGACAACATCCACTCATCCACGTGCCCCGGCGACCATTGCCACGGGTACTCGTTGGTGAACTCCACGAAGCGACGCACCAGCCGCTGCCGATAAACGATCGTCTCCGCCCGCAGACCACGAGCCGCCTGCTGCGCCTGCCAACCGTGCAGCATCGCCTCGGTCATCGCGTCCTCCGGGCGCAACTGCCGCACCCCATCGACCAACTCGGCACCTGCCGCACCCGCCAAGCCAAGCTGTCGCAACGCAACCCCCATCGTCAAATGATGGGCGTATCCTGCATCAAACGGGATCATGCGATCAAGCCGACACGCCCCAAGCCCACGATCATCGGCGATCCGGCGCGCCGTTCAGGCCGCCAACTGTCGGAAAGACGTATTCGGCTCGCCCGTCTGATGCAATTCCCGAGGGTT
>JBBQZQ010000132.1:0-3796 GCA_038207565.1 Mycobacteriales bacterium
GTCGCCGGAAAGGTCCGACGCCACGAAGAAGAACTCCGCAAACTCCAGCGCGCCAGCCCAACCAGCGGCAACTGACCCAAACGCTCAACGACTTCCACCGCACCCGGCCGGGCCCGGATTAGCCGGATAACCGCAAGGCCGGGGGAAGATCGAGCGCTGGTTCCGCGGCGTGCGGGACCAGTTCCTCGTCGAGGTCAGCGACTCGACCGCCGCCGGACTCGCCGAGCGTGGGCTCACCCCGGCGGCTGCGCTGCTGGAGTTGAACGCGCTGTTCACCGCGTGGGTCGAGTCCCAGTACCACCACCGGGTGCACTCCGAGACCGGGCAGACACCGTTGCAGCGTTGGGACGACGGGTGGCAGGCGGCCGGGCACGGCCCGGTCATGCCGTCGACGGATGCGTTGACCGAGGCGTTCCAATGGTCGGAGCAGCGGAGGGTCACCAAGACCGCGACGGTGTCGCTGCACGGCAACACCTACCAGGTCGAGGCGGTGCTGGTCGGCTGCAAGGTCGAGCTGGTGTTCTCCCCGTTCGACCTCGCCACGATCGAGGTGCACTACCGCGGCCGCCACTACGGCCGCGCCGTGCCGTTCCGCATCACCCGCCACGCGCACCCCAAAGCCCGCCCGGAAACCCCCGAGGCCGAGCCGGTGGCGAACACCGGGATCGCCTACCTGCAACTGGTCGCCGACGCCCACCAACAACAGATCGCCGCCGAGGAACGCATCGGCTTCCACGCCCTCTACTCCAGCCAACCCCCACCGCCGCCTGACGACGGCCAGCTACCGGGGCAGCTATCCATCGACGACGCCCTCACCAACGACGGCGACGACGCCGTCAACGACCCGGCGACGGTGGTGGTGGGGTCGTGAGCTCGCGCCTGCAAGCCCATTGGGGATTCACCCGCATGCCGTTCGGCCGGAGCCTGGCACCGTCGATGCTGCACCGCCACGACGGACACGCCGAAGCGGTCGCCCGGATCGGCTGGTGCGTCGAACAACACGCCCTGGCAGTGATCACCGGCGAGGTCGGTGCCGGCAAGACCGTCGCCGTCCGCGCCGCGACCGCCGCCCTCGACGGCTCCCGGCACGTGGTCATCTACCTCCCCAACCCCTCGGTCGGAGTCCGCGGCATGCTGCACCACGTCGTGGCCGCCCTCGGACAAGTGCCGAGCTTCTACACCGCGACGCTCGTGCCGCAGGCCGCTGCGGCGTTGGCCGCCGAGCACGCCGAACGCGGCCGCACCCCCGTCGTCGCGTTCGACGAGGCCCAGCTGCTCGACAACGCCCAACTCGAGGCCATCCGGATGCTCACCAACCACGACATGGATTCCGGGGCGCCGTTCGCCGCCGTGCTGATCGGTCAGCCGACACTGCGACAGCGGCTACGCCTCGGCGTGCTCGCCGCGCTCGACCAGCGCATCACCGTCCGCTACGCCCTGGCCGGGATGAGCGCGACCGAAACCGGCGATTACATCGCCCACCACGTCAAGATCGCAGGACGTTCGGACACCCTGTTCAGCGACGACGCCATCACCCTGATCCACAACGCCTCACGGGGATACCCCCGAGCGGTCAACAACCTCGCCGTCAACGCCCTCACCGCAGCCTTCGCCCGCAAGGCCAACATCGTCGACGAAAAAGCCGCCCGCATCGCCATCTCCGAAACCGGGGCCGACTGACCGGCACACAGCCGACGACACCATCACCCATCAGACGAAGGCCCCGCCAGCCACGAGCAGGCGGGGCCTTTCCACACACCCATCACCGGCAAACCCAATGACGGCATCCACTGCAAGATCAACGACGGTCAACAAGTGGGGATGCGAACTCACCCGCGGTGAGCGCGAAGCGCTCGGGGGTCCGCACTCTTCGCCAGGCGACTACGAGATCACGCCTTCTTTCACTCCTCAAGGGGAATGATCACAGCGTGTCTCAACGGGCTTGATGGCGTTTCTTACACTTGACTGCTGCGCATGTCCCGCACGAACCACCGGATCAGATGGCTCGTCGCTGCTGGGCTGTCTCTGCCTCGAAGTCGTTCCCCAGCACCCAGACGAACGCCACCCCGCTACGGGGGAACACCCAGCCGTCAGCCTCTAGTCTGACGGTCTTCTCGCGCACGGCGCCTGGGGATTGCGACGTGCGTACGTTGCCGCTGATCGGGACGAAGTCAAGCAACCGGACTTGCTCGATACCGCAAGCGCTGTAGTCGAGTTCGACGTCGAGCCCTTTGCTGGGCTCCTTACGTGTCTGAGTTCGTGCACCAGTTCCTGGTTCTAATACCCGGCCACTGGACGGATAAGTTGATCACCGTTCAGGAGGTAGGAAGTGGCATCAGAACCCAAGCCGGGACGCAGACCGCGGAAGCGGCTGGCGACCTCGCAGAAGTACGAGATCTTCATTCAGGTCCTGACGCAGCAGGCGACCCAGCGGGAGGCGGCCGAACACTTCGGGGTGGACCGCTCGACGGTGGTTGCGGTGTGCCGCACGGCCAAGCAGGGCGCGTTGGACGCGCTGGCCGCGGCGGTGCCTGGTCGGCGTGGTCGCAGCGCCGAGCAGGTCGAGTTGGACTCGGCGCGGGCCGAGATCGCCCGGCTGCGGGCGACGGTCACCGAGCAGGCGGTCACGCTGCATCTGCACCAGGGAAAATCACGTTGGGACTGACCGCCGGCGTGGTCCCGCCTCGTGTCGACGCGCCGGTGAAGAAGGGTCTGCTCAACCTGGTTGCGCACGCCCACCGCGAGGCGGGCTGGTCGCTGAGGCAGTCCGCGGGCGTGTTGGGGATCGAACACACCAGAGTGCTGCGCTGGGCGGTGCGTGCCGCCGAGGACCGCCTCGACGACGCGAAACCCGGACCTGGCACCGCGTTGCACGCGCTACTGGACTCCGAACGCGACGCGGTCTGCACTCTCGCCGAGCAGTGGGGTGAGATCGACCGGTCGCACCGCAAGCTGGCTCACCGCGGCTCGCGGCTGGGCCTGGTGCATGTGTCGGAGTCGACGGTGTGGCGTGTCCTCGTCGCAGCCGGGATCGTGCTGCCCGCGGCACCGGCGCGTGAGCCGCGGGTCAAGACGCCGTGGCCGCAGTGGGCCGAGCTCGTCCCGGGGGTCATTTGGATCTATGACTTCACCCACTTCCGGGCCAGCAGGCGCTGCGCGGTCGCCGTACTCGACGTCGTGTCGCGGCTGTGGCTGTCCACGGTCGTGTCCGCCGAGGAGTCCTCCACCCAGGTCGAACTCGCCTTCACCGACGCGCTGATCGCTGACAGTAAGGCGCATCTGCTCGACGCGCAGTTGCTCGAGGAGTTGCACTCCGGCGTCGTGCCGGACAACGACGAACGCATCCCGGTACTGCTGGCGATCAGCGATAACGGCCCCCAGATGACCTCCAAGGCGACCGCGGTGTTCATGGCCGGCGCACGCATCGCCCAGCACTTCGGCCGGCCCTCGACACCGAACGACCAGGCCTGGGTCGAGTCGTTCTTCGGCCACCTCAAAGGCGAGTTCCCGCACCTGGACAAAATTCGTGACCCCGGCGAACTCGAACGCGAACTGGAGCGCCGCCGCGTGCACTACAACACCGTCCGGTTGCATGAAGGCATCGGCTACGTCACCCCCGACGACGAACACCACGGCCGCGGCAAGGCCATCCGAGCCGCCCGCCGCGCCGGCCTCACCGCCGCCCGACAGCAACGCCTTGCCGCCAACCGCGAGCTACGAAAGGATCACCAATGACAGGCCGCCAGTGGCTGGGTATTACAACCCTGAACTGGTGCATTTGGTCAGACACATCTCG
>JBBQZQ010000133.1:0-3778 GCA_038207565.1 Mycobacteriales bacterium
CTCAACCGCCGCGCCTACTCACCAGTCCTGCGTCAATCCGAACTCCCCACAAACACCACCGTCCCCTGGCGGCAAGGCCGCCGGCTCCGCCTCCAATTCGCCTGACCAAAGGCCGAATCCGCTGCGTGGAAATCCGCGCTAGGGCTTCCGGCCGATTCCTCCGGCGACCATGGGGTGGGCCGGATTGTCCGGGTCGGGGAAATCGAGGCCTGCCCGCCATTTGTTGGTGGGTACGAACCCCGGCTCGACCAAGTCGAGGCCGTCGAAGTAGCGGAGCTGCTCGGCATACGTGGGGAAGGTCCTGGAGCCCATGTGGAACTGCTCGAAGATACGGTTGAGTTCGGGGGCTCGCGGGTCATCGCCAGGGTCGGAGGCGCCGCAGTGCATCAGGTAGCCCCCGAGGGAAGCTGGGCGCGGAGACGGGCCGTGACCCCAACGGGGTCCTCGTGCGGTTCGCATCATGACCCCACCCAGCAGCACCGCGAATGGCTCGCTCGTGTCGATGAGCCGGTTGACCTCGGGCTGCTCGAAGATCGCATCGGGCTCGCGGAGGTCCGCAGTGATCACAGTTGTGTTGTCGTTGGCGCTGAGTAGCGCCCGTCCAAACGCCAGCACGATCGGATCTTTGTCAACGTAGACCACGCGGACGTTCGGGTTGAGTTGTTCAGCGACCTCGTGAACGTTGCCCGAGGCGGGCAGGCCGGACCCGATGTCGACGAACTGCCTGATCCCGGCCTCACCCACCAGTCAGATACTGCACCGCTCGGCGCACGAAGGCGCGATTCGCCAAGGCGAGCAGCGGTGTCTCCGGAACCGCTTGGATCCAGGCGTTGCAGGCGATGCGGTCGACGTCGTAGTGGTGCTTGCCGCCGAGCAGGTAGTCATACACGCGGGAGATCGCTGGCGTTTCCGTGTCGATGACAGCCTCAGCCGGCTGTGCCGATGCCGTACCGGCTAGCTGGTGGCCTTCGGCGCTCAGACATGACGGCGTGCTCGGGAGCTTCGTCAGCGTCGCCACCGTGCCGATCTGTCGGTCATGTCGTCAAGCCCGGTCGGGTCTCGTCACAATGGCGCGGCGAGCCCGTCGCTCGAATGTCCGTCGCTTGAATGTCCACAGTGGATGCTCGCGGCCATCGAGAGTGCACGGCTCGTCGATCCTACCGGCGTCTGCGCTTGGTCGACCACGCTCATGCACTACGCCTCTAGGCGAGGGGCGGTGCGGTCGCTCGAAGATCGTCCGGTTCTCACCCATGAGTGGATCGAGTACGGTGGGAGCGCGATCAAGGGATGAGCTGGCCGGTGACCGCGTCAAAGCGAGTCGCGCACGGACGCAATCAGGGCGGCGGACCGGAGAGGCGTCAAGGCTCCCGCGGCCAGACGGTCGACGATCTTGAGGTAGACCTCCGTGTCGACGCGCTTGTCCAGGTAGAGGGCGCTCGTGAGCTGTTCGAGGTAGACGATGTCGGGCAGCTCCGGCTCGGCGAAGCGCAGCAGGCTGAACGGGCCACCGGCCGCTGCGACGTCGCTGCGGTTGAAGGGCACGACTTGCACCGTGACGTTCGGCCGTTTGCTGGCCTCAAGCAGGTAGCCGAGCTGGTCGCGCATGACCTGCCGTCCGCCCAGGTTCCTGCGCAGTACCGCTTCGTCGACCACCGCCCAGTAGTCGGAAGGCTGCGGGGTGTCGAGCATCCGCTGGCGCTGCATCCGCAGCGCGACAAGCTGCTTGACTTCGTCGACGTCGTCGGCCTGGCCGAGGCCTATCACGGCGTGCGCATAGGCCTCAGTCTGCAGCAGACCCGGGATGAACTGAGCCTCGTAGCAGCGAATGGTTGCGGCCGCCTGCTCCAACCCGACATAGGTCACGAGCCAGTTCGGCATGACGTCGTTGTAGCGGTGCCACCAGCCCGGCTCGTTGGCCCGCTCGGCCAGCTTCAGCAACTCCTCCTTGGCCAATCCCTCGACGACCCCGTATTCGGTGAGGAGGTCGGCAACGTCACGGCGCCTGAACCCGACCAGACCCCCCTCAAGACGACTTATCTTGGATTCGGAGCCACGGATGGCCTCGGCGGCGGCCCGTCGGGTGAGCCCGCTGGCTTCGCGAAGTCGGCGCAGCTCGTTGCCGACCATGATCCGCAAGACCGTAGGGCCGCGGTTGGCTTGCTCGGACGCCGGTCCGAGCGGGTCGTCGTGCTTACCGGCAGCCATGATCACACCCCCGGACCTCGCGCACCATTGCGACAGGCTACCCTGGGCTTGCGCTGCAAGAGCTACCACTATCCCTGTACCGTAGGGCCGGGTCAACGAACGCCGCGTAGATCCGCGGACTGGGGGCCGGCGCATGCCCCTCCGCGTAGCACCGGGCCATCGACGTCGATCCAACTCGGCAGCCGCCCGCCGACGTTGACTTTCGAGATCGACGAACCGCTCGTCCAGCCCGCCCAGTGTAGTGTCTCGCTTTTAGCTGGCTATTGGTTGAGGGCGACGCGTCCGCGGCGGACTCTCTCCAGGATGGCGTCTGTGGTCGCGGTCCACACGAATGGTTTCGGGTTGTCGTTGCTGGCCTTGAGGTAGTCCTCGATGGCGGTGATCAGGTCGGGGACGGAGTGGAACACGCCGCGGCGGATGGCCTTGTCGGTGATCTCGCGGAACCAGCGTTCAACGAGGTTGAGCCAGGAGCTTGAGGTGGGGATGAAGTGCAGGTGGAAGCGGGGGTGCTTGCCCAGCCAGGCCGCCACGTTGGCATGTTTGTGGGTGGCGTAGTTGTCCAGGATCAGGTGGATGGCCAGCCCCTTGGGGGTCTGCTTGTCGATGGTGCGCAGGAACTTCAGGAACTCCTCGTGGCGGTGGCGGGGTAGGCATTGGCCGATCACGACGCCGGTGAGCACGTCGAGCGCGGCGAACAGCGTGGTGGTGCCGTGGCGTTTGTAGTCGTGGGTCATCGTGCCGGCGCGGCCGGGCTTCATCGGCAACGACGCTTGGGTGCGGTCGAGGGCCTGTACCGAGGACTTCTCGTCCATACACAGCACGATGGCCTTTTCGGGTGGGTTGAGGTAGAGCCCGACCACGTCGATGAGCTTCTCCTCGAACTTCGGGTCGTTGGACAGCGTGAACGTGGTGACCAGGTGCGGTTTGAGACCGCGGGCTGACCAGATGCGTTGCACCGTCGCCGGGCTCACGCCCTGCGCGGTGGCCATCGACCGGCAACTCCAGTGCGTGCCACCCGGCGGGGTGTCCTGCTGGGTGGCCCGCACGATCTCGGCGATCTTCTCCGCCGAGATACTCGATTTTCGCCCACGCCCGGGCGCTACCTGCCCGAACTTGGTCACGCCCTGCACGGCGAACCGCTCGCGCCAGGCCCGCACGCTGCCCGGGGAGACACCGAACCGCGCGGCGATCGCGGTGTTGGCGACACCATCCGCGGCCAACAGCAACGCTCGTGCCCGCACGACCTCACGATGCGGCGCGATCGCCGATCTGCTCAACGCTTCGAGGATCTTCCGCTGGCTCTCTGTCACCGGCATCGGTGCGGTAGCTGGGCGCATGATCCAGTCTACCATAAACAGAAGCTATTTTGGAGACATCACACTAGTACGTGAGTTCGACCAGCTCAGTCCGTTTCATCGAGGATCCGGGCGACCGCCATTGGTCAGGTCGTCGAACTCGCCGTCCTTGGCGCCGAGCAGGAACGCAAGGAACTCTGCCGCGGTGTAGATCAGCACCGCACCGTCTGGATGCCGCGAGTTGCGCATCGCGACGCTCCCCCCGGACAGCGCCGCGA
>JBBQZQ010000134.1:0-3692 GCA_038207565.1 Mycobacteriales bacterium
GGCAACCGCGAAACAACGTCGAGGTAGTCGCTGGTTCAAATGGCCCGGTCGCGAGCTTCGACGCCGGGCGCGGCGCGGAGCGTCGATCTCCTGGTCGTACTCAGTGCTTACCGCGTTGCGCGCCGGTTGCAGCGCCGACTCGTCGAACGCTTCCTGGCCCAGCCGGCACCAAATGCGGCCCCGCCCGCGGGCCTGAGCGACCTCACCGCCCGCGAGCACGAAGTGCTCCTGCACGTGGCACGCGGATTGTCCAACCACGAGATTGCTCAGACGCTCTTCGTGAGCGAGGGAACAGTCAAGACACACATCGCCCGGATCTCGCCAAACTTGGCGTGCGCGATAGAGTCCAGGCCGTTGTGCTGGCCTACGAAGCCGGCCTTGCTCGGCCAGGACAAGCCTGATCGCAATGCGCTCCAAAGGTCTTGACAATCTCCCCGACTGCAGGCCAACCAACAACGATGCCGCACGCGTCCCGCGTGAACGACCCGCGGAGATTCCTAGGCATGGGAGACCGGCTCTTTCGCTTCACCGGCTCGGCTCGCGAACATAGAGGACTATCCGCGCCGCTGGCCCCGAGCCGACTGAGGTCGGCGGGCCGCGCAGATCAGACGGCTCGGGGCGCGGGCTTCCGGCTTCGCGGCGAGCGGCCAGCGAAGTGCAGTCGATGCGCCCGGGTTCATGGGCGGAGGGGTCGGATAGCTTCGGGTGCGTGACAGACGCTGAGCCGGGATTTGTGCCGGATGGGGTGATGCTGCGCGTGGGCGAGGGTATCGGGCTGCGAGAGCGTGGCGATCGTGAAGCGGCGCGCCGACGGTTCGCTGACCTATGGGTGGAGATAGGCGGCGAGGGGGGCGACGCGTTTCATCGTTGCGCGATCGCCCATTCGATGGCCGATGTTCACGATGATGTGGAGGACGAGCTGGCGTGGGATCTACGAGCGCGTGAGGCTGCTGATTCGCTGACTGATGCTCGGGTCGCCGAGGGCGGTGTGAGCGCGACCGTGGCGGGGTTCTATCCGTCCCTGCATCTCAATCTCGGTGAGTGCTACCGCAAGCTCGGCGACGTTGATCTGGCCCGCGATCACCTGCACCGGGGCCAGGCGTCGTTGGGAGCGTTGTCGGATGATGGCTACTCCGCGATGATCCGCAACGGACTCGAAAGATTGGCTCAAGCTTTGGCGCGAGCTGACTTGGCTCCTGAGGGCCACGGGTGCGTCGTCACCCTGATCGCTTGCGCCGCGTCGTGGTCGGGTCTGCTGCACGAATCACCGGCACGTTGGCCTGACCTCGTCGTCGCACAACTCGATCGCCACGGCCGCCGAGCATAAGCCCATACAGGCTCATCTGCGTGGCCGCGCCCGGAGATCAACTGGCAGGCAAGTTGCGCAGTATGACGGCTCAGGCGCATCCATCGACGACCGAATTCAGGGTTCGGTCGGGTGGTGCGGCAACCGGTAGTGGGCGAGATTCCGTTTCGTGGGGCCAGAATCAGTCCCGGCGCTGAGAGCGATCGGGCGGTCGTGCTCGAATTGTTGCGTGCCACGGACTGGGAAGTCACCGACGCGTGGTCGGGTGTTGATCGCTACGGTCACCCCGCTGGCCTCGATACTCGGCTCGGGTCTGCTCATCATCGTGCCGGTGCTCGAGCGCACTCTCGGTGCCCTGTCGGTGCTCGGCGTGATCGGGGTGTGTGCAGTTGCGTGGCTGGCGGGGACGGCCATCCGTCATTGCGTGCGCGTGGTCGAGCCGTTGGCAGCGCAGGGAAAGCTGGACGCGGTCACGCGGGCGGTCGACCGGTCGGCCGACGCGGTGATCGTGGTTGCGTACGTGATCTCGGTCGCGCTGTACCTGCGGATCATGGCGCAATATGTGGTGGCCTACGCGACGCCGGCAACGGGCAGCTGGGCGAACGGATCATCGCTTGCACAACCGTGGTCCTGATCATCGGGATCGGCGTTCTGCGCGGCTTCGCCGGTCTGGACCGGCTGGACCGGGTCAGCCTGGTCGCGGTGCTGGTGTTGACCACCGTCTTTGGTGTCACGCTCGCGGTCGACGACGGGCGAGCATTGCTCGGTGGCGGGTTGCGGCTGCCGCCGGTCCCGAATACAGGCGGTCAGTGTGCTGCTCGTGTTGGGCGGAATCGTGATCATGGTGCAGGGGTTCGAGACTGTCCGCTACCTCGGCGACGAGTTCGATGCGGAGACCCGAGTGTGGGCGTCGCGGGTGGCTCAGCTCGTTGCCGCCTCGATCTACGTCGGCTTCGTGGCTGTGGCCACACCGTTTATGGGCCTCGGCACGCATGCGGGGCCGGACAACACGCTTCTCAACATCACGGGTCGGGTTGCGCCCTTGCTGGCGCTGCCGGTGGTCCTGTCGGCCGTGCTGAGCCAGTTCAGCGCCGGGATCGCGGACACCTCCGCGGCGGACGGCAACCTGCGCAAGCTCTCGGGCTGGATGCGCGGGCCGCGACCCTACCTGGTCAGCGGAACGGCCGCCGTCGTCCTGGCTGCGACGGTTGCCACTTACACCATCGTCGCGGTCGCTTCCCGCGCCTTCGCTGCCTACTACGCCCTGCAGTCGGTCCTGGCGCTGCGCATGTCACGCGGAATCAGCCGCAAGCTCGCCTACGGGGCGCTGGCCGTCCTGATGACCCTCATCGCCGTGCTGGCCGAACCAGCGGGTTGACCTACCGGCTGGCTTGCTCCGACACCGGCGGCCGAGTCGACACCAAGCACCGGGCGGTCCCGCAAGGCCCGCCACCAAGCGCAAGGAAACGACGTCGGGGACACATCAAAGACGCTCCAGAGAATGCAGCTTATCGGCGCTGTGGGCTGCCGCCGGTTGAGAGACACATCGCTTCCTTGATGCCGCGTCAGCGCCATCCAGCCGAACAGGCCGACCTCGAATGCGGTCAGGGAGAGCACGTCGGCCTTGGCGGCGGCTTTGAGGCCGTCGCGCAGGCCGAGTCCGCGCATCGGGGCGATCGCGAGGTACTGGAACACGATGCCTAGCGCGACGGCAAGGACGTAGTCGCCGACGTACTCGAACGGCAACGCGGTTCCGGCGACGGTGAGCCCGAGTCCGAAGACCGCGAATTCGGCGGCGATGTCACCGAGGGTGCAACCGACGCCGCAATGGCTGACCCCGACAGCGACGGTGGCCCAACCCGGCTTGTCCGGCGGCTCGTCGCGTTGGTGTTCGGTGAGCCACTTGTCGCTGGTGGGCTGTCCGAAGCGGCGGTAGGCCCCCACCGCGGCCGGCCCGAAGTACAGCGCGGTAACCGGCCAGACCGCCTCCGTGACTGGCATCGTGAGCCGGTAGCCGCGGCCGTAGATGTCGTAGAGGATGACCCCGGCGCTGGCGAACGCGACGGCGAGGGCGATCCAGGCCAGGACGGTGAAACCACGTCGATGGCATCAGTAGGCGGTGCCGTCGGCATCCTCGTCGTTGGCGGCGCTGTGGGTGAGGGCGAGGAGCTGGCGCAAGCAGTGGTCGCGCAGCGGCGCAGGGAAGTCGTCGGCGAGCCGGTTGTAGACGACGCGACCTTGCTTGCGGGTGACCAGCAGCCCAGCGGTACGCAGCAGTCGCAAGGCGTAGGAGACGGAGTCCTCGGAGACGTCGAGGGCGAGGGCGAGGTCGCCCACGCAGAGTTCCTCGGCGACGTCGAGGGCATAGATCAGCCGTAGCCGCACC
>JBBQZQ010000135.1:0-3231 GCA_038207565.1 Mycobacteriales bacterium
TGACGGCCGCAGGCTAGACTCACACGTCGCGACGGCCATGACCGTGCGCGTACGACGAAGTACCCGGCGCTCGTAGCTCAACGGATAGAGCATCTGACTACGGATCAGAAGGTTGGGGGTTCGAATCCCTCCGAGCGCGCCCATCTCCAGGCGCAGGCAGATGTCGTCTGACCTGGCACTTCGTGTCTCCCCGCCCCCACCGGATCGGGCTCGGTGACGAGCGCGAGCGGGACCCTGCTAACAGCTTTGCTAACGGGTCATGCCGGGTGGGCGCTCTGGTGAGGGCGTTGGTGAGACGTCTGGTGAGGTCCTTGGCGGCGCGGCCGGAGGGACTGGGCGGCCCACGGCCCGGGCGAACAGCTCGGCGACGCCATCATCCGTGCGGTTCAGGGCGTGCGCGTAGACCCGCAGGGTGATGGCAGGGTCCGCGTGGCCGAGCCGAGCGGCGACGACGTGGACGGGCACCTTTTCGAGCAGGAGCGTGGTTGCGTGGACGTGCCGCAGGTCGTGGAGCCGGGCGTAGGGCATCGGCTCGAGCCGGGCGGCGGCTCGTGCGGCGTTGGCCGATGCGATGAGGCGGGGCATAGCCTGGCTCACCGAGTCCGGGTGGATGCGCTTGCCCAGGTCGGTCGTGAAGACGTACTGGTCCCAGCCCTCCCAGCTGTCAGCGGCCGTCTGCCGCTTCACCTGCTGCTCCTTACGGAGGTCGCGTAGCAGAGCGACGGTTCCGGCGTCGAGGCTGATTCTGCGGTCGTCGCCGCCCTTGGTGGGTCCATCGACCCATCGCCCGTCGATGACGCCGGCGGAGCCCCGGATGTGCATGGTGCGGACATCGAGGTCGAGGTCGGTCCATCGGAGGTGGAGAAGCTCTCCCCGGCGGGCGCCGGTGAACGCTGCCGTGGCGTAGAAGGCGGCGTACCGGTGCTCGCTGGCCGCAGCCAGAAACGACCGCAGCTCGTCGGGGTTCCACACGGGTGTGCGCTGCTGGCGCTCGCGGAGGGGTCGCTTCGCTGACTCGGCCGGGTTCTTGGTGAGGAGCCGGTCGATGTGAACAGCGTCGTTGAAGGCCTTGCGGAGTACGGCGTGAATGTAGGCGACTGAGCGTGCGGAGAGCCCCTCACCGCGACGGCCCCCTGTGGTGTGCAGGTCGAGGTAGAGCTTGCTGATCGTGGCTGGCTGGAGCGCCTGGAGCGGCATCTCGCCGAGTGCGGGCTTGATGTACTCCTCGACGAGATAGCGATAGCTCGCGAGGGTGCGGGGCCGGATGGCCATGGCGTGGGTCTCCAGCCAGCTGTCGAGGTACTCCGCAACCGTGATCCGTGAGCGATCGACGTATTCGCCCCGACGGGCCCGGACGCGGGCCTCGTCCCGTGCAGCCTTTGCCTCGTCCTCGGTCCGGAACCCACCCACCCAGCGAGGCTTGGACACTCCTGTCGCGGGGTTACGGACCCGGATCACGTAAGCCCAGGTGCTCCCGCGCTTGATGACGCCGTCGCTCAGCCGGGCCATCAACGCACCGGGCCAAGGCCCGCGACGTACTCGACCAGGTCGTCGGTGCGCACCCGACGGCAACCATCGATTTTCACCGTCCGGAGCTGTCCGCTGGCGATGAGTTCGTACACCTTCGCCCGGCTTACCGCCAGGCGAGCGGCGACCTCGGGGATGCGCAGAAGCAGGATTTCCATGGCTGGCTCCGTCCGTCCACCGCGAGGCCCGAGGCCCGCGCCACAACGGATTAGGCACCTCAGGTGGCCACTCGTGGACACCAGTGTTGGAACCGGGCGCGCCAGCGGTCCACCCCGAATCGCCTGGCTGGGGAAAACCCGGTGGCGCGCGCAGCCCTCCCACAGTGGCGGGGTCTAAGCCCTCAGCGGCGATTCAGTGCGCGTTGCAGGAAAGTCGATTCGGCCAGAGCCGAGTCAATCGCGGTGATAAGACGCTCCTCGAGGACCGCTTCGCTATCCGCCGATCTGTGTCGAGGAAGTGCGGCCACGATCGCGGATAGGGGGCTGCCGCCGAAGCTCTACTCGCTGCTTGCCAGGAGTTTGCTGTTGCTCTCCGATTTCACTTGCCGGATCATCTCCCCATGGCAGCAAATGGCAAGGGCAAGGGCCATCTCAACGGACGTGCCGGCAAGCGCTCGGTTCCGAGATCCGTGATGCCCAAGCCGAAGAAGCCCAAGAAGCCGAAGAAGTGAGTGGGCGGTTCGGTTGCTGCAAGTAGGGCTCTCGAGAGCCGAGCCGAAAGGACAGGCGTGGCACGGACTAACGAAACCAACTACACCGTGGCGGTCTACGACTACCTGCGAACACTCGGCGATCCAGTCGACGAGGTGCTCGCTTCGACAAGAGATGGGAGTCCGGTCGGGGAGATTCGCCACAGGGATTTCCGTGAAGACGCGTGGAATAGAGGAGCCGACGTGGTTACCAGAGCGCTCGGTTCACAATCATTCGTTGGCGCGGCGTCGGTCGCGGCGCTGCTGTCCGAAAGTCAGCGGCCATGTTCAATCGACCATTGATTGATACGCCGGTTTCGCGCTTGAACGAATTCGATAGTGCGCCGCCGGTAGTCGTTGTAGGTCTCTACATCCCTCGGGACTGCAGGGGTCGTGAAGTCATCAAAGGACATAAAGAACTTCACCCGCCTGGCCTCGTGTGTGACGAGATCCTGAAGTAGGAAGAACTCAATGTAGACTTGGAAGTCACCAAAGAGCGCGAAGAACTTGTCGTAACGCCGCAGTGTTTCACTGAGCGGGCTGGCTTCCAGTCGGTAATGGCGCCGGATGCACTCAAGGGTCAGGTCGAGCCTGTCGGCGATTCTGCGATTGAACCCTCGAGCTCCGTTGATGGTCTGCCGTCCGTCGAGCTTGTTGCCAGGGAAGATCAACATCCCGCCGATGGTGTACCCGACGGTCCGGAACTCTTCGTTCTCTGCTTCCGATAGCTGGGTGACGATGGGCTGCATCGTCATCCACCGCGTGAACGTCGGGATCACCGAGTCACTTGCTAGGAAGAACTCGCCGAGCTGAGAACGGTGATGGAGGTAGACGCCAGGAGTGGTGTCGTCCAAATGGAAGCGCGGGCCGGCCGGCAGCGGTTTGCTCCACAACAGCCGGTGATACCGACGCAACGTCGGGCTGTGGGTGTCGGGGTCCCTTCCGCCCGCGTCAATCCGGAAGTCGAACGTGGTGTCGATCATCGGCTTCCCTTCATGGCTCGCTCCTCCCATCCC
>JBBQZQ010000136.1:0-3207 GCA_038207565.1 Mycobacteriales bacterium
CCCTACTGCTCGCCGGGCCACACAGCCTCACCACGCTGCTCACCTGGTCAACCTGGCGCCGAAGACACCAAGCCCGAGCCCGCGACTGCCACTACAAACGACGCGAAAACCAATGATCACGAACTACGGCTGCAGTACTAGTTGACCTGGCGTTCGGAGTCCTTCCAGAACGACTCGCGCAGCTTGAACTTCTGCAGCTTGCCGGTGGCGGTGCGGGGCAGGGACTCGACGAACTCGATCTTCTTCGGGCACTTGTACCCGGCCAGCGAGGCGCGACAGTGCGCGATCAGCTCTTGCTCGGTGACCTCTGCGCCGTCCGTTACGACCAGCCCGGTCACGAGCTCGCCCCACTTCTCGTCGGGGATGCCGATGACCGCGACCTCCTTGACCGACTCGTGCGACATCAGCGCGTCCTCGACCTCGATCGAGGACACGTTCTCGCCGCCCGAGATGATCACGTCCTTCTTGCGGTCGGAGATGACCAGGTACCCGTCGTCGTCGACGAAGCCGCCGTCGCCGGTGTGAAACCAGTTGTCCCGCAGCGCCTCCTCGGTCGCCTCGGGTTGCTCCCAGTACCCCTCAAGATTGTGATTCGACTGCGTCAGCACCTCGCCGTCGGAATCGATCGTCACCCGCACCCCGAGGGCCGGCGTGCCGGCGCGGCCCAGCAGCTTGGCCCGCTCGTGGGTCGACAGATCGTCCCACTCGGCCCGTTGCCGGTTGACCGTGACCAGCGGCGACGTTTCGGTCAAACCGTAGATCTGGATGAACTCCCAGCCGAGTTCGTCGAGGACCCGCTCGATGGTGCGGGTGGGCGGGGGAGCGCCCGCGGCGACGATGCGCACTCGCCCGCGACCGGGGATCTCACCGTCCCACCTCGACGCCGCGTCGAGAGCCGCGGCGATGACCGCCGGCGCCGCGCACATCAGTGTCACGCCGTACTCGTTCACGCGGCGCAGGATTTCGGTCCCGTCGACCTGCCGCAGGATGATGTGCCTGCCGCCCACCCCGGTGACGCCGAACGGCATGCCCCAGCCGTTGGCGTGGAACTGCGGCAGCGTGTGCAGGTAGACGTCCCGGTCGCTGATCGTGGTGTGCAGGCCGAACGTCGTGGCGTTGAGCCAGTTGTTGCGATGGGTGAGTTGCACGCCCTTGGGACGCGCAGTCGTCCCCGACGTGTAGTTGATGGTCGCTGTGGCGCCTTCGTCGGGTTGGTCCCACGGTCTCGGTTCGGTGTCGCGCAGGTAGAGCGCGTCGTCGTCGCCCAGGACGAACTTGTGGGTCACGTCGAGCGAGTCCAGCTGAGCCTTCAGCGCCGGGTCGGCGTAGACGACGTCGGCGCCGCAGTGTCCGACGATGTAGCTGATCTCCGCCGTCGACAGCCGGAAATTGATCGGGACGAGCACCCGTCCCCAGCCGGAGATGCCGAAGAACGAGGTGAGCAACCGGGCCGAGTTCTGCGAGATGATGGCGACCCGCCCGCCGACGGGGACACCGAGTCGGTCCAGCCGGGCAGCCTGCGCGCGCGCGTTCACCGCCATCTCGCGGTAGGTGAGGTCGCCGAGGCTCGCGGCGGGCTGGTCCGGTTCGTCGACCACCGCCGAACGGTCGGGGTAGACCTGCTCAGCGCGGTCGAGGAAGTCCCGAACGGTCAGCGGGTAGAACACAGCGCACCTCCGTGGTCACGGCGAACAGCTCCGATTACACACGTGCGGCGCGATGCGCGCCACACCGGCGTTCCACGGGGTGGACGAGTGCCCGATGCATGGCGCAGGGTTCACGGGGTGAGCCGGTCCGCGTTCCCCAACCCGGCACGCGAGGTCGGTGACCGTACCTGGTGGGCCGCCGTCGCCCTGCTGTTGGCGGCGGCCTTCGGGACGAACGTCTCGACCCCGCTCGCACTGCTCTACCGCGATCAGTTGCACGTGGGGCCGACCGTGCTCACCGCGGTCTTCGGGGTGTACGCGCTCGGGCTGGCGCCGTCGCTGCTGTTCGGCGGGCCGGCTTCTGACCGGTTCGGGCGAACGCGCCTACTGCTGCCCGCGACCGTTCTCGCGGCGCTCGCGTCGCTGATCTTCCTGCTCGGCGCGCACTCGACGCCGATGCTCTTCCTTGCCCGTTTCGTACAGGGCCTGGCGACCGGTGCCGTCTTCAGTGTCGGCAGTGCGTGGCTACAAGAGCTGCTGGGCGGATCGCGCGCGGCCGTGGCCGCGCGACGTGGGTCCCTCGCGCTCAACGTGGGATTCTGCCTCGGCCCGCTCACTGCAGGACTGCTCGGCCAGTACGGACCGTGGCCGCTCGCACTGCCCTACCTGGTGCACGCCGCACTGGTGGTCGTGCTGCTCGCCGCGGCGTTGCGGATCGCCCGGCACGGCGCGTGGTCGTCCGGGCGCACCGGGACGGCGGGCGCCAGCCTGTTGCCCCGTGCCCAGCTCCTCCCCGCCGCCCGCCGGATCTTCCGGCGCCGGCTGATACCTACGGCGATCTGCGTCTATGCCTTCCCCTCGGTAGGCGTGATCGTGCTTCCGCTTGCGCTCGGTTCGCTCGAGCACGCGGTGGCTTTCGCCGGCGTCGCGGGCGCGGTCACCCTCGGCGCCGGGGCCCTGGTGCAGCCGTTCGCGCATGTGCTCGGCGAGCGGACGGCGCCGGCCGGGGTGGCACTGGGCGCAGCGGGATACGGGCTCGGAGCCGTGGCGGTGCACAGCACGTCGCTCGGGTTGGTACTGATATCGGGATTCCTCCTCGGTGCGGGCGGCGGGTTGTGCCTCAACGCCGGCCTGGTGCTCGTCCAGCGGCTCTCGACAGCACGCACCCGAGGTGCCTGCAACGGGCTCTTCTACACCTGGGCCTACCTCGGTTTCGCCGCGCCGTTCCTCGCGACCGCGTTCGTCGGCATCGACGAGCTCGTCGTGCCGATGCTGCTGTTGACCGGGCTGGCCCTCGCGACGGCAGTCTGGCTCAGCGTCGACACGCGCGCCGCTGCAATCGCGGCGCGGGTCGACTCCCAAAGATTGGCGAAGCGGGCCTGACCGGGCACGACGCCCAACCGGGAAGGACGCTTAGCCGCAATACCGTTCAGTTAAGCTTACAGCGGTGTAGTTTGGTGGTATGCCTCGTGCCGGGTGGGTGAAGCCTGAGTCGGATCGGCGGTTGTCGGACCTGATATCGGTGGGGGTGCTGACGCGGGTGTTTCCGCCGGATTTGGTC
>JBBQZQ010000137.1:0-3129 GCA_038207565.1 Mycobacteriales bacterium
AGCCCTGATCGACCGTCGATCTTGACGGGTTGAGCGTGGCGTGATGCCGAGATGCCCTTGTGCAGCAGGAGAATCAGGGCTGTTGAGGAACTGATTCTGGCTGTCACGAAGGGCATCTCGAGAGTGCAACTATCTCATGTCGCTCCGGTTCGCCGCGCGGTGTTCGACGATCCGAATTTGGTGGCGGCCGCCGGGCTGGTCCCGGTGTTCGGGTTGGCGCGCCGGGCAGGGCTGGGCGAGTTGGCCGGTGGGCATCTCACGGTGGCTGGTGGGCCTGGGCACGCGGCGGGGTTGAAGGTGTCGGCGCTGGTCGCCGGCATGGTCGCCGGCGCGGACTCGATCGATGACATGGACCTGCTGCGGCACGGCGCGATGGGCCGGCTGTTCGTCGGGGTGCGGGCGCCCTCGACGTTGGGGACGTTCCTTCGGGCGTTCCGCTTCGGGCATGTGCGGCAGCTCGACGCTGTGGCCAGCCGGTTGTTGGCTGGGCTGGCCGCGCACAGCCCGGTGATCGCTAGGAACGCCGAGGTCACCTATCTCGACATCGATGACACCGTCCGGTCCACGTTCGGGTATCAGAAGCAGGGCGCTGGTTACGGCTACAGCGGCGTGAAAGGCCTCAACGCGTTGCTGGCCACGGTGTCGACCGCGACGACGGCCCCGGTGATCGTGGCGACCCGGCTGCGGAAGGGGTCGTCGAACTCTGCCCGCGGCGCTGCGCGGCTGGTCGCCGACGCGATCAAGACCACCCGCTCGTGCGGGGTGAGCGGGCTGTTGGTGCTGCGCGGCGACAGCGCCTATTACACCCGTGACGTGATCGCCGCGGCCCGCCGCCATAACGTGCGGTTCAGCATCACCGCCCGCAAGGACCGGGCCGTGACCGCCGCCATCGCCGAGATGCCGGAAAACGCGTGGACGACGATCCGCTACCCGAAAGCGGTGTTCGACGAGCAGTGGCAGCAGTGGGTCAGCGACGCCGAGGTCGCCGAGGTGCCGTTCACGGCCTTCGCCTCCCGCGGGAAGAAGAACCAGATCAGCGCGGGGTTGATCGTGCGCCGCGTCCGCGACCAGAACCCCGACCACGTTCAGGCCAACGCCCAGGGCGAGCTGTTCCGGGTCTGGCGTCACCACGCCGTGTTCACCGACTCGACTCTGCCGATCGTGCAAGCCGAGGTCGACCACCGCCGCCACGCCATCATCGAGCAGGTCCACGCCGATCTGAAAAACGGGCCGCTCGCGCACCTGCCCTCGGGGAAATTCGCCGCCAACTCCGCGTGGCTGGTGCTGGCCACGATGGCGTTCAACCTGCTCCGCGCCGCCGGCTCACTCGCCTCGCTGACCCATGCGAAAGCGACCACCGCAACGCTACACACACAGCTGGTCAACGTGGCCGCCCGGGTCGCGACCTCCGCACGGCACACCACCCTGCACCTGCCGACCGCGTGGCCCTGGGCCACGGCATGGCAGCAACTGTTCACCGCAGCCATCCGCCCGCCCCCACCGACCTGACCAACCACCCACCGCCGCCAGGCCCGACCAGACACCCAGTGGAAACGCCGAGCAGATCGGCGACACGAACACGCCTCGAAACCACCACCCAGAAAGAAAGATCAACTACTCATGACCACAAACTGGCGCGGTGGATCAGGGCTAAGCGGTACGCAAAGGATTTCAACGAGGTCAAGCGCCTCGGCGGCGATGACGCCACCACGCCCAGTGCGCGCACCGCCGAGCAAACCCAAGTGGCCAACTACTGGGTCGAGAGTTCGCCGCTGCTGTGGAATCGGATTGCCCGAACCGTCTCCACTGCGAAAGGGCTCAATTTGTGGCAGAGCGCGCGGCTGTTCGGTCTTCTGAACATGGCCATGTCGGACGGCTACGTCGCCACATTCGACACCAAGTATCAGGCGTACAACTACTGGCGGCCGGTCACGGCAATTCGAGCCGCAGCCACTGACGGTAACCCCGCAACGAGCGCCGACCCGACATGGACTCCCTTGGTGCCGACTCCGCCTATTCCGGATTACGACTCCGGACACAGCGTCGAAGGTGGTGCAGCGGCTACGGTTCTAGCCCGATTCTTCCGCACCGACCACGTGCGGTTCACCAACTGCAGCGACTCGCTGCCCGAGGGGCAGAGGTGCACCGACCCAACTCCAGTCCTGCGGCGCTTTACCAGATTCTCCCAGGCGGCGGCAGAGAACGGGGCCTCGCGCATCCTCGTCGGTTTCCACTTCCGCAATGCCGTCGTCGCCGGAATTCGCCACGGTGTCAAGATCGGCGACTGGTCCGTCGACCGCTTCCTACGGCCCCTGCGCTGAGCTACCGGCGGCGGATATCTTTAGGCTGGATCAACTATTACGGTCGCTTTTACAAGTCGATGTTGTGTCCCCTCCTGCGGCGCATCAACGACTATCTGCGCTGGGCCATGCGGAAGTACAAACGGCTACGCCGACGCGAGAAACGTCTGGGGTTCCAAAACTGGGCGCGCGCATTGGGGTGGTTACGCGGCACGGTGGTACTCGTTGATGAGTCCGCCAAGTATCGGTAAGCGGATGACCGACGCGAGGGCGTCGGTAGGGGCGGGCTGGACAGGGGACGGTGGGCGCAGTGCTTGGCCTCGGTGTGGACGTTGCTGGTTGTAGTGGCAGACATATTCGGTGAGCACTCGGCGTAGGTGGCGTTTGTCCGAAGATCAGCATCGGGTCGGTCAACTCGGCTCTGACGGTGCGGACGAATCGTTGTGCGTATCCGTTGGCCTGGGCAGAAAGGCGGGATTCTTCACGACCATGACGGCGGCATCGGCAAGAACAGTGTCGAAGGATGCTGTGAACTCGCCGGCGCGGTCACGGATGAGGAATCGGAACTCGGCTGCACGATCGCCGAGGTCGGCGATCAGGTTGCGGGCCTGTTGGGCGGTCCAGTGGGGTTCCAATACTCGGCGCGTCGCGTTTCGGCGGCTACGCGGCTGGGTGGTATTCGTTGATGAGGTTGCGACACGAGGTCGCACGTTGCGAGCGAACTCGCAGATAGGAGGGCCGACGATGTCGGCAGCGTAGTTCTGGGTCCGTGCTCGTGGCCTGGCCCCGCCCTGACGTGCGTCTCTGGTGACGGAGGGGTTCGAAGCTC
>JBBQZQ010000138.1:0-2946 GCA_038207565.1 Mycobacteriales bacterium
AGAGAATGCGCTTGCCGTCGGGCGTCCACGACGGGTTCAGCGCATGGTCGAAGGCCGAGTAATAATAGCGCGAGATGCGGCTTTTGCGCTCGCCCAGCAGCGGGCGGGCATTCCTCAACCCGCGCGCGCCAATGTCGGCGATGAACAGGTTGAAGTGGCCGGTACCCTGGGTCGAGACCCAGGCAATGCGCTTGCCGTCGGGCGACAGCCGCGGTTCGAGATTGACCGCTCCGCCGCTGGTCAATTGCTGTTCGCGGCCAGTGCTCAGGTCGCACCGCCACAGCTCGAACGCATCGCCCGCGTAGCGCGTGAAAACGACGCTGCGGCCGTCGCGCGCGACCTCCGGCTGATAGTCGTAGGCCGCCGTCGCGTGAGTCAGTTCAACCGCTTCGCCGCTGCCGATTGCCTGCCGCCACAGCGACCCACCCAAGGCATAGATCAGGGACCGGCCATCGGGCGTGAAGGCGACGCTCGCCGGGCCAGTGGTCAGCTGCTGGATGTACAGCTCGCGCCAGTAATAACTGTGCGGCAGATCGACTTGCTTGAGCACCGGCTCGCGCCCGGCGTCGGCCGTCCCGGCAATCCCGAGCAAGGCGATCGCCACTGTCATCGCTCGCCGCCAGCGCATGCTCGTCACCCTTCCCCACCGGCGACCGCTGTGCGCTCGCGCACGGTCAGCTGTTCGATCCGTTTGTCGTTGATTGTGCTGCGGACGATGCGCTGCACGTAAATGCCCGGCGTATGCACGCAATCGGGATCGATCGATCCGGCGTCGACCAGCTCCTCGGCCTCGACCACCGTCACCTTGGCGGCGGTCGCCATAACCGGATTGAAGTTGCGGGCGGTCTTGCGGAACTGGAGGTTGCCTGCGGGATCGGCGCGCCACGCCTTGATGATCGCGAGGTCGGCCCGCAGCCACGTCTCGCGGACATAGAGCTCGCCGTCGAACTGTTCGTGCGGCTTGCCGTCGGCGACAATCGTCCCGACTCCGGTGCGCGTATAGAATGCGGCAATGCCGGCGCCGCCGGCCCGGATGCGCTCGGCCAGGGTGCCCTGCGGCGTGATCTCGAGCTCGAGCGCGCCGCTCCCGACCTGCTCGAAGAACGCCTCCAGCCCGGCCCGCGCCGATCTGGCGGTTGGCGACTTGGGCACCGTCGATTCCCCCGCCGACTTACACACGCGGCCGCCGGCCGCAGACCCCGGTTGGCCGGATGTCGAGCCGGTCGCGCCGATCCGCGACCTCGCCCCGGTACTGATGGTATCGACGACGCGGGCAGCGGGGACGGCATTGGGCGGAGCACCGGGTCAACACCAGGCCCGCTTTTCGCGAGGAGCGAAGCGGCCACCCCCGTCTCGGGAGCCACCCCGAGAGTTCGGGTCGGTTCTGCACGGAAGGCCCAGGCGGATCGGCTGTCGGCCTCAGCGTCGGACGGTAGGCGTAGCGTCGGAATTACCGGGGGCACCTCGAGCGTCGGCGGTCTAGCCTAGTCGGTGTCGTTCTCGGTGTACGTCCTCACCGGTCGGTTTCGACCGAGCACAGGAGTACCGGCATGATGCCGGATCGGCACGCCGCGCCCCACTGTCCACGAACATCGGACCGCCCCAGATGACGCCGCGCCTACAGCTCAAGACGACTGTGCCCACCATCCGGCCACGTCGACGGGGGCTGGTGGCCCCCCTCACGGAAGCTACCCATCGAACTACCGGCGCTGTTCGCGGCGCTGTCCGATCGGCTGGGCCCGATCGCGCTGGTGGCCTACGACCTCGATGACTGGGACGAGACATCACGCGTCCTGGACCTCGGAGGCGGCGGGGTGCGGCTGGAAGGGGTCAGTCCCAGTTCGCGGAACCCGCACACCCTCGTCGTGATCGGTACCGACGGACGACGTATCACCCTGCCGGTCGTCGCACCGGATGCCGACGCAGCCACCGCTCACCAGGCACTGATCACCGCCTCCCTGCCGGGCAACCCCAGTATCGGCGACACCACCAACAGCGAGGCCGACGACTCCACCTCCCGGGTCTTGGCCGACGTGACGACTCGGCTGGCCCGCTGCGAATCGCCAAGCAGCAAACACGACACCGCGGCGATCACCGCGTGGGTCGAGGAAGCCGCCCAACGGTTCGCCCACGCACCCATCCAGACCTACGTGCCGATCCTGGTCGAACACATCGTGCCAACGCTGGCCTTGACCAGCGCCACGCCCTGACCGAACCTGCTAGCGCTCCTGCAGGGCGACTGGTACTACCGCACATTCAGGACGACGCGAAGATGCACCTACTGACCGGACCGAATCCCCCACAACAACTCGCCAGCACAGTGCACACCGCTGGGCTGACTTCGCCACGAAAGGAGACATCGACTGGCACAGGTACGACCTCAACCACAGGTCAACCATGCGCTTCAACACCACCTCGGAAGTCATGGACGACCCGAGGCCTGCCGAACGGACGCTGTGGGAGGGCGTGCGCTAGTCGGACCTGGGGCTGCGCGGCCCGGACATGACGCAGAAGCACGGTTCAGAGTCCCTGTGCTGTGCCCACGAGGCTCACAGATCCGCGGGCCGCACGAAAGTGACTTTGCCTGGATGCAGGGGCAGGCGCCGGCCGGTGATCTCGGCGGCCGGTAGACCGATGAACACCCGATCGGGCAGGGGTACCCACGGGGCGAGGTGGAGCTGCTCGATGCGGCGGATCTGCGCCGGGCTGGTGATCACCTCGGCGGCTCCGATGGCCAGGACACTCCAGCCCGCCTGGAACGCCAGCTCCACCGCATCAACCTCGAAGGTCAGTACCCGGCCTTCACGGACGGCGTCGAGCTTGTCACCTTCACCGGTGCTGAAGACGAGGGTCTCCCCATCGAGGACGAAGTTCACCGGCAGGATCATGGCGTGGCCCTCCGGGGTCGCCCATCCGACGCGGCCAATGCTCACGGTCGCCAGCAGC
>JBBQZQ010000139.1:0-2843 GCA_038207565.1 Mycobacteriales bacterium
GTTCGGGAGTTGCGATGGTTCACGGTGTTCGGGGCGTGGCGCCGCAGGTGGAGAGGCGTGAGCAGTTCGTTCGGTTGATCGCGCAGGGGGTTAGTAACCGGCGGGCGTGTCAGCTGGTCGGCATCAACCGGAAGACCGGGACACGCTGGCGGTTGGGGCGCACAATCACGACCCGGGACGGTCGGAAGCGTCACTATGCGCCTGTGATCGGCAGGCGGCCGCGGGAGATCTCGCCGCGGTACCTGTCTGAGGATGAGCGCGTTCGCATCGCAGATCTGCGTCGGGATGGGCATACGGTGCGTTCGATCGCGATCGAGTTGGGTCGTAGCCCGTCGACGGTTAGCCGGGAGCTGCGCCGGAACGTCGACTCCGACGGCAGAGGATATCGGCCGTTCACGGCGCAACGGTTGGCCGTCGGCCGTCGAGCTCGTCCCGGACGGGGCAAGCTGATCAACGATGAGGTGCTGCGCGAGTTCGTGGCCGAGCGGCTGAAGAAACGGTGGAGTCCGGAACAGATCAGCCATGCGCTGGCCGATGAGTTTCCCGACCAGCCGGAGCGACACCTGGCGCCGGAGACGATCTACCAGGCGGTCTACCGGTCCGAGCTGGGCGGGTTGGCTCGCGAGCTGCCCAAGGCACTGCGCACCGGTCGGCGACGCCGCAAGCCGCACCGGCGCCCGGAACAGCGCCGGGCCACCAAGTTGGTGGACATGACGATGATCGATCAGCGGCCTGCCGAGGCCGAGGACCGGACGCTGCCCGGGCATTGGGAGGGCGATTTGATCACCGGGGAGCAGAACCGCTCGGCGATCGGCACGCTGGTCGAACGCCATTCCCGGTTCACGGTCTTGCTGCATCTGCCTGGCCGGCATACCGCCGAGGCGGTCCGGGACGCGATCATCGCCGCGTTCGCGCCGCTGCCGCCCGAACTGCGTCGGTCGCTGACCGGGGATCAGGGCAGCGAGTTGGCGTTGCACGCCGAGATCGCCGCCGCGTTGGGCATGCCGGTGTTCTTCTGCGAGCCGCACTCGCCGTGGCAGCGCCCCAGCAACGAAAACACCAACGGCCTGCTGCGCCAGTACTTCCGACTTGTATGGGATCAGCGGTGTCGTGATCGGATGGCAGTCCGTAGCGTGCCGTAGGACGCCGGCCGGTCTGACTCGAGTACTTTCTGCCGCCTTCGGGCTGGCTCGCTTTGGGTGTGTCGCCCCGGCCGGTGTCCGTTCGCGGCTTGACTCAACAGAGGCGTGATGACGAGGTGCTCAGCGGGCTCTCTCGAAGTCGGATTGTCAGTCGCGACTCACCATCCACTGGCAGCACGAGAAAGGCGCAACCCGCGATGATGGTCATCGGTATCGACCCACACAAGAACACGCACACCGCGACGGCGGTGGACCCGCACACCAATCGGGCTACCGCGTCGCTGCGCATCGACGCCAGCCTGGCTGAATACCGCCGACTGATGACCTGGGCGCGGCAGTTCGAGCAACGACGCTGGGCGGTGGAGAACGCCGAAGGCCTCGGACGGCACCTGTCCTCATGGCTACTGGCCCGCGGCGAGCAGGTCGTCGACGTTCCTACGACCGCGACCGCTCGGGTGCGGCAGCTCTCGCGCGGCGGCGGCCGCAAGAACGACCAGATCGACGCTGCCGCTGCGGCCAGCGTGGCGGCGCTGCAAGGCGAGAGCCGTCCGCTTGAGCCCGAGGGCGTCAGCGACGTTCTGGCCTTGCTGGATGAGTCTCGGATGAACCTGGCGCAAAGCCGGGTACGGCTGGTCAATCAACTGCATGCGCTGCTGCGTGAGCTGCTCGCCGGCGGCGCACCCCGCGACCTGTCGGCGAGCACCGCCGCTGCGCTGCTACGCCGGGTCCGCCCCGCCGGTGACGTCGAACGGGTCCGTAAGCAGATCGCCGCCGGCCTGATCACCCAGATCCGCTCCGTCGACGCTCTCCTCAAGTCCAACGCCGCTCAGGTCAGCGAGCGTGTCGCAGCCTCGGGCAGCACACTGACCAGCACCGTCGGCATCGGCGCGATCACTGCCGGTCGTCTGATCGGGCGCACCGGCCGCGCCGGCCGGTTCCCCAGCTCTGCCTCGTTCGCCAACTACGCCGGCGCAGCACCAGTCGAGATCGCCAGCGCCGACAAAGCCCGCCACCGCCTCTCCCGCAGTGGTGACCGCCAACTCAACGCCGCGCTGCACACCGTGGCGATCACCCAGATTCGAACACCACGCAGCCGCGGACACGCTTACTACAACGCCAAGATCGCCGAGGGCAAAACGCCCCGGGAAGCACGACGGTGTCTGAAACGACGCCTCGCCGACCACATCTGGCGCACCATGATCACCGACGAACGGCGCGTGGCGGCGAACCCGGGAGGACACTCGGGGGCGACTTTGAAATCCAGCGCGGCTGGCTCAACCCCGACCACCAGCACTTCGGACAAGTCACATCCCGGGCCCGCCAGGCGCGACTCTACGACGTCCCGCCCAGCCGCTTGACAAACACAGAGGCACCCGAAGAGCAGCAACCTTGCCCTCCATGATGTCGAGGAGTTGGCCCGGGTGGCCGGCGAGCTCAACGACCGTCCCCGCAAGACGATGGAATGGGCGAGCCCGTCGCAGCGGTTCACCGAGACGATCCCAGGTGACGACGCCAGCTGACCTGCCGCCAGCGCCGCTTGCGAGGATGAACGCATGGCCGACATGCGTCGACGCAGCCCCGAGCCAGCAGCTGGGTTGCCCCGGATCGAGCACAAGCCCGGGCTGGCGAACGAGATGCTGCGCGATCTGGCGCCGCTGCTGGCCGAGGAAGGCATCGACGTCGACAACATCGACGTGCCCG
>JBBQZQ010000140.1:0-1930 GCA_038207565.1 Mycobacteriales bacterium
GAACGTCACTCACAAGCCGAAACACAGCCACCAGACGTTCGACCCGGTGACCTGCTACGGCACCTTCACCGAACGCGGCACCTTCAAGGTCACCAGCGGCACCGGCGCGTACACGCACGCCCGCGGCCACGGCCACTACAAGGTGAGGGGCAACTTCATCGGCTGCGACCAGAACGCCGCGCCCGAGGTCTTCTCGCTGGTGATCCGCGCGAGCGGCCCGCTGCACCTGTAGCGGTCCGACGTCCGGCCCGGCCGCGGGTGAGCCTGCGGTCAGACGTCCGCGAGGTCATGTCTGCGCGGAGATCCCGGAGATGTTCGCCGGTGTCAGGCACAACCCGCCGGCCATGAGCGCGCCGACAATAACGGACGCTGGACGTCCACGCCATTGGGACGACCACCGCCGCAATGACGACGCCGGTGACGATCGTCGTCGCGCCGGTCGAGGCGACCACCGACGCCATCGTGTCGAGCGCGCCGATGGCCGCCGGATGGATGCCGGCCCGCAGATCAACTGTCACGAGCCGATGCCACGGTGCGAACCTGTCGCAGCAAGTTGTGGCCGCGGGCCCGTCCAGCTCGCGGTCAGGCGCTGGTTGCCCTGCCCGCATACGTCCGACAGAGGTCTACACGCAGAACGACGGCGTGTGGGGCTCAAAAACCTCAGCCGGGTGTAGTTGCCAGGTTCGGCATGATCATTCAGGTGTTGTTCTCTGCGCTCTACGCGGCGTTCCGAGTCCTGCTTTCCGCGGTGGTGGCTTGTGGTCGTGGTGAGGCGGCGAAAGATGTCGAGTTGCTGGTGCTGCGGCATGAGGTGGCGGTGCTTGGTCGGCAGGTGACTCGGCCTCGGCTGGAACGGAAGGACCGGATGGTGCTGGCGGCGCTTGCCCGGATGCTGCCACGCGAGGTGTTGCGAGCGAGGATCGTGACGCCGGAGACGCTGCTGCGATGGCATCGGCAGCTGATCGCACGACACTGGACCTATCGACCGAAGACGAAACCAGTCGGGGGTCGTCCGCGGACATCGACCGTCATCGGTGACCTGGTGATCCGGCTGGCTCGAGAGAATCCGTGCTGGGGGGCACTGCCGCATTCATGGCGAGCTTGTCGGGATCGGCGTCCGGCTTGCTCCGGCGACGGTCTGGAACATCCTGCATCGGGCGGGTCTGGATCCAGCTGCACGTCGCACCGGTCCGTCAGGGCGGGAGTTTTGCCTGCTCAGGCGCAGACGATGCTGGCGTGTGACTTCTTCACCGTCGACACGGTGCTGCTGCGCCGGATCTACGTGTTCTTCATCCTTGAGGTTGGCACGCGGCGCGTCCACATCCTCGGCGTCTCTCGGCACCCGACGGGGGAGTGGGTGACCCAGCACGCCCGCAACTTCATGATGGCGATCGGGGAGCGGGCCGGGACGCTCGGATTCCTGGTCCGCGACCGCGACACGAAGTTCGCCGCCTCCCTCGACACAGTGTTCGCCGACGCAGGCATCACGGTGTTGCGTAGTCCGCCGCGGGCGCCAAAGGGCAACGCTTACGCGGAGCGGTGGGTCGCCACGATTCGGCGCGAATGCCTCGACCGAATGCTGATCTTCAATGAAAGCAAGCTGGTGCGAGTGCTCGCCGTTGATCGGAGATGACTCGCGTGAACCCGATGTCGTCGATGGTTGGTCACCGTTCCTCGCGCGATCACCTTTCGGGTCGGCGGCGTCTTGCTGCGCCGGGACGTCGACTTGAGCCTCGATGGGAGCATTACGTCCCATCCGTCAGCGACAGACCCCCGCTGCCATCGGCTGGGTCTGCGGAACCGTCGGCGGGCACCGTCGCTGTCGCGGTTGAGCCCGACGGTGGGGGCTGGAAAGATATCGAGCCCGCCCGGACATGACATGAGTGTGATGCAGCATGGTGCGCTGTTGGCGATAGCGAGTATCGACGGC
>JBBQZQ010000141.1:0-1656 GCA_038207565.1 Mycobacteriales bacterium
AAGCACACGAATTGCTGGGACTGGCACTGCCGGATCCCGACGAGGAGAGCTGATGCAGCTCGTCGAACAACGCGATGTCGAGGTGCCCGTGGATGCGGCCTGCCACGCATTGAACGTGAGCCGCGCGTCGCTGTACCGGTCGCGCGCACCCGCACCTGTGCGGCCACCGACCATTCGTGCGCCGAACCCGCGCCGTCTCACCGACGTCGAACGCCAGCACATCCTCGACACGCTTCACCTCCCGGAGTTCGCCGACCAGCCGCCGGCGGAGGTCTACGCGACCCTGCTCAGCCGTGGCGAGTACCTGGCGTCCATCCGCACGATGTATCGCGTGCTCGCCGAAGTCGGTGAGATCAAGGAGCGCCGCAACCAGCGGGCGCCGCAACAGCATGCCATTCCGTCGCTGACCGCCACCGCACCGAACCAGGTCTGGACGTGGGACATCACCAAGCTCGCGACGGAGAACAAGGGCGTCTTCCTGATGGCGTACGTCATCATCGACCTGTTCAGCCGTTTCGTTGTCGGGTGGATGGTTGCCGCCAGGGAGTGCAAACACCTCGCGGCGCAGCTGTTCGCCGAGACCATCGCGCGCCACGGGGTTGCGCCCGGACTCATGGTCCACTCCGATCGCGGGTCGACGATGAAGAGCGACACCCTCGCGCAACTCCTCGACACGCTCGGTGCCTCGCGAAGCTTCAGCCGTCCGCGCGTGTCCAACGACAACCCGTTCAGCGAGGCCCAGTTCAAGACCCTCAAGTACCAGCCCGACTATCCAGGCCGGTTTGCCTCCGGCCTCGATGCTCGTGCGTGGCTCCAGGATTTCTTCGCCTGGCACAACGACGACCACCATCACGCAGGACTCGCCCTGTTCACGCCGGCTGACGTATTCCACGGCCGCATCGCCGCAGTCGCCGCGGTCCGGCAGGCAGCGCTCGACGCCGCATACCACGCGCATCCTGAGCGCTTCCCCAACGGCCAACCTCGAGCCCTGCTGCCGCCCGACGTGGTCCACATCAACCCCATCTTCACGGAGACCGTCGAGCTCGCGGTGCAGCCCGCGAACGCGTCGCCTGCCGCGCCGATCGCAGCGATGATCACCACACTCGCGTCATAGAATTCCTACACCCACTGTCTCAAACGCGTTGACACGTTCCGACCGGACGGTTTGTCACGTCGCGTTCGCAGGCAACGATCACGGTTCGTGTCGAGCACGTGGTCCGTCATCCGTGCTCGCCGCGGCAAGACGCTTGACGGACCACAGGCTCTCAGTCTGAACCAATGCCGTGACGGTCTCGTGTGGAGTCACGATCGACAGGGTCGCTTCGCTCATTCCATGGGCTGTGGCTGTCGCAACCAGACCGTGTAAAGGAATGAGCAATTCGGCGGTCGCATCACTGGTTCCAGACGTGAGCTTCGAAGACGCATTCGGCTCGACGCTGAACGCCTGTGATGCTGCATGCATCACGATATGAGCGTCGATGGTTGCGGCCGCATCGGTGATCGCTTTCAGCCCGTAGGTGACGGTTCGGTTCCACCGCACGCCCGAGATGATCACCTCCGAAGTCACCTGCCAGGCTGCACCGACCCCGATCTCAGCATCCGGGAACACGGCCCAGGTTTCGTGAACCGAGTGGGCGATCTCCGCGAGTCGGGCAC
>JBBQZQ010000142.1:0-1523 GCA_038207565.1 Mycobacteriales bacterium
GCCGTCGATACTCGCTATCGCCAACAGCGCACCATGCTGCATCACACTCATGTCATGTCCGGGCGGGCTCGATATCTTTCCAGCCCCCACCGTCGGGCTCAACCGCGACAGCGACGGTGCCCGCCGACGGTTCCGCAGACCTAGCCGATAGCAGCGGCGGTCTGTCGCTGACGGATGGGACGTCATGCTCCCATCGAGGCTCAAGTCGACGTCCCGGCGCAGCAAGACGCCGCCGACCCGAAAAGTGATCGCGCGAGGAACGGTGACCAACCATCGACGACATCGGGTTCACGCGAGTCATCTCCGATCAACGGCGAGCACTCGCACAAGTTGTCGTTCACTGAAGATCAGCATTCGGTCGAGGCATTCGCGCCGAATCGTGGCGACCCACGGCTCCGCGTACGCGTTGCCCTTTGGCGCCCGCGGCGGACTACGCAACACCGTGATGCCTGCGTCGACGAACACTGTGTCGAAGGAGGCGGCGAACTTCGTGTCGCGGTCGCGGACGAGGAATCCGAATTGACGGGTCCGCTCCCCGATCGCCATCATGACGTTGCGGGCGTGCTGGGTCACCCACTCCCCCGTCGGGTGCCGAGAGACGCCGAGGATGTGGACGCGCCGCGTGCCGACCTCAAGGATGAAGAACACGTAGATCCTCCGTCACAGCACCGTGTCCACGGTGAAGAAGTCACACGCCAGCATCGTCTGCGCCTGAGCAGGCAAAACTCCCGCCCTGACGGACCGGTGCGACGTGGAGCTGGATCCAGACCCGCCCGATGCAGGATGTTCCAGACCGTCGCCGGAGCGAGTCGGAAGCCGATCCCGACAAGCTCGCCATGAATGCGGCAGTGCCCCCCAACTCGGATTCTCTCGGGCGAGCCGGATCACCAGGTCGCGGATGACAACCGAAATCCGCGGACGACCGCCACGTGGTTTCGTCTTCGGTCGATAGGTCCACTGTCGTGCGATCAGCTGCCGATGCCATCGCAGCAGCGTCTCCGGCGTCACTATTCTCGCTCGCAACACCTCGCGTGGCAGCACGCGGGAAAGCGCCGCCAGCACCATCCGGTCCTTCCGTTCCAGCCGAGGCCGAGTCACCTGCCGACGAAGCACCGCGACCTCATGCCGCAGCACAAGCAACTCGACATCTTTCGCCGCCTCGCCGCGACCACGAGCCACCACGGCGGAAGCAGGACTCGGAACGCCGCGTAGAGGGCAGAGAACAACACCTGAATGATCATGCCGAACCTGGCCAACTACACCCCGCCGAGGTTCTTGAGCCCCACACGCCTCCGGTCAGGTGATCGGCTCGATTCATCGCCGCCGGCGCGCGATCGAGTTCCGCAAGTTCCTCACCAAGATCGACACCGAGGTCCCGGCCAGGCTGGACGTGCACCTGGTCTGCGACAACCTGTCCACCCACAAGACCCCCTCGATCATGACCTGGCTCGACGCGCACCCACGCTTCCACCTGCACTTCACCCCAACCAGCTCGTCCTGGCTCAATCAAGTCGAGCGCTGGT